>JBAZOO010000022.1:0-62433 GCA_041648735.1 Lentisphaeria bacterium
AAATATTGCCGTGCGGTGTACGTCGGCTTGCGGCCCCCGCCGGGCTTGCGGGTGTAATCCTGGCGCAGGCTTCCCGCCCGCGGCCCGGTTGGAACCAGCGGTTCGGCCAGGCTCCAGAAGGAATCACTCACTTCCCACGGTTTCGTGCGTCCCATCATCGTTTCTCCACGCACCGCCTTCCCAATTTGGCTTGCAGTGCATGAATACTATGGCTCGCCAACTCATTATTTGTAGATAAGCTCTAAGCCAGGCGCGAAAATGCACCGAGCGGGAATATATCGTCACGGGTTGATGTGACGCGCCTGTATATTCCCGAACGGTAAAATACCGGTTGACGAATCTCTTTCGGTGTGCGATATTACCGCTCGGGAACTATGAAGATGAAAACCACAGAACAGATCGGGACAGCGATCCGAACGCGGCGCAAGCAGATGAAGATCACCCAGAAGGAACTGGCCATGACCTGCGGCACAGGGCTGCGGTTCATCGTTGATCTGGAGAAGGGAAAGCCCACCTGCCAGATCGGCAAGACGCTCCAGGTGTTGCAGGCGCTTGGACTTGCCATCGAGACAACACCCCTCAGCGGCGATGATGCCGGAGGCGGGCGGCCATGAAGAGGCTGATTGTCTACCTGAATGGCGAGCGGGTCGGCGCTCTGGACGAGGATGACAGCGGACTTCTCGAGTTCCGCTATGCCTCAGAATGGACGGGCAGGTCGGATGCCATGCCTCTTTCCCGGTCGCTGCCGCTGCAGAGCGAACCGTTCCGGGGAAAGCACGCGCGTCCTTTCTTCGCCGGTATCCTCCCCGACGAGGGGCCCAGGCAACAGATCGCCGCCATTCTCGGAATCAGCGAGCGCAACGACTTCGCCATGCTGGAACGAATCGGCGGCGAATGCGCGGGAGCGGTCAGCCTCCTGCCGGAAGACGCGCCGTCCCCCACCGTGGGCGAGACTCGCGTTCGTGAACTGAGCGAGCGGGAGTTGGAGGAGATTGTCACGGAACTGCCCCGCCGCCCGCTGATGGCGGGCCGGGAAGGGCTGCGCCTCTCGCTGGCCGGATCGCAGTCGAAGTTGCCGGTCCTGATTCGGGAGGCGACCATCGCCCTGCCTCTCGGCAACACACCGAGCACGCACATCATCAAGCCGGAGCCCGAGCGATTCCCCGGACTGGTGGCCAATGAGGTTCTCTGTATGACGCTGGCCAGGGCGGTCGGTTTGAACGTGCCTCCGGTGTCCAACCGTCCGGTCGGCAACAAGCCCTGCATCGTCGTCCAGCGATACGACCGCTTCATCGACGCGAACGGCTCGGTCACGCGTGTTCACCAAGAGGACTTTTGCCAGGCGCTGGGGTTTCCCCCGGAGCGCAAGTACCAGCAGGAAGGCGGCCCGCTCTTGCGCGACTGCATCGGTCTGCTCCGCGAGTGGTCCACCGTCGCGGCGCTGGACATCCGGGACTTCCTGGACGGCCTGGTCTTCAATGTGCTGATCGGAAATGCCGACGCGCACGGCAAGAACTACTCGATCCTCTACCGGAAGGGCGACCGGCGGATTGCGCCGTTCTACGATCTGGTCTGCACGCTGGCTTGGCCGGAACTCTCCAAGACCCCGGCCATGAAGATCGGGAAGAGCGAATCCATCGAGACGATCACGCCCGCGCACTGGCAAAAGATGGCCCAGGAATGCCGCGTGGGTTGGCCCATGCTGCGCGAAAGGATTGCGGACCTGTGCGGCAAGACGATCGAGGGGTTGAAGAGCAAAGAGGTTTTGGCCGCGAGCAACGACCTCGCGATGGCTGAACGTGTGGCTGACATCATTCAAGAACGGGCGGCATCGCTGCTTCAGTGCCTGAAATGATGATGGAAGCTGAGTTCGGCGGTTGCACGGTCCTCGGCATGGGCGATTGTGCCGGAAAGAATCCGCTGCCCGCGAAGACGGGCTGCTACCTTCATCACATCGGTCGTCGATACTGGACGCTGGCCGAGAAGCACGGGCTCGCCGATTTGATGAAGGGCGAACGCCAATGCGTCCTGGCGTTGAACTACCAGTTCTTCCGGGAACTGCTTTTTGCGCTGGAGTATGGCGGCATCTTTGTCCTGTTGCACGACGAGCGAAGTCCGGTCTTCCACTGCGACACGGGTTCCGATTCCGGCGGCATCATGCCCTTTGTGATGCAGTTCGTTCCCGATGGGTTGAGAAGCCGGGTGGCGTCATTGAGCATGCAGACGTTGGCCAGGCACATTGCTGACTCAGGACGGCATGCGGACTGGATCAGCGACTTCCGGCAGAAGTACGGCTGTGACCACCGCTCAGGCGGATGCCGCCTCATACGTCGTCACACGCCGCCCGCAGTGGCGGCATTCCCGCCGACGCAGGAGGCGACCACCCAAAGCCCGACGGGTGTAGAGCACGCGGAAATGGGCGCAGCCACAGCCGGGACATTCCAGTCCCCGCTTCGGCGCGGGTTCCCTCTTATCGGCAGAAGGCTTCATCGCTTGCTCCTCCGCAGTTCCGACAACCGGATCGGCGCACGCGCGGGTGCGGTCTTGGCGTCCGTGCCGGGCAGGACCGCGCCCAGGATCGACGCCGCCACGGCACAGCCGACCAGACAATCGAGCCAGTGGTTGTCGGGCCCGCCCGCGCGGATCTTCCACTCGTCGACCACACGCCCCCGGGCCTCGGTCTTCACGCGGTACTCGGCGGTGAGATGCTCGGCCAGGAGCTGGTGTTCGCCAGGTTTGCGCCCGAAAAGCGACAGGCTGCCGGGATCGCCCATCGCCACGGCGAGCCGGGCGTGGACGAAGCTCTTCCAGTAGTTCGTGTCGATCACGACGTGGCGCACCTGGCGGCGGCCCTGAACGGTGGGCACGCGCCAGTGGAGTCCGACCCTCTCGCCCTTCTTGCGCTTGTACTCGCTGAAGGGGACACTCGATGCGCCGACGTAGCGGCCGTGGCTGGGCATGATCAGACCGGCGTGGGCGCTCTGGCGGCAGAACTGGTAGACCACGTCGGTGGACTGGCCCCAGTTGGCGTCGATCAGGCAACGCTCGATCCGCATCTCGGCCCCGTCGTCGCGCCGCCAGCGTTTGGCCAGATACGCGTCGGTCAGTTTCTCCAGTCCAGCGTAGATCGAGCCTTCCAGCCCGGTGCCCCGCGCGACGCGGGAGAGTGTCTTCTGCACTTCGCGTAGCGTGAAGACCGGACGCTGCTGGTCTGGATAGGTGCCGTAATCCACGACGTAGCCGGTAAAGTCGTCCTCCCAGGCGACCACGGCGTGGAAGAGCAGCTTGCCCTGCACGTCGATGAACATGGTCAGATGGCTGGCCCCAATGGGCACGACGCCGCGCTGCATGCCGTTGGTCTTGGCGGCGATGGCGTCGGCGTTGAGCTGGTCGCTCTCGCCCTCTTCCTGCGGCAGCGGCTGGTTCTGGTACTCGGCCCAGAACGCCCGCTCGTCCTGGAGGCGCAGGTTCATGGCGTGCTGGATGGCCGAGAGCTCGTCCTTGTTGTGGCGCTCGGGCCAGGCGATCACCGCGCCCGCGTCCATCTCCTTTCGATGCTTGCCGTAGAACTCCGTGGCCTCGTGGCCGTCGCCGTCGTTGCGGAAGCTGTCGGCACGGATCTGGGCGTACTTGTCCCAGAGCTTCTCGTTCGTCGGGAAGACGTAGACCAGCCGGGTGCGTTCGCCCTGCCAGGCCGGATGCTTGTCGCGGTCGAGAATCTGGTCGGCCATGTCGCCGGGCCGGATCACCGTGCAGGGCATGATCCCCGAAATCTTCTGGCCCGGTCCCGCCAGGTTCAGGATCGCGCCGTTCAGGGTCTCCATGCGGGCCCGCACCTGCATGTCGCTGCGAGCCGACTCATCGGTCTGCGGGTCGTCGAGCACGACCAGCGACGGGCGCACCGCGCGGCCGTCGGCACGCTTGAACTTCATGCCGCGAATCCGGCTCTCGATCCCCGCGACGCGGATGATCGCGCCGGACGCCTTGCTGCCCGTAATGGTCGGCAGCACGATCTCGTCCGCCGTCCAGACAATGCGCGTGGCCTTGCCGCCGCAGAGCTGGCCCTTGGCGCGGTTGTGAATCCGCTCGAGCGCGTGGATCGGGAAGACCGCCTCGGGATAGTCATCGAGCAGCCGCTCGTTGGTCTCGAACTCGACCTTGATGCTCTCCAGCATGCTGCGGGCGTGCCCGGCATCCGAGCCATTTTATTTCGCGGAAGATTTCCGTACCATCCAGTTAACACGAACGCCCGACCAGGCATCTGGCCGGGCCGTTTGCGTTTTCCGTTGATTCCAAAGGGTTCCGGCGATCCAGCCGCGCCGGGCGGATTCTCTGTTCCGAAATGGAGAAGATGGGATCCGAGCGATAACGTATACGTTTGCTCTCGGACCCCGAGAGCAACCCCCAAAACTCTCGGACTCTCTGGTGAACAGCTCGCCAGTGGTTAACAGGCTCGTTCGGACCGGACCCCAGCGCCATTTCGAACTCTCTCCAGGAGCGCGCTCGCTCTTCAAGAAAGCGTCGCCCGACTATGCAGATCGCGCTTGCGTGCACCCCGGCCAGGTGCTACATTCTTACTGGTAAGACAAAAAGAAAGGAAGCTATTGCCATGAATACGGTAGCCACCACGCGGATGTCTTCGAAGGGGCAGGTCGTGATCCCGGAGGAAGTGCGCAACAGTCTGGGGCTGGAGACCGGTGCGCAGTTTATCGTGATGGGCGAGAACGATGTGGTCATCCTTAAGGCCATCTCGCCGCCCTCGATGTCGGAGTTCGACGGCATCGTCACCCGTGCCCGGCGGCAAGCCAAGGCGGCCGGGATGAAGCCGTCTGACATAGCGAGGGCCGTCGCCAAGGTGCGGGGGCGGGCGTGAACGTCGTTCTGGACACCAACGTCTTCCTCGCGGGTGTCTTCTTCTCGGGGCCGCCTGCCACGATCCTCCGCGCTTGGCGCGAGGGACGCATTACGCTCGTGGTGTCGCCGCCGATCATGGATGAGTACCGGCGGGTGATGCACGAACTGGCCGAGCAGTTCCCGGCTGTCGATCCCGGCCCACCCCTGGAACTCTTGGCCGTCCATGCGCGACTGGTGGAGGCTTCACCCCTGCCCGAAGTCGTCTGTACGGACCCGACGGACGACATGTTTCTGGCCTGCGCCATCGCTGGTGGCAGTCGTATTATCGTCAGCGGAGACAAGGCGCTGCTGCGAACGTCCGGATACCGGGGTATCGAGGTGCTCACACCTCGCGCCTTTCTGAGCCACATCTGAACAGGTAATCCCATCGGTCCGGAAAGACGTTATGGCGGTTAAGGCGACCATCCGTTGTGCCATCTACACCCGGCAGTCGAATCAGGGGCTTTTCGACTTCTCCTCCTGCGATGCCCAGTTTCGCACCTGCCAGGAGTACGCCAGACAATCCGGACAGCGTTTGCTCTTCAGGAAAAGCCACCACTTCAAAGACGAGGGCTACTCCGGTTCGACGCTGGACCGGCCAGGGATGCGCAGGCTTCGGAAGGTGATCGCTCTGGGAGGGCTTGACCTGGTCTATGCCGTCGCTTTCGACCGCCTCTCGCGCAACATGCTTGACGCGGTTCTGCTGCTCGACGAATTCGATAAGGCTGGCGTCGAACTCCGCCTCGTGCATCAGCCGGATCTGGATTCGACACCGCACAATCGCCTTCTGCGTCACACGCTGGCGGCCTTCGCCGAGTTCGAGCGGGAGATGATCGCCTCGCGGGTTGCGGTGAAGTGAACCCCTTGTCAAGTTGTGCTTGACAAGGGGTTCACTTCAGGTCACAACCTGTCGCCACTTTCTGGTCCTCGGCAGTTGTCCAAGTCGCGTGTGTCCCATGGAACGGTGGCATCCTTCCGCGTGTTTACATCACAGGCATCCCCTGTGCCCTTCAGTCGGGGGCGTCATGGCGTCCACTCCCGGCAAAGCGCTTCGGTCTGTTCAAGCACCAGTTCGGTGGCGCGCATTGCCATGTCGGGTGGGTAGCCGTACTTGCGCAGGACGCGCTTCACCAGCACGCGAATCTGCGCGCGGGCGTTCTCCCGCATCTGCCAGTCAATGCTGACGCTGTCGCGGACGCGGTTCACCAGCTCCTGGGCAAGCAGGCAGAGCGATTCGTCACCCATGACATCGCGGGCGCTACCGTTGTCCGCCAGGGCATCATAGAAGGCCATCTCGTCGTCATTCAGGCCGAGCTTCTCGCCCCGCCCCTGTGCCTCACGAATCTTCTTGGCCAAGTCGATCAGCTCCTGGATGACCTCGGCCGCCTCGATGGCCCGGTTCTGGTACTTGCGCACGGCCAACTCGAGCATCTCGGCAAAGGAACGCGCCTGGACAACGTTCTTGCGGGAGCGGCCCTTGATCTCGTCGTTGATGAGTTTCTTCAGGAGTTCCAGGGCCAGGTTCCGCTGGGGCAGATGTCTGACTTCCTCAAGGAATTCGTCGGACAGAATCGAGATGTCCGGGCGGTCCATGCCCGCCGCCGCGAAGATGTCCACGACTTCGGTGGACGCGACCGCCTTTGACACGAGCTGCCGGACGGCGGCCTCGACTTCGTACTGGCTCCTGCCGGTCTCGTCGCCGGTGGCCTTGACCAGCGCGGCCCGCACTTCCTGGAAGAACGCGATGTCGTCGCGCAGGGCCAACGCCCTCTCGTCGGGCACGACCAGGGCAAAAGCTCGCGACAGATTGGAGACGGCGGGAAGGTAACGCTTCTTGCCGCCTGCCTGTGCGCCGCACGCAGGCAGGCCCTCCAGGGAGAGGATGAACTCCATGGCCTGCGCGATGCCGGCGATGCGGCCCGAGGCCGGGCCGGTGACGACCGCCCGATAGTCGAAGGTATGGAACATCTGCTGCACAATCTCGAACTTCTCGAGGAACACCGCCATGGCCTGCTCGCGGTCGATGGCAGCGCTGCCTTTGCCGCCGTTCGCGGTGTAGTTGGCCAGCGCCTGCTTGAGCGAGTCCGCCAGGCCGAGGTAGTCCACGACCAGGCCGCCGGGCTTGTCGCGGAACACCCGGTTGACCCGGGCAATGGCCTGCATCAGGTTGTGCCCGCTCATCGGCTTGTCCACGTACATGGTGTGCATCGACGGGCAGTCGAAGCCGGTCAGCCACATGTCCCGCACGATGACGATCTGCAGTTCGTCGCCGGGATTCTTGAAGCGCCTGGCCAAATCCTCGCGGGCGTTCTTCGTGCGGATATGCGGCTGCCACGACGGATTGTCGGAGGCGCTGCCGCTCATCACGATCTTGACCCTGCCGCAGGCGTCGTCGGGGCTGTGCCAGGCGGGGCGCAGCGCCACGATGGCGTTGTACATGTCCACGCAGATGCGGCGGCTCATGCACACCACCATCGCCTTGCCGTCCAGCACCTCCAGGCGTTTCTCGAAGTGGGCGACCAGGTCGCGGGCCACCAGGCCGACGCGCCGTTCCGTGCCGACCATTGCTTCCAGCGCGGCCCACTTGGTCCGCAGGCGCTGCTTCTGGATCTCTTCCTCACCTTCGGTGATCTCCTCGAACTCGGGGTCGATCTTCGGCTTCTCCGACTCCTCAAGCTCCAGCTTCGCCAGGCGGGATTCGTAGTAGATCGGCACCGTCGCGCCATCCTCGACGGCGCGCAGGATGTCATACTTGTCGATGTAGTCGCCGAACACCGCCGGGGTGCTCCGGTCGTTGGACTCAACCGGGGTCCCGGTGAAGCCGATGAAGGAGGCGTGCGGCAGCGCCTCATGCAGCTTCCGGGCGAATCCATCGATGAAGCCGTACTGCGAACGGTGCGCTTCATCCGCTATCACCACGATGTTGGTTCGTGGCGATAGCGGACCCTCTCCCCCGACCCCCCCCCCAGAGGTAGAGGGGAGGTTCCCGTCGGAGCCGGCGTTACTCCCTCTCCCAGAGGTAGAGGGGAGGTTCCCGTCGGAGCCGGCGTTACTCCCTCTCCCAGAGGTAGAGGGGAGGTTCCCGTCGGAGCCGGCGTTACTCCCTCTCCCGCCGGGAGAGGGCGGCCATTCCTCGACGCTTGCCTTACTCCCTCTCCCACTGGGAGAGGGCTGGGGTGAGGGTGCCGAAGGCATAAACTTCTGGATCGTGGTGAAGATGACGCCCCCCCGAGGCGACCTTCAGCAGGTCTTTGAGATGCGCCCGGCTCGCCGCCTGGACCGGCGTCTGGCGCAGCAGCTCGCGGCAGTTGGCGAACGTGGTGAAGAGCTGCTCGTCCAGGTCGTTCCGGTCGGTGATCACCACCAGGGTCGGATTGCCCATGTCCGGGTGCCGGATCACCTTGCCCGCGTAGAACGTCATGGAGAGGCTCTTCCCGCTGCCCTGGGTGTGCCAGATCACGCCGATGCGGTGGCCGCCGAAATGCGTGGTGCCCTTGCCGTACCTGCGCGTCCCCTCGCCAATCGCCAGCTCGCCATTGGGATTGAAGGCCGGGAAACGCCCGATGAGGCGCGTGTCGTCGGTGTCGATGCCGCACGCGGAGAACGTGCAGGACAGGGCGCGGTTGACCGCCCAGTATTGGTGATAGGCGGCCGCCTTCTTGATCACCTTCGCGCCGCCCGCCTGCGCGCCGCGCGCGGACAGGTCGTCCTCGAACACGACGAAGTTCAGCACGTAGTCGAGGAAGCGCCTCGGCTCGAAGACGCCTCGGATCAAGACCTCCAACTGAGACTTGCCTGTGGTGAAGCTCCCCTCACCCTTTGGGAGAGGGGCCGGGGGTGAGGGTCGCTGGAACACGTCCGTTCCATCGATAGTCCGCCACGGCATGAAGCGATCCCACCCGCTGCTCAACGTCCCGAGCCTGGCCTGCAACCCGTCGGAGATGACCAGCACCTCGTTGGCGGTGAACAGCGACGGGATGTCCGCCTTGTAGGTCTGCAACTGGTTGAACGCATGCCGAATCGTGGCGTTCTCGCTGCCCGGATTCTTGAGTTCCAGCACGCCCAGCGGCAACCCGTTCACGAACACCACCACATCCGCGCGCCGGTTCTTCTTGCCCTCGATGACCGTGTACTGGTTCAAGGCCAGGAACTCATTGTTTGTCACGTCATCCAGGTCGAAGAGCCAGACTATTTTGTGCTCGGTTCCACCGTACACAAAACCCTCACCCCCGCCTTTCCCAGTGGGAGAGGAGCTTGCCGGCACCGAGACCTCGACCGGAATGCCGTCGGTCAGCAGACGATGGAACGCCCGGTTGTTCGTCATCAGATCGGGCGACGGCATGTTCAGAATCCGCCGCATGGCATCATCGATCCCCTCGGCGGAGACGCCCGGATTGATGCGTTCGAGCGCCTGGCGCAGGCGTCCGACCAGAAACACGTCCCTGAACGAGGCCCTTTCCCGCTGGGAGATGCCAGAGACGGAGCCGTCCCAATCCTCCCCTCGCCCCCTGGGAGAGGGGCCGGGGGTGAGGGTATCGCCTCCCGGCGATATGTCCGGCCCGTGCAAGGTCTGGTAGCCCAGTTCGGCGAACCAGGCCAGCGCCGTCGTCTCCAGAAGGTCTTCAGTCATGCCGGACATCAGAAAATGTCCTCTTCGACTGGCAATGATTGGCTGAACTCAGCGCCAACCCACTTGAGCATCACGAGATGACGGATTGCGGACGCAACCGCCTCTCGTTTCTGTGGCGTATTCCACTGTTTCTTCCATTCGGCGATGTAGTTGAAAATATCCTGTTCAGTCGCATGCGGTTTACCAGCCTTGACCTGTCGTGCGGCATAGAAAACCGTAGCAACTTCCTCGGCCTGCTCCGTGTCCTTGATGCGGCAGAACAAATCCACCGTTTTCGTGACCACCCGACGCACGGATTTCAGATAGTCGGCATATTTCTCCCGCAGTGCTTCGTAATCCGGGCCGGTACGCAAAGCCGTCATGCGCCCAAGCAACTGCTCCTGGGCAAGGTTTGCATTGGCAAATACCGAAAGCGCCTCTTTGATTTCCGGGGCGAACGGACCATAGCTTCCCTGGCTGAAATGAAAGTCTGTATCGATCTCCTGTTCCGTCACCACGTAGCAAATCTTCTGAAAGATGGTTCTGCCAACGGGCGCAGCATAGGGCTGCCTCTCTAATTGCCAAAGCACTTCAAGCAGCGGCACCCACTCCTTCTTCATCTTGCTCTGAACGGCCCCCTTGGTGTTGGCCGGCGCGGTTGCCTGCTGCTCAAGAAACTCAATGGAAAGCTCCTTTCTCGGGGTCCCGAAGGGAGCGTATATTTCCACTTCCAGATCGAGTTCGCTCAGTCTCTGGTACATAATGGGCCCAACTGTGCGCCACTCCAATCCCCCGCTGCCGCAACCGAGAGGCGGAAACGCCACCGACTTGACTCCCCATTCACGATACTTTTCTGCAAAGATATCAAGGCCACGAACTACGTCCTCCAGTTTCGACGGCGAACGCCAGTGGTCTTTGGTGGGGAAATTGATGATGGAATTACCCAGCAAATCTGTGTAGAGATAGGGAACGCCGGGCAGCACGCTCTTGCTGGCACACCTCCCCGCATAGTCGCGGAACATCTCCGGGAACCGCTTCTTGAACTCTTTGGCGATGCCCTTGCCCATGATTCCGACACAGTTCACCGTGTTCACCAGCGTCCGGGCCTGGCTTTCAAACATGTCGCCTATTAGAATCTTGATCATAAATCTGCACCTCCGCAGAAAAACATCTTGGCATTTATCGTGATTGGCAAGTGGAATCCTGCCGTCAGTAATGCACTCTGATCAATCGAGTCACTAACGTACGCGCCGGTAATGAAGCATAGTTGCACACAGTGCGGCACCAGCACCTCTGCGCACTTCGCAGACTTCTTCCGCATCTGCTCGATGGGATTGTCGTCAGTCCAGTAATCAGCAAACACATCATTAAAAGGAATCGCCCGGAGTCCCGCAGGGGATGGCAGGAAACGCGAATAATTACTGGCGGCATTGCCCGTGGTCAAAACCACGCCAGGCAAATCAAGCACCTTCCGATCAACCTGCAACACGCAGAGCCGTAACCGCTCGCCCTTCAGACGGTACATCATCGGATTACGGGCACAGAAGTACAGATTCGCGTACTGATGTAGAGGCAGACCGCCGGGCACCGTTGTCCGCGCCCGCAGATCCTGCACGTCCGGAAGCGATATGTCCGCATGATCCGAACGCGCTGCTTTCTCATGCGACAATATACCGTGCGCCATCACCGATGCGATGTTCGCAATCGGCATGATCGAATGCAGTTCTGTTACGCGATGGGGCATGGGCTACTTTCCCGGTCTTGTGGTTTGGCGGTAATTGGCACTCATGCGAACTTCCTCATGCCTGTGCTGGGCTATTTCCCTGCCAGCGTTGGCTCGCAGTTTGAACTTGTAAAAAATCCTTACAAGTTGCCGCTTCCGCCAATTCCCCCTCGGCGTAGATGTTCTTCAGATGGATGGTGATGTTCTGCGGCTTGACCTAGAACAGCTCCGCCATGCCCGCCTCACGTGATTTCGTGAGCAGTTCACCGGATACCGAGAAGGCGCGCCTGACTCGTGTCGTCTTAGCCATCAGGTGACCTCCTCTGCGACGGCCTCGGCGGCGGGGAGCTCGATCTCGCCGCTCAGGAGTTTGGGCAGCAGCGTGTCGCGCAGACCGGCCAGGCGGCGGTTCTGGCGAACGTTCAGGATGATTCGCTGGTGGAAAGAGGCGACATGCTCCTGGAACGCCTTGGCAAGGGTCACGGGGGGGAGAGCCAGCGGATAGCGGCTCATGTCCTTCCAGTTGGTGCGGGGCATCTTCGTGCCCGCCGAGTGCGAGTCGGTGTAGTCGACAAACGCCTTGCTCGACACCAGCGAGATGACATAGCCGTGCCAGTGCGACGCCTTCGGCGTCACCACGACGATGTCTGTGGAGCAGACGCCATCCATCGGCGCGACGCCCACCTTGTGGAAGTAGGGCCGCAGCTTGCCGAACAGAATCTCCCCTTGCTTGAACTGTGACTTGCCACTGGCCACGTCTTCCGCGCGGCCCCAGGCGTCCAGGGCAATACACCGGCGCGGCATGTGTTCGAGTCCGATGTATGGTGTGGTCGGCGGCACGTCCGAGGGATTGACGCCACGCCGGGGGCTGTCCGCCACATCGCCAAGCGATCCAACCTTCCACCCCTTCGGAATCGGGCCGAGGTCGGAGTCCTCGAACGTGTCAGGGAACAATCGGTCGAATGCTTCGACCGAACCCTCACCCCAACCCTCTCCCCATGGGAGAGGGCTTTCGAGTCCGCAGACGGTGTCAGCAATAGTGATCAGGATGGATTCGGGATCATCCAGAAGCTGTTCGTTGGGGAATCGCAGCACATTGAAGGCTTGCGCCTGCATCCAGGCGTCGCGCTTGTGGTCTTTCGCCCGTTTCGAGGCATGAATGACGCCATCAAGTTCGATCACCAGGCGGCGTTCGTGGCAGTAGAAATCGACGACGTAATCGCCAAGCTGATGCTGTCGCCTGAACTTCAGGCCCATGAATCGTCGATCCCGCACCCACTCCCAGAACATCACCTCCACCGACGTCTGTTTCTTCCTCAACTCACGGGCCGTCTCGACCAATCCCGCAAAGTCATACCCGCCTCGATAATTGCCCCGCATCCCCTCTCCCCCTGGGAGAGGGGCCGGGGGTGAGGGTTGATTTTGATCCCGGGCGGCGTTCCGACGCACGGGATCGAAATCAATGAACCAGCTCTGGAACAGGGCGCGGACGATGCCTTCGAGGGTGCGGTTGAGCCGCCGGTTGCACTCGATCTTGTCGTCCAGCGTCCCGAGGATGTGCGCGATGGCGCGCTGCTCGGGCAGAGGGGGGACAGACTTCTGGTGCTTCGCAACATAATCCCATTTCGCCCTCGGCATCTTCGTGCCTTCCGAGGCAGAGTTGGCAAGGGCGACAAACTCGGGCGATGCCATCCAGTAGAAGATGAACCCTTGGTCGCATCCTGGCTTTGCCCGGACCACCCAGATGTCAGTTGAGCAGACTCCAGCGAAATCAGGGCGAACCACCTTGCGGAAGTATGGGCGTAGTTTTCCAAAGAGAACATCTCCGGCCTCGAATTTCGACTTCAGGCTATTGATATCGTCTCCGGTTCCGATACCCTCGAGACGTAGGGTTCCCTGCCCAATGTGCTCCAGTCCGATGTAGGGTTGACCTGAACACTGATTAGGTTGCACGGATTCCCGAACAAGCTCAGCGCAGTCTCCGAATGCTGCTAACCGCCACTCATTCGCCATGGCCGGTGCCCTCCTTGTCGGTCAGGCGCTTGCCGGTGGCGGTGAGGCGGTATTTCTGGAGTCGGCTGTTGGGCTTGTCAGGGATCGTGTACTCAAGCAACCCGGCGTTCAGCATTTCACGGATTCGCTGGTTCAGCTTTCCCGATATACTGGTTTGCCCAATCGCCCGGGCAATTTTGGCCTTAGCCATCTCACCGGTTCGCAGGGCGCGCAGAACGCGATCATGGATCGACCCTGGCCCCGACCCTGGCCCCGACCCTGGCCCCGACTCTGCCCCGACTTCCGGGGCGACTTGCGGGGTGACTGGTTCCGCGCTCTCGCTGAATTCAGGCACCTTGACCGTCATTCTGAACACGTCACCTTCGACCAGCTCCGGATCCGCGCCACCGTAGGCCCGACTGTACTTCATCATCTTGCGCATGCCGGAACCGAGTTCGTCGGCACGCCCGATCTGACGAAAGAACTTGGCGATCACGGGGTTCTTTGGGAACGGGGTGAAGTTCTCGGGGTCGAGCCGACCGAATCCGTGGGGGCGGCTGCTGTTCTCGGTGCGGACCTGGCCGTACTCGATGATCAGCTTGGCGGGGAAGGCGTTGGTGTATTCTCGGTGAATGAGGAGGTTCGAGGCGACCTCCCGAAAGATGGCGTCGCGGATGCTGATGCTGGTGGTGCCTTCCAGATAGAACGGGTCCGGCAGGTGCTTGTGCACGAACGCCATGATGCGGTCGTAGCTCTCGACCAGATTCACATCGACGAAGTCCCGGTCGTCGTAGCGGTCGAGGTTGACCTTGCGCAGAATCAGGTCGGTGCGGTGATGGGGAACCGTGTTCAGCAGCGGGAGCTGCCTGCCCAGGAGCAGAATTCCCGCCAAGGTGATGCCGCTGACGCCGGTTTCCGGAATTGTCTGGTAAAGTTGAGCACTCTTGAGCAGTTCCAGATCGTCCATGTCTTTCCACGGATGATCTTCCCAGCGAAGCCTGGCGATTTTGCGGCACCTGGCGATCAAGTCGCGGTCGAGATCGTCCAATCCCAAGTGCGGGAACACGCGGTTTTCGCTGTATGTGGCCTGTTTGCGCCGGTAAAGCTGGGCAACCTGCACGGTATTGTCGGTGATGTCCAGGTCGCCGTCCTCGTTGCGGTCGTAGATGCGGCCGCTGCAGCGATGCACCTGTGAACTTTCGGGGACAAAGATGTGCAGGAGCGCTTTCCCATCCAGCGCGATCTCATCCACCGAGAAGTAAGCGGGCGGCTGCAGCTTCTGCGGGTTGTTGATGGCGGTGACGAAGTCTTTCCTGATTTGCGGCGCGCAACCGGGTTCGATGCCAACGACCTCGCCCGAGTCCTGAACGCCCAGCAATATCGTCCCGCCGTGGCGGTTGAGGAAGGCGCAGACGGATTCGTACACATCCCGGCTGAGCTGGCTGCGGCAGGTCTTGAACTCGGCGGAGATGCCCTCGCCTTGGCGAATCAATTCCCGGAGTTGTTGTTCCGTGGTGTTCATGGTCATCCTCCCTTCTTGCGCGCGAAGGGTAAAGGGGGAAGATTGAAGGGTGAAGCGTGGCGGCTCGTGGCTTCCGCTCCCTCTCCCCGTGGGAGAGGGTTGGGGTGAGGGCGTGCGGCGGGCATTTGCCGCCGCACGTATTTCTGGTTGCGGGCGCGGGGGGCGTCGGGCCGGGTCATATCGATCAGCCCGTCGGCCAGGGCCGGTTGCAGGTAGGAGTAGAGGAAGGTGGGGCGGTGTGCGAGCCCCAGCTTCGTCATGATCTCCCGGGCGGAGAGGGGCGTTCCGCCCATCACCGCCAGGAGGCGCGCAACTTGTTCGGTTTGTTGTTCGCTTACTTGTTCGGTCGCGATGAGTTCCCGCAGGGCGTCGCGGATCATGGCGAGCATGAACTCGATGAACGGGGTGCAGGCGACCGCCTTGTTGCTGGCGTTCAGGGCGGCGTAGTAGTCGGCCTGGTGTTCGCCAGTGAGGGTCTCAACGGAGACGGCGGCGAGGAGGGGGTTCCAGCGGCTGAGGATGAGGGTCTGCCAAAGGCGGCCCATGCGGCCGTTGCCGTCCTGGAAGGGATGAATGAACTCGAACTCGTAGTGGAAGATGCAACTGGCGATGAGCGGGTGTTCCGGCGTGGCCTTGAGCCAGGCCAGGAGATCGGCGACCAGGGCGGGCACGCGGTCGGCGGGGGGCGCAAGGTGGACGATCTCCTCGCCGCGCTGGATGCCGACACCGCCGGAGCGGAAGCGGCCCGGTTCGTCGACCAACCCGGCCATGAGGACGCCGTGCGCGGCCAGCAGGTCATCGCGGGAATGGGGCGACCACTCGGCCATGTGCTCGTAGGCGACAAAGGCGTTGCGGACTTCCTGGATTTCGCGGGGCGTGCCCAGCACCCGCTTGCCTTCGAGCACTGCCGTGACCTGCTCGACGCTGAGGGTGTTGCCCTCGATGGCGCAGGAGGCCTGGACGGTGCGGATGCGGTTGCCGCGCCGCAGGTGGGGCTCGACGGGGCCGCTTCCGGCTCGGAGTCGGCCCAACGCCTCGCCGATCTCCTCGACCATTCGGAACATGGCCGGGGTGAGGCTGTAGGGCGGCTGGTAGGGATCACTCGCCATAGCCCAAGGCCTCCATGTTGGCGCGGATCGCGTCGTCCAATTGGATGGACTCGGCCATCTGCTCGTAGAGGGCCGCCGTGAGTTCGGCCATCTTCTCCTCGAAGGGGATGCCGTCGTCCTCGACCGCCTCGGTGCCGACGTAGCGGCCGGGCGTCAGCACATAGCCGTGCTCCTTGATCTCCTTGAGCGTGGCCGTGCCGCAGAAGCCCGGCTGGTCTTCGTAGACTCCATACTTCACCCTTCCCTCTTCACTATTCTCACTTCTCCAAGCGTGGTAGGCGCGGGTGATCTGGGCGATGTCGTCGTCGGACAGCTCGCGGTGGGTTCGGTCTACCAGTGTGCCCATTCGTCTGGCATCGATGAAGAGGGTCTCGCCGGGGCGCGGACGGTACCCCTTGGTCCGGTTGGCGCTCTTCTGCCGGGTGAGGAACCAGAGACACACGGGGATCGGGGTCGTGTAGAAGAGCTGCCCGGGCAGCGCGATCATGCAGTCCACCAGGTCGGCTTCGATGATGGCCTTGCGGATGTCGCCCTCGCCGGAGGTGTTCGAGGACATGGAGCCGTTGGCCAGCACGAACCCGGCGGTGCCGTCGGGGGCCAGGTGGTGAAGGAAGTGCTGAATCCAGGCGTAGTTGGCGTTGCCGCCGTCCACGGTGATGACCGAGCCGTCCTTCTGCTTGCGCTCGCCGCCCTTGGGGGGCGTGCCGTACTTCCAGCGGACGTCGTCCGCCACCTTCGAATGGCCCCAGTCCTCCATGTTGAACGGGGGATTGGCGAGGATGAAGTCGGCGCGCAGGTCCTTCTGCTTGTCGTCGAGGAAGCTGTCGCCCCACTCGATGTGTGCGTCGATGCCCCGGATGGCCAGGTTCATGAGCGCCAGCCGCCAGGTGGTGTAGTTGGACTCCTGGCCAAAGATCGAGATCAGGCGCTGGGTCTGCGCCTTGCTCTTGCCGCCTGCCTGTCCGTTGGACCTGTCTGCGTCGCGGACGCGACAGGCAGGCGCCGACAGGTTGCCGTTGGAGGAGGCGTGTTCGGTGACGAACTTGGCGGCCGACACGAACATGCCGCCCGAGCCGCAGCAGGGGTCGTAGACGCGCCCCTTGAAGGGCTCCAGCATCTCCACCAGCAGCCGCACCACGCACTGGGGCGTGTAGAACTCGCCGCCGCCCTTGCCTTCCTTCTCGGCGAACCGGGCCAGGAAGTACTCGTAGACGCGGCCGAGGATGTCCTTCTTCCGGCTCTCGGCGTCGCCCAGGCCGATGGTGGCGATCAGGTCGATCAGTTCCCCGAGCCGGGTCTTGTCCAGCGCTGGGCGCGCGTAGTCCTTGGGCAGGACGCCCTTGAGCTGGACGTTGTCGCGCTCGATGGCCTTCATCGCATCGTCCACAAGCTGGCCGATGCTGGCCTGCCTGGCGCTCTTCCGCAGGTGGGGCCAGCGCGCCTCCGGCGGCACCCAGAAGACGTTTTCGGCCAGGTACTCGTCGCGGTCCTCGGCATCTGCATTGTCGTCAGCGGCCAGCCGGTCGTGCATCTCCATGAAGGCATCGGAGATGTACTTGAGGAAGATCAGCCCCAGCACGACGTGCTTGTACTCCGCCGCGTCCATGGTGCCGCGCAGTTTGTCCGCCGCGGCCCACAGCTTGTCCTCAAAGCCGAGATTGGCTCCTGTCCCGTTTGCCATACTCATTTCCCGTCCCCTGGCCGTGTGTTCTCCGGGTGCTGCTTCAGCCACTCGTCGATGGCGTCCTTGTGGAAGCGCCAGCGCTTGCCGAGCTTCTGTCCCGGCAGGCGGCCCTCCTGAACCAGCTTGTACAGTGTCGACCGCGAGATCTTCAGGTACTCGGCCAGCTCGCCGATGGACATCACCTCGTCGGGTTCTCTTTTCATGGTCGGCAACCTCCGGTTCGGAATTCCCGAGCGGACTCAAAGTGTGCGGATAATATCAGTTGTTGGCAGATGTTGTCAAGGTGGAATGCCCGATCCCCTTCGAGACACTGCCGAACAAGGCCCTCGTTTCCTCATCGCCGAAGTCTGCGGCTCCCCTCGTGGCCGAGAGCGACGACGGCTTGCCGGGCACGCGGAAACGCGAGAGCCGGAGAGAGGCGGTGGCGACGGTGCTTTCGAGGGCGATTCCGTTTTCGCGGCGGCGGCCGCCATCGCCCAATAAGCTCTACGCGGGCGCGACGGGGTGTTTGTACGGAGCCATTTATCCTCCCGCCCCGCCCGCGCGGCGCTTTTCCCGGCCACCAGCGCCGACCGCGCGGCCGTCATCGCCCCCGGCGCTCCCGCGCAGGATTTCCGCGCAGTTCCAGAGGTGCGACTTCAGTTGTTGAAGCGTCAACTGGCCCATACTACTCCTTCGCGCCGCTGAGCAGCTCGCGGATCGTTTTGGCCTTGCCGAGTATCTCCCTCATCGGTGCTCCTCGAATGCGTTACGGCCCTTGTCGGTCAGCCGGTATTTCTGCAGTCGGTTCGTGGGCTTGTCGGGGATGGTGTACTCGATCAATCCATCCGCCATGAGTTCTGCAAGGGTACGTTTCAACGCACCGGTCTTGCTCTTCATGCCCAGGGCTTGAATGAGACCGTTGGCGGACATAGGACGGACGAGGACGGCCTTCATCACGGCGATTGACTGGGCCTCTGACTGGGCCCTTGAGTGGGCCCCGATCTGGCGCAAGTTCACCGACCTGGTGCCGTCATGGGTCTCGTCATGGGTCTCGTCATGGGCCTCTCCGCCGGTCTGGCACCGGCAGGCGGTAAGTCTTCCGGTCGATGATCACCCCGGCGGCGTGGTCAAACCGGGCGTCCGGAGCGTCGGTTTGGCGACTCTCTGGCGGGTTCAGGCTGGCTGGCGAGGCCGATCCGGCGGCCAGGATGCCGCCGGAACCGGTCAACCTGGTCGCGCAGAGGGCGGTGGACGGGTGCGATGACCGAGAGTGGTTGGATTGGGGTTGTTCCTGGGGAGCCATTTATCCTCCAGCCCCGCCCGCGCGGCGCTTTTCCCGGCCACCCGCGCCTACCGCGCGGCCGTCATCGCCCCCGGCGCCGGCACCGGCGGCGGCGGCTGGGGGCTGGGGGCTGGCGGCCGGCATCAGGGCGACGGCAGGTAGGCGCCCAGCTCGCGCAGGCGCTGGCGCAGCCGGTCGGGGACGACCGCATGGACGTCGCCGGCGTGGCCGCGGAGGGCCTGGGTGGCGGCAATGCCGGCGGCTTCGCCCATGGCCAGGCAGACCGGCATGACCCGGATGCTGCCCTGCACGGCACGCTCGCAGGAGATGCCGCGGCCGGCCACCAGGACGTTGCGCAGCCCGGCCGGGGTGAGGCAGCGGTAGGGGATGCCGTGGGTTTCGCCCGCCGCGTAGCGCACCGGCAGGTGCAGCCCTTCGGACCGCGCCCGGGTGTGGGCCTCGACCTCCTTCTTGGAGTGGTGGATGTCAATGAAGTAGGAGTTGCGGCAGATCTCGTCGGGGAAGCCGCGGCGGGCAAGATAGTCGTCGAGGGTGAGGACGTAGTCGCCGACGATGCGGCGGGTCTCGCGGATGCCCATGAGGCTGGCGGTCGCGGCCAGGAAGGCGTTGCCGAAGGCCTCGGGGCAGAACTCGGCGAGGGCGTCGCGGTACTGGGCGGCCATCTTGCGCCCCTGGGCGAGGGCGCGGGAGACGCCCACGGGGTCGGTGTTGTCCACGTTCCAGAGGTGGCCGGCATTGAAGCCGACCGTGCCGGGGCCGATGAGGTTGTTGCAGAGGTGGGCGTCGGGGATGAGCGGGTAGCGGCCAGACTCGAGGATGCGGTAGATGGGGCTCTGGGGGTTGCCGCTGTGCAGGCGGTTGCCGCCGCGGTAGAGATGGCGGTAGGCATACTCGTCGACGTTGGCGAGGCTGAAGCAGAGGGTGGCCGGCATCAGGTCGCCGGTCTCGTCGCCCTGCTGGAACTCGGCCCCGGCCCAGGCGCAGAGGTCGGCATCGCCGGTGCCGTCAATGTAGACCTTGGCGCGCAGGGCGCTCAGCCCACGCTTGTCGGCCACCACGACCGTGCCGACGCCCCCGCCCTCCCCCGCGGCGGCGGGCTCGACCGCGGCCAGGACGCTGTTGAAAAGCACCTGCGCGCCGGCCTCGGCCAGCAGCTCGTCGTAGATGCGCTTGAGCAGTTCCGGGGCGATGGGCACCCAGTCGAGGGCGTCGGGCGCGACGTGCGGCTCCCCGGCCTTGCAGCGCTCGAAGACGGTCTGCGCCAGCCCGCGGTAGATGATGGTCTGCTTGTCGGAGAATGGACACCACGCCGGCACCAGGCCGCCGGTGCCCATGCCGCCGAGCGCGCCGGTGGCTTCGACCAGCAGCGTGCGTGCCCCCTCGCGGGCCGCCGCCGCGGCGGCGGCGCAGCCGCTGGGGCCGCCGCCCAGCACAATGACATCCCAGGAATCGTCGAGCGGCAGGTTGCGGGCTGAGAGAGTGTAGGTGGTCATGGGGAACCTTGGCGTGTGGAATGGCCGGGGTTGGATGGCGAGGGCGAGGGATCGTCCCGGAGGCGAAACGTAGCCCCCTTTTTGCCGGCGGCAATTGCTTTCCGGCGAATGTCAGTTATTGTTCTTAGCAAGTTCCAATTATTCCTTGGCTCACCATGAACCCGACCGACAGCCAACCCAACCCCAACCCCACACCCCAGCAGCGGCTGGCCCAGTTCCAGCAGGCCTGCCGCCAACTCGGCCTCAGGGCCACCCACCAGCGCAGCGAAATCTTCCGCGAGCTGGCCGCCACCAGCGAGCATCCCGATGCCGAGACCCTCTGCCGACGGGTGCGCGCCCGCATCCCCGAGCTGTCCCTCGACACCGTCTACCGCAACCTCCGGCTGCTGGAGGAAAAGGGGCTGGTCCTCAAGCTCGCCGGCACCGCCGACCGGGCGCGTTTCGACGCCAACACGGCCGAGCATCCCCATTTCCTCTGCACCCGCTGCGGGCGAGTCCTGGACCTGCCCGCCACTACCCTGCCCCACTTGCCCCCGCAACTGGCCGGGACGGAAATCGGCACCGTCGAGTCCGTCCAGATCGAGCTGCGGGGCCGCTGCCGGACCTGCCGCGACGCGGCGGCCGGCCAGCCCCAGTCCCCAGCCCCAGTCCCCAACCCCCACCGCCGCCCCAGCCACCCCTGAATGAAAGGAACCCAAGCCATGCCCTCCACCCTCGACAACCTGAAGGCGGCCTTTGCCGGCGAAAGCCAGGCCAACCGCACCTACCTCGCCTTTGCCCAGAAGGCGGACGCCGACGGCTACCCGCAAATCGCGAAGCTCTTCCGCGCCGCCGCCGCGGCGGAGACGGTCCACGCCCATGCCCATCTGCGCGTCCTGGGTGGCGTCAAGGGCACCGTGGAAAACCTGGAGGCCGCCGCCGCCGGCGAGGCCCACGAATTCCGCTCCATGTACCCCGGCTTCGTCGCCACCGCGCAGGCGGAAGGCAACCAGGCGGCCGCGACCTCCTTCCGCAATGCCATGGCGGTGGAGGAAATCCACCACAAGCTCTACACCGAGGCCCGGACGGCGGCCGCGGCCGACAAGGACCTGCCCGCCACGGCCATCTTCGTCTGCGCCGTCTGCGGCAACACCGTCTCCGGCGCCGCGCCCGCCAAGTGCCCCATCTGCGGCGTCGGCAAGGAGCGGTTCAGCGAAGTCCAGTGACTCCCCGCGGCGCCCCGGCGCCGGCGAATTGCGGGCTGCCCCACGGGGCAATTGCCAAACCGCGGCAGCGCTTGTATGCTATTCCCCATGCCTTGGGCCCGCCCGCCGGCGATGCCGCCGGAGCGTGTCGCGGCCGCCAGGGCAGGTTCCTCAGAGAGGAGTTCCCAGTCATGAAGACGCGCACCCTGGTTGCCGGCCTCGCGCTTGCCGGCCTGGTCGTCGCTACCCCCGCGACCATCGCGGCCAACGGCGGGAAGGACGCGAAGACCGAGAAGGTTGAAAAGGCCGGAAAAGGGAAAGGAGTCGAGAAGCCGGTGGAAGTCACGGGCAAGATCGCCTATGAGACGAACAAGCGGGGGAAGGTCAAACAGCTCAAGCTGGTGACCGCCGACGGCGAATACCTGCTGAAACTTCCGCCCAACGAGAAGACGCTGGCCGAATATCCCGAAGGGCAGGAAGTCACCATCACCGGCATGGTGAAGGAGAGCAAGGACGGCAAGTGGCTGAAGCCGCTGAAGCCGAAGGG
Source organism: Lentisphaeria bacterium (assembly GCA_041648735.1). Classification (GTDB taxonomy): domain Bacteria; phylum Verrucomicrobiota; class Lentisphaeria; order Oligosphaerales; family CAITYL01; genus JBAZOO01. The sequence continues at coordinate 22,042 of JBAZOO010000022.1, forward strand.
GGAGAAGCCACCCAAGGCTGAAACGGGCGAGTGAGTTTCCCGGGTTCCGGCCAATGCCCGCCCCGCGCGTGGCCCTGGCCGCCCCCACCCCGCCCCGCGCGTGCCATTGCCGGCATTCACGGGGCGTTATATTTCCCGCCCCGGCCGCCGCCAATCCCGCCCGCCCCGACGCCACAAGGTGCATCCATGCGCAACCCAACCGCCAGCGCCGCCACGGAACGGCAGACCCGCCAGCGGACCGCCATCCGCAACGCCTTGGCGGCGGCGGCCCGGCCGCTGACGCCGCCGGAACTGCTGGCCGCCGCCCAGGAGGAGGCGCCGGGGGTTGGCATCGCCACCGTCTACCGGGCCATCAAGGCGCTGCTGGCGGAGGGTGGGCTCGTGCAAGTCGCCCTTCCCGGCGAACCGGCCCGCTACGAACTCGCCCGCCGCCGCCACCATCACCATTGCCGCTGCCGCCTCTGCAACCGGGTGTTCGACATGGAAGGCACCCACGCCGACGTGCAGTCGCTCGCGCCGCCCGGCTTCCAGGTCGAGGGGCATGACATCACGCTCACCGGCCTCTGCGCCGACTGCCGCGGCCAGGGGTGAAGGCGGCAGTGACTTGCCGTCCAGGAAGTTAGGGACAGAAAGGACACCAGCCCCAGCCCTGGAGCCCCTCTTGTCCCTGTGTTCCTCCCGGCGTCATCCAGTCCCGGTTGCATCATGCGGAGGCACCGGGGACGGTGCCCCCACTTTCCGTCCCGTCGCCGCGGCGCGCCTCGCCCCCCTCCCCGTCAGAGCAGCGCGGTGAACAGCAGGTTCGCCAGGCCGCCGAAAATGACCGCCGCGGCGGCCATGATCCCGACGCTCTTGAGCGTGTCCTTCCAGCCCAGCTCGTTGAAGAGCACGGCAAAGGTGGCGATGCAGGGGAAGGTCAGCGCCAGGAGCACGCTGGCGGTCATGAGCTGGGGCAGGGCCAGCTTCAGCGGCAGCAGCATCCCGGCGGCCACATCCTTGCGCAAAACGCCGATCGCCACCGGCAAAACCGCCTCGGCCGGCAACCCCCAGACCTGGCGCACCAGCGGGCCGGCCAGCCGCGCAATGCCGTCGAACCAGCGCAGCCAGAGCAGCAGGTTCATGAGCAGCACGCCGAGCAGCACCAGCGGCGTCGCTTCCAGCAGGAACCCCTTGCCCTGCCGCCACAGCTTCAGCAGCACCAGGCGCGGCACCGGCCAGCGGTAGGGCGGGATCTCCAGCAGCAGTTCCGGCATCGCCCCGCCCCGGCAAAGCCGCCGCAACAGCCGGCCCAGGATGAAAATGACGCCGGCCAGGAAGGCATAGACCGCCGCGACGTAGCGCAGGCCGTGGACCCCGACCAGTTGGATGATCATCGCCTGCAACGCCACGCACGGCACCCCGATCGAGATCAGCGTGCAGGCGATGAACCGCTGCCGCTTCGTCTCCAGCGAGCGCGTCGCCAAGATCCCCGGCACGTTGCAGCCGAAGCCCAGCAGCATGGGGATGACGCTGAACCCGTGGAGCCCAAGCTGGTGCATGGCCCGGTCCAGCACCACGGCCAGCCGCGGCAGGTAGCCGACGTCCTCCAACACGGAAAGCACCAGGTAGAAGGCCAGCAGGTAGGGCAGCACCATGCCGAACTCGACGTAGGGCGCGGTGGTGAGCAGCCCCATGCTCTGCTTCAGGTCAATCACCAAGCTCCCCTCCACCGGCACCCGCGACCCGAGCAGGAGATGGTAGAGCACCGACCCATCACGGAGCCCCGCTTCGAGCGGCGCGATCACCCAGGCGCGGTAGGGGCCTTGGAAGAAAGGGTCGAACACCCAGGCAATCAGCCCTTCGCCGAGGAAGCGGACGATGGCGAACATCGCGGCCAGCAGCAACGCCGCAACTCCGACGCCGCCAAGGGGATGCACCGACCAATCCTGCAACCGCTCGAGGAAGGTCGGGTGCCGGTGCGCCAGCGTCTGCACTTCCCGGGCGATCTCCCCCGCCGCCGCCCAGCGCGCCTCGACGCCCCGCGCCTCACACCCTTCCCCGCGCGGACTCCGCAACGCCGCATGGATCGCCTCCCCCAGCTCGTGGATCCCTTCGCCGCTGACGGCCACCGTGGGCACCACCGGCACCCCGAGCCGGCGGGCCAGCGCCGCCGTGTCGATCCCGATCCCCTTCTGCCGCGCGTCATCGGCCATGTTCAGCGCCACCACCGTCGGCAGGCCGCGCTCCAGCACTTGCAACAGCAGCATCAGGTTGCGCTCAAGGTTGGTGGCATCAACCACGCAGACCGCCACATCGGCAAGTTCGGCCAAGTCGGCGGCAACCTGCTCGGCGGGGTTGCCCCCGGCCAAGGAATAGGTGCCGGGCGTGTCGAGCACCTCCACGCTCTCGCCATGGAGGCGCGCCATGCCATCCTGGTAAGCGACCGTGGTGCCCGGATAATTGGAAATGGTCGCATGGATGCCGGTCAGGCGCATGAACAGCGCCGACTTGCCGACGTTGGGATTGCCGATGAGGACGACCCTCTTCGGGCCGGCTTTCGCGGCGGACGCGGGAGTGGTGGTGGCAGGCTGCATGGAGTTCGGTTCTCGCGGATTGGAAACGTTCACGATGCTGCGGACGCGGAAATCAGGGGGGCTGGGCAAGCCGCCGGCGGCGGCAACTCCTCCTCGCGGACGGCGACCTGGGCCGCCAACCGCTGCCCCAAGGCCAGTTCGGCCCCGCCCGGCAGCCGCACGAGCACGGGGCCGCGCCAGAACTGGGCGCCTTTCTTCACGACCACCTGCTCCGGGAACAGCCCCAGATCCGCCAGCCGCAGGCGCAAGGCGTCATCCCCGGCAATGGCGACGATCCGGCGGGGGCAGCCGGCGGCGCAGCCGGCAAGGGTGGACGATTGTTCCGGCGGCGCCTTTCCGGGGGCCTCTGGATGGCCGCCGGCGATGAAGGGGTGGGCGGTGCGGCCTTGGCGGGGGCAATTGCCAGGCGTGGGACAAGCTTGGGCGCAGTTGCACATCTGGAGGTCACTCCTGTCGGGCGGGCGGGGCAGTGGCTGGTTGTGGGTGGCTGCCGGGACTTGCCGTCCCCGGCGGCGGACGCCAGTAATGATAACCCATTATCAGAAGATTGCAAGCCGGCACCCCGGGCCGCGGCGGGCCAGCTCTGACGAATTACGAGTTTGTCCCGTTGCTTTGACCCGTACATTCAAGCGAGAAAAACGGCGGCTACGAGAAGGCCGCGGCCGCCCCATCTCCGCCCCAGTTGAAAACCGGCACGCCTGAAGCTATGATACTCGCATCGTTCACGCACCGCTCTGCCTTCCCCGGAGCGGGGGGCAACATTCGGTGACACCGGGCCACCTTGCCCCAGACGGAATTTCCCTTGCTGGTGATTTGGTACACAATCGGCTGACGAAACGGTGGCGAAAGGGTCGCGCTTATGAGCAAGTTCAATGTCATGGTCCTGCGCAAAAAAGCCCGGGAGATGGGCCTCGACGTGGCGAAGACGGCCAAGAAGGTGGACGTCATCCGGGCCATCCAAGTCGCGGAAGGCAACAGCCCCTGCTTCGGCAAGGACGGCGCAACCTGCGGCCAGCTCGCCTGCTGCTGGCGCAGCGACTGCCTGGAAGCCGGCAAGGCGGAGTGACCCGCCGCCCACCGCCAACCAACCGGAAGCGCAATTGAACCCGGCCCCCTGGGAATGGAATCGCCATCGCCAAGGGGCCATTCCTTTATGCCGTGACCCGCACCACCGCCGCCAACCCCGCCACTTGGCCGCCGCCCCCCGGCACCCCCGCCACACTTGCGGAGTTCGCACGGGCGCTGCTGGCCGCCTATGGACCGCAAGGCTGGTGGCCGCTGCTCGGGCACGCCGGCAGCAACCCGACCCGGAGCGGCAGCGGCGCCGGCTATCATCCGGGCGACTATTCCTTCCCGCATGACGCCCGGCAGCGGTTCGAAATCTGCGCCGGCGCGATCCTCACCCAGAACACCGCCTGGCCGAACGTCGAGCGGGCCCTGCGCAACCTCGCCGCCACCGGCCTGCTCGCGCCACCGGCCATCCTGGCGGCCGCGCCGGAACGGCTGGAAACGGCCGTCCGCCCCGCCGGCTATTACCGGGCCAAGAGCCGCAAGCTCCAAGCGTTCAGCAAGTTGTGGCTTGAACTTGATGGCCGGCCGCCCAGCCGCGGGCAGCTCCTCGCCACCTGGGGCGTCGGCCCGGAAACCGCCGACTCCATGCTGCTCTACGCCTGGGGCCAGCCGGAACTGGTGGTGGACGCCTACACCAACCGCGTCCTGCTCCACCATGGCTTCCTCGCCGCGCCCTTGCCCTATGCCCGGCTCAAGGCCTTCTGCCTGGAACGGCTCCCGGCCGACGTCCCGGCGCTCCAGGAATTCCACGCCCTGGCCGTCGAACACGCCAAACGCCTGGCCCAGGCCACGGGCCGGCTCAGCCGGGCACGGCGAGAGCCGGCGGGGGCGCCGACGATTCCCGCACCACCAGGCGCATCGGCATGCGGATGACCGCCACGGCGGCCGCCGGCGCCGCCGCCCGCCGTTGCAGGCGCGGCAGCAGCCAGCGGATCGCCTCGGCCGCCACTTCGCCCACCGGCTGGGCGACCGTGGTCAGCGGCACCGGCGCGTACGGCGCCACGGGGATGTCGTCGAACCCCACCACGGACAAGTCCCGCGGAATCCGCAGCCCCGCCTCGCGCAGCGCCCGCATGGCGCCGATGGCCACCTCGTCGTTGACGCAGGACAGGGCGGTGAAATCCCGCCGCCGGGCCAGCAGCCGCGTCGCCGCCGCGTAGCCGCCGGCGAAGGAATGCTCCGCCACCGGTTCCTCCAGTTCCAGGAGCGGGGGGATGCCCGCCGCCGCCAAGGCGGCGTCCAGGCCGGCGAAGCGGCGCTGGGCGTTGGCGTCGCCCACCCGCCCTGCCAGGCGGGCGATCCGCCGGTGCCCGAGGGCGGCCAAATGCCGGCCGGCCTGCTCGCCGCCGGAGAAGCGGTCCACCGTCACGCAGGCGATGCCGGCCTGCCCTTCCGCAAACGGCTCCAGCGCCAGCACCGGCAGCCCGTGGGCCGTCAGCGGCGCCAACCGGGCGGCCAAGGCGGGCGAGGGCCAGTCGCTGACCACCAGGCCGGCAACCCGGCTGTCCGTGAACTCCTGGAGGAACCGCGCCTCCAGCTCCGGGTCGCCGCCAGTTTCCCGCACCAGGCAGCGGAAGCCATGCTCGCGCAACCCCCGCTCAATCTCCCGCAGTTTCAGCAGCCCCACCGGCATCCCCAGCGAGCCGGCCAGGACGCCGACCCAGTCGCTCCGCCCCGTGCGCAGGGCGGCCGCCTGCTGGTTGCGGCGGTAGCCGAGGCGGCGGGCCACGGCCAGGATGCGCCGGCGGGTGGCCGGCTTGAGCGCAATGCGGAAGTCGCGGCGCAAGGCCACGGCGGCGGTGGTGAGCGCCACCCCCGCCTCGCGCGCCACATCCTTGAGGGTGACTGCTGGCATCAAGGCTCCCTGCATGCCCGGAACAGCGCGGCCAGCTCAGCCCGCGGCCGAATCCGGTGGCCGGAAACGGTACTGGCAGTGGCCGCCGGCCAGCTCCACATCCCGCAAATCCCGTTCGTCAATGGGGAAAAAGCGGCAGGCGCGGGGACGGTAGCCATGGTAGATCAGGCAGTGCTTCTTGAAGTGGAGCACGGGACAGGTGTTACCCAAGCCGCAGCAGACGCCACACTGCCCGCACTCCCCCTCCCGGCGCGCCAGTTGCCGGCGGACATAGCCCGGCCGGAAGGTCACCAGCCACCAGCGGCGCAGCTTGCCCCGCACCTGGCGGGTCAGCGCCGAATGCCGCAGGCCGCGGGCCACCCCGCCGAGGGTCGCCCGCAACCGGCGCCAGACCCCGCCGGTGGATTGGTTCGAACCGTTCGCCATCTGCCGCATCTCCTTGACCGGTACAATTGAAAATCACAACCCCAGCCGCCGCATCACCGCCTGGAGATCGGCCCAGACCTCGCGCTTCCGCGCCGGCACCCGCAGCAGGAACGCCGGATGATAGGTCGGCATCACCGGGATCCCCCGGAACGCCTCCCACGTCCCGCGCCCCTTCATGATCCCCTTCTTCCCCAGCAGGTGCAGGTACGGCGTCGCCCCAAGCAGCACCAGGCACGCCGGCTGGACAAGCTCGATCTGGCGCACCACGTAAGGCAGGCAAGCCGCCCCCTCGTCCGGCTCGGGCGGGCGGTTCGCCGGCGGCCGGCACTTGACGATGTTCGCGATGTACACCTCCTCCCGCCGCAGATGCATCGCCTCGACCATCTTCGTCAACAACTGCCCGGCGGCGCCGACAAAGGGCCGCCCCTGCGCATCCTCCTCCTCGCCCGGCCCTTCGCCAACGAACATCAGGCGGGCCCGGGGAGCCCCCTCGCCAAAGACCGTCTGCCGGCGGCCGGCAGCGTGCAGCCGGCAGCGGGTGCAGCCAGCCACCACCTGGGCCAACGCCGCCAAGTCAGGAGCGGAAAGATCGGCCGGGGCCGGCCCCGGCACCGCCGCGGCCGGAGCCGGGGCCGGCACCGCCACGGGGACGGACCGCGCCGCGGCCACCGCCGCCGGCCGCGCCGGAACCGCCGCTTCCCGGGGCGCCACCGCCACCGCCGCCGGCCCCCCCCCACCACCACCCTTGGCCGGGCACAGCGCCGCCGGCGGCGGCGACCGCAACAGCCGCCGGCTGGCGGCGGAGAGCCACACCCGCCGCCGCCCCTGCGCCTTCTGCCGCTCCAGCCAGAGCACCACCTGGTCGATCAGATTCCCTTCGGCCATCCGCATCCCTTCGCTTGCGCCATCTGATTCAAGTGGGATACTATACCACGCAACCCCAACCGCCAACGCCCGCCACCCGAGCCCGCCCCATGCCCCTCAACCTCATCCCCGGCGACCTCCCGCCACCCGAAGAGACCTACCCCCCCGGGGAAGCCTGGCGCACCGACTACCCCTTCGCCCCCAACTGGCTCACCCTCCCCGGCGGCCACCGCCTGCACTATGTGGATGAGCCCGGCGCCGGAACCCCCGTGGTCATGGTCCACGGCAACCCCACCTGGTCCTTCTACTACCGCGGCCTCATCCGCGCCCTCAACGGCGAGCACCGCTGCATCGCCCCGGACAACCTTGGCTGCGGCCTCTCCGACAAGCCCCAGGACTGGCCCTACCAGCTCGCCGGCCACATCGAGAACCTGGAGCGGCTGCTCATCGGCCACCTCAAGCTGGAAAAGTTCTCCCTCGTCCTCCACGACTGGGGCGGCGCCATCGGCATGGGCGTCGCCACCCGCCACCCGGAACGGATCGACAAGCTGGTCATCCTCAACACCGCCGCCTTCCACCTCCCCGACTGCCCCTGGCGCATCCGCCTCTGCCGCATCCCCGGCTTCGGCGCCCTCGCCGTCCGCGGCCTCAACCTCTTCGTCAAGGCCGCCCTGCGCATGGCCGCCGCCACCCCCCTCAGCGACACCGCCCGCGCCGGCCTCGCCGCCCCCTACGGCTCCTGGCACGACCGCATCGCCGTCCTCCGCTTCGTCCAGGACATCCCCATGAACCCCGGCCACCCCACCTGGCGCACCCTCGAAACGATCGAACAAGCCCTCCCCAGCCTCGCCGCCAAGCCCGCCCTGATCGTCTGGGGCGCCAAGGACTTCTGCTTCCACGACCGCTTCCTGGCCCGCTGGCGGAACCTCTTCCCGAAGGCCACCTGCCACCGCTTCGCCCACGCCGGCCATTACGTGCTCGAAGACGCCGCCACCCAAATCCTCCCCCTCATCCGCCAGTTCCTCTCGGAAGTCTGACCATGTTCCGCCGCCACGCGCGCCTCCTCCCCCTCGCCGGCTGCCTCCTCGCCGCCGCCGCCGCGGCACCCACCGCCCCACCCCCACCGCTCGACCCGGCGCTCCAGGCCATCCAGGAGGCCCCCACCGCCGTCCGCCTCCGGCCAGCCGCGCCAACCTTCTTCTGCGACCTCGCCGCCACCGCCATCGCGGCCGGACGGCTCGACGAGGCCCGGACGGCGCTCACCGGGCTGGTGGCCCGCCACTTCGCCAGCGCCTCCCTGGACACCCCCGCCGCCGCCCCCACCGGCACCACCCTGCAAACCCTCGCCGCCGCCGCCGAGGCCCGCATCTTCCTCGACCGCTACCGGCAAGCCGCCGCCGGCGGCGCCACCCTCCGCCCCGAAACCCTGCGCTGGCTGCTGCGGACTCCGCAACGGCTCGCCCTGGTCAACGACACCCTTTCCCCGGCCGACAACCTGCCCGAAGCCTTCCGCATCCTCGGCGAACTCCACGACCTCGACCCCCAGGGGCGCGACGCCTTCTTCAACCTGATCCTGGCCCTGGCCGTGGTCTGGGACCAGCCACCGAAGGCGCTCCATGGCCAATACCAGCCCCTCCCCTTCCAGCCCGAGCTGCCGCGCCGCTACGAGCACTTCCGCAACCTCTACCAGCGCCACAAGGCCAAGTTCAACTACCAACGGCTCACCCCCGCCGCCCTCGTCTTCGTGGTCGCCACCCCGGTGCCGGTCGAGGAACTGGCCTGGGCGCAACAGGAATGCCGCTGGTCGCTGGCCTCCTGGGACAAGGCCTACACCGGCATCCGCTACGACCAAGGCCGCCTGGCCAGCAACAGCTTCGACTGGCCCAACGGCCCCTACACCCTCGCCGCCATCCGCGAACACGGCGGAATCTGCGTTGACCAAGCCTATTTCGCGACCCTTAGCGCCCGCGCCCTCGGCATCCCCGCCATGATCTTCACCGGCGAAGGCCGCCGCGGCGGCCACGCCTGGTTCGCCTACCTCCGCGGCGAGGACAAATGGGAGCTGGACATCGGCCGCTACACCTTCGACAAGTTCGCCATCGGCCACACCGTCAACCCCCAGACCCGCCAGCCGATGAGCAACCACGAGGTGCAGTTCCTCTGCAACCGCGCCTTCAACCTCCCCGCCTACCAGCTCGCCGCCGCCTGGGCCAACCTCGCCGCGATCCTGCTGGAGGCCGGCAACGAAGCGGCGGCGTTCGAGCTCGCCGGCCGGATCACCCAGACCGCCAAGCTCAACCCCGCCGGCTGGAACCTACAAAAATGGATCCTGGAAAAACGCGGCGACCGGGAAGGGCTCCTCGCCCTCTGCCGCCAGAAGCTGCTCGCCTTCCGCGAATTCCCCGACCTCGTCGCCGACGCCCGGCTCGAAGAGGCGCAGCTCCTCCGCACCTTGGGGCGCGGCCAGGAAGCCCAGGCCCTGCTCGCCAAGACGGCGCGCGCCCTGAAGAGCGACGGCCGCGGCGACCTCGCCGCCGACCTCGGCCTCCAGGAAGTCGAGGCGCTCCTGGCCAAGGCCGACCCGGCCAGCGCCCGCCGGCGCCTGGAGCAACTCCTCAAGGACAACCAGAAGGAAGGGCAGAAGGCGCTGCCCCTCATCCAGGCCTACCTCGACCTGACCCAGCGCACCGGCCAGCAGAAGGAGGCGCTGCGCTTCCTCGAGCCCTACCTGAACTCCATGTTCAAGCAGGCCGGCCGCGGCCTGAGCGTCACCGCCGGCCAACAACGGACCTTCCTCGAACTGCTGCTCAAGGCCTGCGAAAACGCCGGCGCCACCGCCAAGGCCCGGCAAGTCCAGAAGAAACTGCTGAAGGGCTGACCCGCCCCGCCGGCCAACCCCACGAATCCCCACCCGAGTTATCCACCATCTGTCCCCCGCCGCACTCCAAGGCCGGCACCCCTGGGATCGCCGTGCCCCAGCTTGGTGGCGAGCCAGCCCGCTGGAGTTCACGCTTCAGCGTGGGCTCGGAAAGCGCCATCTTCATCTGTCCCCGCCGCCCCTCTGTCCCCGCCGCCCCCCCAAAAATCCCGGAAAGGCCTTGATTTCAACACTTCACCCGCTACGCTATATTTTTTTGCCATCTCTTGAGAAAGAACCGCAAAAGTAGGCGGCGCCATGGCACCACGGCACGACAAGAACACGCTCAAGGCCACGGCCCGGAACGGCACCCTACGGCAGAACGCCCTGGCCCTGGCGGCGCTGATGACGTGGCCGCCCAGCTCGGCAGCTACACGCTGTTCTCCTACGGTGTGACCAGGGCCGCGGGGCTCCACCCCAGCGGCGGCCGGCTCGGGTTGGAGTTCACGCTTCAGCGTGCGGTTCGGGAAAAACGCTCCACCTCCGCGAACTCCGTGCGAAGAGCGGCTCGGCTTCCGCCAAGGGGGCCGGTGGGATGACGCGGGAAGAGTCCAACCCAAAACGGGAGAAACGATGAACTGCTACAACCACCCGGAGAGGCCGGCGGTCGGCTTCTGCAAATCCTGCTGCAAGGGGCTGTGCGGCGAATGCGCCGCGGAGCTGCCCAACGGCCTCGCCTGCCGCAACGCCTGCGAGGGGCGCGTCACCCTGATCAACCAAATCATTGACAGCAACCAGCAGATCCTCGCGGCGGCCAACCGCCAAGTCCGCTCCTCCGGCTGGTTCGTCCTGCTGCTGGGGCTGGTGCTCGGCCTCTTTGGCATCCTCCCCTTCGCCCTCTCCAGAAACCCCGCCACCCTTTTCCTGGTGGTCATCGGCCTGTTCTTCGTCGCCTATGGCGCGGCCCGCCTCCTGAAAAAGGCCAATTACTATTCCATGGCAAAGCAATGATTTCATAATGCTTTGACCGGAAGGTGGTTGCAGCCCAATGCCCGAACGTCATCCTTGACAAAAGCCGCCATCCCCGTATATTATGGGCTCGTATCCGAAGGGGAACACAATGGCGGCACGAACCCTCAACACCACCTGGAAGCAGTTCGAGAAACTCGCCGAACGCTATTTCCAGAAGAAGGCCCCCAAGTCGGTGGTCGAGGAGCTGAACACGTTGGTGGACAAGACCAACGACTCCAAGTTCGTCAACGCCTTGGCCCGGCTGCTGCTCGAACCCTATCCCAACTTGGGCGATCTCCAGATCCGCTTCGCCCAGTCGGAAGGCAAAAGCTTTCCCGACTGGCTCAACTTGACCGATGCCACGGCCAAGGAAATCCAGGTCAATCCCATCGGCGTCCTCGCCTTTGCCGCCCGCTGCCGCGCCGAAGCGGCCCGCGACCAGCGGGAGGCCAACCAGACGGAGACCCGCCACAAGGCGTTGCTGAATGGAACGCCAGAGGCGGAGCTGCCGGCGGCGGCAGTGGAACCGGCCGAACCGGAAACCTTGGCCCAACGGCGCATGCGCCGGTTCATGGCCCAATTGAGCAAGCTGCCCAGCCGGCTACTGCTGTTCATGGCCATCCTGGACGGCGTCGCCCGCTACAAGGAAGTCTGCAAGGCCGACAAGCGGGCCGGCAGCAGCCTCCCCGTCGATACCGGCGAAAGCGAAGCCTATCTCAACCTGCTCTGGGCCTTCAAGGAACTGGAACAGCTCATCCAGGACACCACCGGCATCAACCTGCGCACCGAATACAACGTGACCTGGTACGAGTGCCAGTGGGCGGAAAAACCCTGACGCCTCCGGGCCGGCCGCCCCCCCTGCCCCCAAACGTCAGCCCGCCTTGCCCCCGCCCTCCTTGACGGCAAAGGCAAACCCGCCCCGCTGGTAATCAACTTCGACCGTGTCCCCCTCCTTCGCCTCGCCGGCCAGGAGTTTCTTGGACAGCGGCGTCTCCAGTTCGCGGGTGATCGCCCGCTTGAGCGGCCGGGCCCCGTAGACCGGGTCGAACCCCGCTTCCGCCAGCGCCGCCCGGGCGGCCGGGGTGACCTCCAGCCCGAGGCGCAGCCCCTCGAAACGGGCGGCAAAACGCTTGAGCTGGATGTCAACGATCCGCAGGAGCTGCTCCTTGGTCAGGCCGCGGAAGACCACGATGTCGTCCACCCGGTTGAGGAACTCGGGGCGGAAGTGCCCGCGCAGGTCGGCCAGCACCCGCTCCCGCATGGCCTCGAAGCCGGCGCCAGCCGCCTCCAGCAAATGCCGGCTGCCGATGTTGGAGGTCATGATGATGACGGTGTTCTTGAAGTCAACGGTGCGCCCGTGGGAATCGGTGAGCCGCCCGTCGTCGAGGATCTGGAGCAGCGCGTTGAACACGTCCGGATGCGCCTTCTCGATCTCGTCGAAGAGCACCACGGCGTAGGGGCGGCGCCGCACCGCCTCGGTGAGCTGGCCGCCCTCGTCATAGCCGACGTAGCCCGGCGGCGCGCCGATCAGGCGGGCGACCGTGTGCTTCTCCATGTATTCCGACATGTCGAGGCGGATCAGGGCGCGGTCGTCGTCGAACAGCGCAAAGGCGAGCGTCCGCGCCAGCTCGGTCTTGCCGACCCCCGTCGGCCCCAGGAACATGAAGCTGCCGATGGGGCGCCGCGGATCCTGGAGCCCGGCCCGAGCGCGGAGCACGGCGTCCGCCACGGCGGCGACCGCCTCCTCCTGGCCGATGACCCGCTCGTGCAGGCGGTCGGCCAGGTGCAGCAGCTTCGCGCGCTCGCCCTGGACCAGGCGGCTGACCGGGATGTGCGTCCAGCGGCTGACGATCTCCGCCACGTCCTCCTCGTCCACCTCCTCCTTGAGCAGGCGCGCTTCGGCGCTGGCCTGCATCGCCTTCTCCGCCGCCGCCAGCCCGGCCTGGAGCCGGGGAAGGGTGCCGTTGCGCAGTTCGGCGGCCTTTTCCAGGTCATAGTCGCGTTCGGCCTTGGCCAACCGCGCCTTCGCCACCTCCAAGCTCTCGCGGAGTTCGCGCAGCTTGCCGATGGCCCCCTTCTCCGCCTCCCAGCGGGCCTGGAGCGCCGTCGTCTTCTCCTTGAGATCGGCAAGCTGCCGCTCCAGTTTGCGCAGCCGCTCCTGCGACGCTTCGTCCTTCTCCTGGCGCAGCCCGGCCAGCTCGATCTCGGTCTGCATCTGCCGGCGCAGCGCCTCGTCCAGCTCCACCGGCCGGCTATCGATCTCGGTGCGCAGCTTGGCGGCCGCCTCGTCGATCAGGTCAATCGCCTTGTCGGGCAGGAAACGGTCGGCGATGTAGCGGTCGGAGAGGGTGGCGGCGGTGACCAGCGCGGCGTCGCGGATCTTGACGCCATGATGGATCTCATAGCGCTCCCGCAGCCCGCGCAGGATCGAAATGGTGTCCTCGACCGTCGGCTGGACGACCAGCACCGGCTGGAACCGCCGCTCCAAGGCCGGATCCTTCTCGATGTGCTTGCGGTATTCGTTGAGCGTGGTCGCGCCGATGCAATGCAGCTCCCCGCGGGCGAGCATCGGCTTGAGCAGGTTGCTGGCGTCCATCGCCCCCTCGGCGGCCCCGGCGCCGACCACCGTGTGCAGCTCGTCAATGAACAGGATGACCTCGCCCCCCGCCTCCGTCACCTCCTTGAGCACGGCCTTGAGCCGTTCCTCGAACTCGCCGCGGTACTTGGCGCCGGCAATGAGCGCGCCCATGTCCAGGGCCACGAGCCGCCGCCGCTTCAATCCCTCGGGCACGTCGCCGTGCGCAATCCGCACCGCCAGCCCCTCGGCGATGGCCGTCTTGCCGACCCCCGGCTCGCCGATGAGCACCGGGTTGTTCTTGGTGCGGCGGGAGAGGATCTGGATCACGCGCCGGATCTCCTCGTCCCGGCCGATGACCGGATCCAGCTTGTCCTGCTGCGCCAGCCGGGTCAAGTCGCGCCCATATTTCTCCAGCGCGGCAAAGGTCGCCTCGGGGTTCGCCGAGGTCACCCGCTGGCTGCCGCGCACTTCCCGCAACCCGCCCAGCAGCCGGCCGCGGTCAAGGCCAAGCCGGCGGAACAGCTCCTGGCAGGCCGGATCCGCCTCCAGCATCGCCAGCAACAGATGCTCGACGCTCACATACTCGTCCTTCAGCAGCTTCGCCTCCGCCTCCGCCTGCTCCAGCACCTTGGCGAAGGCGCGCGAGCCGTAGACCTGGCCCGCGCCGGGGCCGCTGACCCGCGGCAGCCGCTCCAGCCGGCGCTCGACCTCGCCGCGCACCGCCCCCAGATCCGCGCCCAACTTGCGCAGCAGCGCGCCCGCCACCCCCTCCTCCGGCTCCAACAACGCCGCCAGCAAATGCAACGGCACCAGCTCCTGGTGGTTGGCCGCCGCCGCCTTCTGCTGCGCCGAAACCAACGCCTCCTGCGACTTCTGGGTGAAACGCTCGAGGTTCATGTCATCCTCCTTGGCCGGCCCGGCCAGCCCACAATCCGTTTCCGGCAATTCACGGCTCAAAATAGCATGATCCTCTTCCAAAGTCACCCAAAAACCCTCAACCCTTTCCCGGAAAAGCGCTTGCCTTTCTTTTTCCCCGCCGCCGGCCGCCGCCGGGCCGGGCCATTGTGGCACAGGCCGCCCACCCCGGCCCCGGCCGGCGCCCAAGGAACTGCCGCGGCGATCTCCGCAAACCGGCAGTCCGTCGCCATCACGAATTCGCCGACGGGCCCAGCCGCCACGGATGCTCGATCAGGGATGCGCTCATAAACTCAAACAGCGCCGTCCCCTCCCGCACCCAAAAAATGGGGCGCCGCCACTGGTCATCCCAGTGGCGGCGTCGGCAGAGGGAAACGGCCGCCCGGAAAAGATCCGGGCGGCGCGAGGTGGTGGTTACATCGGAGCCGGCACAGCTTCCACCGGGGCCGGCTCTTCCGCGGCCGGCGCGGCTACGGGCCCTTCCGCGGGAGCGGCTTCGGGAGCGGGCTCCTCCGCGGCCGGCGCGGCTACGGGCTCTTCCGCGGGAGCGGCTTCGGGAGCGGGCTCCTCCGCCGGGGCCGCCTCCACCGCGGCTTCCGGTTCGGCCGGTTCGGCCGGTTCGGCCGTGGGAGCGGGGGCCGGGGCGGGTTCGACGGCCGGCACCGGGGCTGGCGCGGCTTCCGCCTTGGCCGGTGGCATGAATTCGCCCCCAGCCGCGTCCTCGGCCTTGATCCGCTCGATTTCGTCCCCCAACAACCCGGAGCGGATGGGCACGCCGGAAGTGGTGTGCAGCTTCTCGGCGGGCATGACATTCACCGTCAGGAAGATCACCGTCTCCGTGGTCTTATTGTCATCCAGGTCATAGGTGAACAGCCAGCGCCCGAGGTAGGGGATGTCGCCGAGCAGCGGCACCTTCTTCGTGATCTTCTGCTTGTTGGTGTTGACCAGGCCGCCAATGGCGATGGTCTGGCCGCTCTTGATGGTGAACTCGGTGCGCACCGTCGTCGTGTTCAGGAGCGGATAGCTGATCTCATAGCCGGCCGACCCGAACGTCATGTCCCTAATAAAGGTGGTCAGCTCGGGCAGCACCTTGATGTAGATCTCCTCGTCGGTCTTCACCGAGGGGGCGACCGTGAGGCGGGTGCCCAGGTCGAGGTACCCCTTGCGCTCGGTGTAGGTGCGGGTGGAGGCGCGGGTGGTGGCGCCGGTGGGCAGGAGGGTGACCTCCTCCTTGGTCTCGCCGCCAAAGTCGCCGTCCAGCTCATAGGTGGCGATCGGGGCGCCGATGCTGGTGCTGCTCAACGATGCCTTGACGATCGGCCGCTGCTCGCCGATGCGGATGGTCGCCTGCTGGTCGCTGCTGACCAAGACCTTCGGGTTCGAGATCTGGCGCACCCCGGTGTTCGTCTGCAACGCCTTGAGCACCAAGTCGAATTCATAGGACTGCAGCACTGCTGCGCTGGTCAGCCTGGTGGCGGCCGTGTGATCCATTGCGGCGCCGGATCCGGTGATGGTGAACGCGGGCGAGGCGTTGGGGCCAAGGACGCCCCAGTCCAGCCCCAAGGCCTTCGAGACGCCCTCGCTCAGCTCGAAGAAGCGCGCCTCGATGGTCACCTGCGGCGTCGCCACGTCCATCGCCGCCAGCATCTTGCGGAGCTGCTCGATGCTCTCGGCGGTGTCGCGGACGATCAGCCGGTTCTTGTTGTAGCTGATCTTGCCCCGCTCGGTGAGGTATTGCTTCAGCGTCTTGAGGAAGTTATCGTCAATCGGCAGGAAGCGCACCTGGATGGTCTCGGTCTTGAGCGGCTCCTGGTCGATCGCCTTGGCCGGCAAGGCCTTGATGGTCCAGACGCCGTTCTGCTGGATGCACTGGAGGTTGCCTTGGGCGGCGACCAGTTTCAGGGCGTCCTCCACCGGCAGGTAGGTGAAGTTCATCGTGACGGGGATGGTGCCGGGAGCCACCGCCACCGGGGCTGGCTTGCCGGCCACCCGCGCCGCGGGGGCGGCGGCACCGGCGAAGGCGTAGTTCAGCCCCGCCTTGCGGGCCAGCTCGTTGATGACGTCAATGGCCGGCTGCTTGTCCGCCGCCAGGCTCTTGACGATCCGGGAGGCGTTGCGGTCGATTTCCGCCCGGGCGTCCGCCACCGTCCAGGAGATTCCTGGCCGCAGGGCGCTGGCGAGCCGCAGCACGGTTTCATCCGGCAGCTTGCCGATGTCCATGGCGGTGAGCAATTCCACGTTGATGCTGGCCTTGGTGGCGGTGGGGGCGGGGAACACCCGGTAGACGTTCTCCGCATCCTTGACCACCTGGAGCCGGCAGGACTCGGCCAGCCAGAACAGCGAGTCTTCCCAGGTGCCATCGAGGGAGATGGTGACCTTCTCCGCCAAGTCCTGGGGATAGATGAGGCGGATGTCCTTGCGCTCGTTCTGGAGGAACCGCAGGACATTGCGCAGGTCGGCGTCCTTGAAGTCCGCCGTGATCCGGTCCGCCGCCGCTGCCGGCGCCTCGGCCGGGGTCGTCGCCGCCGGAACCTCGGGCACCGCCGGAGGCGGCGCCGCCGGCTCCTGGGCCATGAGCAATCCGGTTCCGAGAGCCATGACGGCCGGAATGGCCATCGCCTTGATCTTCCGCATGTGTCTACTCATGTTCGGTCTCCTCTCTGCGTAGCCTGGAACAGGCTCCGTTTGCGATCCTGGTTCACTCTGAATCCCCGGCAGCAACCTCTCATTCATCCAACGTGTAAGTCATTTGCCGACCTTGCACCTCCACAATCACCCGTGACGGCTGGGCCTGGACATAAAGCACTTTCACCTCGATCAATTTCCCCTCATGCTGCACCGGCAAGGTCGCGCCGGCCTTCACCGTCTCGCCATTGATGAACGCGGACCGCTCCCCGCCGCTGGCGATGACCCCCGTGAAGCGGAGCAGCCCCGCCAGCCGGAGATCCGCCGGCACCGCCGCAACCCGCGGCGGCGGGAGGGGCCGCGGCGCACCCTCCAGCGGCATCATCGGATTACGCGCCGTGGCAAACCCCGGCTTCCGGAAGTCCGGCTTCTCCGCCGGCTGGGCAGGCTCCGCCCCCCAGGCCACGAGGGCAACGCCCCCAAAAAACACCGCCAATCGCACCCGCAGGTTCATTTCGCCCTCCCCTTCGTTGCCTTGGCGGGGGTGGAGGCGGCGCCGGCCGCCACCGTTTTCCTCACTTCGGGCCGCTCCGCCGTCGGCAGCTCCTCCGGCCGCAGGCACAAGGCATTGTAGCGCAGGAAGGCCACCGTGAACTGGATCTTGGAGCGGCCGGTGCCCGGATCCGCCGCCGCCACCTCGACGGCCGCCACCCGGGCCAGCGGATTGAGATCCTCAAAGGCGGCCAGGAACTTCCCCAGCTCCAGAAAGGTCCCTTCCGTTTCACAATTGACCAGCACCTCCTCGAACAGCGGCGGCTTCCCCCCCTCCCCCCGCTTGCCGCTGGCAACGGGGGTGCCGCGCACGCCACCATCCCGGATGTTGGTCAGGCGCAGATTCACGGGAACCTGGCTGATGACCGCCTGCGCCCACGCCACGACGTTGCTGGCCGGCGGGATGCGGCTCTCCAAGATGGCGCGGAAGCTCTTCCGCGCCGCCACATAGTCGGCCTCAATGGCCTCCTTGCGCAGCATCAGCCCACGGCGCTTGGCCAGCAGCGTCTCCTGCTGGTCCGCCTTCTGCCGCAGCCCCATGGCCTCGCCCCGCAGGGGCGCCAGGAGAAAAGACCAGGCGAAATAGGCCAGCCCGACCACGGCCACGGCGCCCATGAAGCCGAACTTCATGTACTCTTTAGCGCGTACGTTTTTCGCTTGCTGCTGATTCATCATACCAGTCCAACGGCTTGAATTTGGCGACCACAGTGGTGCGGGCGCCTGGCATCCCCTTCCACACCTGGGCTTCCGGCTGCAAGCCGCCCGCCAGGCTGACGCTGCGCGCCTCGACCCAATAGGCAATGGCCGGATTGAGCAGGATGGTGCGGGAGAAGTCGGTCAGCTTGGGCATGGCGTTGGTGCCAAGGGCCACTGTCTGGCAGGTGATGTCATAGAGCAGGCGGCTTTCCCGCTTCGCCTTGGCCGCCGTCCCGCCGCTGGCGCCAGCCGCCACCGGGGGCTCCACCCAGATCGGCACCGAGCGCAGGGAGAGGTTGGTGAAGAAGACGTCCGAAGGCGTCGCCTCCGCCCAGGCGGCAAGCAGCAGGCTGACCGGCAGCCGCCGCTCCGCCCTGGCCGCGGTCTTGGCCTCGATCCCTTGCCAGTACTCGGTGCATGCCACCATCCGCTCCAAATCCGCGGTGGCCGCGGCGAACTTGAGGTTCTCCGTCTCCGCCTGCGCCAGCCGCCCGGCGTGGGCTTCCTGACGGTTATGGAAGAGGCTGAAGATCCCGGCCAGCAACACCACCTCCATGAGCAGGACGCTGGCCAGCAGGAAGCGCGGATCCATGCTGCTTTCGCGCACCCAGTCCGGTTCCGTCCAGAAATTCAGGTCGTACTGCATCAAGCCCCTCCCACCCGCATCAGCCGCAACCCTTCCGCCACCGCCGCCGCGAAAACCGCCGGCTTCGCCACCTGCGCGTGGGCGGGCAACGCCAGCCCGGCCGGCAACGCCGACAACGGCTCCCAGGCCGCCAACGGCCGGCGGATGTATTCGGCCAGGATTTGTTCCACCACCTTGGAGCAGGAGCCGCTGCCAAAGAGGAAGAGGCTGCTGACGGGGTGTCCGGAACGGCGCTCAAAATAATCCAAGCTGATCGAAAGCTGATGGAGCCAGGGATTCATCAAGGGCTTCACGTCGGCACTGAAGTCAAAGGAACCGCTCTCATAGAACTTGAGCGCCGTCCCCTGATCCAGTTCGAACTGGGACTTGAGCTTCTCCAAGACCACCCCGTTCCCAAACTTGAACTGGCGCGCCAAGGCCAGATCCCCCTCATCCAGGATCATGAGCAGCGAGGTTCGGGTCGAGAGCTCCAGGAAACCAACGCTGTGCTGGGCTGAAACCTGCCCGGCCGCCGCCCCCACCAAGTTGGCCACGGCCACTCCCGGCACCTGGAGACTGACCGGCGTCAGGCCGCTCCCGATCAGCCAGTCGTACGTCTTGCGCACCACCTCTTCAGGCATGGCTGCCGCCATGACCGCGAACTCCGGCTTGCCCGCCTTCTCCGGCTGGGTCGGGGGGGGCAACAACCGGCACCGCACTTCCTGGTCGTCCGCCACCCCCATGGTCTGGCGCACCTGTTGCAGCAAAATCGCGTCGTCGGCCGGCCGGCCGGGGAAATGGATGAGGCGGAACATGCCGGCGCCCGTGCCAATCAAGACCGCGACATAATCCCCATGGATGTGATGCTCGCCAAAAAGCTGGTTGAGCGTCTTGCGCTCCGCGCCAAAGGTGTAGTCCTCGTTGGCCGGCGCCAGTTCCAAGGCCTGCGTCCACGCCACGGCGCCCCGGAGCCGTTCCATTTCCACGACGCGCGTGGAATTGGCGCCCAAATCCAAGACCAAAATCCGGAGCGGCCCCTCCCGATCCGCCATCCGCTTCACCCGGAATCTCTTCTTCAGTTCAGCCATAACACCCCATTCCCAGTTCTGGCTTTCACTTCCAACATAGCGACTTCTCGATGTTTTGCAACTTTGGGAATGCCAACTCCCAAGACCTCCGCGGTGAATAATTCAGGTTCGTTTTCGGAATGGCCGCGCCGCAACGCTCAGCCGCCCAGCAGCCGCTGGAGCTTTTCGTTCGCCTTCTGCAATTCCTCGGCGGACGGGGCGCCGGGTGCGGACTCCGCGGGCGCCGCCGGCGGCGCCGCTTCCGCCTCACCCTTGTCCGCCAGCGCGGCCAGCCTGACCACGTCCACCGCCGGCACGGCCGGGGCGGCCGCCGCCACCGGCTGGGCGGGCGGCGCCTCCTCGGCTCCGGCCAGTCGCCGCAACAGCGCCTCGCCGGCGGCGGCCGCCGCACCGCCGCGGAGATAGTCGGCCACGTGGCCGCCCGCCGCGGCGCCGGCGGTCTCGAGGCTGGCCGCCTGCGCCTGGCGGACGACGTCGAGGAAGAAACTCTCCAAGTCCATGGTCGGCTGGTCAACCGTCACCTGCCCCGGCGCGCCCACGGCCTCGTCCAGCAGGGTGAGCACGCGATCCAGCACCGGGGCAGCGAGGCGCGGCAACTGGATGCGGGTGCGGTCGCCGATGGTCAGCAGCTCCTTGAGCGGGCCGCGGGCCTGGATCCGGCCGCCGTAGAGCACGACCACCTCGTCGCACAAATCCTCCACGTCGGCGAGAAGATGGCTGCAGAGGATGACCGTCTTGCCGCGGGCGGCGAGCAGGCGGATCAGATCCTTGACTTCGCGGCAGCCGATGGGGTCGAGGCCGGAGGTGGGTTCGTCGAGGATCACCAGGTCAGGGTCGTTGATCAGCGCCTGGGCCAGGCCGATGCGGCGGGCCATCCCCTTGGAGAACTCGCCCACGGGGCGGTTGCGGGCGGCGGTGAGCCCGACCATGTCCAGGAGCTGGTCGCAGCGCCGCCGCCGCTCGGCGGGCGGGATCTCGAAGAGGGCCCCGAAGAAGTCGAGGGTCTCCCAGGCCGTCAGGTATTTGTAGAAGTACGACTCCTCCGGCAGGTAGCCAATGCGGCGCTTGACCTCGACCGAGGTTGCCGCCTGGCCGAAGATGGCCAGGCTGCCCCGGCTTGGATAGAGCAGGCCGAGCAGCATCTTGACGGTGGTGGACTTGCCCGCGCCGTTGGGCCCGAGCAGGCCGAAGACCTGTCCTTGGCGGACGTGCAGGTCAATGCCGTTCACCGCCTTGGCCCGCGGCCGCCCCCAGAAGTCGCGGAAGATCTTGGTCAACCCCACCGCCTCGACGACGGTCGCGGGCGGGGGTGGCTGGCTGGAGTTGGTTGCTGCCGGAGTCATGGAATGCCCAATGTAACCGCCGTTGCCCCGCTTGCCACCCCCGCCCCGCCGGCGGGGCCGCCCGCCGGGCGCAAAAAGCAACCCTGGCTTTCGGCAATGCCACCGCCAGGCGCAGCCAGCCCCCGCGCCCCGCTGGCCGCGGCCCGACGTTTGCAACCAGGCTAAAAATGCGCGAGCATTTTTTTGCCTGGATTGCTTTGTTGGCTTGCCTCCGTCTCCCTTGCTTCTCGAAGGAGTCTGTCCGTCATCGATTCTTCGGGAGCAGGTGACGGAGCCGGAGGCTCCGGTGCCTGTGTCTCTTTCTTCCGGCGGGGAGTCGTCCCTTTGCGGTAAAACTTGTTTACACGAGCTTGTGCAGTTGCGGCTTCATCACCTTCCACAATCTCCCGCTTCATCACTTGCGTACGCACGATGGTCTCAATTTCGTCAACGTCGATCCTCATTCCGTCTGCGAGCCTTCGCAGCTCGCGTCGGACTACCGAAAGAACGGGCTCGGCAAGCATTAGGTTGCCGATCACGTACCGGTTGACGCTCTGGACTTTCTCATAGAAATCGTCTCGGGCGTTCTTTGGCAGACCTTCCTTGGAGAGAAGGAACAGGATTTCTTGGTCCTTCTCGCTTTTTGGGTTGAGTGCAAGGAAATCAAATGTGCAGACCAGATCGAAATTGATGGGTTGCTCGAATCTGATCCGATAAATCTTCCACTCTATTCCATTGGTCAGAACAACCCACTGCACGCCGTGATTGGCTCCGTAGTCACAGGCTTGCTTCATGTGAGAATCCTTGAGATCGATCCCGACTGCTTTGGCTTCGATCAAGAATTGAACCTTGTCCTCAATCCGTAGGGCAAGGTCACAGTATGTTCCCCGAATGGCGAGTTCAGTCGTGACTTCGAGATACTTTTCGTAACCAAAAACATCGCCAAATATATCATTGAGGATTGCGACTGTGTCGGACTCGTTCAGGTCACGATCTTTAGCAATCTGTAGTACCTTCTGGAACTTCGGAACCGTTTTAACAAAACGTTCAGCCACCTTCTTTGGAATGTTTGCCATCTGTATCTCCTCCTATCTGTTGTTTCAGTTCAGAAATCTCTCGTGTTAGTTATTCCAATCTCTGCCAATATGGCGTTGTCCCGCTGCTCATCCTGCTCCTGCTCTTCTTCGAGAAAGAATGATGCTACGGATGCAGTAAACGTCCCGAATATAGCAACTCCTGCCGTCATGAGAAGCGCTTCCAGTGTTGCGACCACCGCCGCAAGTGAGGAATTGAATGGGGTTTCGCGGAGATTGCCTTCTTGAGTTACATCGAGAAGGCCAAACCAAGAAAACCGATTCCATCTGCTACCAAGTCGGTCCACCGTGTGTTCATACAATCGCTTTCCCAACGGCCGGTCAATTGCGCGCCCGACGTACACGACCGTGTGGTGATCGTAGAGAATGTAAATGCCCTTTTGCTTCCCGAAATCCACCGGCTTGGAAAGCGCTTGTTGTTTGCCGTACATTTTCAGGTCGTTGCGCCAAACCACAAGATCTCGCTGCCAGTACATGCCAAAAGAATGAATGATTGAATCTGATGATTCATCTTCTGCTTCGATTGCGGGCGGCTGCGCCTTTGGCTTGCTGGTAGGCACCGCTGCTGGGGTAGGTGCGCCACGAAGCTAAAATATTCCTTTCCCTACGCGGATAAACGTGGATTTTTCGCCATCGTGTTTAACCGATGATGATAGCTCGGCGTTTACGGTTGCGGCTGGGGTTGCGCCATCAGTCGAGTAATAGCCACGCGCCAGAATCTGCTCGGAAATCTCTGTGTAGTGCAGAGGTGCGTCAGATTCCCGTAGCACTCGCTTTATGGCTTCTTTCCAAGATTTCTCCACAGAGTTCTCCAAAAAATCTAACGCCAGAACTGAGCGACAGCCGCCCCGCGGTGATAATGCCTGTGACTCCCGACAACCAAAGCGCGTCGCCGAAGCTCGCGACTCTCGAACTGCAAAGCGGGGTGGCTGTTCGCTCCAGTGATCTTGTTGGGCCTCGTCATTTCCAGAATTGCCACCACGCTTTCTTTTGTGATGGGGGTTGAGGCGAAGGCTTCGGCTGCACTACTGGTGATGGCCGTATCTGTGCTCGGCATTCTCTCAAACAGTCAGCGACGCCTTCGATGTTCGGGTCTAGCGCCAGTGCTTTCTCAAGCCAGAGAATGGCATCCTGATATTGCTTCCTCTTGAAATAGATGTTGCCGATGTTTCCGTGGGCAACTGCGTTCTGGGGGTTTGTGGCTATGGCTTCTTTGAACTTGGCTTCTGCCGCAGTGTAGTCGCCTGCCATGAACAGTTGCGCGCCTTCATTGACTGAATCCCGCGCCGTCGCTTTTCCTTTTAGCTGGTCGAGGAGTTTCAGTGCTTCGTCCCCCGTCATCGAGTAGGACTTAATCCCTGAACCGTAGTCTCGTTCTTGCATAGGTGTATTCCTTTTGGTTGGTTGTCAGTTTGCAAATGTGCGGCTGGCTACGTCAACGGCAGGTGCTCAACGCGCATCCCGCCGGGTGCAAAAACAACAATGTCAAAGTTGCCTGGCCGCTTGTTGGGCGAGTTTTATGTTCATTATTTCCAAAACATCCACCAAAGCTTCTTCTGATTGCGAAATTCAAACAGTTCGTTGCCGGTAATGTCGCATTCCGGCAAGATGTCATCCTCCTCCAATATGCGAACGTCATGCTCCGCTCCCTTTGGATTCGAGCATATCGTAATAAGGGAGAATTCTTTTGGGAAGCAATACCCTGGTGGATTCTGCAATACCTTTCTGGGTTGCAAAAAAATAAGCATTTTGGATTTATCACTGGGACGATTAGCTATCAATGATGTAACATAGCCTCCTGCGATGACCGCCGCCTTACCGCTTTCCATATGAACGTAATATGGAGGCAAAGGAAGCTGATTTAAAATTTTAAAACATGTTTGATTGATAAGCGTTCCCCACATCGAGATTGCTATAGTATCTTGTTCGGGGAAACCTCGTATTGGAGAATCGTCAGATGAGGCTACGAAAACAATAGATTCGATATTTCTTGGATCGACTAACCGTCCTCTTATATTTTCGGCTGTTTCTGGGCTAATGATGACTTGTTTTTCTGACATCGGTATTTTTTCCTTTTGGTTTATTACGGTGGTGAATCTTGGCGTGGCGTAATATTTTTTACCCAACGTCAACGGTGAGGCAGCGGTATCCCGTCGCCTCACCGTTTGGTTCGGCTCAGTCTAGTCTTCCCCGTCCTGTTTGGTCAGTTAAGCCCCAATTGTCTTAATACTGATTTGGCATTTGTATTGCCTTGTTGGGCGGCTTTACGAAACCATTTGATCGCTTCACTTTCATTTTCGGCAACGCCCGTTCCGTTGTAGTAACACCCACCAAGATTATACTGCGCATCAGCATTACCTTGTTCTGCAGCTTTACGGTACCACTTGACTGCTTCACCCATATTCTTTGACACACCACGGCCACCGTCGTAACAGGCTCCGAGATTGTTCTGAGCCATAGCAAACCCTTGTTCCGCAGACAAACGATACCATTTTAAAACCTCATTGATGTTTCGGGTGACACCGATACCATCGCGATAGAACACTCCCACATTGTATTGAGCTTCCGCATGTCCGCTCTCTGCTGCTTTGAGCATTAGTTTGAAAGCTTTGTCGCAATCTTTGGCGACACCCGCATCTGAATATCCAATGTAATAGCACTTTGCCAGCGAGAACCAAGCATCCGGCTCCTCATGTTCCGCTGACTGCTGAAGCCATTTGAACGCTTCTCTTGGATCCTTCTCAACGCCTTTGCCTTCGCTAAAACAAACAAACAGGCTGTTCATGGCTCTTGCGTTCTTCTGTTGTGCCGATTTCCTGTACCACTTCACCGCTTCACCGTCGTCCTTAGCAACCCCGTTGCCTTTTGAGTAGCAAACACCGAGGTTGACCTGCGCTACATCATCACCTTTGTCCGCAGCCTTCCGGAACCATTCCACAGCCCTTACAGGGTCTTTCTCAACGACTACACCATCTCGGTAACAGACGCCAAGGTAATACTCCGCGTGCAGGTTGCCGTTCTCTGCCTCCGTGCTAATCGCATCGAATGACGTTCTTTCGGATGCCTGAGCCTTGAGGAACAGGTCACCGAATCGTTTCTCGTCTGCACTATTGGTTGAGTTGCCTGACCCTGATGCATCCTTCATCTGCGCGGAAGACTGTTGGCTCTCCTGCGCGAACGCACACAAAGACAAACCGACCATCGTTCCGACAAGGGCAACACACATCTGTCTTTTCATCCTTCGTTCTCCTCTTGGGGCATTGGTTGTCATCTCGGCAAGTGATCCATGCCCCTCCATGGATCGGCCGAACGCTCAGCATCAGCGGCGGCGCGAAGCGCCGTCCGTCTGCATGCTGTCGTTAGGCAGTCCCTATCGCATCTTCTCCTCGAACCACTTCCTCAAGTCGCCATCAGCCAGTCCTTGAAAAATTGTGCTTCTGTCGTTCCAGATTCTCTTGCGGGTGACATCAATCCCGGCCTCCGTGCAGATCTTCATAGCTCGTGCTGTCTCAGTTTCACGAATCGTGCGAGTCCCGCCGAACGCTTGAAACTGTGACCGGGTAACCAGAATGCCCAGGTCAGAGTACGACGCGTTGTCCGTCACAATCCAGACGGCAGCCTGTCGAGTGGCGTAGGTCACGCCTGCTTTGTCCAACACGGGCATCAACTGAGCCAACTCCTCTTGGTGTGGGGAGCGCTGAACGGAGAATGTGTCGCCTCCTCCGGGGATGTCTCTCGGCCTATTGGCGCACGCAGCAGCCACGGAGACACTTCGCCAGTCCTCCGCAGCAAGTACGACCTTGCCTTCTGCGGTAGTCACCATGTTCTGCGCATACCGCCTAGAAGCGACGAGGTAACTGCCCACAGGAACGCGAACCGTGATGGGATATGGCACCAGGCGCCGGATACGCAAGCGCACACTCTGAATCCCGCTGCCTTTTGCCTCGATCTCAATCTTCTTCTCCGCGATCAGGTCAACAATGTCGCGTCCTTCCATGTCCGCGATGGCTGCCCTGGCTCTCGACAGATAGGGACTCCCAGGATTCTGAGAGCAGTAGTCGCTAAAGCTCTGCGCAGTGGGCTTCTGCTGCAGTCTCTCCCAACCTTCACGGTACTGTTCGAATAGGCGGATTTGCGACTCGGCATCACCGACGTGGCGGGACTTCGGGTGACGCTGAACGAAGTCTTCGTAGGCCTTGGTGTCGTTCGCCTGGCCTGCGGCTGCCCAGTCCCGCTCGGCGTAGAGGACATCGAGGCGTTGCCTTGCTTCGGCCACGTACTCGGACTTCGGGTGACGCTGAACGAAGTCTTCGTAGGCCTTGGTGTCGTTCGCCTGGCCTGCGGCTGCCCAGTCCCGCTCGGCGTAGAGGATCTCGAGGCGTTGCCTTGCTTCGGCCACGTACTCGGACTTCGGGTGACGCTGAACGAAGTCTTCGTAGGCGGCGATCGTGTTGGCGCTGGTCGATTCCCCCCAGTGCTTGGCGGTCGTTGCGCACCCGAACATGAAGAGTGCGAGCAAGAGGATCGTCGAGACGTTCATCGTCCGACGTCCGATTAAGTGTGTCTTCGACATGGCACATGCCTCCTTGATTGGTTCGCTCTGCCTAACGTCCGGCGTCTGCCGCTCGGTGCCCGTCGCGGGCACCGAGTAGGCAGCACACCGTGGTTGGGCTCCGACTACTGCTCCCTATTCAAAGTTGTGGATCTCGTAACCGACCTACTTGATGAGAGGGATCAACGCCATGCCCTCGTCAACGCGTAAGCCGTCGGACGTGCCCACAAGATGCCCTTTGCACATAACCTTGTTCAGTTTGACCCAAGCGCCAGCGTAAAACTCGGTCTCCGCACTGCAGTTGAAAATGAGTCTGTCGAGATTTGCGATGATGACCTTCTTTACTGATAGCGCCCCGAAATTGGAGAAACCATCGTCGCGCGGTTGTGACCAATTCATGCCACCAAGGCTGCCCCATGGAATCACGTCGCCCACGCGACATGCTTTGTGGGTTTTGAGCCGTGCGATGGCTTCGTCAACCTTCGGACTCTCCGTATATTTGACGATGAAGTCCACCCATGCCTGTTCAGTATTGGCGGTTATTGCCTCCTGCCAAGCTGTGGCCGCTTTGACAAGCACAAGTTCCTTTGAAGCATCTTCGGCATGACTCGACGACGGGTGCTTCTGCAGGAACTCCGAAAAGGCCGCACCGCTTTTAGCCTTCTGTGCCGCTTCCCAATCGCGTTCAGCTTCAAGTGTCTCAAGTGCGCGTTTGGCCTCCGCTGTCCATCGCGACGCGGGGAACTTCTCAACATAACCCGAGTACGCCGTGATCGTGTTCGCCGCTTTGGAGGCTATCCAAGCCTGTTCCGATTCCAGTTCCGCAAGTCGTGTTCGTGCTAGGCCTACTTGTTTCGACTGCGGATGGGACCGAATGAATGCCGACAAACCATCGATTGTGTTCAGTGCTTGCGCGGTGTCCCAAGCGGCGTTGGCCTCCAGTTCCGCGATTCGCCTCGTGGCGTCCTGAGCCTGTTGCGTACCGGGATGAGTTTGGACAAACACACGATAGGCATCCGGCGTGTCCGTTCGTCGCGCGTTCTCCCAGTCTCGTCCCGTCGTCATGCAACCGGCGAGAATGAACCCAACGCCGCAGGCCATAGCGATCTTTACCGACTTACTCGTTCTCTTCTTCATTCGTCTCTTCCTTTCCGGGCTTTTGCCCAACGTCACTTGCGCTCTCCATGCGTTTGTTGGCCATGTCTTGTCTTCTATTGCACGGGGTCTGGGCCGAAGCGGTTCGGTCCCACAGTCCCGCGGAGGAACCACACCTCAATCAGTATCCAAATCCCAAAGACGATATTTGCGAACGGGATCAGAAGGGTTGCAGCAAACCAGCCGGAACGATTGCGGTCATGTAGACGTTTCACAACCAGTGCGAAGCCGGGCCACATGCTGGCTATGCCGATGACCATCGCCACGACACGCGCACCGTCATCATCGACACCGTAGGCAAGGATGTTGTTGAGTATGCCAAGGGGAAGAAGTACGAGAAAGCCCTTTAGCCAGTAGTCACGCCGTCGCATCCTGCCTTGAAAGGAGAATAGCGCTCGCCCGATTGTCATAGGCTCCGGTGGGTATGCGTCTGCCACTGCAGGCATATTCTCCGGCCCCGTGGATCCGACTCCTCGTTCGGTGAAGATGTACGAAAGAAGCAGAGCGTTGGATGCAAGACCTGCGAGCATGGCCATGATGTGAATAGCATGAGTCACCGGCGACCGCCACTCGATGGTGTCGGTTCGTATGAGCAAGTTCAGGATCTGGAAGGTCAAGAGCATTGCCAGCGAGAGCGCAACAGACGTCACGAGCAGAGCCTTGCCCTTTCGTTTTGACCATGAAGCACTGAAACCCACGGCGACGGCGAAGATTACGATGTTGATCCACGCCACACCTTGGTGCAACCACGTTTCCCAGTTCATTTCGTCTCCTTTCTTGTACGGCACTGCGACGGCCAACGTTACGGCTGTAGCGCGGGCTTCCCGTCGCCACCAGCCGGTGGTTGCGCCTTCTCAATCGTCTGGTTGATTGCTCTCGGCTCGGGTGGCAGGACCGGGCCGAAACAGGTCTTGACCGCCTCCATCAGCTTTTTGTCGGCGCGGCTGCCGTAGGACAGGCTGAGCCATAGGTAGTTGCCGCCCGATACCGGATAGGCGTTAATGAACGTGGTCCAGTATGGCCTTCTCAGATCTTGAGGGATCTCCGCTGCTCCTTGATACGGATCATCTTGGAGGGTGGCCTCCAAGAATATGCCGTCTACGTTCGGGCCTTCCGCGTCATGGGCCGTCTCGGAAATGGCTCCTGTCTTATGGATCGTGTGGATTTTGAACGTCTGCGTGTGATAGCGATAGACATAGGCATTATTCTCGGCGGTGACGACGGCATTGGTGTCGAATTGTCGGATCACCGACTGGAGTTTGGTCTGCCACTCATCGGCATTGGCCGTCCGCGACGCTATTGCGACCACCGCTATCAGGCCGACCGTCAGAAGTCGACTCTTCATCTCTCCCTCTCCGGCACAACGCCCAAACTCACTGGCGGGGATGAAGCGCAGCGAAATCCCCGTCCAATGAAGTGCCTTGTTGGGCGATGCTCCATCTTCGACCCATCTTCGCCTTACTTCGCCTTTTCCCACTTGACATTGACAACCTGTTTAGGGGTTCTCGCAGTGCCGACCATCCATCTGCCATCTTGCTGCAGAGTCAGCGAGTATCGGACAACGAATGTGTCTGTGTGCTGCGTGAATGTGAGGATCATGCCTTCAAGTTGCTCGTCGTAGATCTTCTGATTCCTATTGAGTATCTGCACCTTCACGTTGCCACCACTCGTTTGGGTAACCCGGTACAGGTCGTTATAGGTGACATCCGGTGTTCCCCAGTATTCCTTCCACTCTCCAAGAACAGTGATGGCCGGTTTAGATACTTGTTGAACAGTGATGGCCGGTTTAGATACTTGTTCCTGAACCGGGGTGCGAGGAGGTGTTGCACAGCCTGCAAACAACAGCAGCAAGCCCATCATGAGCGCATAGATCGTGTTGTGGTTTCTCATCTTCGATTGTTCCTTTACTCTGTCGCACAACGCCCGGCGTGTGCCGCTCGGTGCCCGCTGCGGGCACCGAGTAGGCACCACGCCGTTGTTCGGTCTCAATTTCCCTTCTTGCCGACCTTTGCGTTCTTGCTTTCCACCACAGAACCGCCCTGCACTTTCACGCTCCCTCCACCCTCTCCAACTTCGATCACGTTGCCCCAAAGGGTATAGTTCCCCTTTGCTAGGGCTATGATAGATGCACGTGCGAGGCTCTTGTCCAACTCGACCTTGACTTGAGGAGCGTTGAGTGCCGGAACCTCAAGAACAAAGAGGAACTTCGCATCCTTGGTTACCCACGTTCCGGCCTCGGTGTATTCGACCTCAGCGAAGGCTGTCGGCGGCTCCTTTGGGAATGCGTCGTTGGCAAACGCCTCCGCACTGGCTTTGTAGGCAAAAGTCGATCCTTTCTTGCCAGCCAATGTGAGGCATCCTTCCACCGTTTTCAGGGTGCCTTCTGCCACGACTTCCCCCTTTTCGTTCTTCAGAACCCCCGTGCCGCCGGAAACTACGAACTTGCGTCCCCCGTCAGTTGCCCAGAAGGACACGCCCTTGAATGAGCCCGAAACATCCGCGAACACGCTGGACACGACACAAGCTGCAATTGCGAGACCTACCAATGACTTCTTCATCCTGTTTTCTCCTTTCGTGAATAGACAACCAGATGACCATCCCAACTCATTGTGGTTGTGACTGCACACCGTCCTTTCTCCGGTCTCATGGATCGAACTTGTTATTCAACGGTTTTTCCGGGTTTGCCGGCCGAATCGGCCGCGGCGGCGACTGGCGGCCTGGGCGGCCAGCCGCCGCCCAGCCTCTTCCACAACCGGTTGGGCCGGCGGTTCCCGCCGCGGCGGGCCGGCAGCGGGGATTATACCCGCCGCCCGGGGAAAAGCAAGCCTCCGGGCGGGGCGGGGCGCGCGGTGTTTGCCGGAATTTCGCCGGCTTCGGCGGTTCCGCCGAAGCACTTCGCGCGCCCGCCCCAGCCGGCGGGCAGGCCAACCCATTTCCTCTTGGGTTTCAGCAGGTTGCCAATAATCTTGGCGGGCCGGATTGACATGCACCGCTTCGTATGCGAATAGTCAACCGGATTTGCCTGTCCCCCAACCCAAGGCGGCCGCGGCCCGGGCGCCCTCACCAGTCCGCCACTTCCACCGCCAGCGGCACCTGCGCCGGCGGCAGCGCCAGCCGCCGGGCCAGTTCCTGGCGCCAGGCCAGCAGCCGCAGGGACGGCCAGGCGTCCAGGCCGGCCGGCAGGTCGGTCGCCAGCGGGGGCGCCGCCGTCCGCCGCAGGTGCCGCAGCAGCTCCAGGGGCTGGCTCAGCGCCGACACCGGCACGGGGCAGGCCCAGCCGCCGCCCGCGGCATCCGCCGCCCGCGGCACCCAAGAGGCCACCCGGCCCGCTTCGCCCGCCGCCGCCGCCGGGTCAATGCGCCAAAACTCGCCGCCGCGCCGCGCCAGCAGCCACTCGCCGCCGCCCGTTTCCGGCCGCCGGACCAGCACATCGAAATCCGCCGCCAGCAGCCACAGCCACGCCGGCAGCCGTTTCAGCTCCGCCGGGGCCGCCACCCGTGCCGCCAGCACCGGTTCCGGCGACGCCAGGCCAGCCGCCGCCGGGAGCAAGCCCCGCAGCGCCGCCAGCGCCCGCCAGCGCCGGGCGTCCGCGGCCGTCAGCGCCCCCACGGCGACGCCGGGCGGAAGCTGCCCCGCCGCCGCCAGCCGCGCCGCCAGGGGATCCGGCAGCGTCTCGGCCAGCAGCGGTTCCAGCGCCGCCGCCAGCGCCAGCGCCGGCCCTGGCGCCACGGCGCCGGGATCCCACGCCGGCAGCCGCCGGAGCAGCTCCGGATTCCGGATGCGGGCGAAGCGGGCATCCAGCTCCGCCAGGTGGCCGGCCTGGGCGCGGGCCGTGGCCAGGTCGCCATTGAGCAGCGCCGCGAAGAGCAGCCGCCGGCGGGCGAGGGGCGAAAAGGGGAACTGCTCGACATCGACGAGGAAGAAGGGCTGCGCCTCGGCCGGCCGCCCAAGGCTGCCCAAGGCGTTGCCGATCTCGCCGTTGACGTGGGCGAAATACGGCTCCAAGTCACGGGCGCGGAGAAGATGTGGCAAGGCCCGTTGCGGACTCCGCGGGCCGTGCAGGGCGGCGAGGCCGGCCCGCGTCTGGGCCTCCACGGACTCCGGCGTCCATTCGGCGGCCCGGCGGAAGGCGGCATATTCCGCTTCCGGCCGGGTGCGGTCGTAGGCCAGCAGCCGCCCCTGGCGCAACCACCAGGACGCCAGCGTCAGCCGCGTGCTCGCCCAGAGCCCCCAACCGGCCGCGGGAACCACCAGGAGGAGGACGGCGGCGTTCAGCCAAGCCCGGGATTGCGGACTCCGCAACGGCGGCGGCGAAGGCCGGGCCGCCGCCAGCCAGGGCCGCCAGAGCCAGCCCAGCAGGAGCAGCCCGGCGACGCAGAGCGGAGGCTGCACCAGCGTCTTGTCGAACATCGCGTGGGCGACGGCCAGGAACGCCGCGACGTGCGCCGCCCGGTTGAACCCGCCCGCCGGCGCCGGCAACGCCAGCGGCAGCAGCAGCGCCAGCCAGAGCAGCGCCACGGGCACGCCCAGTTCGGCGGCCAGCCGCAGCGGCTCGTTGTGCGAATGCTCGGTGACCTCGGCCGCCACCGGCCGCGCCTTGTGCGCCAAGGGTTTGTAGAGCGGATACTCCCGCCGGAAATTGGCGGGGCCGACGCCCAGCGGGTGGGCGGCAACCATCGCCGCCGTGCCACGCCACAAAGGCGGCCGGATGTCCGCCGCGGCGGCGCCCGCCAGGTAGTCGCGCCCGGCCAGCCAGAGCACGGCCGCCAGCCCGAGGGCGGCCGCCGCGGCCGGCAGGCGGAGCTTCCAGCCCAGCTTGTGGAAGCCGGCCAACGCCCCGTAGGCCGCCAGCCCGAGCCAGGCGCCGCGGCTTTCGGCCTTGACCATGAGGAAGATGGCCGCCACCGCCGCGGCGGCGACCGGCAGCAGCCAGGCTGTCCGGCGCCAGGAGGTGCTCGCCCGCCAGCCCCGCTCCGGCCAGAGCGCCAGCCCGACGAACGGCAGCAGCGCGGCGGTCATCGTCCCCTGCCAGTTGCGGTTGCCGGCCAGGCCGACCGTCTGGTCGTAGCCGACGGCCACCTGCCAGAGGGCGTGGCCGGCATGGAGCAGCCAGAGCATGGCCAGCAGCCGCGCCAGCGTCCGTTCCCGGAAGAGGCGGGGATGCAGCGCGGCCAGCAACGGCAGCGCGAACAAGCCGAGCGTCTCCACCGCGGCGGGCAGCTCCGCCGTGCGGTTGGCGAATGCCGAAAGGGCCGTCCAGGCGACGACGGCGGCGAAGGCCGCCAGCGCCGCGCCGGCCCAGCGCCGCTGGCCGAGCCCCAGGCCGCCGCCGGCCGGCGGCGCCGCGGCCCGTTGCCCGGCGGTGGCCAGCAGCCACACGGTCGCGGCCAGCGCGGCCGCGAAAAAGGCCGGGAGCTGGAAATAGAAGACGAGCGCCGGCCCCGTGCGGATGGGGCAGAAGAGGGCCAGGGGATAGGTGGCGAACAGGGCGAGCAGCAGCAGCCCGCGCAGCGCCGCGTCCCCCAGCTCCGCCCCGGCCGTGGGCGGTTGCGGCAAGGGTGGTTCCGGCGGGGCAGCGGCGGGCGGCAGGGGCGGCGAGGGCGTCATTTCAGCAGGTACTGGTTGACGATGGCGGTGCCGCTGAGCATGGCCCCGACAATGCCGAGGAACCCCTGGTCCGTGCCGCAGAGGTAGACGCCCTCGACCGGGAGCCGGCCGTCCTTGATCTTGTGCGGGGAGCCGTAGACGGCGCCATTGATGTGGCCGGTGAAGCGCTTGACGGTGCGCGGGGTGAAGATGTCGGTGCAGACCACGTGGTCGCGGATGCCGGGGGCGAAGCGTTCGGCGAGGGCCAACTGGCTTTCGAGCACCGCCGCCTTGGCGGCCAGGTAGTCTTCCGTGTCCATGCGCATCCACGGCTCGTAGTCGGCGAGCTGGGTGATGCGGAGCGTCTCCTGCCCTGGCTGGTAGGCCGCGCCGCCGAAGTTGCCGGGGGCGCAGAAGACGGCGCTGCGGCCATCCACGTGGCTGGTGGGGCGCTGGAAGCGGAAGGTGTCGGCTTCGTTGAGGAAGAGGATGCTGGCCTCGAAGCCGAGGTCGGCCACGGGGCGGTCCAGCACCAGGATAGTCTCGACGAAGGCGAGCTGCCCTTCGGGATGGGCCGCCTCGAGCGGCGGCGGCGGGTCGAACATCGCCAAAGTCTCCACCGCGCCCGCCGTGGAGATGACCGACTGCGCGGTGAGCACGGAGCCGTCGCCCAGCTCCACCTCCTTGCCGCCGCCGGGGCGGCTGCGGATCGCGCAGACCTCGCACTTCATGCGGAGTTCGCCGCCGCTCTCCTTGAAGCGGTCCAGCAACAGGTTGAGCAGGGGGCGGATGCCGCCGGCGGGGCGGGCCATGCCTTCGAGGAAAATGCTGATGAACATCACGCAGAACTGGGTGAAGTCCATGTCGCCCTGGGCGGCGTTGCCATAATACATGACCGGGCAGAGCAGCATGTCGGTCAGCAGCGGGTCATGCAGGTACTCGCCAATGACCTGGCGGGCGGAGAGGTCGCTGGCGCTCCAGCCGAAGACGTCCTCCTTCTGGATGCGGGCGACGAGCTTGCGGAAGCCCTCGATTTCGCCGGGGAAGGTGCGGGCGATGGAGTCTTCCAGTTCGGCGATGCCGTTGCTGAAGCGGAGCGTCTCCTGGGGGAAGCGGATGAGGGAGAAGCGCTGGGGCTGGAGATCCAAGTCCCGGACGTCCAGGCGAAGCTGGCGCAGCAGGCGGTTGAGGGCCGCCGAGCGCTGCTTGGGCTCGGCGTAGTTGGTCATGGCGTGCAGGCCGACGTCGAACTCGATCCCGTGCCGGCGGTAGTAGGAGTTCAGCCCGCCCACCAGGGCGTGCCGCTCGCAGACAAGGGTCTTCTTGCCGAAATGCGCCAGGCGCACGCCGGCCGCCAGCCCCGCCATGCCCGCACCGATGATGATGACGTCGTAGTCCATGGCTTCTCCACCCATCCGCAGCCTCAACTCGATTTTCGATTGCCGAATGCCGATTGCCGATTGCCGATTGCCGATTGCCGAAGGCCGAATTTCAAGTTTCAAATTCTCGCCGCGGATGGCGCAAATGTTTCACCACGAGCGCCGCGAGAGCGGCCCGTGCCGCCAAGGGCGGCAGCGAAGCGTCAACGCCCGAAGGGCACGAAGCCCGAGCGACGGTTTTTTTTGTGTGGTTTTGTGTGTTTCGTGGGGAAATCCCCCTTTACCAGACCCGGCGGCGGCGGCAACGTTCCCAGAAGGTGCCGGCCCCGGCGGCGCTCACCCCGTGGCCGCCAGCCCCGCGTCCCGCAGTTCCCGGCAGAGTTCCGCCCGGGTCGTGAACGGCACCGCCCGCAGCCCCGCCTGCCGCGCGCCGGCGACGTTCTCCGGCAGATCATCAATGAACAGCGTCTCCGCCGGCGCCACCCCCAGCCGCTCCACGGCCAGGCGGTAGATGCGCGGATCCGGCTTCATCAGCCCCACCTCGTAGCTGAGCACGCGCACCGGCGGAATCCGCACATAGTCGAACTGTTCCAGGATGGCGTGCCAATGGATCATGTCGGTGTTGCTGAGGATCCCCAGGCGCACCTGCGGCGCCAGCTCGGCCAGCAGCTCGCCCATCTCCCGCCGGGGCTGGAAGATGCCGCTGTAGCCGGCCCGGAACTGCTGGAAGTCGCAGCCCGGCTCCAGCCGCAGCAGCTCCCGCGCCTGCTGGAAGAAGTCCAGGGGGGCAAGCTCGCCGAGGTTGCCCAGCCGGACCGCGGCGGAACCGGAGAGGATGCGCAGCACCTCGCCGGCCGGCAAGGGACAAAGCGGCTGCAGCCGGCGGACGCCGGCGGCGTAGTCCAGCCCCACCAGCACGTTCCCCAAATCGAATAGCACCGCCCGGATCATTCGGTGGAGACTTCGATTTTCCATTCGCTGTTGAAGGCGTCGGCCTTGACCAGGAACTCGCCCGGATGATGGATCCAGCCCTCGAACTCCTCGCTCGTGCGGCTGGTGCAATCCAGTTCGATGGCATTGGAGTTCCGGTCCTGGACGCTGAAGCGCACCTGGCCATCGCCCAAGTTGTAGCATTTCACCTTCCAGCGGGGCGCCGCCACCGTAAGGTCGTAGGTGGCCACCCCCTGCTCGCCGGTCCAGGTCGCCAGGATGGTCGCCGGCTTGCGGGGCGCGGCGGCCTTGATCAACTGGATCAGGTGCCATTCGTCGGGCAGCGAGAGCTTCTGGTCGAGGTCGAGCGTCCACGCGGCCGGGGCGGAAACCCGGAGATAGTACTGGCCGCGCCCCCGGATGTAGGAGACGCCGGTGAAGGGGCGCCGGGTCTTGACGGGAGTGTCGAACAGCTTGCCGGCGCCGTCGTAGACCTCGACCTTGAGTTCGCCGGCGCCGCTGTGGGTGTGGCGCAGGAGCCAGCTTTCGCCGTTGAGCCAGACCGGTTCCGTCTGGCGCACGCCAGCACCACCAGTCCAGGAATTGGTGTTGAGCCAGCGCGGGGCCTGGGCCCGGGCACCGCCGGCGCCGAGCCCGGCCAGGAGCAGGATCAGCCAGCCGAAAAGGATCCGGTGTTTCATCGCAGCCTCCAAACGTTCCGTATGCCCACGAGCGCCCGCCGGCGGCGCGGCCGGCTGAAGCTTGGCGTTGGCAACATAATGCCGGCGCCGCGCGGCGCAATGCCCGGAGGCTCGTGGGGATGCATGGCATTTTGTGGGTGGTGACGTCCGGTCATCGCCCGGACCGTCCGCGACTATCTGGCCTGCGGCGACCTCCGGTGCGGCTTCGCCCGGATCCGCTGCCCCGCCTGCCGCCATGAATTCTTCGTCGCCAGCGAAAAAATCCTGCGCCACACCGGCCTCTGGCGTGCCCCCCAGCCCCGAGCGCCGCCGCCAGCGCCCCCGCTGGAGTTCACGCTTCAGCGTGGGACCGGAAAGCCGCCGGTGACACGCCTAGATGGTGCTTGAATGCCGCGGAAAAGGAGGGGAGGCTGGCGAAACCCACGGCCAGGGCGATGGCTTCGATTTTTTGCTCGGTGCGGGAGAGCAGCGTCGCGGCCCGCTGTATGCGCAGGTGAGTCACCTGCCGCATGGGGCTTCGGCCGTATTGCTGCCACACGACGCGGCACAAGTGCCGGCTCCCCAGGTGCGCCAGGCGCGCCAGCTCTCCGCCGGTCCACCGGTGTCGCAGGTCGGCATCCACCGCCGCCCACACGGCCGTCAGCCGGGCTGGGCGGGGGAACGGACCGGCGAGTTGGAGCGCATAACCGTGGACCAGTTCCAGCCATTGACAGGCCGCCGCCGTGTCCCCGGCATGGCGGGTTTCCCGGTAGAGCCCCTGGATCGTGTGGCGCAGCGGCCACGGGTCGGCGGGCATCAAGACCACGGCCTCAGAAGCGACCTGGGAGTGCTCGTAAGCCACCCATGCCAGGCCCCACGAGGAATTGCCCACCGCGCGATAGGCGTGCGGCACGTGAAGCGGCGTCAGGAAGGCCATGCCCGCTTCGCAGCGCTGCCAGGAACCGTTGAGCAGAATCTCCCCCCAGCCTTCGTAGCAGACCGCCACTTGACTCATGTCAGGCTGATGGCGAACCCAACAGAATCCTTTGACCGCCTTCGATAGCCCGGCAAGCCGCATCCGATAGGCATTCATGGCCGGGCAAGCCCGCGGATCCACCAGCCATTCCTGGGTCCGGGCGCCAATCTCGTAGGTTTCGGGCAGGCCCTGGAGCATATGACAACCGGCCGGTGCTGGGATAACCCCGGAGTTCCAATCCGTTAAACGCCGTTAAGATATCATGGCTTGAGACGGGCGGCAATTCTTCGGATCGGCCGGCCCATGCCGCGGCACTTGGAGCTTGAAGCGTCCCGGCCCCACAAAGACCGGCGCCAGACTCTCCCCTGGACTAATTCAGGCCTGGCGGCCCCACCCTTTCCCCGCAGCGGCCGGCAAGTCATTTTGACGTAAGCGGTGGTCATTTGGGAGCAAGGTTTTTCGCTTGGATTTGCGCAACGCCCTTATACACTAATGCCCAGTGAATCTGCGCGCCAAATTGTCCCCACCCATGAGAGGATGCATAGCGAGATGAATCCCGAAACCCCGCAGGCGGCCGCGAAGTCGGACCGCTGGAGCGCCGAGCGCGCCAACGCCTGGTACGACGCCCAACCGTGGCTGCTGGGCTGCAACTTCATCCCAAGCTGCGCCATCAATCAACTCGAGATGTGGCAGCCCGAAACCTTCGCGCCCGCAGTGCTCGACCGGGAGTTGGGGTGGGCGGCAGAGCTGGGCATGAACAGCGTCCGGGTGTTTCTCCACGACCTGCTCTGGACGCAGGACGCGCCCGGATTCCTCGATCGGCTCGACCAATTCCTGGCGATTGCCGACAAACACGGCATCGGCGCGATGCTGGTGTTCTTTGACAGTTGCTGGCATCCCTTTCCGCGGCTGGGCCGACAGCCCGAGCCGGAGCCGGGCGTCCACAACTCCGGCTGGGTGCAAAGCCCCGGCCTGGCCGTGATCCGCGATCCGGCCCGCTTTGCCGCCCTCGAGCCCTACATCACCGGCGTCGTCAGCCGTTTCCGCGCCGACCGCCGCGTCCAGGTCTGGGATCTCTGGAACGAGCCGGAAAACCCCAATGCCAACTCCTACGCCCCGCGCGACCTCGGCGAGCGCAAGGCGGCGGTCGTCCGGCCGCTCCTCGAACACGTCTTCGCCTGGGCCCGCGCCGCCCGCCCCACCCAACCGCTCACCAGTTGCGTGTGGAATGGCGACTTCTCCATGCCGCTTTCCCCCCTGGCCACTATGCAAACCCAGCTTTCCGATGTCATCAGCTATCATTCTTATGATGCCCTGCCCGCTCTGCGGATCCGCACCGAGCAACTGCGGCAATTCAACCGCCCCCTGCTCTGCACTGAATACCTGTCGCGCCCCACAGGCAGCA
This sequence comes from Lentisphaeria bacterium, assembly GCA_041648735.1. Taxonomy (GTDB): domain Bacteria; phylum Verrucomicrobiota; class Lentisphaeria; order Oligosphaerales; family CAITYL01; genus JBAZOO01. The sequence continues at coordinate 60,857 of JBAZOO010000022.1, forward strand.
CTTTCCACGCCGTCCTGCCCTATCTGAAGGCAGAGCGCATCGCCGCCTACAACTGGGGCCTCGTCGCCGGCAAGACCCAGACCAACTTCCCCTGGGATTCCTGGCAGAACCCCTCCCCGCCAGAGCCGCCGCTGTGGTTCCATGACATCTTCCGCGCCGACGGCACGCCGTATCTCCCCGTGGAGATCCAGTTCCTGAAAAGCTTGACCGCGCGGCAAGGTTAGGGTCGGCCGCGCAAGGTCGAATGTCCTTGTGGTTTGAGTAATTGGAGAAAGCGGCGCATGACGACGAACCCGTGGTCAGTCGAGGAGGCTTGGAACTGGTATCGCGGCCAGGGCTGGCCCTGCGGCTTCAACTACATCCCAGCCAATGCCATCAGCTATACCGAAATGTGGATGGCTGATTGTTTTGATCCGGCGTTGATCGCTGGGGAGTTGAAGCTGGCCCAGGATGTTGGCTTTAACTGCCTGCGCGTGGTTTTGCCGTTTGTGGTGTGGGAACGGGAACCGGACACGTTCAAGTCCCGGTTTGCGGGGTTCCTCGAAATTTGTCACCGCCGCTCCATTCGCGTGATGCCCGCGCTGTTCGACGACTGCGCCTTTGGCCCCATGGCGGATCCGGTGTTCGGACCGCAGCCAAAGGTGATCCCGGGCTGGTATGGCAACGGTTGGACGCCTTCCCCCGGCCATGCCATTGTGCGTGAGCCAAAGGCGTGGCCCCGGCTGGAGCCATACGTCAAGGATATCCTTGGCACATTTCGTGACGATCCGCGCGTGTGGGTGTGGGATTTATACAACGAGCCGACCAATGGCGTGGCCATCGGCAAGCTCTATTTGCCGCTGGGCGACATCTCGCTGGCGCTGGTGGAAAAGGTTTTCGCCTGGGCGCGCCAGATTGGGCCACCGCAGCCGCTGACGGTGGGAGCGTGGAACGACAACGCGAAGCTCAATGAGTTATGTCTTGCGCATAGCGACATTAACACGTTCCACCATTACGGTCCGCCGGAGGCCTTGGAAAAACGCATTCAGCAGATCAAGCGCGGCGGCCGTCCCGTGATTTGCACCGAATGGCTGAACCGCGGCACCGGCTCCACCGTCGCGGCCTGCCTGCCGATCTTCACCCGGGAAGGCGTCGGCGCCCTGCACTGGGGCCTGGTCAACGGCAAAACGCAAACGCATTTGGGTTGGGGACATCTCCCCGGTGAGCCCGAACCCCAGCTCTGGCAACATGATCTTTTCCGGGCGGACCATACGGCTTACGATGCCGCGGAACTGGCGTGTTTTAAGGCGGCGATTAAGCGGACGTCAGCCACCTGACACCGAAGCGGAGTTTTCCCCGGCGCCGGCACTGGTTGGGTGCGGACTCCGCACGGCCGCCCCGGCGCACAGCGGTGACGAGTCTCATTAGTTCGCGCTGAATCGGGTGTTTTCCCGAAGTTTGTTTTCGGGTTCACTACCGTCCCATAGGGGATAAAATCCCCTCGGGTTAGCGGAGTTCCAAAGCTTGGTGGCGGGATTTTCGGTGGCGACCCATTTTGCATTTTCCTTGGCTTGGCCTGTGGCTGTCCCACAGGTCAA
>JBAZOO010000023.1:0-61827 GCA_041648735.1 Lentisphaeria bacterium
AATTCGCCTGTCCCCAACTCCCAGCCGTTGGCGACGGGAACGTGGCACAGACATTCCTGTCTGTGGGCTTGGGGAAATGCCACCGGGGCAAGCCGCCCGCGAGTTTCGAGTTTCGAGCGCGAGCGCGGATGCGCCGGAATTCGCCTGTCCCCAACTCCCAGCCGTTGGCGACGGGAACGTGGCACAGACATTCCTGTCTGTGGGCTTGGGGAAATGCCACCGGGGCAAGCCGCCCGCGAGTTTCGAGTTTCGAGCGCGAGCGCGAGCGCGGATGGGGGGGCGGACGCCCTTTCCGCCGTGGGCGCCGGGCGAACCGTCACTCCCCGCGGCCGAACAGGGGGAACTCGCGGTGGCCGCGGCTGGCGGCCGGGGTGCGGCCGGAGGCCAGGTAGAGGCGGTCGCCGGGCCAGTCGAAGATGACGCTGTAGAGGTTGCAGCCGAGCAGGACATCCGGCGCGGCGAGGAGCGCCTGGAGCGCGGCCGGCGTCCGCCCGGCGGGGGCGGCCCGGCGGGCGGCGATTTCCAGCACGCTGTCCGCCATCGCGTTGCCGCGCAGGCTGTTGTCGGCCGTGAGCACGCCCCCGGCCAACGGCCGCTCGAAGAGCCGGCCGCCCTGGGGCTCGAACACCGCCGCCCGCCCCTCGGCCGCCGCGGACAGGGTGATGGCGAACGGGCCGTCCGGCGCCAGCTTGCGCAGTTCGGCGCGGGCTTCCGCGAAGGTGCGGCAGCTCTCGGCGATGCGGCGCATGGCGAGGAAGACCGGTTCCGCCGGGCGTTCCTGGCCGCTCCCCGCCCAGTTCGCGGAGAGGGCGAGGCCGTGCTCGTTGATGATGTCGAGCGCGCCGAGCATGCCGGGCAAGGCGAGGCCGACGGTGCGGCAGCGCCCGTCCGCCGGCGTCCGGCGGAAGATGGTGATGTTCCAGTTGGCGAGGCCGGCAAGGCTGTCCCAGTCCAGGTTGTGGGCGTGGAGGAAGCCGCCGGGCGCCCCCGCCGCCGCGGGCCGCTGCCAGACGACGCCGCGGCAGCCGGCGGCCGAATAGCCGAGGTCGAGGAAGCTGTTGCCGAGGTAGAGCAGCCCCGGCTCGATGCCGGCGGCGGCGATCAGCGCCTCGGCCTCGGCGCGGTGGCGCGGATCGAGCGTCGGGCGCACGGCCAGGGCTTTGGCGGTGCGGCCGGCGAGGACGTTCCGATCCCACTGGCCGATGAAGTGTTTCACGTAGACGCCGCAGAGCAGGCGGATGCGCCATTTGCAGGCCCGGCCATGGTCGCGCCCCATCTGTTCCGGGGTGCCGGCCAGCCGCAGTTCCAAGGGGCGCGGCCCGTTCCAGAGGGGGCTGAGCGCCGCAAGCAGGAGGAGCGCCGCGTAGAGCCAAAACCGTTTTGGCAGCCGTCGCCAGCCCCCGGGGGCGGCGGGCGTGGCTGGGGATGGAACCGGTTCAGCCATGGCGGCAGAGTTCGCGCAGGGCGGCGGCCAGGCGCTCGTTTTGCGCCATGGTGCCGAAGCTGATCCGGAGCCACTCGGGCAGGCCGTAGCCGGCCATGGGGCGGACGATCAGGCCGCGCTTGGTCAACTCGCGGTTGATCCGCGCGGCGTCGCCGACCTTGACCAGCATGAAGTTGGCGAAGGTGCGGACGAACTCGAGCTGGAGTTCGCGGCAGAGCCGTTCGAAGAGGGCGCGCCCCTGGCGGAAGAGGTGGCGGCTGCGGCGGACGAAGCCCTGGTCGTCCAAGGCCGCCAGGGCCGCCGCCTGGGCGAGGCGGTTGGTGTTGAACGGCTGGCGGGCGCGTTCCAGGGCCTCGATCACCGGTGCGGGGCCGATCCCATAGCCGATGCGCAGCCCCGCCAGGCCGTAGGCCTTGGAGAAGCTGCGCAGGACCAGGCAGTGCCGCCCCTCCCGCACCAGCTTGAGGGTGTCCGGCATGCGGCCGAGGCAGATTTCGGCGTAGGCCTCGTCGAACACGGGCAGCGTGTCGGCGGGCAGCCGATCCACGAAATCGCGGACCTGGCGGGTGCCGACGAAGGTGCCGGTGGGGTTGTTGGGGTTGCAGACGAAGACCAGGCTGGTGTCCGGCCGCACCGCCCGGCGCATGGCCACCAGGTTGTGGCCGTGGTTGCGGGCCTGCACCTCGACCGCCGTGGCCCCGAACATGGTTGCCATCATCTTGTAGATCACGAAGGTGTACTGGGAGAAGACCACCGACCGGCCCGGCCCGAGGAAGGCGTGCCCGAGGAATTCCAGCAGCTCGTTGGAGCCATTGCCGAAAATGATCTGGTCCGGCGCGACCTGGTGGAACTGCGCCAGCTTCTCCCGCAGGTAGAACGCATTGCCGTCGGGGTAGAGATGGGCCTCGTCAATGGCCTGGCGCAGCGCCTGGCGCGCCCGGCGGGAGGCGCCGAGCGGGTTTTCGTTGGAGGCGAGCTTGGCGATCGCCGCGGGATCCAACCCCTGCTCCCGCGCCACTTCCTCGATGGGGCGGCCCGGCTCGTACAAGGTCACCCGCGCCAGGTCAGGATTCAGCCATTTCAAGACGCTCATGTAATCTCCTTCCGCGGGCTGCTGCCGCCGGGGCGGGGCGCCCGTCATTCTGCCGTCGGCAGGGTGGCCCGGGGGTAGCTGCCGAGGCATTTCACGAATTCGCAGATCACCGCCAGCTCGGCCAGGGCGGCGCGCACGGGCGGATCGTCGCAATGGCCAAGGATGTCCACGTAGAACTGGTACTCCCAGTTGCGGCGGCGGGAGGGGCGGCTTTCGATGAAGGAAAGGCTGACTTGGTTGCGCCGGAAGGGCTCCAGGCTGTCGAGGAGGGCGCCGACGCGGTCACGGATGCCGAAGAGGAGGGAGGTCTTGTCGTGCCCCGACGGCGGCGGCAAATGGCTGCCGATGACAAAGAAGCGGGTGAGGTTGCCAGGATGGTCCTCGATGTTGCGTTCGCGGATCGTCAGCCCGCACTGCTGGGCGGCAAGTTCGCTGGCCAGGGCGCCGGCGCACGCCGGCTCGGCGGCGGCGCGGCGGGCGGCTTCGCTGGTGCTGGGCGCCTCCACCAGCGCCACCGCCGGGAGGTGGCGGCGGAGCCAGTGCCGGCACTGGCCGAAGACCTGGGGATGGCTGTAGAGCGTCTTCAGGGCGCGGAGTTCGCAACTGCTGGCCAGGTGGTGGTGGATGGGCAGGAAAATCTCCGCGCAGATCCGCGCCGGCGAGTCGGCGAACATGTCGAGCGTGTAGGAGACGGCGCCCTCGGTGGAGTTCTCGACGGGCACCACCCCGAACTCGGCCTGGCCCCGGTCCACCGCCTCGAAGACATCGGCGATGCTGGCGCAGGAGAGGAAGCGGGCGGCGGCGCCGAAATGGCGGATGGCGGCCTGGTGGGTGAAGGTGCCTTCGGGGCCGAGGAAGGCGGCCGGCCCCTTGGCGGCCCTCCCGCTGGCGGGCTTGGCGGCGGCGATGGGGTTGGGGTGTTCCTGCATAGGTTCCTCGTCGGCTGGCGCCCCCCGTGGCCTGGAACAGGCAACGCCGGGAACCGCGTGACGGTTCCCGGCGTTGTAGTGGCGGTGACCATGGTGGCGCCGGGGCGCCGGCGCGTCACTTCTTGCCGGAAACCGTGCCGTGCGTCCGGAAGGTGCGGGTCAGGGAGAACTCCCCGAGCCGGTGGCCGACCATGTTCTCGGTGACGAACACGGTGGCGAAGATCTTGCCGTTATGCACCGCGAAGGTCTGGCCGACGAACTCGGGCAGGATCATGGAACGGCGGGACCAGGTCTTGATCGGCAGTTTGGAACCGGTCTTGACCGACTTTTCCACCCGTTCCAGCAGGTGGCTGTCCACGAACGGACCTTTTTTCAGGGAGCGGCTCACTTCTTCTTCCTCCGTTCGACAATGAAGCGGGACGAATTCTTGCTCTTCTTGCGCGTCTTGAAGCCCTTGGCGAGCTGGCCCCAGGGCGAACGGGGATGGCCGCCGCCGCTGGTGCGCCCTTCGCCACCGCCCATCGGGTGGTCGATCGGGTTCATGGACACGCCGCGGTTGTGCGGGCGCTTGCCCAAATAGCGCTTCTTGCCGGCCTTGCCGAAGGAGCGGTTCATGTGCTCGAGGTTGCCGAGCTGGCCGATGGTGGCGCGGCAGTTGGCGTGCAGCTTGCGGATTTCGCCGCTGGAGAGGCGGACGGTCACATAGTCGCCTTCCCGGGCGCGCAGCTCGGCGACGCCGCCGGCGGTGCGGACCAGGGCGGCGCCCTTGCCCGGCACCATCTCGAGGCCGTGGATGGCGACGCCTTCGGGGATGTCGCCGAGGCGCAGGCAGTTGCCCGGCTTGATCTCGGCGCCCGGCCCGCTCAGGAGGGTGTCGCCCACGGCGACCTTGAGCGGGGCGAGGATGTAGCGCTTCTCGCCATCCGCGTAGTTGAGCAGGGCGATGCGGGCGCTGCGGTTCGGGTCATATTCGATTTCCGCGACCTTGGCGGGCACGCCGTCCTTCTCCCGGCGGAAGTCGATCCGCCGCAACTGGCGCTTGACGCCGCCGCCGCGGAAGCGGCTGGTGATCCGCCCCTGGTTGTTGCGGCCGCCGGTGGCGCGCTTGCCGACAGTCAGGGATTTTTCGGGTTGGGTGCGGGTGATGTCCGCGAAATCGGACACCACCATCTGGCGGTGGCCGGGCGTATTCGGTTTGTAGGATTTGAGCCCCATAACGGCACCTCTTTCAGCTTACAGGATATCGATCTTGCCGTCTTTCAGGGTGACAATCGCCTTCTTCCAGTCCGAGCGCTTGCCCGGCTGGGCGGAACGCATCCGCTTGCGCTTGCCTTCCCGGTTCATGACGTTGACGGCGGCGACTTTCACGTTGAACAGCGCTTCCACGGCCTTCTTGATCTCAATCTTGTTGGCCGCCGGCTCCACCTTGAAGCAGTACTTGTTGAGCGCCTCGGAGAGCTGGGTGCTCTTCTCGGTGATCAACACGCTCTTGACAATCTGGTACGGATCTTTCATTCCACCACCTCTTGGGCAACCAAGCGCTTGCCGAAGGCGGCGAGCGCCGCCTTGGTGAACACGATCTTCTTGAACAGCAACAGCCAGTAGGGGTTGATGGAGGAGGCCTTCATGACCGCCACGCCCGGCAGGTTGCCGGCGGCCTTGGCCACGTTCTCGGTCGGCTCGTCCATCACCACCAGGGCATCCTGGCCGGCGCCGATCCGCTCCAGCAGCGCCACCATCCCCTGGGTCTTCGGCTCGGCCAGCTCCAGGGCGTCCAAGAGGATGACCGACCCTTCGGCCAGCCGTTCCGTGAAGGCGCGCTTCAGCGCCAGGCGGCGGCTGGAGCGGTTCATCTTCTTCGTGTAGGAACGGGGCTGGGGGCCAAAGGTGACGCCGCCACCACGCCAGACGGGGCTGCGGATCGAGCCGGCACGGGCGCGGCCGGTGCCCTTCTGCTTGTACGGCTTGCGGCCACCGCCGCGGACCATGCCGCGGGTCTTGGTCGCCGCCGTCCCGGCACGGAGGGACGCCATGAAGGCGACGACCGAGTCCTTGACGGCCTGGGCGCCCTTCTCGGCCTCGAGCCAGGCGGCATCCAGTTGGACGGTGCCAGCCTGCCCGCCGTCCACATTCAATGTTGTCAACGTCGTTTCCATGGAATCAAACTCCCTGCTTATTTCTTGCGGGCGCCGCGGACCACCACCGTCCCGCCGTTGGGCCCGGGAACCGAGCCGCTGACGAGCAGCAGGTTCTGCTCCGGCCGGACCTGGACGACGCGCAGGTTCTGCACCGTCACCCGCTCCAGCCCCATGTGGCCGGCCATGCGATGCCCCTTGAGGACGCGGCCGGGGCGGGCCTTCATGCCGTTGGAGCCGCCGCGGCGGACCCAGCCGCCGCCGTGGGAGGCGCGGCCGCCGGCGAAGCCGTGGCGGCGGACCACCCCTTGGAAGCCCTTGCCCTTGGAGGTGGAGATGACATCGATCCAGTCATTGTCGGCGAAGACGGTCGCCGTGAGCTGGTCGCCGACCTGGGCGGCCGGATCCGCGGCCAGGCGGATTTCGCGGAGCACGGCCGGCGGGGTCTCCGCCAGGCCGGCCGCCTTCAAATGCCCCTTGACGGCCAGGCTGACGTTCTTGGCCTTGCGCACGCCGTAGCCGAGCTGGACCGCCGCATAGCCGTCCTTGCCTTTGGTGCGCAAGGCGACGACCGTGCATGGCCCCGCTTCGATGACGGTCACGGGGCAAAGCACCCCGTCCTTGTCATACACCTGGGTCATCCCCAGCTTTTTACCAATGAGTCCCTTCATGGTGGCACCCCCGTCAAATCTTGATGCTGATGTCCACGCCGGCGGGCAGGTTCAGCTTTTTCAGTTCGTCCACGGTTTTGGCCGTGGGGTTGATGATGTCGAGCAACCGCTTGTGGGTGCGGATCTCGAACTGCTCCATGGATTTCTTGTCCCCATGGGGCGACCGGTTGACGGAGAAGCGCTCGATCCGGGTCGGCAGGGGGATGGCCCCCGCGACGACCGCGCCGGTGCGCTTCACCGTGGTTGCAATTTCCGCCGTGGACTGGTCGAGGATACGATGATCGTACGACTGCAAGCGGATGCGGATGGTTTGTTTCATCGACATGGTCGTGACTCTCTTACTCGTTCTTCTTGGCCTTCTTCTTGACAACCTCTTCCTTCACCAAGTTCGGCACCGGCTCGAAATGGGAAGGCTCGGCAACGAAACTGGCGCGGCCGCGGGTCAGCGAGCGCAGGGCGGTCGCGTAGCCGAACAATTCGGCCAACGGGACGTGGGCGAGCACGCGGGTGCTGTTCTGCTTGGTCTCCACTTCCACCACCTTGCCGCGGCGGGAGGAGATGTCGCCAATCACGTCGCCCATGTGGTCATCCGGGGTGTTGGCTTCGAGCTTCATGATCGGCTCCAGCAAGTTCATGCCCGCCTTGCGGCCGGCATCCTTGATGGCCATGGAGGCGCAGATCTTGAACGCCATTTCCGAGGAGTCGACCGGATGGAAGGAGCCGTCCAGGATGCTGATCGCCAAGGCGACCACCGGATAGCCGGCGAGGATCCCCTTGTCGCAGGCGTCCCGCAGCCCTTCCTCGGTCGGCTTGATGAACTCCTTCGGGATGCGGCCGCCGACGACCTTGTTCTCGATGACGATGCCGGAGCCCGGCTGGCCCGGTTCGACCTTGATGATCACATGGGCGTACTGCCCCTTGCCGCCGCTTTGCTTGACGTACTTGGTGTTGGATTCGGCGGCGCGGATGAAGGTCTCGCGGTAGGCCACTTCCGGGGCGCCGACCGTGCAGTCGACCTTGAACTCGCGCACCAGGCGGTCGCGGATGATGTCCAGGTGGAGTTCACCCATGCCGGCGATGATGGTCTGGCCGGTCTCCTGGTCGGTCTTGACGCGGAAGGTCGGATCCTCCTGCTGCAAGGAGAGGAGGGAGTGGAGCAGCCGGTCGCGGTCGCTGTTGGAGTTGGGCTCCACCGACATGGCGATCACCGGATCCGGGAACTTCATGGCTTCGAGGACGATCGGCGCGTCGAGGGCGCAGAGGGTGTCGCCGGTGGTGACGTCGCCGATGCCGATGCCGGCGGCGATGTCGCCCGTGAACACCTCCTCGATCTCGGCCCGGTGGTTGGCATGCATCTGGACAAGCCGGCCGATGCGCTCGCGCCGGCCGGTGCGCGGGTTCAGCAGGGTGATGCCCCGGGTGCCATGGCCGCTGTAGACGCGCAGGTAGACCAGCTTGCCGACGTAGGGGTCGGTGACGATCTTGAAGGCCAGGGCGGAGAATGGCTGGTCGTCGCCAATGCGCCGTTCCAGCGGCTCCTCGGTGTTGACGTCGCGGCCGCTAATCACCGGCCGGTCGAGCGGCGAGGGGAGGTAGGCCTGGACCGCGTCGAGGAGGACCTGGACCCCCTTGTTCTTGAAGGCGGTGCCGCAGCAGACGGGGACGACCGTGCCGGCGAGGGTGGCGCGGCGGATGGCGGCCCGCAGCTCGTCGGCGGAAGGCTTCTCCTCGGCGAGGAACATCCCCATCATCTGCTCGTCGTTCTCGGCGATGCACTCATACATGAACTCGCGCGCCTTCTGGAGCGGCGCCGCGAACTCGGGGGGGCAGGCTTCGCGATGGACGGTGACGCCCTTGTCCTTCTCGTCGAAGCTGACCTTCTCCCCGGAGATGACGTCAATGACGCCGGCGAACTGGTCTTCCTGGCCAACGGGGATCACCAGCGGGATCGGGGTGGCCCCCAGCTTGTCGCGGATCTGCTCGACGACATTGGCGAAGTTGGCGCCGGTGCGATCCATCTTGTTGACGAAGGCCATGACCGGGACGCCGTATTTCTTGGCCTGGCGCCAGACGGTCTCGGACTGGGGCTGGACCCCGCCGACGGCGCAATAGACGGCGACGGCGCCATCGAGGACGCGCAGGGAGCGCTCCACCTCGGCGGTGAAGTCCACGTGCCCCGGGGTGTCGATCAGGTTGATCCGGATGTCCTTCCACTCACAGGTGGTGGCGGCGCTTTGGATGGTGATGCCGCGCTCCTGCTCCTGGACCATGAAGTCCATGGTGGCGGCGCCGTCATGCACTTCGCCGATCTTGTGGGACTTGCCGGTGTAGAAGAGGATCCGCTCCGACAAGGTGGTCTTGCCGGCATCGATGTGGGCCATGATGCCAATGTTGCGGATCCGCGCCAGCGGGCTTTTGCGCGCCGGGGATTCGTTGACTGCTGCTGCGTTGGTCGTCGTCATGGTCATGAAAAAGCCACGCGGCCCGGATTGCCGGAGCCGCGGCGGCGCCCTTCAGGGGTTTACCACCGGTAATGGGCGAAGGCCCGGTTGGCGGCGGCCATCTTGTGGGTGTCGTCACGTTTCTTGATCACGTTGCCGGTATTGTCGAAGCAGTCCATCAGCTCCGAGGCCAGCGCCTCGATCATGGAATGCCCCTTGCGGCCGGCGGCGAAATCGCGGATCCAGCGGAGGGCGATGGCCACCTGGCGGGCCGGGGCGATCTCCACCGGCACCTGGTAGGTGGCGCCGCCGACGCGCCGGCTCTTCACTTCCAGGCGGGGCTTGGCGTTCTCCATGGCCTGGAGGAACAGTTCGAGCATGTCCTGACCGGGCCGCTTTTCCTTGATGATGTCAAAGGCCCCATACACGATGCGCTGGGCCAGCGACTTCTTGCCCCGCTGCATGATGCTGGAGATCATCCGCGACACCAGCTCGCTGTTGTAGCGGACATCCGGGGTCACCTGCCGTTTTTCACTGCGCCGTCTTCTCATGCGATGCTACCCTCTGCTGCAGCCGGGGTCACTTCTTGCCTTTAGCGGGAGCGGCCGCGCCGCCCTTGCTCACTTTCGCGCCATACTTGGAACGCCCTTGCTTGCGCCCTTCGACGCCCAGGCAGTCCAGCTTGCCGCGCACCACGTGGTAGCGGACGCCCGGCAGGTCGCGCACCCGGCCGCCCCGGACGAGCACCACGCTGTGCTCCTGGAGGTTGTGGCCTTCGCCACCAATGTAGGCGGTCACTTCCTCGCCATTGGTCAACCGGACGCGCGCCACCTTGCGCAACGCGGAGTTCGGCTTCTTCGGGGTGCGGGTGGTGACCAGCAAGCAGACGCCGCGGCGCTGCGGGCAGTTCTCCAGGGCGCGGGTCTTCACCTTCGCCTGTTTCTGCTGCCGCCCTTTGCGCACCAACTGGTTGATGGTAGGCATGTATGGATCCTTGGTTCCGAGTTGAAAGGGACGAATTGTTTACTATAGGCGGGAATGGCGCAAAAGCAAACGTCGCCGGAACAAACGACTAGCCGGCGGTGGTGTGCCGTGCCGCCAGCCGGATTCGGGGTTTCCTGGCTGGCACGGGCCGCCACACCTGGGGTGCGGCCGGCCCGCTGGCGTCCTGGCACCCACGGCCGGCCTGTGTGCCGGGTCATGGGCCATCGCGCCGCCGTCTTGTCCTCCGGACAACGGTGCTTGCGGAATCCGCAGCGGCCCCGGACGGCGTATGCTGGTGAATCGCCTTTGCCCAATCAGGCAAAGCGTTGGCATGGAAAGTTGTACTATACTGGATCCCGCGGTGATTGCGAACGCCCCGTCCCGGAAAAGCCGGAACCGGGGCGGCCACAGTTTCTCAGAGCCCGAACAGCGCCTTGGCCTGGGCCTTCTTGTCGGCAGCCCCGGCCTCGGCGGACGGCGGCACCTCCTCGGCGCCACCCTCTTCGCCAACCTTCTCCAGCCGGACTTGCAGCATCTCGGGATAGCCGGTGCCGGCCGGGATCAGGTGGCCCATGATCACGTTCTCCTTGAAGCCGCGCAGCTCGTCGGTCAGGCCGAGGGTGGAGGCTTCGGTGAGGACGCGGGTGGTGTCCTGGAAGGAGGCGGCGGAGATGAAGCTCTCCGTCTCCAGCGAGGCCTTGGTGATGCCCATGAGGATCGGCTGCGCCTGGGCGGGGGTGCCGCCCTCGGAGAGCACCCGCTGGTTCTCGTCGAGGAACGCCTGGCGATCCACCGCCTCGCCGTAGAGGAAGCGGGTGGTGCCGGCCTCGGTGATCCGCACCTTGCGCATCATCTGGCGGACGATGATCTCGATGTGCTTGTCGTTGATCTCGACGCCTTGCAGGCGGTAGACCTCCTGGACCTGGTTGACCAGGTACTCCTGGAGATCCTGGGGGCCACAGACCTCAAGCATTTCCTGCGGCACGATGGCGCCGTCGGTGAGCGGCTGCCCCTTGCGCACAAAGTCGCCGTTGAACACCACCACGCGCTTGCCGGCGGGGATGGCGTGCTCCTCGCTCTGGCCGCTTTCCGGGTCGCGGATAATGACCGAACGGCGGCCACGGGAGACCTTGCCCAGTTCGATGATGCCGTCGATCCGGGCGATCTCCGCCGCCTCCTTGGGCCGGCGGGCCTCGAACAGTTCGGCAACGCGTGGCAGGCCGCCGGTGATGTCCTTGGTCTTCTGGCTCTGCCGCGGGGTGCGCGCCAGGGTTTCGCCGACCTCGACGGTGGCGCCTTCCTGCACCATGATGTGGGCGTTGCCCGGCAGCGCGTAATGGTCAGCCAGTTCGCCGCTCGCGTCCAGGATGGCGATCTGCGGATGCAGGTCTTCCCGGTGCTCGAGCACCGTGAACTCCTCGACGCCGCTGGTCGGGTTGAGTTCGCGCTTCAGGGTCACCCCTTCCACCAGGTCGCGGAACTCGATGCGGCCGCCCGTGCGGGTGATGATCGGCACGTTGTAGGGATCCCAGCGGACGAAGACTTCGTCCTTCTTGACCGTGTCGCCGGGGCTCTTGTAGACGATCGCGCCCGGCATGACCTCGTAGCGCTCCACTTCGAGGCCGTCGGCGTTTTCCAGGACAAGGCTGCCGTTCTTGTTGAGCACGACCAGCCCGTCCTTCTGCTGCACGAAGTTGATCTCCTCCAGCCGCAGCACGCCGCCTTCGCGCGCCTTGATCATCGGCTGCTTGAAGGTCGAGGAGGCGGTGCCGCCATAGTGGAAGGTCCGCATGGTGAGCTGGGTGCCCGGCTCGCCAATGGACTGGGCGGCGATGATCCCCAACGGCTCGCCGTCGGTCGGCAGCTCGCCCGTGGCCAGGTTGCGGCCATAGCACTTGGCGCAAATCCCGTGCCGGCTTTCGCAGGTCAGGGCCGAACGGATGAGGATGCGCTCGACGCCGGATTCGGCGAGCTTGCTGGCGATCTCGGGGGTGACCTCCTCGCCGGCGCCGACGATCACGTCGCCCTTGCCGCCCAGCGGGTCGTGGACGTCTTCGGCGCTGAAGCGGCCCCCGATGCGGTCCTTCAGCGGCACCAGCTCGGTGTCGCCTTCGACGATCGAGCTGACGCGGATGCCGTTGACCGTGCCGCAGTCCCGCTCGATGCAGATCACGTCCTGGGCGACATCGACCAGCTTGCGGGTCATGTAGCCGGAGTCGGCGGTCTTGAGCGCCGTGTCGGCCAGCCCCTTGCGGGCGCCGTGGGCGGAGATGAAGTATTCGAGGACGGAGAGGCCTTCGCGGAAGTTGGCCTTGATCGGGCGCTCGATGATCTCGCCGGAGGGCTTGGCCATCAGCCCGCGCATGCCGGCGAGCTGGCGGACCTGGTCCTTCGAGCCGCGGGCGCCGGAGTCGAGCATGGCGAAGATCGGGTTGATCTCCGCCTGGCCGCGGTTGGTCTCCAACGCCTGGAAGAGGACGTTGGCCAGCTCGTTGTTGGTGTGGGTCCAGATGTCCACGCACTTGTTGTAGCGCTCGAGTTCGGTGATGACGCCCTGCTCGCGCTGCTCGCGGACCTCGTCGACCTCCTCCTGCGCCTTGGCGATGCGCTGGACCTTCTCCTCGGGGATGACCATGTCGTCAATGCCGATGGAGATGCCGGCCTTGGTCGCCCAGGTGTAGCCCAGGTTCTTGAGCCGGTCCAGCACCGCCACCGTCCGCTCGCGGCCGACCGTCTCGTAGCAGGCCTTGACGAACTGGCCGAGCGACTTCTTGTCGGCATTCTGGTTCATGAACCCGAGTTCGGCCGGCCAGACCTCGCGGAAGATGCAGCGGCCGGGGGTGGTCTCGATGAACTTCTGCGCCGGCTCGCCGTAGGGCGCCTTCGCCTCGCCGCCGAAGTCGGGGTTGCGCAGCCGGATCATCTCATGCAGCTTGACCTGCTGGCACTCCAGGGCGAGGAGCACCTCGTGGTAGTCGTTGAACGCCTTCTTCGGCGCCTCCGCCGGATTCAGCAGCAGTTGCTGCGCCTTGTTCCGCGGATAGTAGGCCAGGTAGTAGCTGCCCAGGGTGATGTCCTGGCTCGGCGTCGTCAGCGGCTTGCCGTTGGCGGGCGAGAAGATGTTGTTGGTGGAGAGCATCAGCAGCTTCGCCTCCAACTGCGCCTGGAAGGACAGCGGCACGTGGACGGCCATCTGGTCCCCGTCGAAGTCGGCGTTGTAGGCGGCGCAGACCAGCGGGTGGAGCTGGATCGCCTGCCCCTCGATCAGGATCGGGTCGAACGCCTGGATGGAGAGGCGGTGCAGCGTCGGGGCGCGGTTGAGCATGATCGGATGCCCCTTGATCACCTCGTCCAGGATGTCCCACACCACCGGCGCCTGGCGCTCGATCATCTTCTTGGCGGCGCGCACGGTGTGGACGTAGCCGCGGTCCTTGAGCCGGCGGATGATGAACGGCTCGAAGAGGATCAGCGCCATCTCCTTGGGCAGCCCGCACTGGTTCAGCTTCAGCTCGGGGCCGACCACGATGACGGAGCGGCCGGAATAGTCCACGCGCTTGCCCAGCAGGTTCTGGCGGAAGCGCCCCTGCTTGCCCTTGAGCATGTCGCTGAGCGACTTGAGCGGGCGGTTGCCGGTGCCGGTGACCGGCCGGCCGTGGCGGCCGTTGTCCAGCAGGGCGTCCACCGACTCCTGGAGCATCCGCTTCTCGTTGCGGATGATCACCTCCGGCGTCTTCATCTGCAACAGGTGCTTGAGGCGGAGGTTGCGGTTGATGACCCGGCGGTAGAGGTCGTTGAGGTCGGAAGTGGCGAAGCGGCCGCCCTCCAGCGGCACCAGCGGCCGCAGGTCGGGAGGGATGACCGGCAGGACGGTGAGCACCATCCACTCCGGCTTCATCTTGTTGTTGAGGAACCCTTCGAGCAGGCGCAGCCGCTTGGCGATCTTCTTGCGCTTGGCCTTGCTTTTGGTCTCCAGCATCTCCTTCTGCTGCTCGCCGCGCATCTTCGCCAGGTCGATGTGGGAAAGCAGGGTCTGGATCGCCTCGCCCCCCATCTCCGCCTTGAAGGCGTCGCCATAGGTCTCGCGCGCCTCCTTGTATTCGGCGTCGGTGAGGAGCTGCTTGTACTGGAGCTTGGTGTCGCCGGCGTCGGTGACGATCCAGTCCTCGTAATAGATGACGCGCTCCAAGGAGCGGATGGTCATGTCGAGGATCAGCCCCAGCCGGCTGGGCATGCACTTGAAGAACCAGATGTGCGACACGGGGACGGCCAGGTCGATGTGCCCCATCCGCTCCCGGCGGACGCGGCTATGGGTGACCTCGACGCCGCAGCGGTCGCAGACGACCCCCTTGTGCTTGATCCGCTTGTACTTGCCGCAGTTGCACTCCCAATCCCGCGTCGGGCCGAAAATGCGCTCGCAGAAGAGGCCGCCCTTCTCCGGCTTGAAGGTGCGGTAGTTGATGGTTTCCGGGTTCTTGACTTCACCCCGGCTCCAGGAATGGATCGTGTCCGGCGCCGCGATCCCGATGGTCACATGGCATGCGGACTCGGTGTCCTCGATGCCCAGAACTTGCTTGAGCGCACTGCTATCCACAGTCGAGCCCTCCATGATTCATGAAAATGGTCGTCAGTTCGGACGGCGGGTGCCCCGGCGGCGCTGCCGCCGCCGGGCCCCGGCAGCGGGCCTCAGGCCTCCGCCACCCGGCCGCGCCGGACACGGATGTCCAGGCACAGGCTCTGCATCTCTTTCATCAAGACGTTGAACGACTCGGGAATCCCGGCTTCAAGGACGTTCTGCCCGCGCAGGATCGCCTCGTAGATCTTGGTGCGCCCGGCCACGTCGTCGGACTTGACGGTCAGCATCTCCTGGAGGATGTGCGCCGCGCCATAGGCCTCGAGCGCCCAGACTTCCATTTCGCCGAAGCGCTGGCCGCCGTGCTGCGCCTTGCCGCCCAGTGGCTGCTGGGTGACCAGCGAGTAGGGGCCGACGGCGCGGGCGTGGATCTTGTCCACCACCATGTGGTCCAGCTTCAGCATGTAGGTCTGCCCCACCACCACCCGCTGGGCGAACGCTTCGCCGGTGCGCCCGTCGAACAGCCGGGTCTTGCCGTCCGTGTCGACGACGCAGTCGCTGCGCCCACGCCCTTCGCCGTCCACCACCCGGCCATCCGCGCAGATGGTCCAGCCCATTTCCTGGACCTTCTTCGCCTTGGCCTCCTGGAGCAGCTCGTGGATCTTCTCCTCGGGCACCCCCTCGAAGACCGGCGCGGCAAAGGTCAGCCCCAGCATTTTGGCGGCCCAGCCGAGATGCGCCTCCAGCACCTGGCCGACATTCATGCGGCTCGGCACGCCCAGCGGGTTGAGCACGATGTCGACCGGCGTCCCGTCGGCCATGAACGGCAGGTCCTCCTGCGGCACGATGCGGGCGACGATGCCCTTGTTGCCGTGGCGGCCGGCCATCTTGTCGCCGACGGAAATCTTGCGCCGGCTGGCGACGTAGACCTTGACGCTCTTGACGACGCCCAGGTCGCCGCCCTCGCTCTCCTCCAGCCGCTTCATGATCTCGGCATGGTTCAGCTCCACGTCCCGGAACCGGCTGCGGTAGGGCTTGACAATCTCGTCGATCTGATCCTTGGCGGGGCCGGCGGCCAGCTTGTAGGTCTCGCGGTTGACCGCCAGCTTGCGCAGCATGACCTTGGTGATCTTGCGGTTGGCCGGGATGAGCACTTCCTCCTCCTCCTTGCCGCCCGCCACCACGTCGCCCGCCAGCTTGGAGCCCAGCAGGACCGCAGCCAGCTTCTCGGTCAGCTCCTCGACCAGCTCGTTGAACTGGCTCTTGAAGCTCGCCTCCGCCTCGGTGAGCTTGCGCTTGAGTTCAACCTTGCCCGCCTTCTGCCGGGTCGGGTCGACCCGCCGGTCCACGCGCACGTCCATGACGATGCCCGCCGTGCCGCTGGGGACGTAGAGCGAGCTGTCCTTGACGTCGGCGGCCTTCTCGCCGAAGATGGCGCGCAGGAGCCGCTCCTCGGGCGCCAGCTCCGTCTCGCTCTTCGGCGTGATCTTGCCGACCAGGATGTCGCCCGGCTTGACCTCGGCGCCAATGCGGATGATCCCTTCGGAGTCGAGGTTGCGCAACGCCTCCTCGCCGATGTTGGGGATGTCGCGGGTGATCTCCTCGGGCCCAAGCTTGGTGTCGCGGGCGGTGATGTCGAACTCCTCAATGTTGATGCTGGTGTAGATGTCCTCCCGCACCAGCCGTTCGCTGAGGATGATGGCGTCCTCGAAGTTGTAGCCGTTCCATGGCATGTAGGCGACGGTCAGGTTGCGGCCGATGGCGACCTCGCCCCGGTCGGTGCTGGCGCCGTCGGCAATGCATTGCCCCTTCTTCACCTTCTCGCCGCGCATGACAATCGGCCGCTGGGTGATCGGCGTCGAGGCGTTGGAACGGAGGAACTTGAACAGGGTGTATTCGTGGACGCTCTCCGGATGGGCCGTCTCCCCGGGCAGCTTGCCGTCCTTGCTTACGATGATCCGTTCGGCGTTGGCGGAGGCGACGATCCCAGCCTCGGCCGCGCAGACCACCGCCCGCGAATCCCGGGCGACAATGTATTCGAGCCCGGTGCCCACCAGCGGCGCCTCCGCCTTGATCAGCGGCACCGCCTGGCGTTGCATGTTGGAGCCCATCAACGCCCGGTTGGCGTCGTTGTGCTCCAGGAACGGCACCAGCCCGGCGGCGGCGCTCACCAACTGCTTCGGCGAAACGTCCATGAACTGGACTTCGCGGGCCGGGAACTCCTTGAAGTCGCCCTTGAGCCGGCAGAGGACGTACTTGTTGACGAAGCGCCCCTTGCCGTCCAACGCGGCGTTCGCCTGGGCGATGACGTAGTTCTCATCAACGTCGGCGGTGAGGTACTCGATCTTCTCGGAGACCACGCCCCCCTCGACCTTGCGGTAGGGGGTCTCGATGAAGCCGAAATTGTTGACGCGGGCATAGAGGGCGAGCGAGGAGATGAGGCCGATGTTCGGCCCTTCCGGCGTCTCGATCGGGCAGACGCGGCCGTAGTGGCTGGGATGCACGTCGCGCACCTCGAAGCCGGCACGCTCGCGGGTGAGGCCGCCAGGGCCAAGGGCGGAGAGGCGCCGCTTGTTGGTCAGCTCAGCCAGGGCGTTGGTCTGATCCATGTACTGGCTGAGCTGGTTGCGGGCGAAGAAGTCGCGGATCACCCCGGCGAACGCCTTCGGGTTCACCAGCTTGCCGGGAATGATATCCTCCGACTCCATGTCGATCAGGGTCATGCGCTCCCGCACCAGCCGTTCGGTGCGCAGCAGGCCGACGCGACACTGGTTCTGGAGCAGCTCCCCCACGGTGCGGATGCGGCGGCTGCCGAGATGGTCAATGTCGTCAACCGTCCCCTCGCCGCTGCGCAGCTTCATCAGGAAACGGGTGGCCCCGATCAGGTCCTGGCGGTCGAGCGTGCGCACGTCCAGCGGCACGTCAATCCCCAGCTTCTGGTTGATCTTGTGGCGGCCGACCAGCCCCAGGTCATAGCGGCGGGCGCTGAAGAACAGCCGCTTCAGCAACTGCTTGGCGTTGTTGACGTTCGGGGGGTCGCCAGGACGCAGCCGCCGGTAGATGTCCTTGAGCGCATCGTCCGTGTCCTTGGTCGTGTCACGCTTGACACACTGGACGAAGAACTCGCCGTAGCCGTGGGTATCGACCACGGCCAGCTTCTGCACGCCATCCCGGCGCAGCGCGTCGACCACCTTCGGATTGAGCGGCTCCAGCTCGCCGACGAGCGCCACGTCCGGATTGCTGCCATGCACCGTCTCGACGGTGAACAGCTCGCCCAGGTTGTCCGCCTTGGCCAGCTTGGCGACGGCCAGCTCCTGGATCCCGTAGACCGCCTCCAGCAATTCCCGGTTGCTGCCCAGCCCCAGGGCGCGCAGGAAGGTGCTGATCAGGAACTTGCGGCGGCGGCGGCGGCGGTCGAGGTAGATCCAGATCAAATCGTTGATGTCATACTGCACCTCCATCCAGGAGCCGCGGTCAGGGATCACCCGGTAGGAATAGAGGGTGCGGCCACTAGGATGCCGGGTCTTCTCGAAGCAGATCCCCGGGGAACGGTGAAGCTGGCTGATGATGACGCGGGCCGCGCCGTTGATGACAAACCCGCCGTTGTCGGTCATCAGCGGGATGTCGCCCATGTAGACGGTCTCTTCCTTGGTGTCCCGCGGCGTCTGCAGCCGGAACACCAGGTGCAAGGGCGCGGCGTAGGTGCCGCCGTCCTTGAGGCACTTCAGCAGATCCAGCTTGGGTTCGCCCAACTCATAGCGGACAAAGTCGAGGACGCACTGCTGGTCGAAACTCTCGATCGGGAAAATCTCTTTGAGGACCTCTTGGAGGCCTTGGTTCTGCCGCTTCTCGGGGGGCACCCCCGCCTGCAGGAAATCCCGGTAGGATTCCGTCTGCAGGCCAATCAGATCCGGGACTTCGAGGACTTCTTTGATTTTGCCAAAGCTAATACGGTCTGCCATTGCTGCACCCTGTCCAGCCGACACTGATGGTACGGACGACGTGTTGCCCCGTGAAAAGGCAATGCGGAACCGGCGCCCCGCGGCGCGGGCCACCGGTTCCGGAATGATCCACGGGGGCGGGGGCGGATGGCCGCCCCCGCCCCTTGGAACAGGTCACTTCAATTCAACGGTGGCGCCAGCGGCTTCAAGCTGGGCCTTGAACTTGTCCGCATCCGCCTTGGAAATCGCTTCCTTGACGGGCTTCGGGGCGCCGTCCACCAGATCCTTCGCCTCCTTCAGGCCCAGGCCGGTGATCGCCCGCACTTCCTTGATGACCGAGATCTTGTTGGCGCCGGCAGCGGCCAGCACCACGGTGAACTCGGTCTTCTCTTCGGCCGGCGCGGCCGCGGCCGCCGGGGCGGCCGCCACCGCCGCCGGGGCGGCGGCGCTCACGCCGAGACGCTGTTCCAGGGCCTTGACCAGTTGCGACAGGTCAAGCACCGACAGCTTCTCGATGTAGCCGATGAACTTCTCCATCTCTTCGCTCACGACAACCTTGCTTTCGTCACTCATGGTTCGAACCTCCAAGATTAGGCTTCTTTCGCTTTTTTGTCGGCAATGGCTTTCAACACATACACAATGCTCGCCGCCTTGGCGTTGAGCACCGAGACCAAGTTCCGGGCCGGGGCCTGCAGGACGCCCAGCAACTGGGCGAGCAGCACCTCGCGCGGCGGCAGGTCCGCCAGCTCTTCCACGGACGCCTTGGTGAGCAGCTTCCGGTCCAGGACGCCGGCCTTGAAGGACAGGGCCGGATGCGCCTTGGCGAACTGTTTCAGGATCTTGGCCACCCGCGCCGGGTCTAACCCGCCGGCGACGAGGGCCGTCTCCCCAACCGTCTTCTCCGCCGCCAGCCCCTCGAGCCCGAGGTCGGCCGCCGCTTTCCGGAGAATCCGGTTCGGAACCACATGGCATTCGGAGGAGGCCGTCCGCAGCTCCTTGCGCAAAGCGCTGAACTCGGAGACCTTCATCCCTTTGTAGGAGACCAGGAACGCGGCGTCGGAGGCGCCGAGCAATCCCTGGATGTCTTTGCTGATTTGGAGTTTTTCCGATCTCATAGGTTATGCCTTTGCCACCTCCCGGAGATCGACCTTGACGCCGGGGCCCATCGTCGAACTGACGGTGAGGCCCAGCAGATAGCTGCCCTTCGTCGAGGAAGGGCGCGCCCGCTCCACGGCGTGCAGCACCGCCAGGGCGTTCTCGGCCAACTTCTCCGGCTGGAAGGAGAGCTTGCCGACGGGCACATGCACCACGCCGCCTTTGTCCGCCCGGTACTCGACACGGCCGGCCTTCGCCTCCTTCACCGCCGTGGCGGTGTTGTCGGTGACCGTGCCGGTCTTCGGGTTCGGCATCAGCCCGCGCGGGCCCAGCACCTTGCCCAAGGTCCGCACTTTCTGCATCGCCGCGGGGGTGGCGATCATGACATCGAACTCCAGCCACCCGCCCTTGATGCGTTCCAGCAATTCCTCGAATCCGACAATGTCGGCACCGGCCGCCTGGGCCGCCGTCGCCGCATCGCCGCTCGCAATGACCGCCACGCGGATTTTCTTGCCCGTGCCGTGCGGCAGGGTCACCGCCCCGCGGACCACCTGGTCCGACTGGCGGGTGTCGACCCCAAGCCGAATCGCCAGCTCGACCGTCTCGTCGAACTTGCAAGCCGGCATCTGCTTCAGCGCCGACATGGCTTCGGGCAGCGCATAGAGCTTCTGGCGGTCGATCAGCGCGAGCTTCGCCTGGTAAAGCTTACTCCGTTTATGCATCGACCACCTCGATTCCCATGCTGCGTGCGGTGCCCTTGATGACTTTCACCGCGGCCTCCAGATCCTTCACGTTGAGATCCGCCTGCTTGGCCTTCACAATCTCCTGGACCTGCGCCAACGTCACCTTGCCCACCTTCTCGCGCCCCGGCTCCTTGGCGCCGGAGGCCAGCCCCGCCGCCTTCTTCAGCAGAATGGATGCGGGCGGCGATTTGGTGATGAAGGTGAAGGAGCGATCCTGGTAGACGGTGATGACCACGGGGATCACCAAACCGGCCTGGGACTGGGTCGCGGCATTGAACTGCTTGCAGAATTCCATGATGTTGACGCCAGCCTGACCCAGCGCCGGACCAACCGGGGGCGCGGGGTTGGCGGCGCCCGCAGGAATCTGCAAGCGGATCTGCGCCGTTACCTTCTTAGCCATTGTACCTCATTCCTGACGGGGGCTGGTGCGAGCTGGCAGGACCTCTCCCAGAAACCGTCGTGTTCAGGGTGGATGCGGGCTGCAAACGGACCGTGGGTCAGGCCCGTTCCACCTGCCAGTACTCCACTTCCACTGGAGTGGAGCGTCCGAAAATCGACACGGAAAGCTTCAATTTGCCACGCAGCGGATCCACGCTTTCAACCGTGCCTTCAAAGTTCTCAAAGGCGCCGTCCTTGATCGTGACGGTCTCGCCAAGGGTGAAGTCAATCTTGGGCTTCGGCGCCTCCTCGCCCGGCTGGGCCTGCACCAGGATCGCTTCCACTTCCTGGTCGGAAATCGCCACCGGCCGGTCCGGGGCGCCGCCGATGAATCCGATCACCCCCTGGGTGTCGCGGATGTAGTACCAGGCGCGCGGCTCCAGCCGGCCGTCGGTGCCGAACAACTGCGCCCGGACCAGGATGTAGCCGGGAAAAAACTTGCGGTTCACCGTCGTCTTCTTGCCGCGGCGGACCTCGGAGACCTTCTCCATCGGCACCCGGGCGTCGAACACCACATCCTCCACGGCCTCCTGCTTCCGCCGCTTCAGGATGCTCTCGCAGACCTTGCATTCCTGCCCGGAAAGGGTCTGGATCACAAACCACTGGCCTTGATCGTTGTCAGACATTGCCGCCCTCTGTGTGCATAACGCGCTTGTGCCGCCGGCGGCGGCCGAGATCGCCCACCCGCCCGGAACCCAGTTTTCAGGACTTCATCATCAGGCGCATGCCACCTTGGCAGAGCCAGTCAATCAGCCAGACAAACAAGCTCAGGAGGATCACGGAAAGGATGACGGTCGTGGTGGATTCCACCAGCTCCTGGCGAGTCGGCCACGTGCATTTCTTCAACTCGGCGATCACATTGAGGAAGAAGGCGCGGATGGTATGCACGGGATTCTGCATGGTGTCACATCTTCTCTGGGGCGGCACCGGCCGCCAAGGCACCCGCCGCCGCCGGACGGAAACAAGGATGGCAGGTGAGACAGGGATCGAACCTGCGACCTGCGGTTTTGGAGACCGCTGCTCTACCAATTGAGCTACTCACCTGCAAAGGGAAAGCGGCCCGCCAAGCTCGCCGGCGAACCGCCGCGAACCGGGCACCTCACTTCGTCTCGCGATGGAGCGTGTGTTTCCGGTCAAACGGGCAAAACTTCTTCTTCTCCAAGCGGCCGGTGGTCGTCCGCTTGTTTTTCATCGTCGTGTAATTGCGGCGCTTGCACTCGGTGCAGGCCAGGGTGATCTGTTCGCGCGCCATGGTGCCGTATCCTTATCTTACTCTGGAATCTGTCGCCGGCGGTTCGAGCCAGTCCCCGCCTTTGCCTTCGGGGAAAAGGGGTGGGGCAGCCAGTTCAGCGGCCACCCCGTGCGGACTCGGAAGGGCACGCCCCGGCGGCAATGGCCGCCGAAGCGCCCCGGTCACAACCCCGGCGTGGGGCGGTCAGGCCAGGATTTCCGTCACGCGCCCGGCACCGACCGTACGGCCGCCTTCGCGGATGGCAAACCGCTGGAGCTTCTCCATGGCGATCGGGTTGATCAGCTCCACTTCGAGGCTGACATTGTCGCCCGGCATCACCATCTCGGTGCCCTCGTTCAGCTTGACCATGCCGGTCACGTCGGTCGTCCGGAAGTAGAACTGGGGACGATAGCCGTTCATGAACGGGCTGTGGCGGCCACCTTCCTCCTTGCTCAGGACGTACACCTCGGCGCGGACCTTGGTGTGCGGGGTGATGCTGCCCGGCTTGGCCAGCACCTGGCCACGCTCCACGTCTTCCTTCTTCGTGCCGCGGAGCAGGCAGCCCACGTTGTCGCCGGCCTGCCCCTCGTCCAGCAGCTTGCGGAACATCTCGACGCCGGTCACCGTCGTCTTGACCGTCGGCCGGATGCCGACGATCTCGATTTCCTCGCCGACCTTGATCTTGCCGCGCTCGATGCGGCCGGTCACCACGGTGCCGCGCCCTTCGATCGAGAACACGTCCTCGATCGGCATCAGGAACGCCTGGTCCACGGAGCGGACCGGCTCGGGAATGTAGTTGTCCAACGCCGTCATCAGCTCGGTGATGCAGGCGCAGCCCGGATCGTCAGCCTTGGTCGCCTGCAGGGCGGCAAGGGCGGAGCCGCGGATGATCGGGGCGTTGTCGCCGTCAAACTCGTACTTGCTCAGCAGCTCGCGGATTTCCATCTCGACGAGATCGAGCAGCTCGGCGTCGTCCACCAGATCCACCTTGTTGAGGAAGACGCAGACCTTGGGCACGCCGACCTGGCGGGCAAGCAGCACATGCTCCTTGGTCTGGGGCATCGGGCCGTCCACCGCGCTGACCACCAGGATCGCGCCGTCCATCTGGGCGGCACCGGTGATCATGTTCTTCACGAAGTCCGCGTGTCCCGGGCAGTCCACGTGGGCATAGTGCCGCTTCTCGGACTGGTATTCGACGTGGGAGATCGCGATGGTCAAAATCTTGGTCGGGTCGCGGCGCCCCTGGGATTCGGAGGCCTTCGCCACTTCGTCATACTTGACAAGCTTGGCCAGCCCCTTCAGCCCTTGGACGTTGGTGATCGCGGCCGTGAGCGTCGTCTTGCCGTGGTCAACGTGGCCAATGGTGCCGACGTTCACGTGGGGTTTCGTTCTCTGGAATTGCTCTTTTGCCATGATGTGCTTCTCCTGTCTTCCTCTTCAACTGCTGCCGTCTGCGAACCGACCCCAATCTCAATCCCGGAGGCGGGGAACACCGTCGGGGAACGGTCTGCCCCTCCGGACCGCACCCCCCCCCGGCAGCCAGGCCGGCACGGAGGATTGCGGAAAAAATGGAGCCCACGACCGGGCTCGAACCGGAGACCTCGTCCTTACCAAGGACGTGCTCTACCAACTGAGCTACGTGGGCATAGCGAAGGGGAAATGTAGCCGGCTTTCCGCGGTTTTCAAATCGGCGCCGCCACCTTCCCCATCCACCGGGGAATCCGGCTCAGCCAGCCTCCTCCGGCTCGTCGCCCGCCGGCCGCTCCTTGCGCCCGGACAGCGCCTGGTTGAACACGTCGCCCAGATCCACCATTGCCTCGCCGGGCCGCAGGGCGTCGGCCGACGCCGGCAGCCCCTCCACCGCCTCGTCGCCCCCAGTCAGCTTCAGGCTGAGGCCAATCCGGCGCTCCTCGGCGTCGATCTTGATCACCCGGGCCTTCACCGGCTCGCCAACCTTGAGCACGTCCTTGACCTTCTCGACCCGCTTGTCGGAGATCTGGGAAATGTGGATCAGCCCCTCGATGCCGTTGCTCAGTTCGACGAAGGCGCCAAAGCTGGCCAGCTTGGTGATCACCCCTTCCACCACCTCGCCCAGACTGAACCGCGACTCGATGTTGGTCCACGGATCATCCATGATCTGCTTCATCCCCAAGGAGATGCGCTGCTGGTCCGGATCGATCTCAAGGATCACCGCCTCCACTTCCTGCCCCTTCTGGAGGATCTCCGCCGGGTTGGTGACCTTCTTGGTCCAGGACATGTCGGAGACGTGGATCATCCCGTCAATGTCGTCCCGGATCTGGACAAAGGCCCCGTAGCTGGTCAAGTTGCGGACCTTGCCCGTAATCCGGGTGCCGCGCGGGAAGCTCTCCGCCAACACTTCCCAGGGGTTCTCCATGGTCTGCCGCAGGCCGAGGCTGATCTTCTTCGCCTCCTTCTGCAAGTCGAGGACCACCGCCTCCACCTCATCCCCAACCTTGAGCATGTCGCTCGCCTTGGTGACCCGCTTCGTCCAGCTCATCTCGGAAACGTGGATCAACCCCTCGACCCCATCCTCCAGCTCGACAAAGGCGCCATAGGGCATGACGTTGACCACCTTGCCCTTGACGCGGGAGCCGGCCGGGTACTTCACCGCCACCGTGTCCCAGGGATTGCCTTCCTTCTGCTTGAGCCCAAGGGAGACGCGCTGCCGCTCGTGGTCGACGCTCAGCACCATCACCTCCAGCTCGTCGCCCACCTTCACCATCTCGCTCGGATGGCTGATCCGCCCCCAGCTCATGTCGGTGATGTGCAGCAACCCGTCAATGCCGTTGAGGTCAACGAAGGCGCCAAAGTCGGTGATGTTCTTCACCACGCCACGGCGCAGCTCGTTCGGCCGCAGCCCGGTCAGCAGGGCGGCCCGCTGCTCGGCGCGCTGGGCCTCCACCAGGTCGCGGCGGCTGACCACGATGTTCCGCCGGTCCGGATTGATCTTGATGATCTTGAAGTCGTATTCGTTGCCCAAGTAGGACTCCAGGCTCCGCACCGGCCCCGCATCCACCTGCGAGCCGGGCAGGAACGCATCCACCCCCTGGACGTCGACGATCAGGCCACCCTTGACCCGGTGCCGGATCGTCCCCTTCACCACCGAACCCTCCGGATGGTTGGCAATCAGGTTCTCCCACGCCGCATGCAGCTTCGCCTTCTGCACGCTAATCCGCGGGTGCCCCTCCTCGTCCTCCAGCGCCTCCAGGAACACCTTGATCGGCTCGCCCAGCGCCAGCTCCTCGAAGTTCGCCAGCTCCTGCTTCGACACAAAGCCGTCGGCCTTGAACCCGATGTCAACCGTGATCCCGTTGTCCTGCTTGCCGGCCACCCGGCCGTCAATGATCGTCCCCTCCTTGAAACTCGGGGTGGACTGCATCCCCAGCAACGCTTCCATGCTGGTGACCGTCCCGACGTCAACAATGGCCGAGGAGGGGGTTTTGGTGGTGATTTTACCCATGTGAATCCTTCTTCCTGAATCTGCCACGCCACGCTCCGTGCGCACCGCGGGCCGCCGGCGGCGTGCCGGCAGACAAACCTGCCAATATGCCCCCGCGCCGGCCAATTGCAAGCCCGGACAGCACGCCCCGCCGGCTTTCCTTTCACCACCGCCATGCTACAGTCCACCCGTTCCCACCCCCCCCCACGCCCCCCTTCCGCCATGAAACCGTTCTACACCCCCACCATGCAGCAGGCGGCCCGCAACCTGCAAGCGGCCATCGCCCGCGCCGCCGGCCGCCCGCTCACCGTCTGGGGCGTCCTCTGGCCCCTGCTCAAACCCTGGAAATGGATCGCCCTGCTCGCCCTCGCCCTCACCATCGTCCAAGGGTTCGCCATCAGCTTCCAGAACCTCGCCCCCAAGTGGCTCATCAGCGACGTGCTGTCGCCGCCGGGGCTCACCACCCACCAACGGCTCGCCCGCGCCGCCCTCCTCGCCCTCGCCTACCTCTTCGCCACCATCGTCCTGCGCATGCTCGCCTGGCACGCCGGCTACCGCCTCTTCACCGCCGTCCGGGAACGCATCGTCTTCACTATCCGCAGCTTCTTCTTCAAGCACGTCAGCCACTTGTGCCTGCGCTTCCACGGCGGCCATCCCTCGGGCGAACTCTTCAACTACCTCTTCGGCTCACCACTCGCCACCTTTGTCGCCTTCTACCAGAACCTCTCGATGTCCGTCATCGGCAACCTCTTCACCCTCCTCTCCACCGTGATCCTGATCAGCCTCTGGGATCCCGTCCTGATGCTGGTGCTGCTGGCCACCGCCCTGGCCACCACCGTGGTGCTCAACCGCGCCCGCAAACGCGTCCATGCCCTCCAGAAGGAATACCAGCAGGCCGAAAGCAGCGTCTCCGGCCAGGCCGCCGACCTGCTCCGCGGCAGCAAGGCCGTCAAGCTCCATGGCATGGAGGAGCAGGCCGCCCAGGAGTTCGAACGCGGCGCCTACCGCCTCTGGCTGCGCAGCTACGACCGCGACATCCGCACCCACATGGAATGGATGAAACAGGAGGGAATCTCCTACATCGCCTATGGCGTCCTCATCCTCACCGCCGCCTGGCGCTTCGTCCACGGCAAGGCCGACCTCGGCATGATCGCCGCCTTCCTCAACTCCTTCACCGGCATCATGGGACCGCTCGCCTCCATCTTCACCGCCGTCACCCAGTGGAGCGGCGCCCAGGCCTCCATCGAACGCCTCGGCGCCGTCCTCCAGACCCCAAGCTCCACCCCCGACCCCGCCGACGGCGGCGAACCCGTCCCCGACCACGGCGACTACCGCCTGGAACAGGTCACCTTCCGCTATGCGGAAAACCAGCCGCCCGTCCTCAACCAGCTCACCCTCACCATCCCCTTCGGCCAAAAAATCGCCTTCGTCGGCCCCTCCGGCTCCGGCAAGACCACCCTCTCCTCCCTACTCCTCCGCCTCTACGACCCCCAGGAAGGACGCATCCTCCTCGGCGGAACCGACCTCCGCCGCTTCCACAGCGCCGACCTCCGCCGCGCCATCGGCGTCGTCCCCCAGGACCCCTTCATCTTCCGCACCACCATCCGCGACAACCTCCGCCTCGCCCGCCCCGAGGCCAGCGATGACGCGATCATCCGCGCCTGCCAGCGCGCCCGCGCCTGGGAATTCATCGAACGGCTGCCGCACCGCCTCGAGGAAAAAGTCGGCGAAGGCGGCTCCTCCCTCTCCGGCGGCCAGCGCCAGCGCCTGGCCATCGCCCGCGCCCTCCTCGCCGACCCCCACTTCTTCATCTTCGACGAGGCCACCAGCGCCCTCGACACCATCAGCGAACAACTCATCCAGGCCAGCATCGAGGAGGAACTCCGCGGCCGCACCGCCATCTTCATCGCCCACCGCCTGGCCACGGTCAAACGCTGCGACCGCATCCTCGTCCTCCAGGACGGCCGGATCCTCCAGGACGGCAGCTACGCCGAACTCGCCGCCCGCCCCGGCCTCTTCCGCACCCTCGTCGAAGGGCAGCGGCTCGCCTGAACCCCGCCCCGAAACCCCGCCACCCTCAGCGCCCCGCGGAATCCGCCGCCGCCGCCGCCGCGGCGGCGCGCGGGGCGTGGTTGTGGCCAAAGATGCCGGTGTTGGCAACCACCCGCCACGGCCAACCCCGCACCAGCCCCACCATCACCTGGTAGGTCGGCGGCACCCCCTGCTCGCGGATCCGCGTCAGGAACAACTGCGCCAGCACCGCCAGCCCGGCGCTCGTCCCGAAAAAGAGGGCGAAGGGCCAGGTCGCCCCCGCCCCGGCCCGGCGGTTGAGATCCTCCAGCGCCAACCCCCACAGCAGCGGCGCCAGCCCCGCGCACAGCGCCGCCGCCATCCCATGCAACGTCGCCCCCACCGTCAACTCCTGCTTGGGGCAAAAGGCCAGCATCAGCTTGGCCTGCGGGATCGCCACCGCCGCCGACACCGCGCCATAGAGGAAATACATCGCCGCCACCCCCAGCGCCCCCGGCGCCGGCAGCAGCCGCGCCGCGACCAGCGTCCAGACGCCCAACACCGCCAACTGGCCGACACCGCCCAGCCGCAGCACCGGCCGGCTGCCATGCCGGTCGGTGAACGCACCCCAGAACAGCCCGGTCAGCAGCGCCCCCAGCGTGCCGCACCCCGCCAGCAGCAGGATGCTCCCCTCCGCCATCCGCAGCCCATCCTTCTGGAACAGCAGCAGGAACCCGGGGAACGCCGCCAGCGCCAGGTTGTTCAGCGCCACAAACCCCATCAGCCGCCGGAACGGCTGGCAGGCCAGCACCGTCCGGCACGCCGCCAACAGCTCCCCCACGCGCCGCGCCGCCTTCGCCGCCGGCTGCGCCACCCCCGTCGTCGCCGCCGGCACCCCGGCCAGGAAGCGGACGCTCCCCAGCCCCGCCAGCCAGCAGAGCAGGAAGAGGACGCTGTATTTCCACGCCCCGTCAACCAGCCGCAAAAACTGCCCCGAACCGGCCAGCGCCAGCAACACCCCCGCGTTCACGAACAACTGCTCCCGCCCAAAATACTGCCCCCGCAGATGCTCCGGCACCACCCGCGAAATCCACGGCAGCCAGCCAATGGCGGTGTAGCCGCGGATGATGTTGAACGCCAGCAGCAGCGCCGCCAGGATTCCCAGCGACACCGGCGCCGGCAGCCAGCGCCCCAAGAGCGGCAGCGGCGCCACCAGCAGGATCATGAAGGATCGCGTCCCCCATCCCGCCAGCACCAGCCGCCGATGCCCGTGGCGTTCCGCCGCGTTGACCGCCAGCGCCTGCAACAGCACCATGAACGGCGTGAAGCTGACCAGCGTCCCGATCAGCGCCTCCCCAGCCCCCAGCGCCCGCGCCGCCAGCACCATCGGCGCCCCCAGCGCAATCGTGAAGTTGATTCCGTTGAGGAACTGGAACCCCTGCAGCCGCCAGAGGCTCCGGCGCAGCTCCGGCGCCGTCCGCGGTGATGTCAAGAATGTGACCATCGCTCCATCGTTCCGGGAACGGGCCGGCCTTCCCCGCCCCGCGGCAATCCCCCTCCCCGCCGCCCTGCGCCACTATAGCATCCCATCTCCAAGACCAGTCTCCCGCCCCGCGAGGGTCGCCTGGACGGCAGGCCCCAACTCGAACCGCACCCCTTCCAGCCGCCGGCCCGCCCCGTCGGTCAGCCGGGCGAAGAAGCCAAACCCGAGCCGGCGGTTGGCCAGCCGCAGCACCAGCCGGTTCGCCCCGGCCTGGAGGCGCACCGGCAGCTCCACGTCGTCCCGCAGCGCCACCCGGGACCGCTTCGGCCCGAACACCGCCGCGCCATTCAACTCCACCTCCAGCTCCTCGTCGAATCCCAGCCGCAGCACCGCCGCCCGCGCCCGGTCGCTGACCACCACGCACTCCGCCACCGCCACCGCCGCGCCGCCGCCGCCGCCCAATTTCGCCAAATCCACATACTCCACCGCTGGATCATCAACGGTCATGCGCACCGCCGCCGGCCGTGCGGACTCCGCGCCGCCAAGCGTCAGCGCCACCTGCCAACGGTTCAGCCACGCCGCCCGCTGCCAGGCCTGGCCGTACCGCCAGCCACCCTCGTGCCGCCACCGCCGCGCCGCCGGCTGCGCCGCCACCCACGCCGCCAGCCGGTCCAGCCCGGCATAGTCACGGTTGCGCACCGCATGTTCCGCCAAGGCCCCCACGCCTTCCGCCGCCGGGGCCAGCGCCGCCAACCGCAACATCCGTTCCCGCACCTGGGCAAACTCCGCCCCGGCCGCCGCTGGCCGCAGCCCCAGCCAGCGGATCAGCAGCCCCTGGGCGATCTCGGCCGCCGCCGCCCGCGCATCCACCGCCGCCCCCCCCCACCCCTGCTTCGCCGCCACCATCCCGGACATCCACGCCAGCCCCACCGCCTGGCCGTCACCACCGGCCGGGGCCGCCGGCAGCGCCGCCACCGCCTCGTAGGCCGCCGCCGCCCGCGGCAACGTCCCCGGCTCCGCCGCCGCCTGCATCTCATCCGGCAGCTCCTCCCGCGTCCGCAACGCCAGCAACTGCAAATCCGGCGAACTTGGGAAGCGCGCCGCCAGCTCCGCCGCCAACGCCTTCCGGGCGGCATCCACCCGCCCCGGCGTCCGCGCCCCCCACGCCGGCAGGTCATGGAACGCCTCATCCACCAGCGCCACCGCATCCTCCACGGTTCCGGACGCCGCGAACTGCTCGCGGAACAACGCCAGCCGCTCGGGCGCGCCCCGCTCCCACGTCCGCGCCAGCGCCAGCCGCAGCTCGCGGTCATTGCGCCCCAACGCCCGCACCCGCTCGAAACGCTGCCGCGCCGCCTGGCGCAGGTTCCGCCGCACCGTCTCGGCCTGGAACGCGCCCGCACCCTTGATCGTTTGGTACGCCGCCAGCGACCCGCCCCGCTCCAGGTCGGCGCGCAGCCGCCCCGGATTGGCCTCGGCCGCCAAGTACGCCTGGCCGGCGGCGAACTGGAACGCCGCGTCCTCCGCCCGCGCCCCGCCCGCCAGCGCGAACTCCAGCGCGGCCCGGTCGAACCGCCGGCTTTTCAGGTACTGGAGTGCGAACTCCGCATGGCGCTCCCGCATGGCGGCCGCCGCCGGCCCAGCCGCCGGGGCCGGGCCGCCCGTGCGCAGCGGCAGGAAGAAGAGGCGGACATAGGATCCCGCCGCGTCGGCACCGGCCCCGAACAGCCCCCCGAGCACATTCCAGCTCCGGGCGCCGTCCTCCGTCCGGCGGCGGTTGAAGAAGAGCATCCACTCCTGCTCCTCGACCCAGCTCCGGCTGGCGCCGCGGTAGAGCCGGTACAGCAGCCGCGTGTCGGCAAAGCCATTGACATCCCGCTCATGGAAGCTGGAAAGCCCGCCCAGGCCGCGGAGCCGGGCCTCCCCCCGCTCCCACTCGCCCGTCCAGACCGGGCCAAGCACCTCCAGCCGGCGCCGCCCCTGGCCGGGATCCGCCGTGTAGGAATAGAACGGGAACAGCCAGTTTTCCTGGCGCTGCACCGCCCCGTCCGCCGCCCGCCGCGTCTCCGCGCCGTGCAGCAGCGCGAAATGCCCCCGTTCCGTCGTGCCGTCCGCACGCGTCTCCGTGTGCCGCCCGGCAACCAGCGGCACCATGAACGCATCGCGCCGGAAGCCATCCTCGCCGCGCCGCTTCTCCCAGAAATACGGCGGCAGCACGCCCCAGGCGGAGCGGCTCCCCCCCTCCCGCCGCACGGAGGCGAAGGGGAATACCCGGACGAGGCGGCTCTCCTCGCCCCGCCCCCAGGCCAGCATGGAAAGCAGGTAGTCGTGGCGCGTCGCCCGCGCATCCACGCGCGTCCGCCCCAGCAACAGCGGCACGACCGTGGTCGTCCGCGGCAAGGTGGCCGCCGGGCCGCGCCCCGCCGGCGAAGCCGGAATGGTGGCCGGCCCGCGCTCCCGCCAGTAGAACGGCAAGAACAGGCTCCAGTCCTCCCGGGCCGACCGGTCGCGCCACCACAGCGGCACGGCCGCCTGCCAGCGCCGTGCGGACTCCGCACGCTCGTGCGTCCAGACTATGGGGAAGGCGTACCAGGCGCTCCAGGCGCGCCCCGGCTCGTAGCTCCAGCCGGCGAAAGGCGGGAAGCGGGCGTCCACCTGGCCGCCGGGGCCAGCCTCCCGCTTCACCAGCGGCCAGAGCACGTCGGTGCGACTGCTCCCCGCCGGGAAATCCACCGCCCGGTTGAACACCGGCCCCAGCACATTGACCTGGCGGCTCCGCCCCGCGACCGTGCGCACCGCGCCCAACGGCAGCAGGTAGCGCGAATGCGCCGCCGCCCCCGCCGCCGGCCGGCGCTGGAACTCCCACCAGAACGGCGGCAAGACGCGGTAGCCGGCCCGCGACCCGTCCGCCGCGGACTCCGCATGGGCGAGGTAGAACGGCCACAGGGCCGCGGTGGTCGCCAGCGGCGGCGCGCCCGCCGGCGCCCGGAGATCGCTGAGGGTGCTCCGGTAGAATGGCAGCAGCCAGAACGCCTGGCGGCTGCGGCTGCCCTCGTCCATGCGGCTCCGGGCATACAGCGGCCAGAACGCCAGGTGCGTGCGGTTCGGGTTGCCCGGGTGGTCGCTCCAGCTCGCCAGCAGCACGCCGCGGTAGCGGTCGCCGGCGGCGGTGCGCACGTACCAGGCCGCGGGGACGACCCCGGCCGAAGTCAGCCCCAACGACTCCTGCCGGAACCACCAGGCCAGCGGGAAGAGGAAATGCCAGGAATCCCCGCCGCGCCATTCGTTGTGCTGCAACCCGGCAATGTTCAAGGTGCGCGCCGTCCCGCCGCCGTGCCGGAAATCCCACCAGGCCGGCGCGACCACCGTATGCTCCCCTTTCCGCTGCCACGCCAGCGGCGCCAGCCGCCAAGCCGTGGTGACCGGCTCACCACGGATCCCGGCCGGCGACGGCTTGCCCAGAACCGTCTCCTGGTAGCCGAACGGGAAGAGGAAATGGCGCTGGGTGATCCCGGTCTGGAAGTCGGTGTGCCGATGGTAGACCGGCCCCAGGACGTTGAGGGTGCTCCATTCCCCCCGCTTCTCCCCCATCCCGCCGAAGGGGAAGAGGAAGCGGCCGCGGAGATCGCCGGCGGCACCCGGCGCCGCCGTGTCCGCCCAGCTCCACCAGACCGGGAAAAGCAGATCCGTCGCCGTCCGCCGAGGGGGCGCCTTCGGCTGATCCTTGACGCGGAATTCGCCGCGCTCCCGCCAATAGGGCAGGAGCCAGAGCGAGCTGGTCGTCGCCAGCGGCCCGTCGCTGCCGCGCAGATCCAGCAGCGGCCAGAGCCACCAGGCGGCGTGCGCCGTGCCGTCGGCCCGCGTCCCCCGCTCCGTGCCGGCCAGCAGCAGCAGGTGGTGCGCCGTGGAATCGCGCCCGTGCCGGTAGCCGTAGACGGGGAAGAGATGCAGCCGGGTCAGCCCCAGCTCCTTCTCCCAGCACGTCCAGAGCAGGGGGAAGACGGTGAAATGCCCGCGCTCCCCGGTTTCCTTGTACCAGAGCAACGGGAAGAGCCAGGCATCCGTGCCCGCGCCGCCGCGCCAGCCGCTCAGGGGCCAGAGGAAATAGGCCTGGCGCGGATAGTGCGCGGGGAACTCCTGCGGCCAGCTCAGGAACTGCCAGGCCTGGTAGTGCGGCGTCGTCTCCGCCACGGACAGCGGCCACAGCAGCTCCGTGCGCACCTCGCCCGACACGGCGTCCCGCGCCCGGTACAGCAGCGGCCAGGCCTTGACCGAGGTGTCCGCCGCCATTGCGGACTCCGCGGCCATTAGCGCCCAGGCCACCACCGCCACCGCCAGCCCGACGCCCCGCCGCCACCAC
This sequence comes from Lentisphaeria bacterium, assembly GCA_041648735.1. GTDB lineage: Bacteria > Verrucomicrobiota > Lentisphaeria > Oligosphaerales > CAITYL01 > JBAZOO01. Next base: position 33,029 of record JBAZOO010000023.1, read on the forward strand.
CACCGCCTGCGTCCGCCCATCCCGCACCTCCCATTGGCCCGCCGCTTGCCTGCCGCCGCCAGCGTCCGGAACGGCGCGCCGGCGGAAATCGCCGCAAAGGCAAAGTTACTGTAGCCCGCCCCCCGCCGCCGGCCAGCCCCCCATCCAATCCATGCCGCCCCGTGGAACCAAAATTCCTATCAGTCGCCGGCCTCCGGACTGGCGGCGGCGGGCTGGAAGGCGGCGAGGGCGGCGGCGGCGGTGCGGAACCGCGCCCCCCAAGCCGCCACCCCCAGCGTCAGGCCGGCCTACCGCTTCCGCTCCAGCGCGCCGCGGAGCCGGTCCAGCTCCCGCTTGAGTTCGGCCAGTTGCCGCTCCTGGCTTTCCAGCTTCCGTTGCAGCTCGCTGTTCGCCCGCTTCCGCTCGGCCAGTTGCCGCTCCGTCGCCTCCTGCTTGTCCTGCAAGTCGCGGATGGCTTCCTTCACGTCCAGGGTGCTGGCGAAGCCGCTCGACAGAGGTTCGCCGATGAGGAGTCCGCGTGCCCACAGCTTCCCCCTGACCGTCACGTTGCCGGCGAACGCCTCGTCCGCGCTGGCCCGGGGCATGGCCGCCAGGGCCAGGAACAAGGCGCAACCGCAGCTCCAGACGATGTGTTTTGGTTGGCTCATGGATCCGCTCCCATGTCGTGGTGTGGAGATGACAACTTCAAATCCCGCGCCGCAAGGGGACGCCGCCGGCGGGCCTCAGGGTCACGCCGGGCGGGCGTCATCCGCCTCCGCGTCGTCGCCAGCCTCCGGACTGGCGGCGGCGCCAGCGGCGGGCTGGGCCAGGACCAGCCGCGCCTCGGCTTCCGGCAACGCCTCGACGGCGCGCAGCTTCTTGCCCATGATCCGCGTGTCCGCCTGGGCCTCCTCCAGCGCCTTGTCGGCCTCATGGATCTTCTTCTGCACCTTCGCGAAGGTCTCGCCGAAACTTTCGAACTTCTTCTTGACCGCGCCGAGGACCTTCCAGACTTCGCTGCTGCGCTTCTGGATCGCCAGCGTCCGGAAGCCCATCTGGAGGCTGTTGAGCAGTGCCGCCAAAGTGGTCGGCCCGGCCACCGTCACCCGGAAGTCCCGCTGCAAGGTGTCCGCCAGCCCCGGCCGGCGCAGCACCTCGGCGTAGAGCCCCTCGATCGGGAGGTAGAGGATGGCGAAATCGGTGGTGTAGGGCGGCTCGATATACTTGTCGCGGATATCCCGCGCCTCCTGCTTGATCCGGGCTTCGAGCTGCTTGACGGCGGCCTCGACCCCGGCCGGGTCGCCCCGGTCCGCGGCCTCCACCAGCCGTTCATAATCCTCCTTGGGGAACTTGGCGTCGATCGGCAGCAGCACCGGCTTCTCGCCCTCCTCGCGCCCCGGCAGCTTGATCGCGAATTCGACGACCTCCGCCGAACGCGGCCGGGGCTGGGCATGGGCCACATACTGCTCGGGGGTGAGCATCTGTTCCAGCAAATTCCCGAGCTGGATTTCGCCCCAGGTGCCCCGCACCTTGACGTTCGCCAGCACCTTCTTGAGGTCGCCCACGCCGATGGCCAGCGTCTGCATCTCGCCCAACCCCTTGTGGACCTGCTCCAGCCGTTCGCTGACCTGCTTGAACGACTCGCCCAGCCGCTTCTCCAAAGTCTCGTGCAGCTTCTCGTCCACCGTCTTGCGCATCTCCTCCAGCTTGACGGCGTTTTCCTGGCGCACCCGGTCCAACTGCTCGCCGACCGCCTGGCGCAACGTCTCCAGCTTGGCGTCAAGCAGCGCCCGCAGCCCCTCCAGCTTCCGGTCGTTGTTCTGGCCCAGCTCCCCGAGCTTGGCGGCGGTGGCGGCGGTCAGCTCCCCGAGCTTCGTCTCGTTGACCTTGATCAGTTCGCCGACCTGCGTCCGCAGGAGATCGAGCTGCTGCTTCTGCTGCGCCCCCATGACCCCCAGCGCCTGGAGGGTCGAGTCATGGGCGCTCTTCAGCCCCGCGGCCTGCTCGCGGCGCTGCTCTTGGGCGGCCTGGAGCAGCGCCTCCCTGAGCTTGGCCAGCTCCGCGCTGAACGCCTGGAACTGCTGGCGCTGCCCCTCGCCCAACGCCGTGACCAGCCCTTGCAGCGTCCGGCTCAGCTCCTGCACCGCCACCGTCACCTCCTGGCGCAGCTCCTTGCCGCCTTCCGCGGCCTCGCGCCGGCCGGTTGCGAACTCCGCACGCAGCCGCCCCTCCAGCCGGTCCAGCTCCTCCTTCAGCGCCGGCTGGACGGCGCCGCCGCCGCGCCGCGCCTGCCGCGCCTGGAGCAGGATGGCCACCGCCAGGCCGCACAGCGCCAGCAGCAGGATAAGGCCGAAAATCTCGTGGCTCGCCATCGTCCATCCCCCCGGGCAGGAACCGCCAACGCCGCCCGCCCCACAAGCATCAAGCATGGGGAAAGGGCGGCGGAATCCCAAAACGTAGCGCCGCGGCCGGATTGGGCAAGTGACTGGCGCCGTGACGCCCTGGACAGAATGCCCCCAGCCTGGCGGCGGCCGCCGGCCGGAACTACATTGATTCCGTCCCCCCCCGAAAGGTCGGCCACATGGGCTTCAGGATCTCCATCAACGGCGGCGCCCGCACCCTTTCCGCCGAGGGCAGCCAATCGCTGCTCGCCGCCCTCAAGGCCGCCGGCCTCGCCATTCCCTCCGCCTGTGGCGGCCGGGGCCGCTGCGGCCTGTGCCGGGTCAAGCTCGCCCAGGAACTGCCGCGCAATGAACTGGAGGCCAAGCGGCTAAGCGAGCCCGGCTGGCATCTCGCCTGCCAAGTGCCGGTTGACCGTGACCTGGAGGTGGAGCTGCCGCCCGAACTGGTCAAGGCCCGCGACTTCCGTGCCCGCGTCACCGCCCTGGAGCCGCTGACCCACGACATCCGCCACCTCCACCTGGAACTGCTCGACGGCGCCCGCGCCGAGTTCATCCCCGGCCAGTACATGCAGTTCGAGCTGCCCCCGGAGTTCTGCCACGCCGGCCGCCCCGTGACCCGAACCTACTCCCTGGCCTCACCCCGCCGCGAGCCGCACCGCCTATCCTTCATGATCCGCCTCGTGCCCAACGGCCTCTGCACCACCTGGATCTTCACCAAACTGCAAGTCGGCGACGTGGTCCGCCTCACCGGACCCTTCGGCGACTTCCATCTGCGCGACGGCCGCCGCGAGCTGCTCTTCATCGCCGGCGGCTCCGGCCTCGCCCCCTTCGCCAGCATCCTCGACGACATGCGCCAACGCCAGGATCCCCGCCGCACCCGCCTCTTCTTCGGCGCCCGCAGCCGCCGCGACCTCTACTGGCTCGGCCCGCTCGCCGAGTTCGAACGCCGCCTGCCCGACTTCCGCTTCATCCCCGCCCTCAGCGAACCCCAGCCCGCCGATGGCTGGACCGGCGAGGCCGGGCTGATCACCGAAGCCGTCGCCCGCCACTGCGCCGCCGCCACCGCGCTCCAGGCCTACCTCTGCGGCCCCCCCGGCATGGTTGACGCCTGCATCGCCCTCCTCGCCCAGCGCGGCCTCCCCAGCGACCAGATCTTCTTCGACAAGTTCGCCTGATTTCCCAACTCCCCTTTTCCACCAAGGAGCGCCACCATGGACCGGAACCTCAAGGAATGCCTGGAGCCGGGAACCCTCTCGCGGGATGGCTTCCTCGGCACCGATCCGCGCCCCCCTGCGGCCATCGTCGCCGCCGACGCCGCCGAACTCCGCCGCCTCGGCGTCGCCCCCGCCGCCGCCGCTGGGCTGCTGGCGGCAATCGCGCGCCAGGCCGAAGCCGCCCAGGAACGGGAGGTGAGCCTGTACGAGGGCCGGATCAGCGCCCGCCTCGTCGAGGGGCGTGGCCGCATCCCCTGCCCCTTTGGCTGCGGCGAATGCGCCGCCAAGGGGCTGCTGGCCATCCGCCTGGCGGACGGCCGCACCCTGCGCACCTCCCCCCTCGGCATCCACCTCCTCCGCGCCCACGGCTTCCTCGAAGGGCAAGGCGCCCCCTTCCGCCTGGCGCCGGCCGACCTCCAGGCCCTGCTCCAGGCCGCCGCCGGCACCCCCGGCTGAACGGCGGCGGCGGCCTCCGGCAAAATCCCGGCGCGGCCTTATACTACCCGCAAAATGGCCGCCGCGCCGTCGTCCGCCGTGAGGCCCAAGGTGCAGAAAACCCGTTCCGTCCTGCTCATCCTGGTGGGGTTGCTGATCGTCTTCGGACTGGTCATGCTCTATTCCACCAGCTACCCCACCGCGGGGTTCGGCCTGCTCAAAATGCAGGCGATGTGGATCATCCTCGCCTGCGGCTGCGGCTACGCCATGCGCCAGCTCGACTACCACGGCCTCTGCCGCCATTCCCTCTTCATCCTCGCCTTCTTCGTGCTGGCGCTGGCCTACCTGGCCCTGGCCCACGGCGTCTACCGCGTCGCCCCCGCCATCGGCTCGGCCTTCCCCTTCACCGGCGGCGTCAAGGGCGCCTTCCGCTGGTTCAAGCTGGGTCCGGTCCGGCTGCAGCCCTCCGAATTCACCAAGCTCGGGCTGATCCTCTTCCTGGCCCACTACTACGGCAAGAACAGCCTCCACATCCGCGAGGCCTGGCGCGGCTTCTTCCTCCCCCTCGGCATCGCCGGGTTCGTCACCTCCCTCGTGCTGCTCGGCGGCAGCCTCAGCGTGACCGCCATCACCGGCGCCACGGTCGGCTGCATGGCCTTCATCGCCGGCGTCCGCCTCCGCTACCTCGCCCTCTGCCTGCTCGCCGGCATCCTGGTCGGCGCCGCCGCCATCGCCGTCAGCCCGGAACGCTTCAGCCGCATCACCTCCTTCACCAGCGCCGAGGAACTCCAGCAGGGGGAGGGCTACCAGCTCTGGCACTCCCTGCTCGCCCTCGGCTCCGGCGGCCTCACGGGGCTGGGCTTCACCGAAAGCCGGATGAAGAAGTACTACCTCCCCGAGTCGCACACCGACTTCATCGTCGCCATCGTCGGCGAGGAACTGGGCTATCTGGCCGTCGCCAGCCTGATCTGCCTCTACCTGCTGCTGGCCCTGACCGTCCTGCGCATCGCCGGCCAGGCCGCCGACCGGGAGGGAAGCCTGATCTGCACCGGCGTCGCCGCCTCCCTCGGCTTCAACGCCTTCGTCAACATCGGCGTCGTCAGCGGCCTGCTGCCCACCACCGGCGTCACCGCGCCGTTCCTCAGCTATGGCGGCTCCAGCATCCTCGCCTCGGGAATTGGCCTCGGCCTGGTGCTCAGCGTCTCCCGGCACGCGGAACAGGCGGCCGCCCTGAGACAGGCCCAGGAGGCGGTCCAGGCCGTGGCGCGCCCCACCCCCTTGCGCAAGCTCTTCGCCTGACCCCACGCGCCCGCCCCCCCCACTCCCCACAATAAAACTTCCGGATCCTTTTTTCTCCACGAATTTGCACCAATTCACCCAAATTAAAACTTCCGCTCAAATCCGTGAAAATCCGTGCAATTGACGCCGTCGCTGCGGCCTTTGGCAGCCCGTGCCGCTTTCGCGGTGAAAAAGGATTGGTGATGAGCAATTCAGCTTCACCCCACCTCCACCTCGGCATCGCCTGCGGCGGCACCGGCGGCCACTTCTTCCCCGCCCTCGCCATCGCCCGCGAATGGCGCAACGCCGGCGGCACCGCCACCTTCTTCGTCTCCGGCCAGCATGCCCAGGAACACCTCCGCCTCGCCGGGGAGGCCGGGTTCGCCGCCGAACCGGTCCCATCGCTGCGCCTGCCCACCGCCCCCCTCGCCGCCGCCGCCTTCCCCTTCCGCCTGCTCGGCGCCATCCGCCGCACCCGCGCCATCCTCCGCCGCCACCGCCCCGGCCTGCTGCTGGGCATGGGCAGCTTCGCCACCGTCCCCGCCGGCCTCGCCGCCGCCAGCCTGCGCATCCCCCTCGCCCTGCATGAGGGCAACACCAAGACCGGCAAGGCGAACCGCCTCCTCGCCCGCTTCGCCCGCCTGCTCATGGCCTCCTTCCCGAACCAGGAAGAGGCCACCCGCGGCCCCGTCGCCCACACCGGCTTCCCCCTGCGCGACAACCTGATCGCCGCCGCCCAAGCCCCCCAGCGCCCCGACGCCTACCTGCAACTCGCCGGCCTCGACCCGGAACGCCCAACCCTCCTCGTCTTCGGCGGCAGCCAGGGCGCCCGCTTCCTCAACGACCTCCTCGCCCGCACCCTCCCCCTGCTCACCCCCGCCGAATGCCGCCGCTTCCAGCTCCTCCAGTTCACCGGCCAGGAAGAAAACTCCGCCCTCCTCGCCGCCTGCCGCCACGCCGGCCTCGCCGCCCACGTCAAGAAAATGGAGGCCGACATGGCCGCCGCCTACCAGGCCGCCAGCCTCGTCGTCTGCCGCGCCGGCGCCGCCACCATCTGCGAACTCGCCCTCTTCGCCAAACCCGCCATCCTCATCCCCCTCCCCACCGCCGCCGACGACCACCAGAGCGCCAACGCCCGCTGCGTCCTCCGCCACAACGGCGCCCTCCTCCTCCCCCAAGCCACCCCCGACGCCGCCAGCGCCCTCGCCACCATCCTCCGCGAATGGCTTGCCACCCCCGGCCTCTTCACCACCTTCGGCCGCAACCTCCACGCCCCCGCCCAGCCCGACGCCGCCCGCCGCGTCGTCCAGGAACTGCGCAACCTTCTCCCGGCCGCCGGGTCATAGTTTATGAAAACATTAACCTATTGGCGCGCCCCATGACCGCACTCCTCAACACCCTCGAATCCTTCTTCGCCAACGCCTGGACAACCACCGCCGAACTGGCGCCCTGGCTCCTGCTCGGCCTCACCGTCGCCGGCCTCCTCCACGTCCTCCTGCCCGCCAACTTCGTCCGCACCCACCTCGGCCGCCCCGGCTTCGCCGCCATCTTCAAGGCCGCCGCCTTCGGCGTCCCCCTCCCCCTCTGCTCCTGCGGCGTCATCCCCGCCACCGTCGGCCTGAAAAAGGACGGCGCCTCCGACGGCGCCTGCACCGCCTTCCTGGTCAGCACCCCCCAGACTGGCGTTGATTCCATCGCCGTCAGCGCCGCCTTCCTCGGCTGGCCCTTCGCCCTCTACAAGGTGGTTGCCGCCCTCCTCACCGGCCTGTTCGGCGGCTGGCTGGTGGACGCCACCGACGGCCGCCGCGGCACCCCCCTGCCGGCGGACACCCATGTCGAGGCCGCCGCCCCCCGCCCCCGCGGACTCCGCAACCAGCTCCGCGAATTCTGGGAGTTCACCGCCATCGAACTGCTCGGCTCCATGTGGCAATGGATCCTCCTCGGCATCCTCGTCTCGGCCGCCATCGCCACCCTGCTGCCGCCCGGCAGCTTCGCCGCCGAATCCTGGCTGCGCGGCCCCGCGGGGCTGCTGCTGATGCTGGCCATCTCCCTCCCCCTCTACGTCTGCGCCACCGGCTCCGTGCCAATCGCCGCCGCCCTGGTGGCGGCCGGCCTGCCCCCAGGCGCCGCCCTGGTCTTCCTCATGGCCGGCCCCGCCTCCAACGCCGCCACCATCGGCGCCATCTGGAAGAGCTTCGGCCGCCGGGTGACCCTGATCTACCTCGGCGTGATCGCCGCCGCCAGCCTGCTCATGGGCTGGGCCTTCGACTGGGTGCTGCGCCTGGCCCCGGCCGCCGGCCACCCCGGCGCCCATCTCCATGGCGAAGCGGCCGCCGGGCTCCGCCCCCACCTCTGGGCCGCCATCCTCGCCGCCATCCTCGCCGCCTACGCCTGGCGCGGACTCCGCACCTGGTGGGAACGCCGGCGGCGGCGGCGCCCCGCCGCAACCGCCCCAGCCTGCGCCTGCGGCACATGCGCAGTCCGCGGCACCGCCCCGGCGGCGGCGGCGGCGGCCCTCGTCCTGCGCGTCAGCGGCATGAGCTGCGGCAACTGCGCGCAAACGGTCGAACGCGCCCTCCGCGCCGTGCCGGGCGTGGCCAGCGCCACAGTTGACCTCGCCGCCGGCGAGGCCACGGTCACCCTCGCCGCCCCGGCCGCCGCCACCCCGGCGGCGCTCGTCGCCGCCCTCGCCGCCGCCGGCTACCCGGCCGAGGCGGCCCGCTGACTCCGCGCCGGCTGGAGAAATCGGTTTGGCCGCTTACCTTTCCCTGGCACCGGCCCCCCGGGAGAAACGGTTCCCGAAAAACGCCAGTGCGGCAACGGCCCAACCCGGCCGAACCGAATGGGAGAACGCGGCCATGCAAACCCTGCTCGTCACCGGCGGCGCCGGCTTCATCGGCGGCAACTTCGTGCGCTTCCTGCTGCAAACGGAGCCGCGGCTGCGGATCGTCAACCTCGACGCCCTGACCTATGCCGGCAACCTCGCCAGCATCCAGGACTGCCTGGAGAATCCGCGCCACCTCTTCGTCCGCGGCAGCATCGGCAACGCCGAACTGGTGGAGCACCTCCTCCGCACCCACGAAGTCCAGGGCATCATCCATTTCGCCGCCGAAAGCCACGTCGACCGCTCGATCACCGGCCCGGGCGTCTTCGTCGAGACCAACGTCGCCGGCACCCTCACCCTGCTCCAGGCCGCCCGCACCGGCAAGGTCCGCCGCTTCCTCCAAGTCTCCACCGACGAGGTCTACGGCTCCCTCGGCCCCACCGGCGCCTTCCGCGAAGACACCCCGCTCAGCCCCAACTCCCCCTACTCCGCCAGCAAGGCCTCGGCCGACCTGCTCGTCCAGGCCTTCCACCACACCTACGCCCTGGACACGGTCATCACCCGCTGCTCCAACAACTACGGCCCCTACCAGTTCCCCGAGAAGATGATCCCCCTGATGATCCGCAACGCCATGCAGGACAAGCCGCTGCCCGTCTATGGCGACGGCCTCAACGTCCGCGACTGGCTCCACGTCCTCGACCATTGCCGGGCGATCTGGACCGCCTTCCGCCAGGGCCGCGCCGGCGAAACCTACAACGTCGGTGGCAACAGCGAAAAGGCCAACCTCGAAGTGGTCAAGGCCATCCTCCGCCTCCTCGGCAAGCCGGAATCGCTCATCACCTTCGTCAAGGACCGCCCCGGCCACGACCGCCGCTACGCCATCGACGCCAGCAAGATCCAGCGCGAACTCGGCTGGGCGCCCGCCGTCGCCTTCGGCCCCGGCATCGAGGAGACGGTCGCCTGGTACCGCGCCAACCCGCAATGGCTCGCCGACGTCACCTCCGGCGGCTACCAGCACTACTACGAACAGATGTACGGCCAGCGGTAGCCCCCCCCCCCCCCCCGCCCCCCCCCCGAAAGGCCACCCCGATGCAAACCCTGCGCGTCGCCATCTTTGGCGCCTCCGGCTATTCCGGCGAGGAACTGCTCCGCCTCCTGCTGCGCCACCCCGGCGTCGAAATCACCGCGGTCACCTCGCGGCAGAACGCCGGCGAGCCGGTCGGCAAGCTCTTCCCCCGCTTCGCCGAATGCCCGCTGCGCTTCCAGGCGCCGGACGTGGCCGCCATCGCCAAGCAGGCCGACATCGCCTTCCTCGCCCTGCCCCACGGCACCGCCGCGGAGTACGCCCGCCCCCTGCTCCAGGCGGGGGTGAAGGTCATTGACATCAGCGCCGACTTCCGCCTGAGGGACGCCAAGGTCTACGCCCAATACTACAAGGAGCCGCACCCCGCGCCGGAACTGCTCACGGAGGCGGTCTACGGCCTGCCCGAACGCTACCGCCCGCAAATCCGGGGCGCCCGGCTCATCGCCTGCCCCGGCTGCTATCCGACCAGCATCATCCTCCCCACCGCCCCAATCCTCGCCGCCGGCCTGGCGGCGACGGACGGCATCCTCGCCTGCAGCCTCAGCGGCGTCACCGGCGCCGGCCGCAAGGTTGACCTGCCCTACATCTTCCCCGAATGCAACGAAAGCGTGCGCCCCTACGCCGTCACCAGCCACCGCCACCTGCCGGAGATCGAACAGGAACTGGCCGCCGCCGCCGGCATCCCGGCCGCCCAGCTCGCCATCAGCTTCATCCCCCACCTGGTGCCGGTCAACCGCGGCATCCACTCCACCATCGTCCTCCAGCCCAAGCCGGGCGTGACCCTCGACCAGGTGACCGCGGCCATGCGGGCCGCCTACGCCGCCGAGCCCTTCGTCCGCCTGCTCGGCCCCGGCCGCCTCGCCGACACCAAGCATGTGACCTACACCAATTTCTGCGAGATCGGCTGGACCCTCGACCCCCACACCGGCCGCCTCCTCCTCTCCAGCGCCGAGGACAACCTGACCAAGGGCGCCGCCGGCCAGGCCATCCAGGACCTCAACCTCCTCGCCGGCTTCCCGGAGACCACGGGCCTGCTCTGACCCTCCCTGCGCCCCCATGCACAGCGACCTCTACAACGTCCGCCTCGCCGTCCTCGGCCTGGCCCTGGCCAGCCTCTTCGCGGCGCTTTCCGCGCGCCTCTACCGCGTCCAGGTCGCCCGCCACGAGGAACTCCTGGAGAAGGCCAGGGCCAAAGTCACCGCCATCACCCGCCAGACTGGCAACCGCGGCCTCATCTTGGACGACAAGGGGCGGCTGCTCGCCGGCAACCAGGCCTGCCGCACCCTCTATGCCGAGCCACGCCGCTTCGAGAAGCAGGCGGCCGAGGTCGCCACCGTGCTCCGGGACTACCTGAAGTTCAATCCGGAAACGGTCGCCCGCAAGTTCGCCCCGGCCTTCCGCCCCGAGCGGCCACAGGTCGAAGTGGTCGTCGCCCGCGACATCGAGATCGAAAAGGCCAAGCGCCTCGAGGCCGAGCTGCGCGCCCGCCACCTCCGCGGCTTCCGCTTCGAGGACACCACCCGCCGCTATTACCCCAAGGAGAGCCTCGCCGCCAGCCTGATCGGCCTCACCGACAGCGACGGCAGCGGCCTCTCCGGCATTGAACAGCTCTTCGACGCCAAGCTCAAGCCCGGCCAGGTGGAAAGCACCTTCGAGCGCGACCGCAAGGGGCGCTGGATCCCCCCGGCCAACAGCAGCGCCGCCACCGCCCCACCGCCACCGCCCGACGGCTGGAACGTCCACCTCACCATTGACGAGACCATCCAGCACATCGTCGAGCGGGAGCTGCGCGCCCTGATGGAAAAACACCAGCCCAAGGCCGCCTACGCCCTCATGGCCAACCCCCGCACCGGCGCCATCCTCGCCTTCGCCCAGCTCCCCGCCTTCAACCCCAACGACCGCGCCAGCGTCAACCCCGGCGTCACCCAGAACCGGATGCTGATCAGCGGCTTCGAGCCCGGCTCGGTCATGAAGGCCGTCCCCGTCTGCGCCGCCCTCGACGCCGGCCTGATCAGCCTCGACCAGACCTTCTTCTGCGAAAACGGCCTCTGGCTCTACCGCAACCGCACCCTGCGCGACAGCGGCCACCGCTACGGCACCCTCGCCGTCCGCGAAATCATCCAGAAATCCAGCAACATCGGCACCGCCAAGATCGCCCTGCTCATGGGCCCCGAAAGGCTCCACGCCGCCCTCGCCCGCTTCGGCTTCGGCCAGCCCACCGGCCTCGGCTTCCCCAACGAGATCGGCGGCATCTTCCAGGACTGGCGCCGCTGGGACGGGCTCAAGGTCACCCGCGTCCCCATCGGCCAGGGCGTCCTCGTCACCGCACCCCAGCTCGTCCAGGCCTATTGCGCCCTCGCCAACCACGGCAGCATGCCCCAGCTCCACCTTGTCACCCGCCTCGAAGACACCACCACCGGCGAAATCCACCGCCTCGCCCCCAGCCAGCCCAAGCGCCAGGTCGCCTCGCCCCGCGCCGTCCGCGACATCGTCACCGCCCTCAAGACCGTCACCCAGAAAGGCGGCACCGCCACCACCGCCGCCGTCCCCGGCTTCGAGGTCGCCGGCAAGACCGGCACCGCCCAGAAAGTCCTCGAGGGCAGCCGCGGCTACACCAACCGCTACTTCGTCTCCTTCGCCGGCTTCGTCCCCGCCGACAACCCCGCCTTCGTCCTCCTCGTCGCCGCCGACGAGCCCAGCCGCAACGGCTACTACGGCGGCGCCGTCTGCGGCCCCGTCTTCAGCCGCATCGCCAAGCAGACCCTCGAAATCATGCAGATCCCCCCCACCCATTCCACCGACGGCCCCCTCCTCGACCCCAGCGAACCCACCATCATCACCCTCCCCGGCTACGACGAATTCTTCGAGGAGGACTTCCGCCCCTGACTTTTCTCGCCGCGGCGGCATTCATCATTCATCATTCATCATTCATCATTCATCATTCATCATTCAGCATTCAGCATTCAGCATTCAGCATTCATCATTCAGCATTCGGCATTCAGCATTTGAAAATCCCCCCCCCCCCCCCCCCGCCACTGCCCCTCCGCGCCTACCTGGAAGGCCTCGGCCCGCTCCTGCTCGCCTTCCGCGGCGACCCCGCCGCCCCCATCGCCGGCGCCACCGCCGACTCGCGCCAGGTCCGCCCCGGCTGCCTCTTCGTCGCCATTCCCGGCCACCAGGCCGACGGCAGCCGCTTCGTCCCCCAGGCCCTGGCCGCCGGCGCCACCGCCATCGCCGCCGCCACCCCCCTGGAACTGCCCCCCGACATCGCCTTCCTCCAGATCGCCGAACCCTATCCCGCCGCCGGCCGCATCGCCGAAACCGCCGCCGGCCACCCCGCCCGCCACCTCCGCCTCTGGGGCGTCACCGGCACCAAGGGCAAGACCACCACCGCCTACCTCCTCCGCGCCATCCTCCAGGCCGCCGGCCGCGCCACCGGCATGATCGGCACCGTCGAATACGACCTCGGCAACGGCGAACGCCTGGTGGCCGACCGCACCACCCCGCCACCCTTCGAACTCCAGGCCCTCTTCAGCCGCCTCCGCGCCAACGGCGCCACCGACGTCGCCATCGAGGCCTCCAGCCACGCCCTCGACCAACGCCGCCTCGGCACCGCCACCTTCGCCGGCGCCATCTTCACCAACCTCACCGGCGACCACATGGACTACCATCCCACCCCGGAGCACTACTACCAGGCCAAGAAACGGCTCTTCCGCGAAAGCCTCGCCCCGGCCGCCCCCGCCATCATCAACCTCGACGACCCCACCGGCGAACGCCTCGCCCGCGAACTCCGCACCGAACGCCCCGACCTGCGCCTCGTCACCTTCGCCCTCGCCAACCCCGCCGCCGCCCTTCCCCTCCGCGAACTCCGCACCGGCCTCGCCGGCACCCACTTCACCCTGGACTGGGACGGCCGCCCCCTGCCCATCGCCTCGCCCCTCAACGGCCGCTTCAACGCCCTCAACCTCGCCGGCGCCGCCCTCCTCGCCCGCGCCGCCGGCTGCCCCGAGGACGCCATCCGCCGCGCCCTCGCCACCTGCCCCGGCGCCCCTGGCCGCCTCGAAGCCGTCCCCGGCACCGGCAACGACTGCGCCGTCTACATTGACTACGCCCACACCGACGACTCCCTGCGCAACGTCCTCCAAACCTTGCGCGACCTCCACCCCCGCCGCCTCCTCGCACTCTTCGGCTGCGGCGGCGACCGCGACCGCACCAAGCGCCCCCGCATGGGCCGCGTCGCCGCCGAACTGGCCGACCACCTCTTCCTCACCAGCGACAACCCCCGCACCGAAGAGCCCGCCGCCATCATCGCGGAAATCCGCGCCGGCATCCCCGCCGCCGCCCAGGCCCCCGGCCGCCTCACCCTCATCCCCGACCGCCGGGAAGCCATCCGCCGCGCCGTCGCCGCCCTCCAGCCGGGCGACATCCTGCTCATTGCCGGCAAGGGACATGAACCCTACCAGGAAATCGCCGGCGTCAAGCATCCCTACTCCGACTTCGCCGAAGTCGCCGCCGCCCTCCAGCCCCGGAGACGGCCCGGGTTGGAGTCCACGCTTTAGCGGGCGGCTGTTTGGGCGGCGGCGCGGGCCTTTCCGAAAGCCGCACATCTTCCGCCCTGCGAGTTTTTTGGCTGGACGGCAAATCCCACGCTGAAGCGTGAACTCCAGCGGCGGCGGGCGGGTTTTGTGATCCGGCCGCCTACCCCAAGCGGGATGCGCCCCGCCGGGAGGCGCGCCTCACACCGCCCGGCAGGCGGCGTAGAGGTTGGCGAACAGCGCCGGAATCTTCGCCGTCGGCGTGGCGGAGAAGGCAATGCGCAGGATGCCGTGCAGGCTGCAGACCCCCGTGGAATGTTCGGCCAGCAGCTTCTGCCGCACCCGCTCCGGATCGGCGCGCAGCGGCTTCACGCACATGAAGTAGCCGGAATTGAACGGCAGCGCCACGAACTCCTCCCGGTACTCGGGGTGCGCGGCCAGGACGCGCTTGATCTCTTCGTAGCGCCCCTTGAGCAGCTCGTAGGCCCGCCGCTTCTCCTCGGCGTAGGCCGGATTCTTCCAGGCCGCCAGCAGCATGGACTGGGCCGGCAGCGAGGCGTTGGAGATGTTGGCGCGGATCGCGCCGGCGCATTTGCCTTCCAGCGCCTGGTACAACGCCGGGGTGCCGCCTTTGACGCCAAAGGTGATGAAGCCGACCCGGAAGCCCCAGACGTAGTCCTCCTTGGTCGGGCCGTCGAGCTTGACGGCGAGCAGGTTCGGATGCGCGTCGCACAGGTCAACGAAGAGCGACTGGAGATGGACCCCCTCTTCAAAGACCAGGCCGAAATAGGCGTCGTCGAGCAGCACCACCAGCTCGCGCCCGGCCTCGGCCTCGGCGACCAGCAGCCGCTTCAGCTCCGGCACCTCCTTCTCCAGCAGGGTGTAGCCGGCGGGGTTGTTGGGGAAGTTGAGGGCAATGAGCAGCTTCTTCTCCGGCCGCGCCGCCAGCGCCTGGCGCAGCCCCTCCAGGTTGAAGCCGCCCGCCGGGGTGAAGGTCGGATAGCTGACGGTCTGGGCGCCGTGGGAGATGCCAAACAGCAGGTCGTAGTTCTCCCAGTAGAGGTCGGAGGTGAGCAACACGTCGCCCGCATCGCAGAAGAGGTAGGCGGCCATGCTCAGGCCATGGGTCAAGGCGCAGGTGACGATCGGCTGGCTGAACGCCTTCCCCGCCAGCCCGGGATTCTTCGCCAGCATCATCTTCCCCCACTGCTCGCGGATTTCCGGCAGGCCGGGGCTCGGCGCGTAGGGGAAGGCCGCGCCTTTCGGCAGGTTCATCTGCGCCGCCAGGCTGGACAGGCAAAGCGGCCCCCCGTCCTCGTCCAGCGCCGTGCCGATGGTGGCGTTGATCGCCTTGCCCCGGGCCTCGGCCGACTGCGCGAGAATCCCCAGCTTGGGGAAATAGATCTTCCGGCCACGCGCCGACAGCATCGCCAGCACCGCCGGGTTCACCGCCGCGATCGCCTGGTTCAAGGCCACTGCCTGCGCGTCCAATTGCTCCGCCATGACTGCCTACGCTCCCTGGATGAAACCACCAGCCGACGACCACCACGAAACCCGCCGTGCCCATGGCGGGCGGCACCATCTTGAAAACGGCAATCTGTTACTATGATCCCGAATCGCCCGGACGCAACCGCCGCCGGCCGGAAAAGCGGACTCCGCAATGCCCGCCGCCGCCGGCCATGTCGGCCATGGCCGTCCATCCTGGCCCTGATCCCGCGAGAAGCCGCCTGGGGCCCTGGGGACAGGCAACATGGTGCCTTGGGGACGGGCAACATGGGGCCTTGCCCCTATTTTTCGCCTGTCCCTAATCCCTCCTTGTCCCTAATCCCTCGCGGAACGGCCAGCACTCGCGCCCCGCTGGGGCGCAATTCAACCATGCGGAACCCCCAGACCCCCGGCTGAAGCCGGGGGCTTTATTCCCTGGCCCCCGCTGGGGGCCGCGCCTTCAGCGGGCGGCTGTTCGGCTCGGGTTGGAGTTCACGCTTTAGCGTGGGGCCGGAAGTTGGTGTACAGGCTTTAGCCTGGGACCGGAAAGCCGCAGCCTAAAGGCTGGACACCAACGCCGGCGCTTTCCGCTCCCACGCTAAAGCGTGAACTCCAGCGGGTGACGCGTTTTCCGCCTGTCCCCGGAGGTGCCTCCCACACAGGCACGAATGCCTGTGCCACGCTCCCTGGCCCCGGCGGGGCCGGAGCCTAAAGCCCCCGGCTTCAGCCGGGGGACTGGCGATCCAGCCATCCGTTTGCGCCCCAGCGGGGCGCGGGTGACGGTTTTTTGCCGTCCAGCGCCTCGGGGAACGGCCACCGCGGAAATGGGCGCGCCCCGGGTTGCGGGGTCTGGGCCCGGGGTGGGCGGCGTCCCTGGCTCCGCGGACTCCGCAACGCCCGCCGCCCGCTCAGACAATCGAGACGACCGCCACCGGGCTGGCGCCGGTCTCCGCCTTGATCCGTTCGATCACCGCGGCCGGCACCGGCTTGTTGACCTTGAGCATCGCCAGGGAACGCTTGCCATCGCTGCTGTGCGGGGAGCGGATGTCCTCGATGTTGATCTCGGCCGCCGCCAAGGCGCCGGTGATCTTGGCCAGCACGCCGGGGCGGTCCACGTAGACGGCCATCAGGGTGTGCCCCTCGGGGGGGAAGTAGAGCTTGTCGAAATCGTTGATCCGCGAGATCATCAGGTGCCCCTCGGTGATCGTCCCGCGCAAGCTGACCTTGTGCAGCAAATCGCCGGTGCCGGCGGTGAAGTCCAGCGTCATCGAGTTGCCATACTTCTTCGTCTCGTCGATCTCCCGGATCTCATGGGTGATGCCGCGGCCGGCAAGGTACGCCTCGGCGTCGCGCGCCTCGGAGGAGTCGAACTCGCTGGAAAGGGCGGCGGCAATGGGCGGCAGGAACCACTTGCCGAAGGGGTGCAGATCCCCATAGAAGCTGCACTCGATGCGGTTGATGTGGAGATCCGGGCCGAGGAACTGGCGGGCAACGGCGGCCAGGTGGTAGGCGAGCTGCTGGTACTGTTCGTCCAGCCCGTCGGGCACGCTCTTGTTCACCACATAGGTGGTGACGCCGCGCTCGCCGTAGGCAATGAGCTGCTCCGCCGAACGCTTGGCGGCGGTCCAGTTCGCCTCGGTTGTGCTCGCGCCCAAGTGCGGCAGCATGATGTCGGCGATGTCGGTGCAGCTCTTGGGGCCGGGGGCGTCCTCGGGATAGACGTCATTGAGGAACCCCAGCTTCTTTTCCGCCTTCAGCGCCCGCAGGTCCGCTTCGTTGACGATGCCGGCGCGGGAACAATTGACGATCACGGCGCCGGGCTTGGCCAGTTGCAGCAGGGAACGGTTGACCATGCCCTTGGTTTCGGGGGTCTGCGGCACATGCAGGGTGATGATGTCCGCCGCCTGGAAAAGCCGCTCCAAGGCAACCAGTTCGGCCCCAAGCTCCGCCGCCTTGTCCGCCGAGAGCACGGGATCGTAGGCCAGCACCTTCACCTCGAAGCCCTCCAGGCGCTTGGCGACCAGCCGGCCAATGTTGCCCATGCCGACAATGCCGAGGGTCTTGTTGGCCAGTTCCCGACCCATGTAGTGCTTCTTCTCCCACTTGCCGAGGCGGGTGCTGGCGTCGGCGGGGATGATGTGCCGGTAGTGGGCCAGCACCATGGCGATCACCTCTTCGGCGACGCCGTTGGCGTTGGCGCCGGGGGTGTTCATCACGTCAATCCCCCGCTTGCGGGCATATTTGCAGTCGATGTTGTCATAGCCGGCCCCGGCGCGGATGACGACGCGCAGCTTGGGCAGGGTGTCAATGACCGCGGCGTCAACTTTTTCGGAGCGGACGATGAGCGCCTCCGTGTCGGGATAGGCCCTGGCCAACTCGACCAATGCGGAATCCGCGTCTTGCACGACGGCAAACCCCTTGGAGGCCAGCAGCTCCTTGGCAACGCTTTCCAGCTTGGTCGGGATGAGCACGTTCTTCATCGCTAACTCCTTGCTCCATAATGAAAAGACGGACGCCGCCGCGGCTGGGGGACTGGCTTGCCGATGGCCGGCGGCGGGAACTATAGCGTTGGGCGCGGGTCGCGGCAACCCCGGCCAGCCGATTTCCGTTAAATTTTTCACAGGCGGCGGGGGCAGTTGCCTGCCCCAAGAGGCCGGGGGCATCGGGGTCGGGAGCGGGAGCGCGATCGGCGCCATGGCGGGAGTTCGATTCCGCTCCCGATGCCGCTGGCGACGAGGCTGGCACGCGAAAGGGAGGGAAGGTTCGCACGGAGCACACGGAACCCACGGAAGGCGCGGGGGACAGGCACCAAGCCACCGAATTTCGAGCGCGAGCGCGAGCGCGAAGCGCGGGAGGGAAGGTTCGCACGGAGCACACGGAACCCACGGGAGGCGCGGGGGACAGGCACCAAGCCATCGAATTTCGAGTGTGAGCGCGAGCGCGAAGCGCGGGAGGGAAGGTTCGCACGGAGCACACGGAAACCACGGAAGGCGCGGGGGACAGACACCAAGCCACCGAATTTCGAGCGCGAGCGCGAGCGCGAAACGCGGGGGAGGGAAGGTTCGCACGGAGCACACGGAAACCACGGAGAAAACCCTTCCGCCGCCGCGGTCTCCATGCCCTCCGCACGAAACCATCTCCAGGAGCCCCCTTCCTTCGCACGGCGGGCGCGGAGGTGGCCGGAGGCTTTGGGGGAGATTTGGGGGGGACTTTTTTTTTGCGGACTCCGCAAACCGCGGGGGCGGGGCCTGGAATTGGCCGGGCGCTGCCTCCGCCGACCTCAGTAGACCCGCATCAAGGCAATGACCACCCCCTGCAACTGCACCTGCTCGGGCGGGTAGAACTGGGGCGCATAGGCCGGGTTGGCCGGGCGCAGTTCCACTTGGTGCCCATGATGGTACAGATACTTGACGGTGGTTTCCGTGCCGTCCACCAAAGCCACCACGACGTCCCCATTCCGCGCCTCCGCGGCCTGCTTGGCGACCACCGTGTCGCCGTCCAGCATCCCGGCGTCCCGCATGCTTTCTCCAAAGATCTTCAAGGCGAAGAGCTTGTGGCCGCCGGTGCCGCGCGGGAGCTGGGCGGGGTCGAAGCGGAGCACCCGCTCCACCCGCTCCTCCGCCAGCAACGGCATCCCGGCGGCGACATGGCCGATGACCGGAACCGCGATGGTGAGAGTTCCGCCCGGCCCGGTGCCGGGGCGCGGCACGCCAGTCAGGCTCAGGCTGCGGGCCTTGGAGCTGCGGTTCACGTAGCCCTTGCGCTGCAGCGCCCGCAGATGGGCGAAGGCGGTGGCGGAGCGGATCTTGAAATAGTCCCCCAGTTCGTAGACGGTGGGGGCCATCCCCTCGCGCCTCATGAACTCCTCGATGTAGTCGAGGATGGCTTGCTGCTTCTTCGTCAAACCTTTCATGGCTGTCACCTCCGCTGGGTCTGGATTCCTGGAACCTATCCATACCATACGGCCATTCAGCCGCGTTTCAAGAAAAAGCTACTATTTGTTTTGTGATGCTGGACGGGATTCGGCTTCCTGGCCGGGGCGCGAGGAGGATCCGGCCCCCGTGAATTCCCGTGGGCATGCCGCGCCCCCCGGCAGCCGGCACCGGCACGGCGGCAGGAAACGGTCCGGCCGGATTGGCATGGAAGCTTTGGCGGTTTAAGATACTTGGCATGACAAGGGTTGGGCGATGGAGTCAACAGGTTGCCTGGCGGTGGATTTGACCATGAACAACGAAGTGAGCGCCGGTTCCGATCGGCTGACGGCGATTGATGAGGTGGTACACGGCTTGAGCGTCAGCTACAACGCCTGCCTCAGCTACGGCCCGGATCATCCGGTGCTGCGGCGGACCATCCTCTCCCAGATGCGGCTGCTGGAGCCGCTGCTGGCGGCGGAGGGTGGGCTGACCCTGCTCTTCCACAACGACCAGGTCTGGTCCGGCGCCCTGCCGGTGGACAGCGGCAACCCGGTTTGCCGGCGCCTGGCCCAGCTTTTCCAGGGCCGCAACGTTGGCGGCATCACGCTGGAGGCCGGCCTCACGGAGGAGGAACTGGCGACTTTCCTGGACATCATCGCCCGGCAGGGGGATCAGCTCAAGCTGGAAGGGCTGCAACCCCTCCTTGACGAGGCCGGCATCATCGGCATTGTGGAACGCAAGGAGAAGCTGGTGCTGAGCCAGGAGGAGCCCCTGGCGGCACCGGCCCCCCGGCACGAGGCGCCCCCATCCCCCCCCCTGCCCCCGCGCCCCGCCGCGGCCGGGGTCTCGGTGGAGGAATGGGCCAAGGCGATGGTCGGCCAGCCCCCCCAGGCCGCCCCCCAGCCGGTTGACCTCGGCGGCATCCTGGACGAAGGGCTGCCGGCGGACGTCCGGCCGCCCATCGGCGAGGACCAGCCCATTGGCGACTATGTCAACCTGCTGATGGCCGACGTGCTGCTGAAGCGGACCATGCCCGTCAGCGCCTCCAAGGCCATCGGCAAGGTCTTCGAACGGCGGCTGGAAGCCAAGGTGCGGGAATTCCGCATCGAGATGGAGCGGCGGGTCAACATCCTGGAACAGGTCCGCGACATGATGCTCGAAGAGCTGGACGGCAAGAGCCTGGCCGCCCTCCTCCTGGATCGGGAGTTCCACGTCCTGGCCATGAACCGCACCGCCCAGGCGTTGCTGGGGAAACTCGAGCGCATCGCTGCCTCCAGCCCGCTGCATCCGTTCCTGGACGCCCATTCCCGCTGCGAGCGGCTCACCTTCCCCGACGGGGTGGAGCGCACCGTCTACCGCGTGCTCTCAGCCGACAGCGACCGCCATGACCTGGTGATCCTGGTCTGCATCGAATGACCCTGCCACCCGCCGCCGGCCGGGGGACTGTGTGCTGAACGTCTGCGAAATCTTCCGCAGCCTGCAAGGGGAATCCACCTTCGCCGGACTCCCCTGCACCTTTGTCCGTTTGGCCGGCTGCAACCTGCGCTGCACCTGGTGCGACACCGGCTATTCCCATGCGGCGGGCACCCCCATGAGCCTGGCGGCGATCCTGCCGCGGGTGCGCGAGCTGGGCCCCGACCTGGTGGAGGTCACCGGCGGCGAACCGCTGCTCCAGGACGAGACGCCCGAGCTGCTGGAGGCCCTCTGCGACCTCGCCGGCACCGTGCTGCTGGAGACCAACGGCAGCCTCCCCCTGCCGCCCCGCCGGGGCTGGCGCGCCATCCTCGACGTGAAATGCCCCGGCAGCGGCATGCACCCGCGGATGTACTGGAAGAACCTGGAACGGCTGAAGCCGGGGGACGAGATCAAGTTCGTCATCGCCGACCGCGCCGACTTCGACTACGCGGTGGCGACGGTCCGCCGCCACCGCCTGGCCAGCCATGGCTGCCCCTTGCTCGTCTCCCCCGTCGGCGGCGCCTTGCCCCTGGCCGACGTCGCCGCCTGGATCCTGGCCAGCGGCCTGCCCCTGCGCCTCCAGATCCAGCTCCACAAGATCATCTGGCCACCCGGCCAACGCGGCGTCTGAGCGCCGGCCGCCGCCACCGCGGCATTATATTGGCGGCCGCGGTGCCGATTCCGGCACGATGGAGAGAAGCCCATGAAACAGGCGGATGAGACGGCCAAGCCCCCCGTGGATTTCAAGGCCCGGCTGGAGGAGGTCGGACAGGCGGCGCGCGCCGCGGCCCGGAAACTGGCGCTGCTCGCGCCGGCGCAGAAGAACCGCTGCCTGGAAGCCATCGCCGAGCTGCTGCTCCAGCGGCAGGCCACGATCCTGGCGGAGAACGCCAAGGACCTGGAGGCCGGCAAGGGGAAGAAACTCAGCGCCGCCATGCTCGACCGCCTCAAGCTCACCCCGGCGCGGATCGAGGAGATGGCCAAGGGGCTGCGCACCCTCACCGGCCTGGCCGACCCCATCGGCCGCGTCGACTCCACCTGGCTGCGCCCCAACGGCCTGGAAATCCGCAAGGTGCGGGTGCCCATCGGCGTCATCGCCATCATCTACGAGTCGCGCCCCAACGTCACCGTCGATGCCGCCGGGCTCTGCCTCAAGGCCGGCAACGCCGTGGTGCTGCGCGGCGGTTCGGAGGCGATCCATTCCAACCTGGCCCTCGCCGCGGTCATGGCCGAAGGGCTCGCCGCCACCGGCCTGCCCGCCGCCGCCGTCCAAGTCATCCCCTGGACCGACCGCGCCGCGGTCAACGCCCTCCTCCGCCTCGACAGCTACATCGACCTGGTCATGCCCCGCGGCGGCGAAAGCCTCATCCGCGCCGTCGTCGAACACTCGACCATCCCGGTGATCAAGCACTACAAGGGAGTCTGCCACATCTACGTCGACAAGGCGGCGGACCAGGAGATGGCGCTGGCGATCATCGAAAACGCCAAGTGCCAGCGCCCCGGCGTCTGCAATGCCGTCGAAAAGGTGCTGGTCCACCGCGACATCCTCGCGGAGTTCGCCCCCAAGCTCGCCGCCCGCCTCGGGGGACGCGGCGTCGAACTGCGCGGCGACGCTGCCTTCCGCGCCGCCGTCCCCACCGCCACCCCCGCCACCGCCGAGGATTGGAGCGCCGAATACCTGGACCTGATCCTGACCGTCGGCGCGGTGGCCGGCGTCGAGGCCGCCGCCGAGCACATCGCCCGCTTCGGCTCCGCCCACAGCGACGCGATCGTCACCGCCGACAAGGAGGCGGCCCAGGCCTTCACCGCCCTGGTGGATTCCGCCGCCGTCTACGTCAACGCCTCCACCCGCTTCACCGACGGCAGCCAGTTCGGCATGGGCGCCGAGATCGGCATCAGCACCGACAAGATCCACGCCCGCGGCCCGATGGGCGTCGAGGAGCTGACCTCCTACAAGTACGTCGTCATCGGCAAAGGGCAGATCCGCGGCTGAACCCGGCCGCCCACCTGATGAAGAAACGGGCCGACATCCTGCTGGTGGAGCTGGGGCTGTGCGCAAGCCGCGCCCTGGCGCAGAAGCTGGTGCTCGCCGGCCAGGTGCGCACCGGCCCGGACGCCGTCGTCCAGAAGGCAAGCGACCTCTACGACCCGGCCACCACCAAGTTCCAGATCGCCACCCCCTGCCCCTACGTCAGCCGCGGCGCCTACAAGCTGCTGGCGGCCCTGGAGGCCTTCCCCCCGCCGCTGGCGGGACTCGTCGCCCTCGACATCGGCGCCTCCACCGGCGGCTTCACCGACCTGCTGCTCCAGCGCGGCGTCCGCAAGGTCTACGCCGTTGATGTCGGCCACGGCCAGCTCCACCCCAAGCTCCGCGGCGACCCGCGCGTGGTCTGCCTGGAGAAGGTCAACGCCCGCTATCTCTCGGCCACCGACGTGCCCGAAGCGGTGGATCTGCTGGTGGCGGACGTCTCCTTCATCTCGCTCAAGCTCGCCCTGCCGGCCCCTGCCCGGCGGCTGCGCCCCGGCGGCTGGGCCTTCGTCCTGGTCAAGCCCCAGTTCGAGGCGGGGCGCGCCGAAGTCGGCAAGGGCGGCGTGGTCAAGGAGGAGGCGGTGCGCCAGCGCTGCATCGCGGAAATCCGGGGCTTTGCGGAGTCCGCACTGGGCTGGCGCTGCCTGGGGGTGGTGCCCTCCCCGATCAAGGGCCCGGCCGGCAACCAGGAATACGTCGCCGCCTTCCAGGCGCACCCTTGACGGGGCGGCGGGGTTGCGCGGCGGCGGTTGCCATGGTATGGTTTCCCATTCGTTGCGCATCCCCGTTCCGACAACCCAACCAGCGATCAGGAGGAAACTCGTATGGCGGAAGAAGCAGTTCGCGTGGAGACGCCGGCCCCGCCGGCTGGCGGCGAGGGGCAGCCCCCGGAAATGCCGGCGCCCAGCCAGGACGACAAGACCATGGCGATGCTGGCGCACCTGCTGGGGGGCCTGCTCAGCTTCCTGGTGCCGCTGATCATCTGGCTGGTGAAGAAGGACCAGTCGCCATTCGTCGCCACCGAGGCGAAGGAGGCACTGAACTTCCAGTTGGTCATGCTGATCGGCTACATCGTGCTCGGAACCATCACCTGCGGCTTTGGCTGGCCGATTGTCTGGATCGTCAGCATCATCTTCGGCATCCTGGGCGGGATGCAGGCCAAGGAAGGCAAGAACTACCGCTATCCGTTCAACATCCGGATGGTCAAGTGAGCCTCAGGCCCCGCCCCACGGCGGGGCCTTTTTCCCTGGGTCACATGGGACTCATGGGTCTTATAGGACTCATGGCAATCATGGCCCCGCAGCCGCCGCCAGCCGCTCCAGGAACCAGCGGAACTCGGCGGCCAGGCTGGCCTCGACCCCCTCGTGGCGCAGTTCCGCCGGCAGCGCCTGGAAGCTGTAGGTCTCCAGCTCGACCTGCGGCGCGGCCCCGGCCGCCAGCAACTGGAAGAACGCCGCGTCCAGTTCCGCCCGGGTCGAGCCGAGCGCCCCCCAGGATTCCAGCCCCAGGGGGATGTGGAAATGGGTGCGGAGTTCGCGCCAGCCGCCCGCCCGCGCCGCCGCCAGGGCCGGCGCCAGGTCGGGGAAGGCGGCCACGCTGCCGTCCGTGAGCCGGAGCCGGGTCTGGTGCAGGTAGACCGGCTCGGCCAGGGCGGCAGCCGCGTCCAGCCCGGCGGCGTCCGCCGCGGCGGTGCCCGTCGCCCGGAGCAGGGGCGCGGCGCTGACTTGGATCTTGGCGACCGGAATCCGCGCCGCCCGCAGCGCGGCCAGGGCCGTGGCGGGATTTTCGAACTCCACCGCGAAATGGCAGGTGTCGAGGCAGACCCCCAAGTGCCGGGCGAAGGCCCGCCGCAGCGCCGCCGTGCGGACTCCGCGGGCGCGGGCCAGCCGGGGGACGACGCCCGGCCCGCGCAGCAGCCGCCAGAGCCGCAGCAGATCCGCCGTGCGCGCCAGCAGGCAGTCCGGCTCCGGCTCCAGGGCGAGGACGATCGCCTTGCCCGTCCTCTCCCGGAGCGCCGCCAGGCCGAGCACCGCCTTGGCCAGGTTCAGGAGGATGTCGGCCCAGGCTTCCGGGCCGTCGCCCCAGCCGCGCCAGGAGCCGGGCACGGTGCTGATGCTGCCGGTGACGCCGCGCGGGAGCAGATGCGCCAGCAGTTCCGCCACCCGCAAGGTGTAGCCGAGCCGTTGCGGAGTCCGCCAGTCGGGGGCGTAGACCTGTTCCTTGACCGGCCCGCCATGGAACCGGCCGAAGGGGAAGGCGTTGACGGTGAAGACATAGAGTTTTTCGCGGCGCAGGAAGCGCTTGAACTCCGCCAGCGCCCGGCGGTCGCCGGCCAGCTCGGCGGCCGCCTGGCCGGAGAGGCGCAGCCCCAGGCCGAACCTGGCCCCCGGCGCCACCCGGTGGCGCACCGCCAGGGCATGGTCCCGGATCGCCGCGAAGTTCTCCGCCCAGCTCTCGCCAGGATGGATGTTGAGGCAGTAGGTGAGATGGAACGGGCCGTGGCGCATGGTGTTGGCTCCCCCGAGGGGCGGCGGAAGGGTGAGGCGAAGGGCTGGTCAGCCGCCGGGGCCGGCGGCAAGGCGGGCGAGGCAGCGGCGGAGCAGGGCTTCGTCGAGCTGGCCGATTTCGCGGCGGGCGCCGAGCGGGTTGGGCAGGGTGATGGCGAGGCGGCCGCCGAGGTGTTCCCGGAACTCCTCGATCCCCTGGAGGACGAAGGGGCGGCCGGCGGGGTCGGTCCAGCCCAGGGCCTCGTGACGCACCGGCAGGCCGGCGGCGGCCAGGCCGGCGGTGACGCGCCGGGCGTCGGCGGCGGTGATGAAGCCGAGTTCGGCGGCGACGAGCAGGTCAAGGGCAATGCCGAGGGCGACCGCCTCGCCGTGGCGCAGCTCGTGGCTGGTCAGGCTTTCCAGCTTGTGCGCCGACCAGTGGCCAAAGTCCAGCGGCCGGGCATTCCCCTGCTCGAAGGGGTCGCCGCCGGCGGCGATGTGTTCGAGGTGGAGCGTGGCGCAGCGGTGGATGAGCCGCTCCATGGCCGCCTGGTCGCGGCGGCGCAGGGCCGGCGCGTGCGCCAGCAGCCATTCGAGGAAGGCGGCGTCCTTGATGACCGCGACCTTGAACGCCTCGGCGATGCCGGCGATCCAGTCGCGGTCGGCCAGGGTTGCGAGGAGCGCGAAATCGGCCAGCACGGCGGCGGGGGGGGCGAAGGTGCCGAGGAAGTTCTTGCTGCCGCCCAGGTTCAGGCCGTTCTTGACCCCGACCCCGGAATCGTTCTGGGCCAGGACGGTGGAGGGGACGCGGACCAGGCGCGCCCCCCGGTGGATCAGGGCGGCGGCGAAGCCGACCGCATCCAGGAAGGCGCCGCCGCCGACGGCGACGATGTGGCTCTGGCGCGACAGGTGCAGCCGCCGGGCCAGCCGCAGGACCTTGTGCGGGATTTCAAAGCTGTTCTTCGCCGCCTCGCCGCCGGGCAGCAGGAGCGGATCGTGGAGCAGTTCCAGCTCCGGCCGCGCCGCGGCATAGGCGCGGATCCGGGCCGCCAGCTCCGGCTGCGCGGCGGCGAGGCCGGCGTCCAGGCAACAGAGCCAGCGGGCGGGTGGCGGCTCCGGCCCTTCCCGCAACGTCCGCCCCAGCAACGGATTGCCGGGGTCGAAGAGGCCGCGGGTGAAATGGACGGCGAACTGGAGCGGCGCCGCGGCGCGGAAGCGGAAGGGGGGGAAGGCTTCCACGGCCGCTTCAGCCGGGGGCGGTTGCGCAGGGGCGAGGGTGGCGGCAATCATGATGCGGGTTCAGACCAGTCTGTCTTCAAAGAGATTCTCTCGCAAAGACGCAAAGACCGCCAAGAAAAATGGTTTGCCACCCTTGAATCCAAATAGGCACCAAGAGTTTTGCAAACTTCGCGATCTTGGCGAGAAAACTATTGCCAGGAAGTGAAAATTGGTGTCACGGGACGGGCGGCGGGGCGGCGCCCCGGGCCTGCTCGGCTTCGGCCTGGGCCGCCCGCCGCGCCGCGGCCACCGCTTTGGGCAGCCATTCGCCTTGGAACTGTTCATAGCCGTGGCGGGCGAAGATTTCCTGTTCCACGGCCGGCCGGAGCCGGGCCGCCGCCGCCTCGCGCTGGCGGGGCAATTCCGCCTGGAAAATCTCCTCGCCGCTGAGCCAGCGCTTCGCCCGGCTCGCCATCGGCGCAACCCAGCGGTAGCCGCTTTCCTCAAACACCCGCTTGAGGATCTCCGGGCCATGCTTCTGCGTGAACATGAACCGCTCGCTGGTCCACAGCCGCTCCAGCCGCGCCGCCTCGGCCTTCAAGGCCTTTTCGCGCCGGGCCGGGTCGAGGCGCACCAGCACCTCGTCGGGAATGTCCAAGGTCGCGACATATTGATCCCCCACCCGGATGCGGACCGGCAGCTCGACCGCCCGCAGGACGCCGCTGACCGGCCCCCGGTAGTTTTTGCGGTTGAAGGCGATCGGGTCGCCGACCCGATGCGGCTGGAGTTTCGTCTCCGCCTCCTTCTTCCGCTCCTCCAGCCGGGTGGCCGGCAACGCCGCCTCCAGCTTGGCGGCCAGCTCCGCTTCCGCCTTCGCCTTCACCTGCTCCGGCGTCAGGCGCGGCGGCCGCACCGGCCAGTCCAGCTTCAGCCCCGCGGCGACCTTGGGCGGCCGGACACTCTCCTCCACCAGTTGGCTGACCTTCTGGTTGACCAATTCCTGGATCCGGCTCCGCTCCGCCGCCAGCGCCGCGGGCGACGGCAGTTCCGGCGCCGGCGTGGCCGCGGCTTCGGCTTCGGCTTCGGCGGCACCCGCCGCGGCGGCGGGCGGTTCCGCGGCCCTGGCGCCCCCGCCGATGGCGGCCAACAACACCGTGCCGGCCAAGATGTTACGCATGAGCATGAAACCTGTCCTTCCGTGATGGCCGCCCCGGGATCCACGGTGGCGGCGGCAGCGCAAAGTATACATGCCGCCGCCGGGCTTGTCCAGAGGGTTGCAAGGTTTCGGGCAGGCCCTACATTGTCGCTCCGGCCCGTGGCCCCACCCCCAGCCCTTGCAGCCCATGGCCAGGCACCGCGCACCATGACACTTCCCCCCGGTCCCGATTTCAGCCCGCGCCCCCCCAGCACCGGGGCCGGCCCATGAGCAATGGCGCCGACACCCCCCGCGCCCGGCTGTGGCGCGCGCTCAAGCGGCGGCCGGCGGCCCTGGCCGCCCTGGCGCTGGTGGCGGCCTACCTCGCCCTCGCGGCGGGCAGTTGGGCAACCTTGGCGGCCGCCCGGCTCGCCGGCCGCGAGCCGCTGACCGAACGGCAGGAGCTGGACGCCCGCCTGCAGCCGCCCTCGGCCCGCCACTGGTTCGGCACCGACTACCTGGGACGCGACGTCTTCTGGCGCACCCTCGCCGGCGCCAAGACCGCCGTCACCGTCGGCCTGCTCGCCGGCGGCATCAGCCTCGCCGTCGGCGTCACCCTTGGCGCCCTTGGCGGCACCTTCGGCGGCCGGACCGACGCGGTGGTCATGTGGCTCTACAGCACCTTCGCCGCCATGCCCACCCTGCTCTTCATCCTCGCCTTCGCCCTGCTCATCGGCCGCGGGATCGGCGCCGTCTACATCGGCATCGGCCTGACCAGTTGGGTCGGGCTCTGCCGGGTCATCCGCGCCGAATGCCTGCGCCTGCGGGACCTGCCCTACATCCAGGCCGCCCGCAGCCAAGGCATCCCGCCGCTGCGCATCCTCTGGCGGCACCTGCTGCCCAACACCTTCCATCTGATCATCGTCTTCTTCGCCCTGCGCTTCAGCACCGCGGTCATGACCGAGGTCATCGTCTCCTTCCTCGGCCTCGGCGTCCAACTGGAGCCGAGCTGGGGGGTGATGATCGCCGAGGGGAAGGAACGCCTCTGGCAGGGGGCCTGGTGGGAAATGGCCGCCGCCACCGCCGCCATCTCCGGCCTGGTCCTGGCCCTCAACCTGCTCGGCGACAGCTTGCGCGACCTCCTCGACCCGCACCTGGCGGAAAGCGTGTGAGGGGGGGCGGTCTCCCCAACGGCCCAACCTAGCCCAACTTTGACAAATGGGTCTCGGGGAAAATATTTTCCCCGCACGGCCCCCATTTCCGTCGTGCGTAAAATTGGCAAATCCTTCTTTGTAGTTACTATCAATTATTTGAAAAGTCTGGCGG
>JBAZOO010000024.1:0-56461 GCA_041648735.1 Lentisphaeria bacterium
TCTGAGTTCTGAGTTCTGAGTTCTGAGTTCTGAGTTCTGAGTTCTGAGTTCTGAGTTCTGAGTTCTGAGTTCTGAGTTCTGAGTTCTGAGTTCTGAGTTCTGAGTTCTGAGTTCTGAGTTCTGAGTTGGCGGAAACCAATGTAACGGGGATGAAATATGGCGACGATTGAGCGGTTTGAGGACATCAAGGCCTGGCAGATGGCGCGAGAACTCACCCGTGAAGTCTACGAGGCGACGAAAGGGACTGCGTTTGCGCGGGACTATGGTCTGCGTGACCAGATCACGCGGGCCGCGGGCTCGACCATGCACAATATCGCGGAGGGATTCGATTCGGAAACCAACGCAGACTTCATCCGATTTCTCGGATACGCCAAGCGTTCCTGCACGGAGGTGCAAAGCGAACTCTACGTTGCTCTGGATCAGAAATACATAGAGGACGCAACGTTCAAACGCCTGTACACGCTTGCCGGCGAGACGCGCGCCGCCGTACGCGGTTTCATGACCTACCTACGCAACAGCAACCGCTAACTCGGAACTTGGAACTCAGAACTCAGAACTCGACGAAAGGAGAACGACCATGTGCCGCAATGAGAAGAAGCAAGGATGTCTGAAACCGGAGAAACTGAAGAACTCGCCCCGGGACTGCTCGCCAGAGCAGATCCGCGAATGCCATGGTGAGGCGGCTGGCCACGCCTGTGTCGAGCCTGCGGGCTGCGAGCATCCCGAGCGCTTGAAGGGCAAGCCGGGTGAATGCTCGCCGGAGCAGATTCGCCAGTGTCACGGCGATGCCGCCGAACACCGCTGCGTGGGCAGTGGGGCAGGCAAATGAACAACCAAAGCGCTGATGCTCGAATAGGCAAGGAACAAGCCACGCTGCCGGACTACTACAAAACGGTTGCCCATGACTTGATCGCATTCTGCTCTTCATGCTCTGGCCGTGTCTGGGTCGATCTCGGCACTGGCCCGGGAGGCATTGGTCTGTCGTTGCTGGAGGCACTTGACGACATCACCATGGTGCTGATCGATCCGAATGCCGATGCCCTGCGTCGCGCCTTGGGCTCAGCGCGGGAGCGCGGTGTCGAGTCGCGAGCTGTAGCCATACTCGGGGCGGCGGAAACGCTCCCGATGCCCGACGAGTCGGTGGACGTGGTCGTCAGCCGAGGATCGTTCTACTTCTGGGAGGACCGGGCGCGGGGGCTGCGAGAGATCTGGCGCGTGCTTCGGCCGGGCGGGCGAGCGATGATCGGCGGCGGTTTGGGAAGCGGATATCCCGACTGGGCGCGCCGGGAGTTCATCCGACGTCAGCGTGAATCTCAGCGTCGCAAGGGGCCAGAAGCGATGCGGGCATTTGGCGAGGCGCGAAGCTCCGACACTTTTCGCCGTCTTGCCGTGCAAGCCGGCTTGCCGGCGTTCGAAGTCATCGGCGAAGGCGGTCTGGGTGCGGACGATCCAAACACGGGTGTCGGCATCTGGCTGCGATTTACGAAGGAGGTGGCGAATGTCGGTTGACACGAAGACCGCAATTGAAGTGCGTGGCCTGGCCAAGCGATTCGGCGACGTCGAAGCGGTGGCAGGCATTGACTTCGACGTGCGGGACGGCGAGTTGTTCGGCTTCCTCGGCCCGAATGGTGCGGGCAAGAGCACAACCATCAATGTCCTGATTGGTCTGGCCCGTTCAGACGCCGGCACGATCCGCATCGGCGGAATCGACTGCTCGACCAATCCCAAGGCCGCTCAGCACCTGATGGGCGTGGTGCCGGACGAAAGCAATCTGTACCCGGAACTGACCGGCTTCGAGAACCTGTGTTTCTGCGGGGCGCTGTACGGGATGGCCCGGCGCGACCGCGAGTCCAGGGCGCGCGACCTACTGGAGCAATTCGGCCTGACCGAGGCCGGCGGACGCAAGTTCGGCGGCTACTCCAAGGGCATGAAGCGCAAGCTCACCATCGCCGCCGGGATCATCCATTCGCCTCCCATCCTGTTCATGGACGAGCCCACGACCGGCATCGACGTGGCCAGCGCCCGGCAGATTCGGCAGCTCGTCGCCGAGCTGAATCGCGGCGGCACGACCATCTTCCTGACGACGCACTACATCGAAGAAGCCGAGCGGCTGTGTCAGCGGATTGGCTTCATCGTCAAGGGGCGCATTGTCCGTACCGATACCGTCCAGGACCTGATGCGGCGGACGGACGGACGCCATGTGGTGCAGTTTGCCGTGTCCAGTGGAGCGGCCCGGCTGTGCGAGTCGATTGCCGCCGAGTTCCCCGCCCTTCAGTGCCAGGCGGTCTCGGACACGGCGGTGCGCGTCGAGTCCCCGGAACCCGTACGCATCGGTCCGCTGGTGCGCTCGATTGAAGACAGCGGCGCGGAGGTGACGGAGGCCCGCAAACTGCAGCCATCGCTGGAAGACGTCTTCGTCGAGATCACTGGCATCGAGGCGGGGGTGATGAAGCAGGAACGGGAAAAGGCCAAGATGGGAGGTGGCGCATGAAGGCATGGATCGCATTCTGGAATATTCTCGCCAAGGACTTTCGGGCCTACTACCTCAAGCCGCCCAACATCAGTTGGGGCATCATCTTCCCCCTGGCGTGGACGGGCATGTTCTTCATCCGCTCCGGTGCGGGCCTGGACAGTGTGCCGACGTTGCTGCCGGGCGTGATTGCGGTGTCGATTCTGTTCGGCACGACCAGCCTGCTGTCCGTCACCGTGACCTTCGAGAAGAAGGGCCGGTCGTTCGAGCGGCTGTTGCTGGCGCCCATTCCGCTGGAGGTGCTGATGCTCGCCAAGACCGCCGGGGCCATTCTTTTTGGCGTGGCCAACGCCTTTGTGCCGGTGGCTATGGCGGCATTTCTGATGGACTTCTCCAGGGTCAACTGGGCGACGCTCATTCCTGCCATCGTGCTGATTGCGGTCAGTTCGACGTTCCTGGGCCTGTTCATCGCCGTCTCGGTCAGCGAGGTCTTCGAGGCGCAGACCTTCTCGAACTTCTTCCGTTTCCCGATGCTCTTCCTGTGCGGGTTGTTCTTCCCCATCGCGCAGCTTCCCGTCTGGCTCCGGCCGCTGTCGTATGTGCTGCCATTGACCTACGGCGCCGACGTCTTGCACGGCTCGATCCACCGGGCGCCGTACCTGCCTTTAGTGTTGGATTTCGGCATGCTGGCCTCGTTCTGCATCCTGCTGTTCGCCTTCAGCCTGCGCAATGTCCGCCGCAAGTGGATTGTGTGAGGGAACAACCATGTCGAAGGCCAACACAATCGAGACGCACGTTGACCGCGACGAAACGCAGCTTGTGCAATTCCCCGCAGCGTACGAACCCGACGCTGGCTCCGTGAAGTGGGGCACCTTTCTTCGCGACGTGTTCATCTGTTCGCTGGGCGCGTATGGCGGGCCGGAAGCCCACATGGGCGTCTTCGTGGACCAGATGGTCAAGAAGAAGCGCTATCTGGGCGAAGAGGAGCTGGTCGAGCTGATGGCCTTGTGCAGCATTCTTCCGGGACCGACGAGCACGCAGACCATCGTGTCGATTGGCTACAAGACGGGTGGCCCTGTGCTGGCGTTGCTGACCATGCTGGTGTGGGCGTTGCCGGTGCTTGTGGCAATGACGCTGCTGTCTTTCCTCTATCAAGGGCTGGCGGCGTGGAACGTGTCGGCGGACGGTTTGCGGTTCATCGGCCCAATGGCCGTGGGTTTCATTGTGGTGGCGGCGTTTCGGATCGGGCGCAAGGTGGTCAAAGATACACCCACGGCGTTGCTGCTTGTGGGCGGCGCAATGACGACCTACTGGATTCGAGCGCCCTGGATCTTTCCGGTTGTGCTGCTGGCGGGGGGTGCAATCGCCGTGGGTGTGTTCCGCGAATCGGGCATGTGGAACCGAACCCGGCTCCGGCCGCCGTGGTGCTACCTGGTAGTCTTCGCCGCGCTCGCGATTGGATTGCTTGTGCTGTCGGCACTATCATCTTCACGGCTCCTGCACCTCACGGAGAGTTTCTACCGGTACGGTTACCTGGTGTTCGGCGGCGGGCAGGTTGTGGTGCCCGTGATGCACAGCGAGCTGGTGCAGGTGCGGCAATTCATGACGAACGAGGAATTCCTGACCGGGTACGGACTGGTGCAAGGGCTGCCCGGCCCGATGTTCAGCTTCGCGGCCTACGCGGGGGGCATGGCCGCGCGCGGCGGTTCGATCTGGCTACAGGCGCTTGGCGCAGCGGTCGGTGGCGTCGGCATCTTCCTGCCGGGGTTGCTGCTGATCTATTTTGTGTACCCCGTATGGGAGCAACTCAAGCAGATTCGGGCAATTCGCATCGCCCTGCGCGGCATCAACGCGGTGGCGGGCGGGCTGATTGCCATTGCCGCCGTGATCCTGATGCAGGCCAGCGGGTTCCATGCCGAGAACCTGGCGATCGCGGCGCTCTCGATCACGCTCCTGGCTTCTCGCAGGGTGCCCGCGCCGTTGATTGTTGCCGGGGCGTTGGTTGCCGGATTCATCTTGTAGCGAGAAAATGGAAGGGAGTTGTGGAAAAGAGAACCGACATGCAGACGCCCAGCAGTGAGGAGTTGATGCTGGGCGTCCGCGACGGCGACCTGTTCGCCTTCGAGCAACTCGTCCTGCGCCACCAGGCCGAGGCGTGGCGCGTGGCCTATCGGTTCACCGGCGATGCCGCCGAAGCGGAGGATCTTGCCCAGCAGGCATTCCTCAAAGTCCTCGATGCCGCACCGCGCTACACCGCGACAGCCGCGTTCCGCACCTACCTGTACCAGGTGGTGACGCGCCGGTGTCTCGACCACCGCCGCAAGAAGCGTCCCGTGCTCATGGAAGTCCTTCCCGAATGCGCTACGGATGCGCCCACACCCGGCGAAGAGGCCGACGCTGTGGAACGGGACCAGTGCATCCAGAGCGCCCTGGCCGCGCTGCCCGCCGACTACCGGATGGCGGTCGTGTTGCGCTACTTCGAAGGACTCAGTGCCGCGGAGATGGCGGTGGCGATGGGGCGCAGCGTGAAGGCCGTGGAGCGCTTGCTGGCCCGCGCCCGAGACGCGCTGGCACCTCGCCTGGAACTGTTTCGCGGCAAAATGCGTTGAACCGAGGGGGATGTTGCCGGGTCGCTCGTTTACCACAATAGAAGGATAACGCGATGGACTGCCCAACCGCACAAACGAATCTGAGTGCCTACCTCCGAGGCGACTTGCCGCTGGATCAGCGGAGTGCGCTCGTGGCTCATCTGCGGGGGTGTCGGATCTGCCTGGTCCGCCTTGCGGCGGTGGATCCTCTTGCGAGTGTGCTTGTTCAGACTGAGACCCCGCCTGTTCCGTCGGGATTCGAGAGGCGTGTCCTGGCCGCGGCCAGAAGCCGGCGTTCCCAAGTTGTGGCGGTGGCATGGAGCCCCCTGCGCTGGTGGCGGATGGCATCCGCCCCGATGCACGCGGCGGCGGCGGCCGTGCTCGTCGTTGGCCTGGCGGCGGGCTTGGCCCTGGGCTGGGCGGCACGACCCGCCACCCGTCAGGCCCAAGAAGACTCTCAAGCCATGGCGCTGACCACCGCCTTGGCCGCTTATAATCTGGATTACCTGGGCGATGCGCCCGGCGGTTCACTGGCGGACAGTTATCTGGCTCTGCTGACGAACCGCAAGGGGGGGAGGCAATAACCATGTGGAAGAAACTTGCGCCACTATTGGTCGTTCTGTCGGTCGCCCTAAACCTGGGCTTTCTCGGCGTCTGGAGCGCACCCCGCATCCGGGCATGCCGCTCCGGTCTGGATCGCGGCGGTCAAAACACCGCTGAAGGCGTCTGGTGCCCACTTCATCGACAGCTCAATGTCAGCTCCGCGCAATGGCATCAACTCGAACCGCGAATGGCGGAGTTTCGCCGCCGCTCCCAAGCCGTTTGCCAAGAGGTCAACCGCAAGCGCAACGAACTCCTGGACTTGGTTGCCTCCCCCCAACCCGATCGCCAGGCAATCGCAGCCAAGCAGGAGGAAATTCTCGCCGGCCAGCGGCAGGTGCAGATACTCGTCAATGAGCATCTCCTGGCCGAGAAGGAAACCCTCACCGCCGGACAACAGAAGGAATTGTTCGACTTGCTTCGCAAGCGAGGCGGTTGCGTTGGCCACGGGCCGATGATGTTCCCAGGCGCAGAGAGCGGAATGCCTGGGAGCATGCGTGATAACTGCGGCTTGTCCAACCCACAGAGTGGAGGAAATGAGCCGTGAAGAGACCTGTCGGGATTGTTCTCGTCGCCCTACTCGTCGCCGTGGCTTTATGGTCCGCATACGCCGATACCCAAGACGGCGCCCCCCTGATATGGGCGTGTGCGGCCCCACTGTGGCATAGGAGATGACAGCGATGATGATTCTAACTTTAGGTCACATGCATCATGCGGTCGAAATGGAACCGGTCATAGCCGCCATCGGTTTGCTTCTTCTGGCGGGTCTCGGTGCGGTGGTTCTATGGATAGCCAGCATGGAGAGTCGCAAGATGATCCGGCGGAGATGGGAACCGGGTCGATCAAGCTATGTTGTCGAACTCACCGCGGATAGACATATATGACGAAGCGGCCGGAGACCACTTTGAGGACTTGCAGGACCACATTTGTCTTGATCAGCTTGCTGACGGCCGCCGGCTGTTCCAATCTCGACCCTTGGTCTGAGATGCACAAGGCACCCATTGCGCCTGGGAAGGTCTCTTCCGCGCGTCCCGCCAGCCAACCTGCGACACCACGACCGTCCGGCTTGGCGGGTCAAAAGCTGACACTCGCGCAAGGCATCGTGCTGGCCTTGGAGAACAATCCGCAGACCGCCAGTTCCTGGCAGGCCGCCCGGGCGGCGGCGGCCAGGATTGGCCAGGCGAAGTCCGGGTACCTGCCGACGGTCGGCTTGACCTCCAGCGCGGCCAGGGGCAACCCGGCCGAACTGGACGCCAAAACCGATGAAGGCATACAGAATACATTCGATGCCGGTTTCGGGGTGCGGTGGCTGCTCTTCGACGGCGGTGGACGCAAGGCCCGCGTCCAGGGCGCGGCCGCGGAACTGCTGGCGGCCAACTTTCGGCACAACGCGGTTCTCCAGGATGTGGCGCTGGGGGTCGAAGAGGATTACTACGACCTGCTGGCCGCTCAAAGCCTCAGGGAAGTAGCCATCGAGACCGTCAAACAGAGGGACTATCACGTCCAGATCGCCGAGGCCCGCCACCGGACGGGCCTGGTGGCCAAGTCCGATGTTCTCAAGGCACAGACGGAGAAGGCGGACGCCGACTTGGGACAGGTTCAGGCCGAGAACGCCTTGCATCTGGCCAAGGGCCGGCTGGCCTCCGCCATGGGATTGCGGGTCTCCGAACCGTTTGAGATTGCCGGTGTTCCAGATGACAATCCCGGCGAGGAGCTGGCGGACGTCGAATCACTCCTGGATGAAGCGGCCCGAAATCGGCCCGAACTCCAAGTCGCGCTGGCACAGATCGAGGTCCAGCGGGCCGGCGTCAAGAGGGCAGAGGCCCGTTTCTGGCCTGCACTGTCACTCGACACCGGTGTTGGTTGGCTCGGTAGGACGTTCTTCCCCGGCCAGGGACAGTGGAATATCGGCGCGGCCGTGGATGCGCCTTTGTTCACGGGCTTTGATCGCACCTACCAACTGCATCTCGCCAAAGCAGACCTGGCCAGGGCCGTCGCGGACCGGCGTGGCGTTCTGCAAGGCGTGGAACTGGAAGTCTGGACGGCTTACTGGCAGATCATCGAATCCAGCCAGGCCATCGCAGCGGCAAGCCGCTTTGTGGCCAGTGCGGAAGAAAGCGCCCGCGTCGCCGAGGGCGAGTACAAGAACGGGACGGGGTCTATTATCGAGTTGATCGACGCGCAGACGGCATTTTCGACGGCCAGGACCAGGCTGATCCAAGCCCGGCTGGGCCGGCACACCGCGCTGGCGCAGTTTGAGCGGGCCGTGGGACGGACACTCGCGGCCACCCAGGTTATTGACCAGAAAGAGGTGAAGCCTTGAAACGGAAATACCATAGAATCCTGCTTGTCTTGGCGCTGCTTGGCGCGACTGCCGGCCTTGGGGCGTGGAGATATTGGCCGCGCGGCAAGACCGACAACAACGGCACGGTTACCGCCCAGGTCGTGCGCCGCGACCTGGCGTCCAGCGTTCTGGCCACCGGCGCGGTCAAACCGCAGGTCGGCGCGGAAGTCCGCGTCGGGGCCAGGATTTCCGGAAAGGTCGAGCACCTCTACGCCAACATCGGCGACGTGGTGAAAAAGGGCCAAGTGCTGGCGGAACTGGAGAAAGCCGATCTGGAGGCCAAGGTCAGCCAGCTCAGCGCCGAACTTGAGATGGGCGAGGCCAGGCTCGCGGCCATCAAGGCCCTTCGGCCAAGGGAAATCGAGAAGGCGGAGGCGGATGTCGCCCAGTGGCAGGCAACGGTCGAGTTGAATGGCAAGGACCTGGCGCGCCAAGATGAACTGCTCAAGCAGGATTTCACGTCGCAGCAGGCTCGCGACCGGGCGAAAGAGCAACTTGCCGTCAGCGAAGCCCGCCAGGCATCGGTCCGCAAGGCTCTGGAGCTGGCCAAGATAGGTTTCGTCGAAGACCTCAGACAGGCTGCCGCCGACGTGGCGCGGGCCAAGGCAGCGTTGGCTAACGACAAGGTCCAACTGTCGTATGCCACGATCACCGCCCCCATTGACGGCGTAATCGGCTCGGTCTCGACGCAGGAAGGCGAGACGGTCTCCGCCGGTCTGAGCGCCCCGACGTTCGTGACCATCATCGACCTTGGCCGCCTCCAGGTGGACACCTTCGTGGATGAGGTGGACATCGGCAAAGTCAAGGTTGGCCAGAAGTCTGTCTTCACGGTGGATTCCTTCCCCTCTCGCGAGTTTGCCGGCAAGGTCGTCGCCATTTATCCCAAAGCCGTCATTCAGGAAAATGTCGTCAACTACGATGTGGTCGTGGAGATCACCGATAAATACGACGGTCTTCTACGGCCGGAGATGACCGCCAGCGTCAGCATCTCTCTGGAAGCCCGCGAGAATGTCCTTGCCGTGCCCGTCAAGGCCGTCACGCGCGAAAGGGGCAAGAGCGTCGTGTACGTAGTGTCCGGTGTCACCCCCCAACCGAGAGAGGTTAAGGTCGGCTGGAAGGACTCACAGTGGGTCGAAATTCTCTCCGGCCTGGACGAGGGCCAGACGATTCTGCTGGATGTCCCAGCGGCGGAGCAACCCAAGCCGTGAGGAGCTAACATGATTGAACTGGAAAGCATCGAGAAGACCTACCTGGCCGGTTCGGTGGAGACGCGCGTGCTCAAGGGCATCTCCTTCCGCATCGAGGGGGGCGAGTATGTCGCCATCATGGGTGCGTCAGGCACCGGCAAGAGCACGCTGATGCACATCCTGGGCTGCCTGGACAAGCCCACGGCCGGACACTACCGGTTGGGCGGCACCGACATGGTGAACTTGGACGATGATGCCCTGTCGCATCTGCGGAACGGCAAGATCGGCTTCGTCTTCCAGCAGTTCCACCTGCTGGACCGCGCTACCGCCTTGCGGAACGCGATGCTGCCGCTGATCTATGCCGACGAGTATCCAGCCGATGCCCACCGGCGGGCGGAAACGGCGCTGACGGCCGTAGGGCTGACGGACCGCATGACGTACAGGCCCAACCAGCTTTCCGGCGGCCAGCAGCAGCGCGTCGCCATCGCCAGGGCGCTGATCACCAACCCCACCCTCCTCCTGGCCGACGAGCCGACAGGGAATCTCGACAGCAAGAGCGGGGCCGAGGTCATGGCCATCTTCCAACGCCTCCACCGGGACGGACGGACGATCATTGTCGTCACCCACGACAGAGCCGTCGCTGAGCATGCCGATCGCGTTATCGTCCTGAAGGATGGCATGATCGCGGAAGACCAACCCGTGGCCCGGCCGCGGGACGCCGAGGCTGAGGCCATCGCCTTGGCCGAGAAGGAGGTGGCCCAGTGAGAATCCTGCGGATCGCAAAGGAGGGCGCTCGCGCCCTGGCCGCCAATAAGCTCCGCACCTTCTTGATGATGGCCGGGACGATCATCGGCATCGCCGCGCTGACGGTCATCATGGCCATCGGCAAAGGCACGGAAAAGAACGTCATGAAGCGCGTCATGAGTTTCGGGACGCACGCCATCATGGTCGCTGCGGGCGGAGGCAGGGGGTTCTCGCCGCCGGATGCAAACATCACAACACTGAAGCTCGACGATGCCGATGCGATCCGAGACCAGATTCGGGGTCTTGAGTTTGTGTCCCCGACCGCGCAGAAGAGGGCGATGCCCATCAAGGCCGGCGCGGCGCAGACCGAGGCAACGGCAATCGCGGTTCGGGCCGACTGGTTCGATGCCTGGGAATGGTACGTCCGCGACGGCGATCCTATCACCGACGAAGATATGGCGGCGATGTCGCGAGTCTGCGTCCTGGGCGCGACAACGGCAAGGGATCTTTTTGGCGATCAGAACCCGATTGGCGAGGACGTGCAGATTGGCGATGTGCGCTTCAGGGTCAAAGGGATATTGCACAGTCGCGGAACAAGCCCGATGGGCGGGGATTTTGATGCCAGGGTCATCATCCCGCTGAGCACAGGCCTGCGGCGTCTTTTCAACCAAGACCACCTGTTCAACATTCGCATCAAGGTAAAAGACGCGAGCCAACTCGTCCCCATTGGAGAGGAAATCCGGCGGTTGCTCCGCGAACGGCATCACGTCACACCGCCGCAGGAAGACGACTTTGCGATCAACACCGCCGCGGGAGTGGCGAAAATGGCTCGTGGCATATCGGGCACGTTGACGTACCTGCTGGCGGCGCTGGCGGGCCTGAGCCTGCTGGTCGGCGGCATCGTGCTGATGAACATCCTGCTGATCTCTGTGGGCGAGCGGACGAAGGAGATCGGCCTGCGCCGTGCTCTAGGCGCCACTCAAGGCGACATCTTCCGGCAGTTCCTGCTGGAGTCGTTGAGCGTGAGCATCATCGGCATGGCCGCCGGGAGCCTGCTAGGCTGGGCGGTCAGCATCACCCTGGCTCGCGTCACCCAGTTCCCCGTGGTCATTTCCTGGGAGCCGTTCGCCCTGGCACTCGGCTTTGCCCTGGTCGTGGGCGTGTTCTTCGGCGTCCAGCCGGCGCGACGGGCTGCGCGCCTCAAGCCGGTGGAAGCCTTGCGATGAAACTCTCCCGGAACATCGTTCTCTCCTTGGAGATACTGGCAGCCCACAAACTCCGAACGCTGCTCAGCGTGATCGGCATCGTCGTGGGGGTCGGGGCGGTCGTTCTGATGGTCTCCGCTGGGCGCGGGGCGCAGAAGCAGATTCTGGACCGCATCCGGGGCATGGGGACTAACCTGCTTGTCGTCAATGCCGGGCGAACGAGGATCGTCGCTGGCCGCCAGCGACAGATGGAGACGGTGCGAACGCTGACGGCCGCCGACGCCCAAGCCATCGCCAGGGAATGCCCCTCGGTCGCCTTGGCGGCTCCGGGCGTCAGCAAGAAGCTTGCCGTTCGCTGGGAAGACCAGGACGCCCTGGCCAACGTCATAGGGATGAGCGCCGAGGGCTTCGCCGTCCGCAACATCGCGGTGGCCGCCGGGCGGCTCTTTGACGCAGACGAGAGCCGAGCGGCCAAGCGCCTGGCGATTCTCGGGCCGACCGCTGCCGCCAACCTGTTCGGGAGCGCCGACCCCGTGGGCCAGCAGATACGCATCGGGAAGGTACCGTTTGAGGTCATTGGCTTGGCGGCGCCAAGGGGAATGGACGTGAATGGGGCCGACCAGGACGACGTGATCCTTGTGCCCATCGAAACGGCCATGCGGCGGATTCTGAACGTCACGTATGTCCAGAACCTTTACGTCCAAGCTCGCAACTCACGCGCTTTGGAGAACGCCGAGAAGGAAATCGCCGCGCTGCTGCGACAGCGGCATCGGCTTGGGGGCAAGGCCGACGACTTCACCATCCAGAATCAGGCTACGATCCTGGAGACGGAGCGGGAGACAACAGGGGCCATGACACTGCTCATCGGCAGTGTAGCGGGCATCTCCTTGGTGGTCGGCGGCGTGGGTATTCTGGCCGTGATGCTCATGTCCGTCCGCGAGCGGACGCGGGAGATCGGCCTGCGCCGCGCTTTGGGGGCGCTTCGTCGCGACATCCGCAACCAGTTCCTTTTTGAATCGGCCATGCTCGCGGGCGCGGGCGGCGTGGCCGGCGTGGTCGGTGGCGTGGGCCTGTCCTGGGGCGTTTCCTGGCTCGGCTACTGGCCGGCGATGGTCTCCTGGCCCGCAGCCGCCATCGCGCTTGCCTTCTCCGTCGCGGTCGGCGTTTTCTTCGGACTCTACCCCGCGACCCGCGCCGCCAGGCTTGAGCCCATCCAGGCACTCCGCTCCGAATGATGAATCGAAACGGTCTGAGAAGGAGGTCATCCCGATGGTTGGCAAGACGCCGGAGCGCCTGCGGCTGTGGGTGTCTCCGCTCCGTGGAGAAAGGCTACAGATCCCCAAAACGCGAGGCCAAAAGACCGAAGAAGTGAAGGTGCCGCCCCACAACTGACGCGGCCACGGGGCGGAGTCGCGGTTCCCCCCCGCGGCCGTGCTTGCCGCCGGGCCGGGAGTACCGTCATGCAGACGCTCAGCGATGGGGATCTGATGCCGCGGGTGCGCGACGGCGACCTGTTCGCCTTCGCGCAACTCGTCCTGCGCCACCAGGCCGAGGCGTGGCGCGTGGCCTATCGGTTCACCGGCGATGCCGCCGAAGCGGAGGATCTTGCCCAGCAGGCATTCCTCAAAGTCCTCGATGCCGCACCGCGCTACACCGCGACAGCCGCGTTCCGCACCTACTTGTACCAGGTGGTGACGCGCCTGTGTCTCGACCACCGCCGCAAGAAGCGTCCCATGCTCATGGAAGTCCTTCCCGAATGCGCTACGGATGCGCCCACACCCGGCGAAGAGGCCGACGCTGTGGAACGGGACCAGTGCATCCAGAGCGCCCTGGCCGCGTTGCCCTCCGACTACCGGATGGCGGTCGTGCTGCGCTACTTCGAAGGACTCAGTGCTGCGGAGATGGCGGTGGCGATGGGGCGCAGCGTGAAGGCCGTGGAGCGCTTGCTGGCCCGCGCCCGAGACGCGCTGGCACCTCGCCTGGAACTGTTTCGCGGCAAAATGCGTTGAGCCGAGGGGGATGTTGCCAGGTCGCTCGTTTACCACAATAGAAGGATAACGCGATGGACTGCCCAACCGCACAAACGAATCTGAGTGCTTACCTGCGAGGCGACTTGCCGCTGGATCAGCGGAGTGCGCTCGTGGCTCATCTGCGTGGGTGTCGGATCTGCCTGGTCAGCCTTGCGGCGGTGGATCCTCTTGCGAGTGTGCTTGTTCAGACTGAGACCCCGCCTGTTCCGTCGGGATTCGAGACGCGTGTCCTGGCCGCGGCCAGAAGCCGGCGTTCCCAAGTTGTGGCGGTGGCATGGAGCCCCCTGCGCTGGTGGCGGATGGCATCCGCCCCGATGCACGCGGCGGCGGCGGCCGTGCTCGTCGTCGGCCTGGCGGCGGGCTTGGCGATAGGCTGGGCGGCACAGCCTGCCGCCCGCCAGATTGCCGCCACTCCGGCAACGGCGGCGGTTGATCCGCTGGCGGCGTATAAGCTGGACTACCTGAACGATGCACCTGACGGCTCCCTGGCTGGTACTTACCTGGCTCTGCTGACCAGCCCGAACGGAGAGGGACAATGACCATGTGGCGTAAGGCTGCCCCGCTGTTGATCATCCTCTCTGTAGCTATGAACCTTGGTTTCCTTGGCGTCTGGGCTACGCACGCGGTCCGGGAACGCTTGTCCGGCGGGAACGGATGCGCCCACGGTGGCGCCGACGAAGGCGTCTGGTGCCCGCTGCACCGGCGGCTTGATGTCAGTCCCGAGCAGTGGCGGCAGATTGAACCGCGCGTCGTCGAGTTCCAAGCCTCCTCGGGCACGGTGTGCGGCGAGGTGGACCGCATGAGGGGCGAGTTGCTTGATCTGATTGCTGCAGCCGAACCCGACCGCGAGGCCATCCGCCTCAAGCAGGAGGAGATTCTCGCCGGACAACGCCGCATGCAGGAACTCGTGATCGACTTCCTGCTTGGAGAGAAGAACGCCTTGACCCCGGTTCAGCAGCACGATCTGTTCGATATGATGCGTCGGCGTTCGGGTTGCACCGGACATGGTCCCGGAAGGATCCCCTTGGGCGGCGGGATGCCATGCCCCGACACCGAGCT
The DNA here is from genome assembly GCA_041648735.1 of Lentisphaeria bacterium. GTDB lineage: Bacteria > Verrucomicrobiota > Lentisphaeria > Oligosphaerales > CAITYL01 > JBAZOO01. The sequence goes on from JBAZOO010000024.1 coordinate 14,228, forward strand.
GATGAAGCAGGGGCATGAACGCTGAGGTGATGACGTGGTAAAAAGATCGGGTTGCAAATCAACCGCAGAAGGAAAACACAGCCACCCCCCTGTGGGATGGCTGTGATCGAGGCCAATTGACCTACATGGTCGAGGCAACGTGAAGTCTTCGCTGGGAACAACGCTGATGTTGCCGGCCTGATTCAGGCAAGCCGACATCGCTGCAATTGCGAGACGTTCTATGTGGATTGTACGATTAGCCCTTCGTCGGCCCTACACCTTCGTGGTGGCGGCGCTACTGTTGTTGCTGCTCACTCCACTCGTGCTGCTGCGCACGCCGACGGACATCTTCCCGTCCATCGACATCCCGGTGGTAAGCGTGGTGTGGACCTACGACGGCCTGAGCGCGCAGGAGATCGAACAGCGGATTCTTTACAACCACGAGCGTTCAATCTCCACTCTGGTGGACAATATCGAGCATATCGAGTCCACGGCTTACAGCGGGGCCACCGTCATCAAGGTGTTTCTACAGCCTGGCGCATCGGTGGACACGGCGATCGCGCAGATCACCGCTACGGGGCAGTCAATTCTCCGAACCCTGCCGCAGGGCATCACCCCGCCAATCATTATCCGCTATAACGCCGCCAGCGTCCCCATCCTCCAATACAGCTTCGCCAGCAAGAAACTCTCCGAGCAGGAACTCCAGGACATGACTTGGAACCAGACGCGGGTGGGGCTGGCCAACGTGCCGGGAGCTTCGATCCCCTATCCCTACGGTGGCAAGCAGCGCGTCGTGGCCGTTGACCTCGATCTGGCCGCGCTGAAGGCCAACCATCTCGCGCCTATCGAGGTGGTGAACGCCCTCAATGCCCAGAGCCTCATCCTGCCCAGCGGCACCGCGAAAATCGGGCCCACCGAGTATGATGTCACGCTGAACAGCAGTCCCGATGTCTTGGGCCAACTCAACGACTTGCCGATCAAGACCGTCAATGGCGCGGTCATCCGGGTGCGCGACGTGGCGCTGGTCCACGATGGTTCAACGCCACAACAAAACATCGTCCGCCTGGACGGCGTGCGCGGCGTACTGTTGACCATTCTCAAGAGCGGCAAAGCCTCGACGCTGGATGTTGTGCGTGGGATCAAGACGGCGATGCCGCGCGTCCTTAGCGCATTGCCGCCGGAGTTGGAAGCCAAGGAGTTCGCGGACCAGTCGCTCTTCGTCCGTGCGGCCATGAGCGACGTGGTCAAGGAGGGCGTGATCGCCGCAGCCTTGACGGCGCTGACGGTGCTCTTGTTTCTGGGGGCGTGGCGGGGCACGCTGATTATCGCCCTGTCGATCCCGCTCTCGGTGCTGGCGTCCATCGCTACGCTCAGCGCCCTGGGCGAGACCATCAACCTGATGACGCTCGGCGGCCTGGCGCTGGCGGTCGGCATCCTGGTGGACGATGCGACGGTCGAAATCGAAAACGTCCACCGCCAGATGGCAACGGGCAAGCCGACCATTCAGGCGATCCTTGATGGCGCTCAGGAAATCGCTCTGCCGGCCTTCGTCGGCACACTCTGTGTCTGCATCGTGTTCGTGCCGATGTTCTTCCTTACCGGCACGGCGCGATATCTGTTTGTGCCGCTGGCCGAGGCGGTGGTGTTTGCCTTGCTGGCCAGCTATATCCTGTCGCGGACGCTGGTGCCGACACTGGTGATGTGGCTCTACCGTCACGGGCAGTATCATGCGCATCTCGGCCAACCCGCCAAGACCGCACGGTGGCTGCGGCCGTTCGCCGCGATTCAGGTGGGGTTTGAACGCGGTTTCGCCCGATTTCGGGAAGGCTATCGCCGGTTGCTGGGCGGAGTGCTGCACCACCGCCTGGCGTTCACAGCATTGTTCCTGGTGTTTTGCGCCGGGACGGCTCTGCTGGTGCCGCAACTGGGCCAGGACTTCTTCCCACACGTGGACGCGGGTCAGTTCCGCCTCCACTTGCGGGCGCGCAGCGGGACGCGCATCGAGGAGACCGCCAAGCTCGCCGATCAGGTCGAGGCGGCGATTCGTCGGGAAATCCCGGAAGCCGAAGTCGCCGGCATCCTGGACAACATCGGCATCCCCAACGGGGGCATTCCGCTCGCCTACATTGACAACGGCCTGACCGGCGCCGGGGACGCGGACATCCTGGTTTCGCTGCGGCCTGGGCACCAGCCGACCGAGGAATACGTCCGCCGCCTGCGGATCCGGCTGAACCGGGAATTCCCTGGCGTCACGTTCTACTTTCTGCCCGCCGACATCGTAAGCCAGACGCTCAATTTTGGCCTGCCAGCGCCGTTCGACATCCAGATCGTCGGCCGCGACCAGGAGAACAACCGGGCCATTGCCGCTCGCTTGGTCGAGAAGCTTCGCCGGGTCTCCGGCGTCGCCGACGCGCGCGTACAGCAGCCGGCGGATTTGCCACGGCTCCAGTTCGCCGTGGACCGCGTCAAGGCTTCGGGACTCGGTTTGACGGAACGCGACGTGGCCAACTCGGTGCTGCTCAGCCTCAGCGGCAGTGCCCAGGCGCAGCCCATGTATTGGCTCAATCCCAAGAACGGCGTTCAATACAAGGTCAACGTCCGCGCACCGCAGTATGATATGGATTCGCTGCCGGCGATACAGGCCATCCCCGTGAGTGCCGCCCAAGCCAAGGAAGACGATGCCCAACTGCTGGCCAATCTGGCTACCATGCGGCGCGGCAGCAGCCCGCCGATTGTCAATCACTACAACGTGATGCCGGTGATTGATGTCCTGGCCGGAGTGAACGGCCGCGATCTCGGGGGCGTCTTGCGTGACATCACGCCGCTTGTCGCGCAAGCGGAAAAGGAGTTGTCACGCGGCAACTTCATCGTCATGCGCGGCCAGGCACAAACGATGAATTCCAGCTTCACCGGCTTAAGCATCGGATTGGCTGGGGCTGCGATCCTCATCTACCTGCTGCTGGTGGTAAACTTTCAGAGTTGGCTCGATCCGTTCATTATCATCACTGCCCTGCCTGGCGCGTTGGCCGGCGTGATTTGGGGGTTGTTCCTCACCCACACGACCCTCAGCGTTCCGGCTCTGATGGGCGCGATCATGAGCCTGGGTATCGCCACCGCCAACTCCGTGCTGGTGGTGACCTTCGCCCGCAACAATCTGCGGCAGGGCATGGAGCCGCTGGCAGCCGCCTGGGATGCCGGCGTGGGCCGGTTGCGCCCCGTGCTCATGACGGCATTGACGACGATCATCGGCATGTTGCCGCTGGCCCTGGGTCTCGGCGAAGGCGGCGAACAGAACGCGCCCCTGGGGCGCACAGCGATTGGCGGCCTGGTGGTCGCCACCCTTGCCACCTTGTTCTTTGTACCGGTGATATTCCGCCTGCTTCACCGCCGCGCCGGAGTGAAGGTTTCGGAGGATTTCGATGCGGCGATTCCCGCAACGACGGATCGCGCGTAGCAAGAAAGGTGCGACATGGACATGGCTGACTCAATTCCAGCCAAGCCGGCAGCCAGTCCGGCAGCGAACGAGCCACGGGGCAAGCTCTCCCGCATGGCCGCGCTCTTGGCCCTGTTTGCCATCACCGCCCTGGTTGTGGCTGGCGTCGTCACCGGCTTGGTGTCGCGTCAACGGGAGCGGGCGGCGCTGGTGAATGAAACCGCCGAGTTGGCGGTTCCCACGGTCACCGTTGTATCCCCCGCGCCGGGCAAGGCCGCCGCCACACTGTTGCTGCCGGCGGAGGTCAAACCCTGGATCGACGCGCCGATCTACGCTCGCGCCAGTGGCTACGTGAAGCGTTGGCTCGTGGACATCGGCGCGCCGGTGAAGGCCGGCGAGCTGCTGGCGGAGATCGAGACGCCCGAGCTTGATCAGCAAGTCGATCAAGCCCGCCATGAACTCGCCCAGGCCGAAGCCGCGTTGGCCTTGGCCAAGAGCACCGCCGAGCGCTACACCTTGCTGCTCAAGACCGCCAGCGTCAGCGAACAGGATGCCGATGAGAAGCAGAGCGACTTCGCATTAAAGACCGCCAGTGCCGCCGCCGATCGCGCCAATCTCCGGCGGCTGGAGAACCTGCAAGCATTCGCCCGCGTCACCGCGCCGTTTGCCGGCACCATCACCGCCCGCAACATCGACGTGGGCGAACTGGTCGCGGCCGGCAATGCCAAGGAACTCTTCCGATTGTCGCAAACCGACAAACTGCGCGTCTACGTTTCCGTGCCGCAAACGGACGCATTCAGCGTCCGCGCGGACCAGCCCGCCGAGATGCTCATCCCTGAATTCCCCGGTCGGGTCTTCGCCGCGAAGGTGGTGTCCACCGCCAGCGCTATCTCCGCCGACTCGCGCACGCTGCTCACCCAACTGGAAGTGGACAATTCACGCAACGACCTTCTGCCGGGCTGTTTTGCCCAAGTGCGGTTCACGGCGGCGCAACGCGAGGCCAGCCTGGTGCTCCCGGCGAACACCCTGTTGTTCCGCGCCGAAGGACCGCAGGTGGGCGTCGTGAAGTCAGATGGCACCGTCGAATTGCGCACCGTGAAACTGGGCCGCGATTTCGGGCAGACCATCGAAATCCTCGCGGGCGTTAGCGCGACGGACAAGGTCATCCTCAATCCATCCGATTCGCTGCTCAACGGCATGTCCATGCGCGTCGCCGGATCGGCCAAACCGGAAAAAGGCAGATGAAGCACTCGCAGCAACAGATTCGCCGGTCAGCCGTATCCTGGCCTTGGCTTGCCTCACTGGCGCTGGCCTTGGCGGCGGGTTGCACCGTTGGGCCACAGTACCAGCGACCGGCGGCGGTCACGACGATGCCCGCCACCTATGCCGGCGCGGTAGACGGCTGGAAGACCGCCGCGCCTCAGGCGCATCTGCCCAAAGGGGCTTGGTGGGAGGTCTTTGGCGACGCGGAGTTGAACCGTCTGGAAGCCGAAGCCGCCACGGCAAACCAGGAACTCAAGGCCGCCGTCGCACGCTTCGCCCAGGCCCGCGCCGCCGCCGATGTCACTCGCTCGGGGCTGTTCCCGCGTATTGGAGTTGGGGCAACCGCCATACGCCAGCGTGACTCCGCCAATCGGCCGCTGAGCAACACGGGCCAGGCCGCAGGCGAGGGGCACACCTACAGCAATTTCGCCGTGCCCTTTGACTTCAGTTATGAGTTGGACCTTTGGGGGCGCGTGCGGCGAAACGTGGAGTCCGCGCAAGCCGGCCTACAGGCCAGTGCCGCTGACCTCGAAGGAATCAAGCTGGCCATCGCCGCCGAAGTCGCCGCCGACTATTTCACGCTTCGGGCGCTCGACGCGGAGAAGGCTGCCCTGCTCGCCAGCATTGAGACTTACCGCAAGTCCCTGGACCTGACCCGTAACCGCCGCGCCGGCGGCATCGTCTCCGATCTGGATGTGGCGCAGGCCGAAACCATCCTGAAAACGGCCAGTGCCCAGTTGCCTGCCATCGTCCTCACCCGGACGAAATTTGAGCACGCCCTGGCCGCGCTGACCGGTCAACCGGCACCCCTGTTCCGTCTGGCGGATCGCCCCCTCGAAAATCCACTCCCGATCATTCCAGCGGAGTTGCCATCCGCCCTGCTGGAGCGCCGTCCCGACATCGCCGCCGCCGAACGGCGCATGGCCGCCGCCAACGCCGATATCGGCGTGGCCACGGCAGCGTTCTACCCGACGGTTCGGCTGAACGGCTTGGCGGGCCTGCAAAGCATTGACGCGGGAACGCTATTTGACTGGCCAAGCCGATTTTGGGCGGTCGGTCCGTCGCTGTCCCTCCCTTTGTTTGAAGGCGGGCAGCGCAAGGCCAATTTGCGTCTGGCGCAGGCGGCGTATGAAGAAACGGTTGCCGATTATCGCGGAATAGTGCTGGGGGCTTTCTCCCAAGTCGAAGACAATCTCGCGGCCCAGCGTCTCTTGGGCGACGAATACGATCAGGAGCAGTCCGCCCTGCAATCCGCCCGCAAGCAACTGGAAATCGCCAGCAACCAGTATCGCGGGGGGCTGGTCACTTACCTGCAGGTTGCGACAGCCCAGACGGCATCGCTGGAGCGAGAGCGCGCCGTGGTTCGTCTGCGCAGTGAGCAGTTCGTGGCCGCTGTGGCATTGGTGAAATCCTTAGGCGGCGGTTGGCAGAGGGTTGAGGCAGACCACGGAACTCTCGTGCAAAAACCCGATCAGTAATGTTGCGAGGCCGGCATTCCGGCTGCAATTGGGAGGCGGAGTGTGTGTGCCATGACTTGCTTGTGTTTGAAGACGGTTGCGCTCGGGGAGCTTTCTAACCACCGCAACGCCTGCGGTGTTTTTTTTACGCGCGAGAGTCGCGTCGCGCAAGCCCGCGTCGGATCGTGGCTTGGGGCAAGGGGTTACGAGCGTCCCCGGCCGCCCCTCTCAGCCCGCGTGTTAACCCGCCAGAGAGGATCGGACGGCTCGCGGGGCCAAACTCTCAGACTCTCTCCCGCCGAGAGCGGGTCGGGTTAACGGCACCGTCGCGGTCGCCTGTTTCAAGTGCGGGCGGATTTCTCGAACAGCGGTTCTGGCGGGGTTAACGGTTCCGCCGTCGGCCGCCGGAACTCTCACGTTCTCGCCGAGGATTCGCCCGATCCATACAGATGGGCACTCATGCCCGCAGTGGAAGGAATCGAGACGCATGATGTGGCGGGCGTCGAGGTTCGCGTCTATGGCGCGGCCAAGACCGTGGCAGACGGCTTCAAGTTCCACAACAAGATCGGCACCGCCGTGGCCGTGGAGGCGCTGCGGGATTGCCTCAAACAGCGGAAGGCGAGCGTGGATGATCTGATGCGCCATGCACGGATCTGCCGGGTCGAGCACGCAATGAGCCCGTATCTGGAGGCGATGCTGTGAGCGCCAAGGAAATTGATCCAGTCGCACGATCCGTTCATGATCGGCTGCTCAAGCTGGCCACCAGCCGTAAGGAAGACTTCAACGCGATGCTCGGCCGCCCAACTCCGGCGCATAAGTATCACCTGACCGGCAGATTTTGGGCGCAGCGAATGTCCGGTGGGTAGGTAAGCGTCGCTGCTGACCCATGTTGCGCACGGGAGCGGGCGGCGGGATAGTTAGGAGCCAGTCACGGCCGCCGGTGCCGGGCTGGCTCTTTGACATTCCGGGCGGGATTCAGGCCGGCGTGACGGCAGGTGCGTCAGCGGTCCTGGCGGCGAGCCAGCGGTGGGGGAGAAGTTCGGCGACGCGGCTGGCGGGATGGCCCTGGATGCGGGCGAGGACGTCGGCGAGGTACTCGTAGGGGGCGGCGCCGATGGCGGACTTGGGCAGGACTTCATTGCGGGCCAGGGCGTCCCTGGCGCGGGCGAGCATGCCTTCTCGAAGGCGACCATGGCCAGGAAGCTCTCGTCGTCGCAGCCGCCGGGGATGGCGAAGTCCGGCGCGGGGGAAGTGTCTTCTCCGTGGTTTCCGTGTGCTCCGCGCGAAGACCGGATTTGCCTGTCCCCTCAAGGCTCGTCGTAGCAGCCGCCGGGGATGGCGAAGTCCGGCGCGGGAGAAGTGTTTTTCTCCGTGGTTTCCGTGTGCTCCGCGCGAAGACCGGATTTGCCTGTCCCCTCAAGGCTCTCGTCGGAGCCGCCGCCGGGGATGGCGAAGTCCGGCGCGGGGGAAGTGTCTTCTCCGTGGTTTCCGTGTGCTCCGCGCGAAGACCGGATTTGCCTGTCCCCTCAAGGCTCCGCCGCCGCCGCCGCCGGGGCATTGGAAACTGGAACCCCGACACTTGGAACTCCGCCACCGCCCGGTCTCCCGCCCGGCGCGGGATCGCCGGGACGGCAGGTCCCCGCCCCGCGAGGAACCGCCTCGATGGCAGATCGCGCCTGGATGGCAAAAAACACCACCAGCGCCAGCAGCCAAGCCAGAAAATGGGGTCGCCAAATCGTCATCTACCATGATCCTTGCGAAGTCAGAAAGGACTGCCGAAAACACAATTACAAAAAAAAGACATTGTTCCAATTATCAAGATACGCAACTATAAACATGTTCTTTAAATTTTTCCAGACAACACAAAGACAAACAAAATGAGATTATCAAAATAGGCATTAAATACACATGGAGTCGCCAAGCGGCAGAGCATTAAATCACTTTATCGCCAATATTTTTCCTTTGATTTAATATAAAGCGTCTTGCCCCCTTCATCATACAAGGCAAAACACTCAATTTTGTAATTTCCCATGCCGACAATGAGTTCCTCAATCCGAAAACCTTTTTTAATCGTAACGCTGTTCATTTTTGGAATATAAATTGTCGTTGTAGCAACAATGTGATGAGATATTAGATGAAATTGCCGGCAATATTCTTCGAACTGTTTAGTATCCATCTTGTACACAATAACAAAGCAACTTTTTGACCATTCTCTATGAACTGTAAATTCATCACCGTGATTCAAAAGTTGAGGAGTATAATAAACTTGATCGGGGGTTGATCTTTTGCATCCATAGCTTAAAATTATAAAGCTTGAAACATAAGCGATGGCTTTTAATTTATTCAAGAATCCATTCATAGCGGTTGCTCCATTTGCCTTCAATATAATAGTTCCCTTGATAGAGTCCATCAAATACCCAATCGGCACCCGTTTCGGCAATGGCTCCAATGGATGCAAATGCATCATAGAAACTATTGACATCATTCCATCCAGCAAATTCCCCGTGATTTATTCCTCTAAAATCGACTTCGTCAAAATGAGTAAAATTAACCGTTAATGATAATTTTGTCATGCCATTTTTTTTGAGGTAGATCCTTGTGCATAATACGACAGTTGACCGGTTGCTAAAACAGCTTGCCAAATCGCTGAATTCAATCTAAATTCTCTTTGGCCAAAAGTTTGATAAATTGAATCCGTCCTCCAAGTTTTTAAATTGTTTTTTAATTCACCAATTAAAGGCGACAACTCTTCATTGACATCACTGTCGCTTCCAAGTAATTCACCAGGAATCCCAATTAGCATTAGTTTTTTTGATCCATAATTGTCGACTTGGTATAATTGTTTTAATGGCAAAGCATATACTGCAGCCGCTAAGGATGCATAAGTATTGGCACCTATTGCTAATCCAAGCGGATCAATCTCCATCGTCGGAACCGGCGCATACACCCAGTTGTTGGCGCCATCGGGGAAGCCGGAGGGGTCGGGGGTGGTCCAGCGGCAGAGGGCCGGGTCGTAGCTGCGGTAGTTGAAGAGGTAGGCGCCCAAGTCGGCATCGTACGGCTTGCCGGTGAAGAACACGGTCGGCACCTGAGCCGCCCGGTCTCCCGCCCCGCGAGGGATCGCCTGGACGGCAGGTCCCGTCCGGCGCGGGACTGCCTGGACGGCAGGTCCCCGCCGCCACCCCGGCCGAGCCCAGCAGCGCCAGACCCACGGCCAACCCCAACTTCAGCTTCAGCCCATTGCCCCGATTCCGCTGCGCCATCGCCCGCCTCCTCACTGACTTTTCAATGGTTTATATAAAAAACCAATCAAATAAAATGGCTCATAATTTTCTTCATATATAACCATGGGGAAGTTTGCAACATCGCTTTTGTATGTATAAACTTTTATCTTTTTCTTTGGTTCAAGATTGTCATTAAGCTTTAAATGGTCGGGGAGATTAACAACTTCCGCCCGAATAAGACCATTAACAACATCACGCTCAGCAACATTCCCCAATTTACCGATATCAAAACCATTTTTAAATCGACATAAAAGGATAAATTTATACATGCCCCTTGGCATCTCATCAAACTGGATAACTTTGATTACAGCAACGTCTTCAGCCAATTTATGTCTGGCCCGCATTTCCGCAAGTATTGCTTGCGGTGTGAATGGTATAGCCTGATTAGACTTAATTATTTTGATAATCTCATAAATGTTCACGACTATAATTGAACAAATTAACAGCGAAAAAACAGTCAATGCGATTTTATCTTTGGTTTTCATTTAACCCTCAATTTGATTGGGGCAATTAATAAAATTATTCAATTATAATAGACCGACTATACGAAAAATCTTTATAACTAGTCTCTCTGTAATCAGATGCCACACCCATGTGTTCAAGAAATATAAATGAATCGTCATCAAACATACTCCATGGCCCAAATTTCTCACCTGGATTGAAATCTGCATAATCACGACAGTACAATCTAGCGGCAACTGTTAGTTCTGCCCGTGCATCTGAAATTCGCGTAACATTTACATTGCTTATTGCACCAATAAAAGCTTCATAAGAGCTAATCCATGGATTATGGCTATTGCGAGATATGAGGCCATCGCTAAGTGAAGGCAAAACGGGTGAAAACAATGAACTCGAACCAATACTCAGACCTAGTGCCGTGCTTTTTGCCAATGCGTGATTTGCGGTAAAAATTGACATCATTAATGCTCCTGATGCCTGATAATCTTTATCGAACGCTTCCCATGGCAATTCAACTGGAGCTCCTGTGTTTAGCAGCCAATGATTAAATCCTTTGTAGTTCCAATCTGAAGGGAAAGGTATTTCAGGAACCATGCGAATGGTAACAAGTGCCGTCATTTGAGTGTGAATATAGACCGCAAGTAGCTCTTCCTCCAACGTATGATTATCATGTAATCCAAGCGGATCTATTCCTGTAGTCGGAACCGGCGCATACACCCAGTTGTTGGCGCCATCGGGGAAGCCGGAGGGGTCGGGGGTGGTCCAGCGGCAGAGGGCCGGGTCGTAGCTGCGGTAGTTGAAGAGGTAGGCGCCCAGGTCGGCATCGTACGGCTTGCCGGTGAAGAAGAGAACCGGCGCGGCCTCCAGGGGTGCCAATCCCATTCAGTCATGGGGCTGTTGGGGATTGCATTTTTTCCCTTCCGCAAACATGGTTTCGTATAAGAAAGCATAGACATCGTTCAAGTCAACGCGATAAATCACACTGTCCTTGCACAAGAACTCCAAATAGCAAACATGTATACTGTTCCGGAAAACCACGTAGTGGATGCGGTTTTCATCCTGGATGTCTGGTTGGCCAAGCTCGCGTGACGGAAAGTCGGCTGTATATTGCCTCTCACTTGGTTTTATGTACTGGACAAGGAAGCATGCCTCCGCATATCGTGTCCCTCCCCGTTTTTCCGAAAATTGGCGGCAGACTTTCACAAATTCAGCCTCCCGAACGTCTGGCGATGGCTCAAAAAAGTCATAGCCGGCAAAAATCATATCCGATTCAACTTCAAAGAGTTTACTTCCATTGAACTTTAACCGCAGATTTGACTCGCTTTGAATTTCGCTGTTCTTCGCATAGTAATAAATCCATTCATCTTCGTTGATGACATCTGGGACTCCCAGCAAGTCAATGATCTCGGATTTGGTGAAATCAAGTTTGCATTTCTTCAAATCTGATTCAACAGAATGAACCGCAACAGTTTTTGCATCGTCATTGCCCACCTTAAAAATTTTACCATGATTCACCTTTAAGCTTCTGTGCGGATCCTCATATCCATTTTTCTTGCATGAAAGGCAAGGCAAAATGAGCAACAGAGAAAAAAGGCAAAGACTGCTGGATTTCTTCATTTTCATCTCCCTGCTCCCTAACCTCACTCCTTTTGCCATTTGTCCTCCCCAATCTTTTTCCAATTGGGAAGGCCAGCAAAATATTGCCTGGTAAATTGGTTGGCCATTTCCAGCCCATAATGCCCATTGCTATACGCGGGATTGTGTTCAAGGTTGATTGCGTTATTTATCTCAGTGACAGCAGTATTGTAGTCAAAATTGTCAAAATTTCCAAAATTTAGATGCCCACAAATCGCCGCATACTGAGTCGAAAAGAAGGCGGAGGCATGACCCTTTTCGTGCCGCACACATGCTTCTTGGAACCCTCCGCCTATTTGTGCATCTTGTAAAGTCGCAACATGAGGTATATACGTCGTGATATGTCCCGATTCAATTGCGCTTTCCCTTTTCAAGTCACAGTTCACATAGATGCCAACCCCGAATTTGACAATCCATTCTCCACCAGAATGATCACGTTCGAGTTTCGACTGCCTCACAAATGCTCCCATATGAACATTATCGCGATATGCAAGTTGAAGATTGTTTTCATGGTGTACCTGCACCTCGGGGCTGCCGTTCAGATCATAGATTTCGAACCTTACAAGACCCCAGGGATCCAAACCGTTCGTCGCGCCATTGTTCACATACACCCAATTGTTGGCGCCATCGGGGAAGCCGCTCGGGTCTTGGGTGGTCCAGCGGCAGAGGGCCGGGTCGTAGCTGCGGTAGTTGAAGAGGTAGGCGCCCAGGTCGGCATCGTACGGCTTGCCGGTGAAGAACACGGTCGGCGCCGGCGTGGCCCGGTCTCCCGCCCCGCGAGGGATCGCCGGGACGGCAGGTCCCGCCCGGCGAGAAGCCGCCGGGACGGCAAGCCCGGCCCGCCACTTCGCCAGTTGCGCCGGCGTCTGCACCCCCAGCCCCGGCAGGCCAGCCTCAGACGGGGCATTGGAAACTGGAAACTCGACACTTGGAACTCGGCCATCGCCCGGTCTCCCGCCCGGCGCGGGACTGCCTGGACGGCAGGTCCCCGCCGCCACCCCGGCCGAGCCCAGCAGCGCCAGCGTCCCCATCAATCCGAGGATCATCATCTTCCAGTCCAACATGTTCCTGCCCTTTCGCCTCAATTTACCGCGTCAACTCTTTTCCGCTCTTCAACCTTGCCCCCAAAATGGACAAAAAAGTTTTGGAGTGGGGGTTTGGGGTGAACCCTCTGCAAAAGGTTCGCCCAAAGGCTTTCCTCCCGCGTCACCGCGCCTCGGGCGCGGCGCCATCGGGCACCTCGACTTGCGGCGCTTCCGGGGCCAGCCCCGGCGCGCCCTGGCGCAATGGCTGGCCAAACGCCGTCAGCTTGGTCAAGGCCACCGCCGGCCCATGCATCGTCGCCACCGTCGTCCCCAGCAAATCCGTCAAGTACCAGCAATCCGGCGCCGCCTCCCCCACCTGCCGGCTGCAGACGGGCACGCCGCCGCTGACATGCGGCTCCGCCACGTAGACCGTCGCGTCCTTGCGCAGCAGCGCCAACCCATCCCACAGCAGCGCCTCGCCCGCCATTTGCGCCGCGGAACTGGCAGCCTGGAACTCGGGAACCGCCCCGTCCCCCGCCCTGCGAGGAGCCGCCTGGACGGCAGGTCCGACGGCAGGCCCCGGCAGGTCCTTCCAGGCCAACTGCCCATCCGGCCAATAATGGAACCGCGCCAGCTCCCGCCCGTCCGCCCCCCGCCGCGCCACCGCCTTGTCCAGCCAGCCATACACCGTTTTCGTCCCGCCCGCCGCGCCCAGCAGCCGCCCCGCCAGATCATACTCCAGCCGTGTCACCCGCCCCCCGGCATGGCCCACAGGTACACCCCCTGGCCCCGCGGCGTCACCAGGCTCTCAAGCTGCGGACAGAACCACCCCGGCCCGAACAGCCCCACCTCCGCCCGGCTGCTGACATAGGCCAGTTGCAAGGGAACCGCGAACTCCGGCGCCGCCGCCACCGCTCCGATCCCCAGCGTCACCCCCCCCCCCCCACGCCCCGCCGCCCCCGTCCAGCACCCGCCCATGCTGGGAAGGCCGATACTCGAACAGCCCCTCCGCCCGGGCCGAGGAAACTCCCGCGGATCCCGTCAGGAAAAAGAACGCCACTGCCAAAACGAAAACCCGCCCCCAACCCCAGAAAATCCGACTCACAACGCCTCCTGATTTTTCCCAATTGATTCGCCTAAAAAACAAAAAACATGGGGCACGCCGACAAATATTGACGTGCCCCAAAAAGACGACAAAACATTATTTAGGTTCAAAGAAGCCGGCGCGATCCCAATCAGCGTACTGCAACTTTTCTTCCCAATATCTCTTTAACTTAGGAGCATAAAGAGCCCACTTTTTACCGGTAAAAAACAGGATGAGATTCTTCGTCCTTTCGCCATCATTAAATTTTAACTTGGCAAGCTTCAATGGATATTGCCGATTATTAATTTCTATCTCACCACAACCCCAATACCTATCGCAAGTTAAAACAGCGCTTTTTTTACCTTCAATCGCCATCGAAATTAATTCGACTTCATCAAGATTAATTTTACCAATATCGTCACCATCTGAATTATATTTTATTTTCGCCGAATAAACCATCTCGTATTTTTTATAATATAGCATGCTTGCATCAAGAAGGGCAAAGCTATTAGAATCAATCTCAACAGTATCATTTTTCAAATCAATTTTTCCTCGAATTGCAGCAGTTTCCATTCGCATAAAAAAAATAACATTGCAGTTTTCATCAAACCGCGAAAGCTCAAATCGCGTTCGGTAGTACTTATCAAAAAGTTTTTTGGTAAAATTGCAAATATCGGCATTGGTAAAAAATTTAAAATCCTTAACTTGGTTATCAATTTTGACTGAAAACGTTTTCCCCTGAATTGTCAAAACACAGTCATCGGCATTGCAAACTGAAAGCCCCCAAAATGCCATAATTGCTATCAGCTTTTTCATGATCGCACCTTCTGATCGTGATCTTTTACTTCTCTCATGCATTAATTTGATGAGATCATAATAAAATTGAAGTAGAGTTATTCGACAAATTTAATATCTTTCCAAAAATATGAAGACGCCGCATCTCTTGGCCCTGAATTCATGATATCATTCAGAGTCAATTGAACATCTTCTTCACCGCCAGTCATGGCGGCTTTTACCATGCTTACCATTGCAGTTCCCTCAACTTCACCCCATCCATAATCCCCCGCAAGGCCAAGCAATTCGCCAATGTTTTGATATATCGTGTTGCTAATAGATGATGCTAGACAAAATCCGCTGGGGAATGAATAGTTTATAGGATAGATATAATAATACCCCTCCCCCTTGGTGATTTCCGAAGATGCACCTAAAATGCCACCAGTGGCGCTTTTTGTTGTATAGCCAGTTGGCGTGTATTGCGTCGTAGCCCTTCTCTCCCATTGGACAGAAATGCCATAAACAGCCGCAGCTCCGCCAGCAGGTATGGATTCCCTAACACTCATGTCAACGAGAATCCATTCAGGCGATCCTGTATGATAAGCACGGCACGATATATCTTCTACTCCATGAATCTCAGTCACTGCAAGTCCCAACGAATCAAAATGCGATGTCGCGCCATTGTTCACATACACCCAGTTGTTGGCGCCATCGGGGAAGCCGGAGGGGTCGGGGGTGGTCCAGCGGCAGAGGGCCGGGTCGTAGCTGCGGTGCTTGAAGAGGTAGGCGCCCAGGTCGGCATCATACGGCTTGCCGGTGAAGAACACGGTCGGCGCCTGAGCCGCCCGGTGTCCGGCCCCGCGCGGGACCGCCTGGACGGCAGGTCCAGCCCGGCGAGGGATCGCCGGGACGGCAAGCCCGGCCCGCCACTTCGCCAGTTGCGCCGGCGTCTGCACCCCCAGCCCCGGCAGTTCCGCCTCAGACGGGGCATTGGAAACTGGAAACTCGACACTTGGAACTCGGCCATCGCCCGGTCTCCCGCCCGGCGCGGGATCGCCTGGACGGCAGGTCCCCGCCGCCACCCCGGCCGAGCCCAGCAGCGCCAGACCCACGGCCAACCCCAACTTCAGCTTCAGCCCATTGCCCTGATTCCGCTGCGCCATCGCCCGCCTCCGCACTGACTTTTCTTTCTTGGCTCCCGCGCCGGCAAGTTGCCCGTGCAACCGCCCCGCAACAAAGTGGAAACAGGACAATTATACCCCCCCCGACAATTTTGCAACCATCTTGACAAAGTTTTTTTTCTCCCACCAGCGCCGCGGCGCCGAGCCATCTTCCGCGCCAATCCTTGATTCACCGCCGCGGCGCGGCGGGCGCGGAGAAAACCCGGTTCCGGCTGGCGGCCGGCATCAGGGCGGCGGCGGGTAGGCGCCCATCTCGCGCAGGCGCTCCTCGATGCGGTAGAGCGGTAGGTGCATGGCCACCTTCTCGAAGGCGACCATGGCCAGGGAACTCTCGTCGTCGCCGCCGCCGGGGATGGCGAAGTCCGGCGCGGGAGAAGTGTTTTCGCCGTGGTTTCCGTGTGCTCCGTGCGAAGACCGGATTTGCCTGTCCCCTCAAGGCTCTCGTCGTAGCAGCCGCCGGGGATGGCGAAGTCCGGCGTGGGGGAAGTGTTTTCGCCGTGGTTTCCGTGTGCTCCGTGCGAAGACCGGATTTGCCTGTCCCCTCAAGGCTCCGTGGTTTCCGTGTGCTCCGCGCGAAGACCGGATTTGCCTGTCCCCTCAAGGCTCCGTGGTTTCCGTGTGCTCCGTGCGAAGACCGGATTTGCCCTGTATGCCCCCTTCGCCCCTTTCGCGCGCCGTCGGCGCGCCCTGCTGGTAGGAAAGGCCAACTACCAAGACCAATGGCACCTGAAAAAAACGGCCGCCGCCGCTTGAAAAACAACACCCCATCTGTCCCCAACGCCCTCCCCAACGCCCCGCACCGGGGACGGTGCGGCTATTTTCCTCGTGCCGCGCAAAAAGTAGGCGGAGCGTCCCCGCTCCGCGAAAGCCGGCATGGGGGCAGGCGAAATTTAGGACGCGGCCGGGCCAGGCGCGGCGGAGTTCGCGGCGGCGGCGGGGCTACGGTGCCGCCAGCAGGCGGCCGCCGGCGAGGCGAAAGGCCTGGCGGCGCGGCGTGCCGGTGGCGGCGTCTTCCCAAACGGCCTCGGCCCGGCCATCCTGGATGCGGAGGGCCTGGACAGCGCCGGGGCCAAGATATTTGCCGGCCTGGTGCCGCCAACGGTGGCCGCGGCGGAAGAAGCTGCGCTCGGAGACGACCACCGCCAAACTGTGGAAGGCGCCGGCGCGGGTTTCGCTGCGCAGGATGACGGCGGCGTCGGCGATGCCGTCGCCATTGAGGTCGCCGGTGGCGGTGGGCTGGGGAAGGATGGTCAGGCGGAAAATGACATCGGGGTCGCCGAAGAGCCGGGTCTCGAACTTCCCCTCCACAAGCTGGGCGCGCCCGGCCGGCAGGCTGCCGGTCAGATATTCGAGGTTGCGCAGGAGTTCCGGCGCGGGGCCTTGGCTGGCCGCCGGCGGCGGCAAGGTGCGGCAGCCGGCCGCGGCCAGCGCCAGCAGGAGGCCGGCAGCGGCGAGGGCATGGCGGGCGCAGGCGTGGCGGCGGCAAACCGGCATGGGGGGATGCTCCAGGGGGCTTCGCCACAACGTAATCCGCCCCGGCGGCGGCGCAACGGCGGCAAAAGGCACGCGGATTTTTCACCGGGCGCTAATCCGCCGCTAACATTGGCCGCCTATCTTTCCCGTGTCTTTACATCATTTGTCTTTCCACCCCGGTTCCGCCGACCATGGACAAGCGCCGCCTCCACCGAGTCAAGCTGACCGACGCCATCGCCCGCCGCCTGATCGCCGTGGGCGGCATCGGCGTCATCGGCTGCGTCCTGCTCATGCTGCTGCTGATCGTCGGGACGGCACTGCCGCTGTTCCGCCCGGCCAGCGCCACCCGGTTGGCCACCCTCGCGCCGGAGCGCGGCCAGGCCGACCTGCTCGTGGCCGGCACCGACGACCTGCCGGCGATCGCCTATGCCATCCATGCCGACGGCCAAATCCGCTTCCGCGAACTGGCCACCGGCCGCCTGCTGGAAACCCGGCCGCTCCGGGACGGTGCCCCGCCCCCCGGCGCCCGCATCATCCAGGTGGAGACCGCCGCCCCCCTCACCTGGAGCCTGCTCTGGAGCGACGGCGCCGCCAGCCGCGTCAAGCTCAGCTTCGGCACCGCCCACGCGGCCGGCGCCAGCACCCCCACCTTCCACCTGGACCTCACCCCCGCCCCGCCCCTCGCCGCCGGCGACCACGCCACCGCCGGCGCCGTGCGCGACAGCGACGACGCCCTGCTGCGCGCCTCCCTCCTGGCGGACGGCCGCCTCGAACTCCGCCGCCGCCCCGCCGCCGCGGAGGCCGACGCCGAAGCCGCCGTCTTCACCCTCAACGCCGACCACGCGGAAAAACTGACCGCCTTCACCGTCAACCAAAGCGGCAGCGCCCTCTACGCCGGCACCGCCGACGGCCGCCTGCTCCACTGGGAAATTGACGACGACGGAGTGCGCCTCGTGGAACAACTCCAGGCCTTCCTCGACCGCCGCGCCATCACCGCCCTGGGGCTGGTCTTCGGCGACCTCTCCCTCGCCGTCGGCGACGACCGCGGCGAAGTCTCCACCTGGACGCCCATCCCCCTCTATGGCCCCGGCAGTGAAAAGCGGCTCATCCTGGTCCACCGCCTCCAGCCCCACGCCGCCCCCGTCACCGCCTTCCGCTTCACCGTCCACGACAAAGGCATCGTCAGCCTGGCCGCGGACGGCACGGCAAACCTGGGCCACATGACCAGCGAACGCCACCTCCTCGCCCTCCCCGCCAACCCGCCGCTGACGGGGCTGCAACTCTCCGCCAAGGGCGACACCTTCTGCGGCACGGACGGCACCGGCGCCGCCAGCTTCTGGCACGTGCGCAACCCGCATCCGGAGGTCAGTTGGAAGGTCTTGTTCGGCAAGGTGATGTACGAGAACTACGAAAAGCCCGAGTGGGTCTGGCAATCCTCCTCCGCCAACGACGACTCCGAACCCAAGTTCAGCTTCGTGCCGCTGCTGTTCGGCAGCCTCAAGGGCACCCTCTACGCCATGGCCTTCGCGGTGCCGCTGGCCCTCTTCGGCGCCCTCTACACCAGCCAGTTCACCACCCCGGCGGTCCGGGGGATGATCAAGCCGGCGGTCGAAGTCATGGCGGCGATCCCCTCGGTGGTCATCGGCTTCCTGGCCGCCCTCTGGCTCGCGCCCCGCCTGGAAGGGGCCATCATCCCCCTCTTCCTCTTCCTCGCCGTCCTGCCGGCGGCCCTGGTCCTCTTCCTCCTGCTCTGGGCGCCGCTGCGGCGGACCCCCTTCGGCCGGCGGGTCGAGCGCGGCTACGAGTTCCTCGGCGCCATCCCCGTCCTCCTCCTGGCCGCCTGGCTCTGCCTCAAGCTCGGCCCCTGGGTCGAGGCCCGCTGGTTCGGCGGCGACTTCAACCAGTGGCTCTTCCAGGAGCTGGGCGCCCGGATCGACCCGCGCAACAGCATCGTCATCGCCTTCGCCCTCGGCTTCGCCGTCATCCCGCTGATCTTCACCATCGCCGAGGACGCCCTCTCCAACGTGCCCCAGAGCCTCAAGGCCGCCTCCCTCGCCCTGGGGGCCAGCCGCTGGCAGACGGTCTGGCGCGTCGTCCTCCCCTCCGCCAGCCCCGGGGTCTTCGCCGCCATGATCATCGGCTTCGGCCGCGCCGTCGGCGAGACCATGATCGTGCTCATGGCCACCGGCAACACCCCCGTCCTGGACTGGGGCCCGTTCAGCGGCATGCGCACCCTCGCCGCCAACATCGCCGTGGAAATCCCCGAGGCTCCGGTCGGCGGCACCCTCTACCGCACCCTCTTCCTCTCCGCCGTCCTCCTCTTCCTCCTCACCTCCGTGCTCAACACCGCCGCCGAACTGATCCGCCACCGCCTCCGCAAGAAATACGGCTACTGATGAAACGCCATCCCAACAAGGCCAACAAGGGCGAAACCTACATCTGGGGCAGCGGCATCGCCCTCGCCGCGATCCTGGCGATCACCGTGACCCTGGTCGGCGTCGTCATCGCCAACGGCTTCGCCGTCTTCTGGCCGGCACGGCTGACGGAGCTGGAGCTGGCGGACGGCAGCAAAGTCCTGGGCGAAGTCGTCCAAACCGCGCCAGGCCGCGCCGGCCAGGGGCGGCGGCTCCAGCTCAAGATCGGCAACCGCGACCTCTATGGCCTGGACTTCCGCTGGCTCGACGGCGCCGCCATCCGCCACCAGCGCTGGCCCGCCGCCGCCGTCGCCCTCGAACGGCAAAGCTATGGCCCGTTCCTCGGCTATTACCGGGGGCTGGCGGCGGATCCCGCCGCCGGCTGGGACGCCTTCACCGCGGCCTGGGAGCGCGTCCACCGGGAAGCGAAGGGCTGCGCCGCCCTCCAGAAGCGCCTCAACCAGCTCAACGCCCAGGCCGAGGCGATCCGCCTCAAGCTCCTTCGGCACAGCTACAAAGGCAATCCGGAGAGCGCCCCCGCCGTGGCCGCGCTGCTGGCCAAGGACGCCCGGCTCAAGGCGGAGTTCGCCACCGTCGCCCAGCAGCACGCCGGCCGGCTCGGCGAACTCCGCGGCGAAGCCGCCACCTTCGCCGACGCCGGCGGCCGCACCAAGGTCATCCCGCTGCTGGAGATCGTCCGCGCCACCCATCCCAACACGATGCCGCTCCATGCCAAGCTCCGCTTCTACGCCGGCAAGGTCTGGGAGCTGCTGTTCGCCGAGCCGCGCGAGTCCAACACCGAGGGCGGCCTCTTCCCGGCCATCGTCGGCACCGTGATGATGGTCTTCCTGATGAGCATCTTCTCCTTCCCCCTCGGCGTCATCACCGCGGTCTACCTGCGCGAATACGCCACGGACGGCCCGGTCGTGCGCCTGGTCCGCATCGCCGTCAACAACCTGGCCGGGATCCCCTCGATCGTCTACGGCATCTTCGGCCTCGGCTTCTTCGTCTACGGCATTGGCGGCAGCCTCGACCGGCTCCTCTTCCCCGAACGGCTGCCGACGCCGACCTTCGGCACCGGCGGCATCCTCTGGGCCAGCCTCACCCTCGCGCTGCTGACCGTGC
This sequence comes from Lentisphaeria bacterium, assembly GCA_041648735.1. Lineage (GTDB taxonomy): Bacteria > Verrucomicrobiota > Lentisphaeria > Oligosphaerales > CAITYL01 > JBAZOO01. The sequence goes on from JBAZOO010000024.1 coordinate 34,814, forward strand.
CGGTCGTGATCGTCGCCACCGAGGAAGCCCTCAGCTCCATCCCCGACGGCATCCGCGCCGGCTCCCTGGCGCTCGGGGCGACCAAGCTCCAGACCGTCGTCCGCATCCTCCTGCCCATGGCCTCCCCCGGCATCCTCACCGGCTTCATCCTCGCCATGGCCCGCGCCGCCGGCGAGGTCGCGCCGCTGATGATCACCGGCGTGGTCAAGCTCGCCCCGACCCTGCCGCTGGACGGCAGCTTCCCCTTCCTCCACCTCAACCGCAAGTTCATGCACCTCGGCTTCCACATCTACGACATCGGCTTCCAGTCGCCCAACGTCGAGGCCGCCAAGCCGATGGTCTTCGTCACCACTTTCCTGCTGGTGCTGATCGTGCTGGTCCTCAGCAGCACGGCGATCCACCTGCGCAACAAGATGAAACAGCGCTACACCCTCACCGGCTTCTGAGCCGCCGGACACCCCCCCACCACCATGACCTCCGAGACCCCCATCGCCACCATCCCCGACCCCGTGGTGCAGCTCACCAACCTCCGCCTCCACTACGGCGAGGCCGAGGCGCTCCACGGCATCACCATGGGCTACCCCCGCAAGCAGGTGACCGCCCTGATCGGCCCCTCCGGCTGCGGCAAGTCCACCCTCCTGCGCTGCCTCAACCGCATGAACGACCTGGTCGCCGGCGTCCGCGTCACCGGCAGCATCGTGCTCGACGGCGCCGAAGTCAACGACCCCAACCTGGACGTGATCGAGCTGCGCCGCCGCATCGGCATGGTCTTCCAGAAATCCAACCCCTTCCCCAAGTCCATCTACGAAAACGTGGTCTATGGCCTGCGCATTGCCGGCATCGCCAAGCGCGCCGCGCTCGACGAGGCGGTCGAGAAAAGCCTGCGCGGCGCCGGCCTCTGGGAAGAGGTCAAAGATCGCCTCCACCATTCCGCCCTCAGCCTCTCCGGCGGCCAGATGCAGCGGCTCTGCATCGCCCGCGCCATCGCCGTCAACCCGGAGATCATCCTGATGGACGAGCCCTGCTCCGCCCTCGACCCGCGCTCCACCGCCCGCGTCGAAGACCTGATCGGCGAACTGCGCCAGGACTACACCATCATCATCGTCACCCACAACATGCAGCAGGCCGCCCGCGTCTCCGACTTCACCGCCTTCCTCTATGTCGGCGACCTCATCGAGTACGGCCCCACCAACCGCCTCTTCACCAAGCCGCTCTGCCGGCAGACCGAAGACTACATCACCGGCCGCTTCGGCTGACCGGCCGCCGCCCAGCAGCCACGCGGCGGGCGCGGCCACCCTCGGCAACCGGACCAGGAGCCGCCCCGTGCTACATTCACCCCCAAAAAAAACCGAACCTGAAGGGCCCACCGTTCGGCCGGAGCCACGCCATGTCACTCTACCTCGACCGCGAAATCGCCAAGCTCAAGCAGAACCTCCTCGCCCTCTGCACCACCGTCGAGGAGCGGGTCGACACCGCCGTCCGCGCCTTGGAGGCGCGCGACGCCCGCCTCGCCCGCGCCGTCATCCAGGGCGACGACGCCGTCGACGTCGCCGAAGTCGATGTCGAGGAGGAATGCCTCAAGACCCTCGCCCTCTACCAGCCCGTCGCCGGCGACCTGCGCCTGATCATCGCCTTCCTCAAGATCAACAACGACCTGGAACGCATCGGCGACCTCGCCGTCCACATCGCCGAACGCGCCCTCGACTACGCCGAACGCCCCGGACTCGCCATGCCCTTCAACTTCCGCGACATGGCCGCCAAGGTCCGCGCCATGCTCAAGCGCAGCATCGATTCCGTGGTCAACCTCGACGCCACCATCGCCCTGCAAGTGCTCAAGGCCGACGACGAGGTTGACGAGATGCACCGGACGATGTACAACGCCGTCACCCGCGCCGCCGGCGACCGCCCCCAGGAACTCCCCGCCCTGCTCGACGCCCTCTCCGTCTCCCGCTACCTGGAACGGATCGCCGACCACGCCACCAACATCGCCGAAGACGCCATCTACATGCTCGAAGGCGACATCATCCGCCACCGCGGCGGCCGCCCCGCCGCCGCCGCCGCCGCCACCACCACTCCCAAGCCCGGCCGCGCCCCGTGAAGGCGCGGTTGCCGCCCCGCCGTGCCCGCGGGCAGCCGCTGTCCAGATCCTCCATGCTGTCCATGATTCCGCCGCCCCATGGGGACAGCCGCCCGCCGCCGGGCCAAGTCGCTTTTCGCCGTTCCCATGCTACGTTCGCCCCGGGAACGGAACGGGAATGGGGACGACGGCCAGGGCGGAAAGGATCCCATGACGGCAACGGTGACGGAACGGTGCGACCACTTCACGGGCGGGGAGCTGGCCCGGATCACGGGGGGGCGCTGGCTCGGCTGGGAAGGCGCCGCCCCGGCGGTGGCCGTCCGCGGCGTCTCGGACAACAGCCGCGAAGTGCGCCCGGGCATGCTCTTCGTCGCCATCCGCGGCGAAACGGCGGACGGCCACCGCTACATCGCCCACGCCCTCCGCGCCGGCGCCGCCGCCGTGGTCGCGGAACGCACGCCCGACGCCGCCGCCGCCGCGCTCCTCCGGGAGGGCCGCCAGCCGCTGCTGCTCGTCCCGGACGCCCTCAAGGCCTTCCAGGAACTGGCGCGCGCCCACCGCCAGCGCTTCCCCGCCCTCCCCGTCATCGGCATCACTGGCAGTTGCGGCAAGACCAGCACCAAGGAGATGATCGCCGCCGTGCTCGAAGCCCAGTTCCCCGGCGCCGTGCTCAAGACGGAAGGGAACACCAACAACCATTTCGGCGTGCCCCGCAACCTCCTCCGCCTCACCCCCCACCACCAGGCCGCCGTGCTCGAAATGGGCACCAGCCACCCCGGCGAAATCGCCGCCCTGGCGCGGCTGGTCGAGCCCGGCATCGCGGTCATCTGCAACATCGGCCACGCCCACTTGGAGCATCTGCGCGACCTGGCGGGGGTCGCCCGCGAAAAGGGCGCCATCTTCGCCGCCCTGCCCGCCGACGGCACCGCCATCCTCCCCGCCACCGCCGCCCACGCCGAAATCCTCCGGCGCCTGGCCGGCAACCGCCGGCTGCTCACCTATGGCCCGGCCACCGCCGACGTGCAGGTGACCTACCTGGGCGCCACCGCCGCCGGCTACGGCCTCCGCCTCACCTGGAACTGCCATTCCCCCCCCGTCTCCGTGGAGTTCACCTGGGAGCTGGGCGGGGCGCACCAGGCGCTGAATGCCGGCGCCGCCGCCGCCGCCGCCGCCGCCCTCGGCATCCCCCCTGACCGCGTGGTCCAGGGGCTGCGCGCCTGCCGCCTCCCCGGCATGCGCATGGCCGTGCAGGAGCTGGACGGCGTGCTCTGGGCCAATGACGCCTACAACGCCAACCCCGACAGCGCCCGCGCCAGCCTCCAATGGTTCCGCGAAGTCACCGTCACCGCCCCCGCCACGGAACGCCTCGTCATCCTCGGCGAAATGCGCGAACTGGGCGCCGCCGCCGCCACCGCCCACCGGGAACTGCTGCGCTTCGCCGCCGACCTCTTCCCCGGCAGCCCCCTCTGGGGCATCGGCGCTGAAATGGAACGCGCCGCCGCCACCCTCGGGCTGGAAAACCTCCGCACCTTCCCCGACTGGGCCACGGCCAAGCCGGAACTGGAACGGTGGCAACACCCCGGCCTGCGCGTCCTGCTCAAGGGCTCCCGCGGCGTCGGCCTGGAAAACCTCCTCCCCGCGGCGGCCCGCGGCGGCGACCACTGACCTCCCCGGCCCCTGCCATGCCCCGCCTCCACTCCATTCCCTTCCGGATCCTCATCCTCGCGGTGGCGCTCCCCCTGGCATTCGCCTGGGCCGCACCCGCGCCAGCCCGCGCCGCCGCACACCCCCTCGCCCCGGCCGTCGAGGAATCGCTCGCCCTCGAAGCCCGCGCCGCGATCCGGCGCGGCACCGCCTGGCTGCTCGCCGCCCGCCGCGCCGACGGCTCCTGGAGCGGCCACCGCGCCCTCACTTCCCTGGCGGTGCTGGCCCTGCTCAACGCCCCTGACGGCACCGCCCCCGACGGCACCGCCCCGGCCGCCGCCCGCGCCGTCGCCTGGCTCACCGCCCAGGAACGGCACCCCAGCACCGGCAGCGAAGCCCAGTATCCCACGCTCCACCGCGCCCTCGGCGCCCTCGCCGTCGCCCGCCTCCAGCGGGAACAGGATTGGCCCTACCTCCACGCCATCCGCCAGCAACTGCTCGCCGCCCAGGATCCCGACTCCGGCGGCTTCCGCCCCGCCCCAGACGCCCCCCCCGACCTGGTCAGCACCGCCTACGCCCTGGAAACGCTCCATGTGACCACCCTGGCCAGCCTTGGTGGAGCCGCCCCGGAGGATGCCACCGCCGCCGCCCGCCGGTTCCTCGCCCACTGCCGCCAGCCGGACGGCTCCTTCCGCGATGCCCTGCCCGCCGCCGCCGGCAACAACGGCCGCCGCGCCACCGAACGGCGCAGCCCCGGCTTCCGCACCGCCGCCGGCCTCAAGGGGCTGCTCTACGCCGGCGCCCGCCCCGGCGCCTCGGCGGAGGTGGACGCCGCCCTGGGCTGGCTCGCCCGCGGCTTCACCGTGCGCGAAAACCCCGGCGCCGGCCAGGCCGGCTACTACACCTGGATCTGCACCGCCACCCAGGCCTTGCAGATGGCCGAACGCTGCGGCTGGCGCCCCGACGCCGCCGCCGGCCGCCTCCGCAACTGGCGCCCGCGGGTGATCATCGCCCTGCTCGAACGCCAGCAGGGCGACGGTCCCTGGCGCCAGCCAATCCCCGACTGGTGGGAGACCCGCCCCGAACTCGCCACCGCCTACGCCCTGCTCGCCCTGGAGCTGGCCTTGCGGGAGTGAGCCCGGTGCAGCACAGATGCGCCGGCCGGAAGTTGGCCACTCCCCGCCGCACCGCTATATTCGCACCGTTCCATTCCTTGAGGAGTCCCGCGTGCTTGACCACCCGGCCAGAATGATCGAAATCACCGGCGCCGCCCCCGGCAACAAGGGCGCCTGGCAGATGCTGCTGGCCGTGCAGGCCGACCTGGCCGATGGGCCGGAGCCGCCCCAGTTCTGCATGGAACCGGGGCGCGACTATCCGGCCCGGGCCGGCGCCGGCCTCTGGCAGGTCTACCCCGCCATGCGCCTCCGCAACGCTTTCGACATGCGGCTGCGCCTGCTGCGGGCGGCCGCGCTCGGCAGCCTGCGGTCGGCGCCGGCGCTGCGGCGCTATGGCATGGTCCGGCTCCGGGACATTGACGCCCTGGTCGATGTGAGCGGCTCCGTGTTCAGCGACCACTGGCCGATCGGCTGGACGGAGGCCTTCCTCGAACTCGCCCGGAATTACCGCCGCCGCGGCGCGCCAGTGCTGCTGCTGCCCCAGATGTTCGGGCCCTACCGCGACCCCGCCCGGATCAAGGCGATCCGTGAACTGGTCGCCACCTGCGCCTTGGTCTTCGCCCGCGACCGCTTCTCCCTGCAAAACTTAACCGCCGCCGCCGGAGCCCAGCCCCATGTGCGCTGGGCACCCGACATCACCATCTTCCATGATCCGCCGCCGGAACTCCGCCAGGCGGCGGCCGCGGAACGGGAGCGCAACGGCCACTATGCCTGCCTCGTGCCCAATGCCCGCATCCTGGATCAAGGCCGGGACGCTTGGGGTGGCTGCTACGTCGAGCGCATGGCCGCCACCGCCCGCTGGCTGCAAGCCCGGGGGCTGCGCGCCCGGATCGTGCTGCATGAAACCAAGGGGCAGGACCGCCCCCTGGCCGACGCCATCCGCCAAGCCGCCGGCGACCCCGCCCCGGAACTGGTCTACGAAGCGGATCCCTGGCGCCTGAAGGCACTGATCGGTGCCAGCCGCCTGCTGGTCGCCTCCCGCTTCCACAGCTTGGTCGCCGCCTTGGCCGCCGGGGTGCCCGCCGTAGCGCTGGGGTGGGCACACAAATACGATGGGCTCCTCGCGGACTTCGACGCCCAGGAGTTGCAGCATCGCCCGGCCGACTCCGGGGACCAGCTCCTGGAAATGCTCGCCCCATTGCTGGACGACGCGGCGTGGAACCGCTGGCACGGGCGCCTCGCCGCGGCCCGGGCCCGCATGGCGCCGGCCAATGCGGAAATGTGGCGGGACGTCCGGGCGGCGCTGGGGCTGGCCGCGCCCGCCGCCAACCCGGCCCCATGACCACCTGGCAGTTCCAACCGGAGTTTGATTCCGCCGCCCTCCGCGAGTTGCTGGCGGGCGACGGCTGGCGCCAACGGGCGGTGCCGGTGAAGCGCAACGCCCGCCGCGCGGTCTGGCGCATCCCTCCGGCCAACGGGCGGCCCGGCCTCTATGTCAAGGAAGACTTCCCCGGCAGCCTCCGCAACCGGGTCAAGAACCTGTGGCGCTGGAAATGCGCGGCCGAACTGGCCGCGGGGCTGGCCTTGCGCGCCGCGGGGGTGCCGGTGGTCCGCTTCGTCGCCTGGGGCAAGGCCCCGCCCGACAGCCTGCTCGTCAGCGAGGAGTTCACCGGCGCCGAGGAGCTGGGGGAACTCCTGGCGCGGACATGGCATGAGCCCGCGGCACGCGCCCGGCTGCTCCCCTTCCTCGCCGGCTTCCTCAACCGCCTGCTCCGCGCCGGGGTCGTCCATTGGGACCTGCATCCCGGCAACATCCTGGTGCGCCCCCTGCCCTTGGCGGAACCCCCTTTTTATGAGGGGGTCTTGGCCGACGTCTACGGCGTCCGCACCGGCCGCCCCTTCAACCCGCGCCTGGTCGCCACGACCTTGGGGCTGCTGAAGAACCGGCTGCCCTGGCTGCCGCCGGCGGAGCGCTCGGCCTTCCTGGACGCCACCTTTGCCGGCACCCCAGCCGCCGCCGCCCCCGCGGCTTGGCTGGCGGCCTGCGAAGCGGCCTGGCGCCGCCAGCGCCTTCGGGATTGGCCGGGACGGCGGGCAAGCCTGCTCGCCCACGGCGCCGGGCTGGCCACGCGGTTCACCGACGCCCAAGGCCGGTGGCTCATCCGCGCCGGGCTGGTCGCCCCCGCCACCGCCCAAACCCTGCTGGCGAACGCCAGCGCCGGCCAGGGAACCATCCTGAAAACCGGCAAGGCCGGCGGAGTCCGCCGGCTTTCGCTGGAAGGACATTCCTACATCGCCAAGGAATACCACGTCGGCTGGCGCTTCGGCTGGTGGCGGCGCGACCGCCAGTGCTGGCTCAATTGCGCCCGGCTGGAGAAACTGGTCCCGGCCGCCCACGCCCTCGCCTGGCTCCGGGCCCGCGACGGCCACGGCTGGATTTTGCTCGCGGACGTCGGCCCGCTCAGCCTCCACCGCTGGTTCAAGGAACCGGCGGCCCGGCCAAACGATGGCACGACGGCGGAAACGCTCCTCGACGACCTCGCCACCTTCCTCGCCGCCCTCCACCGGCGCGGCATCTTCCATCCCGACCTCAAGCCGACCAACCTCCATCTGCAACCGCCGGAGCCCGAGCTCCCCACCCCCTTCCGGCTCATCGACTGCGACCGCGTCCACTTCCGCCGCCCCCTCAGCCGCCAGCTCCGGAGCCGCAACCTGCGGCAGATCCTCGACGGGCTGGCGCGCTGGCTGACCCCGGAGCAGCGCCGCCGCTTCCTCGCCGCCTATCTGGCGCAACTGGGCCACGCCGCCGATCCGCAAGCGTCCGCGGCAAGCCTGGAAGAGGGCTGACCCCCGCCCCTCACCGGTGTCCATGATGTCCATGGAGTCCAGGAAGTCCATGCTTGCGGCGGAACCCTTGCCGGGCTACGGTAACAATCATGCGCGGCAAGGTTGGCGCCAAGCTGGCGCGGCCGCCATCCCCGCGCCGGATTGCCAAACGCCGGAGGAATTGCCATGGCCACCCCCCCGTTCCGCAAGCTCGCCACCCTGGGCGCCGCCACCACCGCGGCCCTGCTCGCCGCCGGCTGCCTCGTCGCCCCCTTCCAGCCGCCCACCGGCATTGTCTCCGTCTACCGCGCCCCCCTGGACCTCGACATGGCCCAGACGCCGGTCGCCACCAAGGAAGGGCAAGCCAGCGCCCACTGCGTCCTCGGCCTGGTCGCCTGGGGCGACGCCAGCGCCCACGCCGCCGCCGCCAACGGCCACCTGAAGACCATCCACAGCGCCGACTACGACTACCTCAACATCCTCGGGCTCTACCAGAAAACCACCGTGATCGTCCAGGGCGAATGACCTGGAGGAGGTTCCCATGGCCCGCCCCTGGCAACCCCGCCGGCTCACCCCCCTCCTCGGCGGCCTGCTCCTGGCCGGCCTCAGCGGCTGCGCCACCTACCGGGCGCCGTTCCAGCCGCCCCAAGGCCTCCTGGTGAGCGCGGTCAAAGCCCCGCTGCAACTGGACTCCCACGCTGGCGTCCCCGCCGCCCCCGGCGGCCATGGCCAGGCCTCAACCTTCTACTTCCACGACCCGCTGATCACCGGCCTCAGCTTCGCCTGGGACGATTGCGCCCTCGCCCGGGCCAGCCGCAACGGCGGGCTCCAGCGGCTCGACTATGCCGACTACGAATACCTCATGGTCCTCGGCATCTTCGGGCGAATGACGGTCCATGCCTACGGCCCGGTGGCAGCGGCCGCCCCGCGCTGAGCCGGCACCGCCGCCTGGCCCCGAGCCCCTCATGCGGAGTCCGCAACAACCACGGCGGTTGCGGACTCCGCGGCTTTCCGGCTTATGTTATGCTTTCCACCCGCGAACTCCGCAACTTGGGAGACCGTTCCACATGCCGAGGAAAACCCCGCCGGCCGCCCCCGCCGCCTATCCCAGCCTGACCCTGCTCCAGCGCGGCGCCGCCACCGTCTACCCCACCTCCCCCGACCAGGCGCGGCTGGAGAGCTTCCCCAACCGCCATGCCCGGCGCGACTACTGGATCAGCTTCGACTGCCTCGAGTTCACCTCCCTCTGCCCGGTGACGAACCAGCCGGACTTCGGCCAGATCCGCATCCGCTACGTCCCCGGCCAGCTTTGCGTCGAAAGCAAGTCGCTCAAGCTCTACCTCTTCAGCTTCCGCAACTTCAACACCTTCCACGAAGAGGCGGTCAACCGCATCCTCGACGACTTCGTCGCCGCCTGCCAGCCGCGCTATGCCGAAGTCGAGGGCGTCTTCCAGCCCCGCGGCGGCATCGCCATCACCGCCCTCGCCAGCCACGGCACCAAGCCGGCCTCCTGACCACCCCGCTCACCGCGCCGCTGGCGGGCGGCGAACGCGGCGGTACAGTGTCCGCCATCACCCACCCCTTCCCCAGCCGCCAGCAGAGGATCCCCGACGATGCAGCCACGGACGATTGAACAAACCTTTGCCGCCTGCAAGGCCCAGGGCCGCAAGGCGTTGGTGACCTATGTGACGGCCGGCGATCCCGACCTGGCGGTGACGGAGCGGCTGCTGCCGGAGCTGGCCAGCGCCGGGGCGGACATGATCGAGCTGGGCGCACCCTTCTCCGACCCGATGGCCGACGGCCCGACCATCCAGGCCGCCTGCCAACGCGCCCTCAAGGCCGGAACCACCCTCCCGAAGATCCTGGCCATGATGCGGCGGCTGCATGGGCGCCTCCCTTGCCCCGTGGTGCTCTTCGGCTACTACAACGTCTTCCTGCAATACGGCCTGGAACGGCTGGCGGCGGAATTGCCGGCCTGCGGCATCGAAGGGCTGCTGGTGGTCGACCTGCCGCACGAAGAGGCGGCGGAGCTGGAGCCGGCCCTGGCCGCCCACGGGCTCAGCCGGATCACGCTGCTGGCGCCAACCACACCCCCGGAACGGGCGGCGACGCTGCTGAAGGCGGCGCGCGGCTTCGTCTACTACATCACCGTCACCGGCGTCACCGGCGCCCGCAAGGAGCTGCCGGCGGACTTGGCGGCGAAGCTGGCGGCGCTGCGCCGGCTCTCCCCTGTGCCGGTGGTGGCCGGCTTTGGCGTCGGCACCCCGGAGCAGGCGCGGCAGGTGGCGGCCCACGCCGACGGCGTGGTGGTCGGCAGCGCCCTGGTCCAGCGCCTCGCCACGGCGGAGTCGCCGGCGGCGGGGGTTGCCGCCGCCACCGCCCTGGTGCGGGAGATCGCCGCCGCGCTCCGCGGCTGAGCCGGCCGGCAAGGCCCCACGAAGTGCAAACCGCCCAAACCCGCGTTACATTCTAGCTATCTTGATGCCCATTCCCTGGAGAATCCCGATGAAGCTGACCCGATTGCTGCTGGGGCTGGCCATGGCCGGCACCACCGCTTGGCTGGCCACGCCCGCGGCGGCGCAGCCGCCCCCGCCGCCCGCCGCGCCGCCGCAATTCAACCAGGGAATGATCCTCCAGGAGATGGCGGAGAAGCTGCCGAAGGCGCTGGCGTTCTCCGGCCAGCTCCATCTGGCGGCGGAAAACTTCGAGAAGGCCGGCGAGACGATCCAGTTCCGCCTGCCGCTGGCGGTCCTGGACGGCAAAGTCCGCACCGCCCTCAAGCTCCAAGACATTGCGGATCAGCTTCAGGCGCGGCCGGGGGCCAACCCGCAATTGGCCCAGTTCAAGGCGCTGGCGGAAGCGGCGGGGCTCACCGAGCTGATTCTCGTCTCCGACACGCATGACCAGAAACTGCTGCTCATCCTGCCGGGAATGAAGGCGGCCTGCCGCTTCGACCCCCGGGAGTTGCAGCGCCAGGCGCTCGCCAAGGCCGGCCAGCCGGCCGCCGCGGGGACGCCGGCGGCGGCACCACCCAAAGCCGCCTTCAAGGAGCTGGCCAAGGAGACGGTCAACGGCCTGGCCTGCGTGAAGAAGCAAGCCACGGTCGCCATGCCGGCCCCCGGCGGCGGCGAATCGGCGGTGCTCACCCTGTGGCAGGCCGAAAAGCTGATGGGCTTCCCCGCCAAGGCCTCCGTGGAGTCCTCCCGCGGCATGGTCACCTACGAGCTGCGGGAACTCTCCATGGCCAAGCCGGACGCCACCAGCTTTGCAACCCCGGCGGAGTTCACGCTCTCCACGAACCCCCAGGAATTCGTCCAGCAAGTCGTGCAGAAGGTCATCATGATCCAAGTCCAGCAGCAGCTCCAGAAGCAGATGGAGCAGCAGATGCTGGGTCCGGAACCGGTGGGCGGCGCGCCGGCGCCGCTGCCGCTGCCCTGATTCCTGAACCAGTCCCATCCACGTTCCACAGGCGCCGGCCAGCCAACGGCTCCCCGACAGCCGGGCGCCCCGCGGAATTCGCACCCAGGAGACGGAAAAATGAACCGAACCTCGATGGCATCATGGGCGGCCGCGGTGGCCGCAATCCTGACGGCGACGGCGGGCGGGGCGCGGGCACAGGAGCTGGCGGCGGCCGAATCGCCGATCACCGGCGTCGATTTCACCTCCGTCAGCTCCCTGGTGATCGCCGGCGGCTGGACGATGTACGTGATCATCGGCATGTCGGTCATCGCCCTCTTCCTCGCCTTCTACTACCTCTTCACCCTGCGCCCGGTAATCCTCTATCCCGCCGTGCTCCTGCGCAACCTGGAAGCCGCCGCCACCCAGGGCGACCTGGCCGGGATGCGCAACCTCTGCCATGAAAGCAAGGCGCCCGTCGCCCGCATCATCGAGAGCACCCTGGAGCAGATGGAAATGGCCGGCGGCGCCAACAGCGACGCCATCCGCACCGCCATGGAGGACGAAGGCTCGCGCCAGGCCAACGTGCTCTGGCAGCGGATCCAATACCTGCTGGACGTGGCGGTGGTCGCCCCCATGGTCGGCCTGCTGGGCACCGTGCTCGGCATGATCCAGTCCTTCGCCAACCTCCAGGCGGAAGTCGGCGGCGTCGTCATCCCCACCGCCATGGCCCAAGGCGTCGCCAAGGCCCTGATCACCACCGCCGGTGGCCTGATGGTGGGCATCCCCGCCATGCTGGTCTATGCCCTCTTCCGCGGCCGCGTCACCGCCCTGATCGCCGGCATGGAGCTGGCTTGCAGCCGGGTGCTGCGCCGCCTCTGCGCAACCCTCAGCCACGCCGCCGCCAAGCCGGGATGAGCCCCGGGGCGCGCCCGCCCATGGCCGCCGGCCCCCAGCCGCCCCACCCCGAGCCGGTCACCTTCACCCCGATCGGCCTCTTCCACTGCCGGGAACGCCACCCCTACGACGCAGCGCGGCAGGGGACGCTCGCCGCCAACCAGGGGCGGCTGGAGCTCTACCCCGGCCAAGGCTACGACCTGGCGCTCCGCGACCTGGCCGGCTTCTCCCATCTCTGGCTCATCTACATCTTCCACCACAACCGCAACTGGCAGCCCCTGGTGCAACCGCCGCGCGGCCCCCACCGGGTCGGCGTCTTCGCCAGCCGCGCCCCCTACCGCCCCAACCCCATCGGCCTGAGCTGCGTGGAACTGCTCGCCATCGAAGGGCTCACCCTCCATGTCCGCGGCCATGACCTGCTCGACGGCACGCCGGTGCTCGACATCAAGCCCTACCTCCCCTACGCCGACAGCCACCCAGCGGCGCGCACCGGCTGGCTGGCGGCGGTGACGGCGGCGGCGGAGCCGCCCTGGCAAATCGCGGTCACACCCCCGGCCGCCGCCCGCCTCGCCTGGCTCGCCGCCCACGGCGCGGATTGCCTGGAACCCTTCCTCCGCCAGCAGCTCGCCCACGCGCCGCTGGACCGCCGGCGCAAGCGGCTGCGGACCCTCCCCGACGGCACCCACGAGATCGCCTACCGCACCTGGCGCATCCGCTTCCGCACCGCCGCCGGCGATGACCGCCGGCTCGAAATCCTCACCGTCGCCTCCGGCTACACCCCCAGCCAGCTCGCCGCCCCGGAAGACCGTTACGCCGACAAGGAACTGCACCGGGCCTTCCGCCAGCAGTGGCCGTCCAGCCCACCCGAACCAGGATCGGAGGAGGGCCATCCCCATGCCACCCCGCCTCCCTGAAACCATCCTCGCCCGCCTGCTGCTGGCCCTGCTCGCGCGGCGCTACCGGCTGCGCGTCCGCGGCCTGGAGAAAGTCGCCGCGGCCGGTTCCGGCGGCATCCTCTTCCTGCCCAACCATCCGGCGCTGCTCGACCCGCTGCTGCTCTTCTGCGTCCTCTACCCGCGCTTCGCCCCCCGGGTGCTGGCCGACCAGGACCAGGCCGCCCACCCACCCCTGCGCTGGCTGGCCCGCCGGCTCCGGCTCATCGCCATCCCCGACCTGGGGCGGCACGGGCCGGCCGCCAAGGCCGCCGTCGAAACCGCCTTGGCGGAGTGCGCCGCGACCCTCGCCGGCGGCGGCAACCTGGTCCTCTATCCCGCCGGCCAGATCCAGCGCGGCCGCCTGGAGGAGCTGGCCGGCACCACCGGCGCCGCGCGCCTGCTCCAGGCCTGCCCCGGCGCCCGCACCGTCCTCGTCTGTACCACCGGCCTCTGGGGGAGCCGCTTCGGCTTCGGCTTCGCCGGCCGCCGCCCCAAGGTGGCGGCAACCCTGCTCAAGGCCCCCCTCTGGCTGCTGCTCAACGGCCTCTTCTTCGGCCCCCGCCGCGAGGTCACCATCACCTTGGCGGAACGCCAAGGCCTCCCCGCCGCCGCCGCCGAACTCAACGCCGAACTCGAACGCTTCCACAACCAGGACGCCCCCCCCGCCCGCTACGTCCCCGCCACCCGCTGGGAACGCGGCGGCGAGCGCGACCTGCCCGAGCCGGCAGCCCCCCCGCGCCCGGCGGCGGCGGCGGCGGCGCTGCCGGCAAGCAGCCGCAACCATGTGCTCGACCACCTGCGCCAGCTCAGCGGCCGCCCGGAACTCCGCGAAACCGACTCGCTGGCGCGCGACCTCGCCCTCGACAGCCTCGTCCGCACCGAACTGCTCCTCTGGCTCGGCCGCGAGTTTGGCGCCCCGGCCGCCGCCAGCGGCAGCGCCGACGCCCTGCAAACGGTCGCCGACGTCCTCGCCGCCGCCGCCGGCGAGGCCCTGGCCGCCCCGGCGGAACCCGCCGCCCCGCCCCCGCCCGCCTGGTTCGCCGGCGCCACCGACGAGTCACCCCTGCCCCTGCCCACCGGCGCCACCCTCGCCGCGGCGTTCCTCGCCCAGGCCGCCCGCGACCCCGGCCGCGCCGTCATCTGGGACCGCGCCAGCGGCCTGCTCACCAACCGGCGGCTGCTCACCGGCGTCCTCGCCCTCCGCCCCCAGCTCGCGGCGCTGCCGGGCGAACGCCTCGGCGTCATGCTCCCCGCCAGCGCCGCCGCCGACCTGCTGGTCCTGGCCTGCTGGTTCGCTGGCAAGACCCCGGTCATGGTCAACTGGACCGTCGGCGCCGGCGTGATGCGCCAGGCGCTGGACCGCCTCGGCGTGGCCACGGTCGTCACCTCCCGCCAACTCGTCAGCCGCCTGACGGCCGCCGGCACCGACCTCGCCCCGCTGGCGGAACGCTGCCGCGGCCTCGAAGAATTGGCCGCCGCCATCCCCTGGCCGCGCAAGCTCGCCGCCGCCATCCAGGCCCGCTGCGGCTGGCACGCCCTCCGCCGGGTGCCCGTCCCGGAGACCGCCGTCGTCCTCTTCACCAGCGGCTCGGAAGCCCTGCCCAAAGCCGTCCCCCTCACCCATGCCAACCTCCTCGCCAACCTCCGCGCCATGTTCGCCCTGCTCCCCCTGCGCCACGGCGACGCCCTGCTCGGCTTCCTCCCACCCTTCCACTCCTTCGGCCTGACCGTCACCCTCGCCGCCCCCCTGGCCACCGGCCTGCGCGTGGCGCACCACCCCGACCCCAACGCCGGCGCCGCCCTCGCCGCCCTCTGCGCCGCCTGCCGCCCAACCCTGCTCCTCGGCACCCCCACCTCCCTCGCCGGCATCGCCCGCGCCGCCGCCCCTGGCCAGCTCGCCTCCCTCCGCTACGCCATCACCGGCGCCGAAAGCTGCCCGGAACGGGTCTACGCCCTCCTCCACGAACGGGCCCCCCACGCCACCCTCCTCGAAGGCTACGGCATCACCGAATGCTCCCCCGTGGTCGCCGTCAACGACCCCGCCAGCCCCCGCCCCGGCAGCATCGGCCGCGTCCTCGCCAACCTCGAATGGCTCGTGGTGGACGAAGCGACGCTCGAACCGCTGCCGCCGGGGCAAACCGGCCTGCTCCTGGTCCGCGGCCCCAGCATTTTCGCCGGCTACCTCAACCCCGCCGCCGGCCTCGCCACCCCCTTCGTCACCACCCAAGGCCGGGAATGGTACCAGACCGGCGACCTGGTCTGCGCCGACGCCGCCGGCGTCCTCACCTTCCGCGGCCGCCGCAAGCGCTTCGTCAAGATCGGCGGCGAAATGATCTCCCTCCCCGCCATCGAGGCGGCCTTGGAAGGGGCGCTCCCCCCCGCCGCAGCCGAAGGCCCGCGCCTCGCCGTCCTCGCCGCCCCGGGCACCCTGGGCGAAGGCCGCCCCGAACTCGTCCTGTTCACCACCCTCGACCTCGACCGCGCCACGGCCAACACCCTCCTTGCCCGCGCCGGGCTCAGCCCCCTGCACAACCTCCAGCGCGTCGTCCGCCTCGCCAGCCTCCCCCTCCTCGGCAGCGGCAAGACCGACTACCGCGCCCTCGAATCCCTCGCCACCCCCCCGCCCCGCCAATTTGGCGAGAAACCGATTCCAGCAAAGGCAAATTGACATCATGGAAGGGAATCGCGGCAATGAGCTGGTTCAGCCATGATCAACCGGGCAGCGGCGGCCCCGACGCCGATCTGGAGGCGAAGGCGCGGGAGTGCCGGGAAGCGATGGTGCGCGGGCAACTGCTGCCCCGCGGCATCCGCGACCCGCGGATCCTCGAGGCCATGCTGACCGTGCCGCGCCACCATTTCTGCCGGCCGGGCACCCCCCTGGCGGAGGCCCATGCCGACTATCCGCTGCCGGTCGGCTGTGGCCAGACGATCTCGCAGCCCTACATGGTTGCCCTGATGCTGGAATGCCTGGAGCTGAAGGGTTCCGAGCGGGTGCTGGAAATCGGCACCGGCAGCGGCTACAACGCGGCGCTGCTGGGGCGGCTGGCGGCGCAGGTGGTCACGGTGGAATGCATCCCGGAGCTGGCGGCGGCCGCCCGCCAGCGGCTGGCGGCGGAGGGGTGCGCCAACGTCGAGGTGATCGCCGCGGACGGCTCGGGCGGCTGGCCGGCGGCGGCGCCCTACGACGGCATTGTGGTCACGGCCGCGGCGCCGGCGGTGCCGCCGGCGCTGGCGGAACAGTTGGCGGAGGGGGGGCGGCTGGCGATCCCCGTCGGCTCGCTCTACCTGCAGGATCTCATCGTCGTGGTGCGGCGGGGTGAGCGTTTCGCGGAGCGGCTGGTCTGCGGCTGCCGCTTCGTCCCCCTCCGCGGCCGGCATGGCTGGGACGGCGAAGTTGCCTGAGCCCCGCCGCCGCCCCGGGCGGGGTGGTCACGGGGCGAAGAAGCGGCGTTCGAGCATGGCGCAGAAAGTGTGGTAGAGCGGCAGGTGCAGCTCCTGGACCTTGAAGGTCTCCCGCTCCGGCACGCACAGGGCGAGGTCGGCCAGCGGCCTCAGTTGGCCGCCGGTCTCGCCGCTGAGCAGGACCACCTTCATGCCGAGGGCCTTGGCCGCCAGCGCCGCCAGCCGCACGTTGCGCGCATTGCCGGAGGTGGAGATGGCCAGCAGCACGTCGCCGGCGCGCCCCAGCGCCCAGAGCTGCTGCGCGAAGGCCAGGTCGCCGCCGTTGTCGTTGATCACCGCGCTGCTCAAGGCCGGATGCCCGGTCAGCGTCACCGCCCGCAGCCCGCCTTGCAGCTTCCGCCCCAGGTAGGCGCCATCCTCGCCGCCCAGCGCCGCCAGCCGCGCCGCGGCCGCCGCCGGCAAAGGCCGGGGCAGCAGGAACCCCTTCAGCAGCTCCCCGGCGATGTGGTCGCAATCCGCCGCGCTGCCGCCATTGCCGCAAAGATAGAGCGTGCCGCCGGCCGCCAAGGCATCGCCCACCAGCGACACCGCCGCCTCCAGTGCCGGCCGCGCCGCCGCCAAGGCCGGATGCCGCCGCACCAGCTCCGCCGCCAGCTCCATCGTCGCCGCCTGTTCCATGGATTCCACTCCCGTGCCAAGATTGGTGAAGCGTTCCAGTATACCACGCCTGGGGCGGTTTCAAAATCCACCCGGCGCCAACACATCCCCGGCTGACGGATATATTCCCCACAGCCCCCCGCCGCCCCGAAGGACGGCCCCCCACGAGAGGAGCCAGGCCCCCATGAAACTGCTCGTCATACAGTGCGCCGCCCTCGGCCATGACCTCGTGGCCCGCCACCCCGAGCTGTGGGACAAGCTGCCGCTGACCCTGCGCCCTCTCCAGCCGACCTTCCCCGCCGTCACCGGCACCGCCCAGGCCACCTTCCGCACCGGCCTGCCGCCCCATGACCACGGCATCATCGGCAACGGCCTCTACGACCGCGAACTCCGCAAGCCCCTCTTCTGGGAACAATCCGCCGCCCTCCTCCCCCAACGCCGGATCTGGGACGGCTTCCGCGCCCGCGGCGGCCGCGTCGGCCTCGTCTGCTGGCAGCAGAGCCTCGGCGACACGGCCGACCTGATCGTCTCCCCCGCGCCGATCCACAAGCACGGCGGCGGCATGATCCAGGCCCTCTACACCCAGCCGCCGGAACTGGCCGGCGAACTCCGCGCCGCGGTCGGCCGCGACTTCAACCTCCACTCCTACTGGGGACCCCTCGCCGGCCTGCACTCCACCCGCTGGATCGCCGAGGCCACCGCCGCCCTCCTCCGCCGCCAGGCCTGCGACCTGCTCCTGACCTACCTGCCGCACCTCGACTATGCCCTGCAACGGCATGGGCCGCAGGACGAAAAAAACACCCGCCGCGCCGTCGCCCAACTCGTTTGCGAACTCCGCAAGCTGCTGGCCGCCGCCGCCGCCGCCGGCTACGAAACGCTGATCTTCGGCGACTACGCCATCACCCCCGCCCACCAAGTGCTCTTCCCCAACCGCGAACTCCGCAAGGCCGGGCTCTTCCAGGTCCGCGCCGTCAAGGGCATGGCCTATCCGGATCTGCACGCCAGCCGCGCCTTCGCCCTGGTTGACCACCAAGTCGCCCACCTCTACGTCAAGGAGGCGCGGGACTTGCCGGCGGTGAAGGAGCTGTTCCTCGACCGCACCGTCGTGGCGAAGGTCGCGGAGACGCCGCCGGACGGGTCGCCCTGGAGCCGGCGCGCCGGCGACCTCGTGCTCACCGCCGCCCGGGGGACCTGGTTCGCCTATCCCTGGTGGGAGGCGCGCCGGGAGGAACCGGAATTCGCCAGCCACGTGGACATCCACAACAAGCCCGGCTTCGACCCCTGCGAACTGCACTGGGGCTGGCCCCCGCCCGCGATCAGCCGCAACCCGGCCCGCGTCGGCGGCACCCATGGGCGCGGCGACGCCCCCGCCGCCTGGGGCGCCACCGTCCCCCTCGACCCCGCCGACGCCACCCGCCAAGCCTCCGCGGAAGCCTCCCTCCTCGACCTCAGCCACGCCGTCGAACGGCTGCTGGCGCCAGAGCCGCCGCCATCATGCCCATCCCCCTGAACGGCCTCACCGCCGACCGGTTGCACGAACGGCTGGCACCCCTGGGCGTGACGCCGCGGATGGCCCGGCAAATCCACGTCGCGGCCGTGCGCCGCGGCGAGCTGCCGGCCGAACTGCCGAACATCCCCCGCCGCCTGCTGGAAACGGTGCGCCAACGCACGGCGATCCCGCGCCTGACCCGGCTCCGGAAAGCCGTCTCCCCCCAGGATGGGTTCACCAAGTACCTCTTCCACGGCGCCGGCCCGGAGCCGTTCGAGGCGGTGCGCATTCCGCTCCTGCACCGCCCGGCGGATCCCAAGGCGGTCGTCTGCGTCAGCTCCCAGGTGGGCTGCGCGCTGGGCTGCGCCTTCTGCGCCACCGGCCGGCTGGGGTTCCGCCGCAACCTCGCCGCCTGGGAAATGGTGGACCAAGTGGCCCAGATCCAGGCCGACTCCCCCTGGCCGGTGCGCGGCGTGGTCTTCATGGGCATGGGCGAACCGCTGCTCAACTACGACGCGGTGACGCAGGCCGCGCAGATCCTCGCCGAACCCTGCGGCCTCGCCATCGCCGGCAAGGCCATCTCCATCTCCACGGCCGGCATCGTCCCCGGCATCCGGCGCTTCACGGCGGAGCGGCTGCCCTTCCGCCTGATCGTCTCCCTGACCGCCGCCGACCCGGCCCGGCGGCGCGAACTGATGCCCGTCGAAGCCCGGCATCCCACGCCGGAGCTGATGGCGGCGCTCCGCGAGCACCACGCCGCCACCGGCCAGCGCATCCTCCTGGCCTGGACCATGATCGCCGGCGTCAACACCCGCGAGGCCGACGCCCGGCAACTGGCCGAGCTGACCCGCGGCCTGCCGGTCACCCTCGACCTCATTGACGTGAACGACCCCACGGGCCGCTTCCTGCCGCCCAGCCAGGAGGAGCTGGACCGTTTCCGCGACGCCCTGCGCCGGCACCTCGCCATGCCCGTCGTCCGCCGCTACAGTGGCGGCAAGGACATCCACGCCGCCTGCGGCATGCTCGCCGGAGAATGCCCCCCTCCGCCCTCTCGCGCCCCGCTGGGGCGCAACTCAACAATGTGGAACCCCCAGACCCCCGGCTGAAGCCGGGGGCTTCATGCCCAGGCCCCTCTGGGGCCTTCAATGCCCGCAGCCCGTAGCCCGCAGGATGGGCGGCAGCGGTTGCCAGCCGGCCCGAACCCCAATACATTGCCAGCGACAGCGGATCGCCCCCTTCCCCGCCCCTCCATCCCAGCCGGTGCCCCGATGCCGCATCTCATCATCCGCAAATGCCCCGTCGCCATCCCCGAGCGCATCGCCCTGCCGCCGGGGACCGTCGTGTTCGGCCGCGGCAAGGCCGACATCAAGATCCCCGACCCCGGCATCTCCGCCCGCCATTTTGCCCTCGCCACCAGCGGTTACAAGGTCGAGTTGACCGACCTGGGCTCGCGCAACGGCACCTTCCTCGACGGGGCCCGGGTCGCCGGCGGCGGCCACCTGCTGAAACACGGCCAGATCATCCGGGCCGGCGACACCGAGATGAGCGTCTTCCTGGTCGAACCCCAGCAGTTGTCCACCGCCGCTCCCGGCACGGGCGCCGCCGGCGGCGGCGCCGCCCCCTTCGCCATCCGCCCCGACCCGGCGGCGGACGCCGCCCTCGCCAGCCTCCTGGAGTTCAAGCTCACCCCCGTCCCGGAGCCACTCCCGCCCGTCCAGGATGCCGCCACCGCCCGCCAGCTCGTCAGCCATTTCCGCTGCCTGGAACGGGGGCTGCGCGAACTCCATGCCGCCCTCACCCCGCCGGAACTGCTCCAACACGCCATGGGGCTGATGCTGGAAATCCTCCACTGCGCCAGCGGCTTCATGGTCACCCTCAACCCGCACGACCCCACCATCGCCGCCGAAGCCGTCGCCTACCTGCATGGCCGCCGGAACGACGAGTTCGCCGCCCATCCCCGCAACCAGAGCCTGATCCGCAAGGTCCTCGACGGCCGCGCCGGCATCCTCGGCGAAATCCGGCCGCCCGCCGCCGCCGGGGCCGCCGCCGGCGGCGAGGGGCTGCGCCACACCGTCATTGGCTGCCCCCTCCACGCCGCCGGGCAGCTCGTCGGCGTCGTCGGCCTCGAAGGCAAGCGGAGCGGCAGCACCTTGGACAAGTGCGACCTGGAGCTGGCCATGGCCCTGGCCAGCCTGGTCGGCATCGCCCTCGAAAACCTCCGCACCGTCCAGCAGATCAGCCAGCAGACGCGCATTGCCGACAACCTGGGGCGTTTCGTCTCCGACCAGACCATTGACGCCATCCTGCGGGAGCGGAAGAACGGCTACCCCCACCTCCAGCCGCGGAAGGCCCACGTCGTCGTGCTCCAATCCGAGATCCGCGGCTTCACCCGGCTCTGCGGCGGCCTTCCCCCGGCCGATGTCGCGGCAATGCTCAACCTCTATCATGCGGCGACCACCGAGGTCGCCCTCGGCCTCGGCGGCACCCTCCACACCGTCGCCAACGACCGCATTGTCCTGCTCTTCAACGCCCCCGTCGAGCTGCTTGACCCCGAGGCCGCCGCCGTCCAGGCCGCCCGCGAGCTGCGCCGCCGCCTCCAGGAACTCCAACCGCAGTGGGAACGCCATGGCCTCCCCAGGTTCGAGCTGGGGCTCGGCATCGCCGCCGGCGAATGCATCGTCGGCTCCGTCGGCAGCGGCCGGCGGCTGGAGTTCGCCGCCATCGGCGAATGCGTTGACCTTGCCAACCACCTCTGCCGCCGCGCCAAGCCCGGGCAGGCCCTGCTCCCGGCCACCATCCATGACCGGCTCCGGCGGCCAGCCCAGTGCCGCGAGACGGTCCTGGCCACCCCCCCCGCCACCACCGGCGCCGCCGGCAGCGGGGAGGAGCCGTTCCGCTGCCGCCCCGCCGGCAGCACGGATTTCCACGGCGGCGCCGTGAAGCTCTTCGAACTCCTGGACTGACCGCCCACCCACCCCGTCCATTCTGTCCATAGCCCACCCGCAGCCCTTAGCCCGCAGCCCGCAGCCCGCAGCCCGCAGCCCGCAGCCCGCAGCCCGTAGCCCGTAGCCCGTAGCCCGTAGCCCGCAGCCCGTAGCCCGTAGCCCGTAGCCCGTAGCCCGCCCCACCCCCCCCCCCCCCCCCCCCCCCCCCCCCCCCCCCCCCCCCCCCCCCCCCCCCCCCCCCCCCCCCCCCCCCCCCCCCCCCCCC
>JBAZOO010000025.1:0-55547 GCA_041648735.1 Lentisphaeria bacterium
CCGAGACGGGTGACGGCTTCCCGCCGCCTCGTCACCGCCAGCAATCCCTCGGCCTCGACGGCGCGGGACTCTGCCTCCAACCTCGCCCCCTCGCTGGCCCGGAGCGCGGTCAGGAGGCGGGGGAGGAACGCGAACGCGATGCGGATGCGGGTCATGGCGTCACCTCGGGGGTGGGGGTTGCAACCTTGAGTTGGCTCGCGATGATCGTCGGCCTCTGCCACAGCCGCGCGAACACGCGCCACGGGTCATCCTCGGCGCGCGCAGGCTCGTCCGGCCCCCGGTAAACCATCGCCCTCGGCAACAGTCCGAGTCCAGCTACAGCGCGCATCCGCGCCTCCGCCTTCGTCATCGTGTCCGCGGGCGGGCGACCGTCGCCGTTCGTCCACCCACACAAGACGTGGCAGCCGATGCGGCGGTGAAGGTTGATGAACCCGGCTTCCTCCAGCCACCCGACGACCCTGACGAGGTGGTGCCAGTCGTCGGGGGTGTCGTAGGCGAGGTACAGGGACTCGAAGCGGTTCGCGGCCCGCAGGTCACAGAGGAGATCGATGTGCCACGGCTGCATCCGTGCCGCTTCCAGGCCACCCGTGAACTGTGCATGCCGGGGCTGCCGGGCCAGCATCGCGAACACGGCCCGGACGTGCGCCTCGGAGCACGCGAGCAGGTTGTCGTCGCAGATGTTCCACCCGTCACGAATCGGGTACTCGCGAATACCACCCTCGCGACCCGGGACAAGGCAGAACCAGCAGTGGTTCGGGCAGCCGCGGGACGTGAACAGGTAGCCGAGCGCCGTGTACAAGCCCGGGACGTGCTCCTCGCCGCGCATCCCGGTCCCGGGGCCGCCGATGAGCACGTTCGGGTTGAGCGGGCGGTAGATGGCCGCGAGCCGGTCGCACTCGGAAAGGTCGTAGGTGTAGACGCAACAGATGTGGACCGCTGCGCACCGGGCCGCATCCGCCCGCTGGAACAGGTCGGGGGTGCCGACGACGGCAAGGCGATCGCGGGGCGTCGCTTTCGTGCGGCGCGCGAAGGCCCGGAAGATGTCTACGGCTACTGCCACGCGTCTACTCCCGCCCATCCCCACCCTCGCCGCCTGCCGATGCGGGCGGGGTCACGAACTCGGCCAGCCCGCGCTTGAGCAGGAACGCCCGGCCAGGCTCCTCCGCGGCCCACGGCGTCAGCACGTCGCTGACCATGCGCGCGAACCGCGGCCAGTCCACCGGCCGGGGCGTGTCCATGTGGTTCAGGCGGCCGACCTTGATCATGTCCGCGACCGCCATGCCGACCCAGATCGCCCAGAACGCCTCTTCAGGGTCGATGACGGGCTCAACCGAGATCCATGTCCGCAGGCCCGCATCCCGGGCGCGTCGCAGGTTGTCGGCGCGGTCGGTGACGCTGGCGGCCCCAGGCTCCCACTTGCGCCGCTCCGAGTCGCGACCCCACACCAGCGATACGCCCACGTCGCAATCCATGCCCTGCATCGCGGCGATGTCTGTGTCCGAGAGCACGCCCTTGGTCAGCACCGCGACCGGGTGCTTGTACTGCCGCAGGATCGCGAGTGCCTCCCGGGTGATGGCGTGGTCGGCGCCCATCCCGAACGGGTCGCAGGTGAAGCACAGGTGGACGCGCCGGGTGTCGCCGCGGCCGGCGAGCAGGGCGGCATCGCGGTCGAGCGCGGCCAGGATGCCATCGCGGACCCACGCCCCGGAATGGAACCCGACGCGGTCGGTCCTGAGCACCCCGGGGACGTAACAGTACCGGCAGCCGTGCGTGCAGCCGTTGAACAGGTTGCAGGCGAGCGGCGCGTATTCCAACGCGGCGCCCTTCGGCTCGTAGATCGCCTTCACGCTCCAACCTCCATCCTCGCGTCGCGAGCGAAGACAGCCCCAGCCGCCGCCTCAGCCGACCACCGTGCCCCCATCCGCACACGGAGCAGTCGCCACCGCTCGGCCGGGTCCGTCGCCCCGATCTCCGCGAGCACGGCACGATGCTCCGCTACCTCCCGGAGCTGGCACTCCCGCACCGGGACCTCGGCGGGCACCGGTGGCGGCACCGGGTCGGGAGTCGCGGCGGGGACCGTACGCGGGCGCGGCACCAGGTCGTACTCGAGTCCGCACGCTGGGCACCGTGCCCCGCTCGCGGTCCGTCGCAGGGTCGTGGCGCAGTCGTGGCAGGTCATGCGGCGACCTCGCTTGCGGCGCCATCAATAGCGCCGCGACTCAGCGCCCCGGGCCGGAGTCAATCCGACCGCCCGGGGCTCACGAAAGACGGAAGCCCGGATCAGGACGCCGACCGGAAGACCTCGTGTCCCGTCAGGCCGAGCCGCTCCCGCAGGTCCACCAGGGCGCGGCCGACGAACTTCTCGTCACGCTGATCCACGTGCGGCATGGCCGCGAGCCTGAACACGAGCCCGTCTCCATCGGGGGCGATGGTCAGGCGGTAGCAGAGGCTCATGTCGTACGTGGGGTCACCGTACGCCACGTTGAAGTGGACGATCTTCGGGATGTCCATCCCGGCGGCGTCCACGTTCGCGCCACCCTCGAAGGTGACGTGCGTGTACGCGCCGCGGTCCTCGAACTTCGTGGCGCTCGTCTTGACGGCCTTGAGCACCTTGAGGGCCGTCCGCAGGTCCTTCTCTTCGGTCACGGCGCCGCTGTACAGGTCCAGCAACTCCATGAACCCGGGGTACGACAGCGCGGTCTCCGGAGGCAGCGCGGCCCGGAACACGCGGAACCCGATCGTGTCCTGCTCGTCCTCCTTGCACTCGGGGGTCAGGTACGCGACCGCGCCCTGCGTGCCGACCATGACCACGCACGGCTCCTTCGCGTGGGACTTCACCGCGTCTGCGAAGTCGGCTACGGCCCCGAATGTGGGCAGGCGCAAGATCACGCGGGGCGGCTTCACCTCGCGCATCGCTCCGGCGCCTTCCTTGACGTAGGCGCGCCCCGCGATCTCGTGGGTCGTGACGCGCGTGGCCTCGGCCGCGGTCGCCTTGCCGGCCTCGACGCCGGCCGCGTGTACCGCCTTGAAGAAGTCGGCCATGCCGTTCCCGTTCTCCTCGTCGTTCCAGCCCATGTCTCAGTCCTCCCGCCCGCCGATCGGCAGTACCGCCGCGGGCCGCTTGAAGAGTTCCTCTTGCCTCGCCTTCGGCAGGGCGACGGCCTCGAAGCCGTCTCCCTCGTCGGACACGAAGCCCATCGCGCCGCGGGTCGCCGGCAGCTTCACCGACGACTCGGTCGTGACCTCGATCAGGTTGCTCTCGGGGCGCCGCGAGAAGGTCAGTTCGAGCTTGATGACCCGCTTCCCCTTCTCATCGCGAGTCTCGTCGCGGTACGACTCGCGCACCTCCTCCAGGCACCGCTTGAACTGCTCTTCCAGGGCACCGTCCGCGATCGTTGCCAGGGTCAGTGTGTCGGACACGGCTGCTACCTCCTGCCGCTCTCGGCGGCGTTCATGGACACTCTCACGCCACGCCGGCGGCCGCGACCGCGGACCGCTTCGCCCTGTTCGCCGCGCACCCGGGCCGCGGATGCTCCGGCCGTGCGACCGCGTGGCACTTCGGGAGCGCGCGCCGGGCCTTGGCGATCCTGCCGAGCAGGAGCATGTTCGCGGCCAATGCGCGGGCACGCTTGCGATCCGCGTGCGTCGTCGTCACCGGGTTCGGGTCCGCGGACTGGAACCCGAGCGCCTCCGCGAACGCATGCCGGAACCACCGGAGCACGCGCACCGATCGCGGCGTCTTCGGGTTGGTCTTTACACGTCCCCGCGCGAGCCGCTGAATTCGCCGGGCGTCCTTGCCAGCGACGAGCTTTCTGACGCACTGGTTGCGATTGCCCACGTTCATCCTCCCTATCGCCCCGGCCCAATGCTGGGGCGTCAACGTCCAGGGGGTGGCTGCCCGGCCGGCAGCGGTCGCCACCGGCCGGGCTCGTGTCCCGAGGTTGCACCGCTAAGACATTGCCCAGCCCCCACAAGGCTGCGGTCTCCCGAGGCAGACACATCGGGTGGCGCCCTCGCCGGAGCGCACATCAAACCCGCGGCCCTCGGGACCGCGCACGAACGCCGCGCAGAGCGGCGCACGTGGCACGTCGTCAGCGGAGATCCCCAGGATAGGGTCGTACTCAACGACCACCATCGGGCACCTCCCTGGTTTCAAAGAACACGCCATCGCCGCACCCCGCGGCGTCAACGTCCAGTCCCCCGCCCGGCACGTGTTAGAAGACCCCTTTGCGATGCCGGGCGGGGTGACCGTCACCACGTCATGGCTGCCTCCTGTAAAGAGCCAGGGCTCTACACCCTCAGCAGCCCGAAACCCGCCATACCGGGCGGGCGCGGGCCCCGCCTCGCGGCGGGACGAATGTGGCAGGGGGCGGGATTTGAACCCGCATCTCGTTCCCGCCTCGGCTCCTCGCGGAGCCGGTCCGGATGCGAGAGTTGCTCTACCAGTTGAGCTACCCCTGCCGTCGAACCTGACTGTCAGAGAGCGACCCGCTGCTGGGGCGGGGTTGGGCAGTGGCTACGGCGACGCGAGTGGCACCACTTCGGTGGCCCACGAGCGCGTGCGTCCCTGCCACCACCACACCGCGCCACGCCGCTCGTACTTCACGCGGACCGACTTCTTGGCCGCAACCGCGCGCGCGAGTGCCTCCCGCATCGCGGCCTCGTGGTCGCGGTGGGCCGTAAACCTTGTCGCCACGTACCCCTCCTGCATCAGCCGGCACTCGTACGTGGACGCGAACACCCCGTCATCCCAGCATTCCGTGACGACGCCTGTTGCCTCGCCGTAGCCGACCGGGTGCGCGAAGACGAGCCCGTGGATGGTGGCGAGCACGATGTACCCGCTGATCAACGATCCGGCCAGAACCAGGCACAAGGCAACCAGGCTGAAAAAGTCCCTCATGTCCATCCTCCACTCCGCCACCGCGGCGGGTTACAGCGTCTAGAACGGCACATCCTCGGGGTCGGGCTTCCACTCGACATCGTGCTTGAGCGCGACCCCGACGCGGACCCACACTCCGAACGCCTGGCCCGGGTTCTCCCTCGCGAGCCGCTCCGCTTCGGCGCGCGCCAGGGTCGGATCCCGCTGATCGCGCGGGTTCGCGGCCGGCTCGAACCTCCCGCTCCGTTCCTTGATCACGATGGCAGGCATGGTTCCTCCTACATCGCCTCAACCGCAGCCGGTTCAGCCTCCGGGAAATCCCCGGGTCCGGCCATGCACTCCCACTCAACACGCCCGTCCGCCGCCAGCCCCGACAGCCGGAGCGGCGTCCGTCTCCCGGCCAGCGCCAGGCACAGCCCCGCGCGCCGGTTCAGCACTTCGTCCCGCGTCCGGTCCGGCAGCACGTCCCACTCGGGCACGGTCGCGATGCCGTGCGGGGGTGGGGTCGGGGCGTCGAACAGGTCCAGTTGCGGGGACATGGGTTACTCCCCGGCCGTCGCCACTTCCGCGAGCTTGGCTTCGAGCGCCTTCTGTTCGGCGTCCGTGAATTCGCTGGCCCAGAACGCCTTGATCGCCTCGTCGTCGGCCGGCACGCCGCAAGTCTCGGCCGCCCAGCGGATCGCGTCGTTGCGGTCCATCTTCGCGGCCTTGACCCAGCGCTCACGCAGGATGTCCGACGCGCTCGCCGTGACCACTTCGGCGTGTGGCTGGATGGGCGTGGCGGCGGTCTTCGTGCCGCGCCCTTGCACCTTGTCCGCGACGGCCTTGCGGGCGGTCGCGAGGGGGTCGGCGGCCTTCTTCTCGTCGGCGTCCTTGTTGCCCATCACTTCGGGCCATGTCGTCTGGCCGTCGCGGATTGCCGCGAAGACGCCCCGCAGTTCGTCCAGTTCCGCCGGGGAGCACTGGTCCACCGGATGTCCGAGGTACTTGGCGAGGTCGTCGGGGCGCACGTTGCACTGGACGGAAAAGGCATCCGCCACCTTCTTCGCCGCCCCGCCGGGGTCTGCGCGATCCGCCTTCTTCCGCGTCTCCCGGCACTCCGCGATGGCGTCGTCCTTGATGTCCCCGGGCAGCATGTTGAGGATGAGGTTGCGCCGGGCACGGGCGACGAGTGCGCCGCGCTTGGCGAACAGATCCACCTCGGACGCCTGCACGATGTAGAGGGTCTTGCCCTCGCTGTTCGTGCGCTGTCCGAGGATCCGGTCGTGGTCGTCGGAGTTGACCGACCGACGTTCGACGGTCTTGGAGTAGGTCACCTCCTGCGCGACCACAGTGTTGGTCTCCAGGTCCGCGACGGACACGCGCACCGTCTGCTCGGTGTCGGAGTCGTGGATCGTCTGCTCCTGCGCGACCATGTTCCCCATGGCCCGCAGAGCCGCCTCCGCGAACCGGATGGACGGCCCCGTGATCATCTTGCCGCCGCGCCGGAACTTGCCGTCCGCGCCGTACTCCGCGGACATCGCGAACCCGGGCCGCGCCGCGTCGCGCAGCAGCCGGTCGCGCACCCCCAGTAGGTCCCGCGGCCGGGCCAGCGCGACCGCCGTACGCGCCTGGATTTCCGACCGCACGAGCGCCTCGATGTGCCCGTACTGGTCGGCGCTCACGGCCACCATGCCCATCTGTGGGCGGTCATCCGCGAGCGCCATCGCCTGCGTCCCGGTTCCGTCCTGCATCACTCTTCCTCCTCCGCCGGCAGCCCGGCGTGCTCGGCCTTGACGTACACGGAGCCCTCGCCCCGGAACGCCCCGGCATCCATCGTGTTGCCCCCGAGCGACAGGGCGTATGCCTTCCAGGCGATACCGCCCTTCTTCTGAATCAACCGCCACTTGGAGTTGTCGGGGAACGTCACGGATTGCACCCCGTGAAGGGCCATCTGCTCGGCCGCCTTCGCCCGGATCGCCGCGCCCTTGGCCTTCGCCTCCTTGGCGATCCGGTCGCACTCGGCCAACTCGGATTCGACGGCCAGCATGATCTCGGTCGCCTCCATCTTCGCGACCAACGCCCGCCCCGTCAGCTTGGACAACGCCACGGCCTCGCGGTCGGCGTCCGTCACGGCTTCGGGGGGCTCGCCGCTTTCGACGTGCCGCCAGAACGCATCCACTGCGGTCGCGAGGGTGCCGGCCAAGTCCGGGGCGAACGGCACGGGGTACGGCGTGGCCTTGCCCCGGCTGTCCATCGCGACGATGACGGCCTCGGGAATGCCGGTCAGCAGCATGTACCACGTCACTTGCAGAACGTACGCGACGGGCACTTCCTCCCACGGGGCGCCGCTGTTGTACTTGGCTTCCACGACCTTGATGCACCCCTCGTGCCGCGCGATCCCGTCAAGACTCGCGGACCGGTGGGGGTGCTCGCGGTCCCACAGGAACGGCACGGGGCGGACAATCTCGGCGCCCGTCTGCGATGCCCACTTGGCTAGAATGTGCGGTTCCAGGGCCGACCCCATGTCCATCAGGTCCGTGGGGTCCGAGTCGGCATCAAGGCCGCGCTTCCGGCGCCACAGCTCGTAGCAAGTCGCCCAGGTGGACAGGCCGAGAATGGCCGCGATCTCGGAGCCCCCTACGCGCTGGCGACGAAGGGTGTGCCACGCTGGCGATCCCTGCGCCACCTCCACCGCCTCCAGTCGCGCGGCGTTGGGGATCATCTCGAGTACGCCCACCGGTTCGTCCTCCCCCGGGCACGAAGCCCGTCCTACTCCCCTCACCACCGCGTCCAATCGCAGCAATCCGCGAACGCCAAAGCCTCAGCCAACGCCACCGCGGCATCCTCCCGCGCCTGTTCCGCCAGCAGTTCCGGGTCCTGACCGTGGCACCACTCGCAGTCCGGGTCGCGCTCGCTGCCGCACCCGAAACACTCCACCGGGTCGGGTGGGGCGTCGTCGGCGTGGCGGGAGTGGGCGTAGCGGGCGTTCATGCGTTGTCTCCCGCCGCCACGTTGACGGCCTCGATATCCACCCCCTCAAACCCGTACCCCGCCGCGAGCGCGGTCACCCCCGCATCCGCCTCCGCACGCCGCCGCTGGTACTCGTCCGCGAGCCGGTCCAGGACCAGGGCGCGGCAGTCGGCGCATAACTCGAACGGCTCCAGGCCCGCGGACGTGTCATGCCACGCGGGTACGGTCGCGGGGCTGGGGCAGAGGCGGCAACGGTTCATCGCGAACACCCCCGGAACGGCCGCAACGCGACGACCACCAGCGCCACGGCCACGGCAACGCCACCGAGGCAGAGCGCGACAATGGCCACGCCGCCGCCGCTTCTCAGCCATGCGCGCACCCCCGGGACGGCCAGCGGTGCGAGCCCGGTTACGATCACGACGATGGCCGCGAGCAGGGACGCGTGGCCGTGGTGGACCCGCGACAGGACGCGGGACGGGTGCGGGGTTGTAGTCATGCCGCCTCCAGCAGCTCGCGCAGATGCGTGGCCTGCCATTCGCACCCGGTTACCTCCGCCGCCGCCCACGCCGCCGCCCACGCCGCCGCCCACACCGCCGCCCACGCCGCCCACGCCGCCCACGCCGCCGCCCGCGCCGCCCTCAACTCCTCGTCAGTAGCCTCGCCGACCGCGTATTTGCGGGCAACCTCGATCGCAGCCCACGATACCGCTGCCGGCTCGCGACCAGCCTCCCGCTCCCGCTGCAAGGCCCGCTCCGCACAGTCGCAGGCGTACAGGCGGGCGATACGGTCACGAGTGGCAACCTCTTCGGCGGGCACCGCACGCAACGCCCAGATCGCGTCTTCAGGCACGAACAGACCTGGCACCGTCAGCAGGTCCGTGATCGGGAACAGTTCGTCCGGCGACCGGTCGCCGAGCCATGTGCGTACGTGCTTCACGCGGTCACACGGGCCGTGGGCGAGGATGAGGTTGAGGCTGGTGTGGAGCATCTAAGCTACCTCCCGGTAGATCGCTCGCAGCAGCCCGTCCAGCGCCTCGTTTGCGCCGCGGAGTCCGATCATCCCGAGCGGCCGGTCCTGGCACTTGATCGCCATGTGACCGCGTTCGAGCAGGATTAGGTACCGCAGACGGGCGAGAGTGAGGCTGCCGCCGGGCTGGCAGTCGGAGTGCGACTGCGGCTGGCGAGACCGCAGCGGAGTCTCGGGGGATTGCGGGGTGGGCGGGAGACTCACCCGAGCCTCCGCTGCGGTCTCGCCAGCCGCGAGCCGATCCGTAGTCGTGTCGTTCAGCATGCTTGTCTCCCGCCCCACCCCTGGGGCTACAGTTGCGGCTCCTGGAATCGAACCAGGGACGGCGTGGTTATGGGCCACGTGCGCTACCACTGCGCCAAGCCGCATTAGCAAAGTCTCGAGCTCGCACCAGCCTCCCCCAGCAGCGTTTACCGGCTTCGGCCCCCGGCCCGGACACCCGGGCGCGAGCAGGGGCGGCGTGCGTGCCCCGGGCATCGGCCAGCCCGAGGACTTGTCGCGCGCCGTGGACGGGTCGCTACACCCGTCGCCGTCGCTAGAGCGGCTGCTACGGTTGAAAGAGCCGGCCGGGTCGCCCCGGCTGACAGGGTGAAGACTACCGCCGGTTGGGCGGGGGGTCAAGGATTTTTTTTGCCGGCCATACGAAACAGATGTTGACAGGTTGCGACGCGGCTTTTAGACTCGCGCCCATGGGGGGCTTTGGCCCTCGGGAGGCATTCGCGAATGGCAATCGAAGCGTTGAAGGTGGCCCGTGGCAGCCGCAGCCTCGGGGACATCGCGCGGGCCATGCGCGCGATGGGCGACGACGCGTGCGAGTCGTCGCACGTCTGGCAGATGGAGAACGGGAGCGTGTGCGCCGGCCCGCGGTTCCTTCGGTACGCGCGCGCGCTCGGGATGGAGCCGGACGCGCTCGCGGCGATCTACGAGGAGCACAAGCGCGCGGAGAAGTCCGCAACCGAGGCGTAGGGATGCCTCGCCGTCGTGACATCGACCCCGCCTTTTGGCAGGACGAGAAGTGCGGCACGCTCTCGATGGGCGCGCAACTGCTGTTCATCTGGACATGGGGTGACGCCGACGATTGGGGCGTACTCCGGTGGCGCCCCGAGCGGTGCAAGTCGGGGGCGTTTTTGTACCGTCCGCGCATCAACCTCGGGCACGTCCGCGAGTACATGGCAGAGCTGGAGCGGGCGCGCATGGTGGTGCCGTGGATGTCGGACGGAGAGCGTTGGTCTGTCGTGCGGATGTTCTTGCCATGGCAGAGCGTGAACACGCCAGCGCAGAGCAAATGTCCGGCGCCGCCGGCTGATGTCGTTGCCTTGTTGCCTCCTCTTGAGAATTCGCGGAGTTGGAAGCTTTTACGCCGGGCACTGCTCGGCGAACCCGGAAAGAATTGGGAAATCCCCGCGTGGGTGCGCGCGCGTTTCTTGTCCGATCCCGGGGCCGGGGCCGATCCCGGGGCCCTTGTCCCTCCGTCTTCGACTACGGGACAAGTTCAACCCCACCCCCCAACCCCCGCCCCTGAGGGTCGGGGGAGTGCGCCGACGCCGGAGCCGCCACCGGTTCCGATTCAGGAGCCGCCTCCGAAACCGCACCGGCACCAATGGGCGGCCGACGCCTGGAACGACCTCGTAGCCGGCCCGTGGGGAAAGCGCCGGTGCCTCAAGGTCGCGCCGCACGAGAAGGCCATCGACAAGGCGCTAGCCAAGGAGCCCGACCGGGAATACTGGCGCGGCGTCATGCGGCGAGTGGTGACGTGCTCCAAGCTGCGCGACGGGATCAACACGTGGCCCGGTGCGACGTTCGGTTGGCTGTGGGCGACGAACGGCAGCAGTCCGAACCACGCGAACGTCATGGAGGGGGCGTTTGACGACAGCGCACCCCGCCCCGAGAGCCGCCCCCGTCGCAAGACCGTTGAGGAGATGCTCGCAGAAGCCCGTGCCGAACTCGCGAGAGAGGATGACGAATGAAAGCGACCGCCGTGGCCGAAAGTCTCAAGCGCGTCTTCTGGAACTGGCAGCGCCTCCCCGAGTCAACCCGCCAGGACTTCACCAAGTTCGCGGCCAGCTTCGACCCGGCGGCCTGGGTGGAGGCGGTCAACGACGCGCTCCGAGAGCCGTCTGTCCGCGACCTCGAAGACCTGCCGCGGGAGCACGTGTGGCGCGAGTTGGTGCGGGTGGCGACCGAACGCCTCCGCGGCCCGGCGCAGCAAGCCGACTGCCCCTACTGCCGCGGCGCGGGCTTCGTGACCGTCTCCCGGCTCGAAGTCCTGGGGGTAGGTGAAGACAACCGGACGCGCCGGCACCCCGTCTACGTCCCGCACACCATCGCGACAGTCGAGGACCTGACTCCCCACTGGCCGGAGGGGATCGCGGTGCGCCAAGTCGCAACGCACCACGGGCGCACCGTGCTCGGCTGGACGCTCGCGGCCCCGTGCAAGGTCCGCTGCGTGTGCGCCGCGGGCACATCGCGCCGGGAAATCAGGTTGCCGACTACGACCCTGCACCCGCCAGCCTGGGACGACGTGATT
This sequence comes from Lentisphaeria bacterium, assembly GCA_041648735.1. Taxonomy (GTDB): domain Bacteria; phylum Verrucomicrobiota; class Lentisphaeria; order Oligosphaerales; family CAITYL01; genus JBAZOO01. The sequence continues at coordinate 11,385 of JBAZOO010000025.1, forward strand.
CCTTTCGGCAACCCGCCGCCCGCTTCGGCACCCGAGCGACACGCCGACTTGTTCGCGTCGTGCGTCGAAGCCTGGGGGTATCCGCCAACGCACCGGTACGCGGGGTTCCGGCCGGCAGACCTGGAAGACCACGACACGAAGGCGACGTTGGACCGCGAGTGGTCGCAACAAATGCGACGGGCCGGCGACGAACGCGCCCGCGAGGCGACCGTCAGATCGCGGCGGCTCTCGTCGGAACCCACGGCCATCGGGGATGTGCTGTCCCGTCCCGACTACCAGCCGGGCGCGGGCCTGTCCGGCGAATCCCCCGAGTACGACGACGCACCGCCACCGGATGAGCCGTGTGGACCCGTTGACGCGGAGTGGCGCGATGTTGCTTAACCACTGGCACCTGCGCGTGAACCTGCGGCATCCGCCGTCGCTGGCCGGCATCTGGTCCGCGGACGGGCACGAAATCGTAACCTCGCCCATCGCCACGATCGCGGGCCGGAGCGTGACCACAGCCTCGGGTAGCGTCTACACGCTGGGTCAGTGCGCCGAGTGGTATCCGGATTGGCTCGCGGCGGAAGGGTTCGCCTACACGGACGCAGATCCGGTGCCGGCTGGGGTAGCGACCATGCGCACAAGGAGGACAACATGACCCGTGACCGCCCCCGCTTCAGCTCCGAGGCCGAGTTGTGCGACGCCTTCTCGGACGCCGCGAGGACTGCGGGCTGGACCGTGTACCCGGAGACCGCGGGCTGGGATCTCCTGCTGGTCGGCACCGCAGCCCGGGTTTTGGCCTGCCACCACGGCGGCGGCGTGCTCCGCGCGCAGGGCGACTTCCCGGCCCCGTGCATGGTCGGGATCCAGGCCGAGCAGCGCCCGAACCTCGCCGTGCTGGCACAGGCCGCCGAACTCCGCGGCTCCGGCTACGGCCCCCACGTCCGCGCCGTGCTGGTGCCGGGGTACCCGAAGTCCGACTTCCGGGACGTGGCGCGTGCCCTGCGTCTGCACGTTTTCTACCCGACGCAGCGGTTCCGCGGCCCGGAATGGGAACTCGACTTTATCGCCCCGGACCTGTACCGGACGCCGGACCGCCTCCCCGAGTTGCCCCCGATCGTTCCCGACGTGCGAGCTGGCGTGCCGTGCCCGGTGACGCTGGGGCGCTGGAAAGTGGCGGCCTTCGCGATCTGCCGCACGCTCCGGGCGCAGGGGCACGTGACCCGCGCCGACTTCAGGGCGGCGGGGATCAACGCCTCGGCGTGGGTGGACCGGTGGATCGTGGACTCCGGGACTCGCGACGGACGCCTGACCAGGTACGTCGCCAAGCCTGGCGCCCTGCTCCCGGACGAGATGTACCCGAGGCTGGCCGAGCAGTGCGGGGCGGCAGCAGGAGGAGGGTCCACCTGATGGGCATCCCCCTCGCAGACCTCCCCGACTCCGTCCGCGCCGCGGCAACAGAGCAGTACGCCCGCCAGATCGCCCGGGAGCAAGGATGCTTAGCCAGGGGCCCGACCCCCGACCCCAACCCCGAGGCAGTGGCACGCGGCAAGGCGAACGCCCGCAAAGGCCGCGACTTCGAGAACGCCGTTGACGACGCGATCGACGCCATGCGCCTGCTCGGGATCGCGGACCTGGACACATCGCGACCCGGGATGCGAGCGACTCCTGATGGCCCCCGCTACACCGAGAAGGGGTCAACCGACCACACCGGGGTTGTCGCCGGGGGCAGGTTCGTGCGGGTCGAACTGAAGACGTGTTCGCACCCGAAGATGTACCTGCGGCAGCACGTGAAGCCGCACCAGGCCGCGGCACTGGACCGGGCGTTGGACTTCGGCGGCCTCGCGTTCCTGCTCGTCCTCTTCGACCGCGACGACCCCCTGCACTGGCACCGCTACGACTGGCGGCAGGTGCGGGGGCAGACGGCGGTGGAGGCGGACGCGGGGAGCGTGGTCGATACGGTGTTCCTCGAGGATTGCGTGGAAGGAGTCACAGCATGGGCGGACCGGGAAGCGGCAGACCAGTAGGCTACCACCCGCGAGGCGGGAAGCGATTTCGGCCGAAGCGCAAGGACCCCTACGGCTTCGAGCGCCAAGCCAAGAGGCTGGAACGGGTGCAAACGGCGGGGAGAAAAGGCGCCAACGCGGCGCAGGCAGAGCATTTCTGGCGGGCATACTTCGACGTTCACCCCTGCGAGCACGAGGGCCAGAGCACCACCACGACCCAACGCCGCTGCCGCTATTTCCTGCGAGACGGCTTGGGGTACTGCCGCTGCCGCAAGTCGATGCTTGCCCCGGACCTGGAGAGGTACGAGAGTTCCCGCGACCGCGGCCCGCTGCTGCGAGAGGGCGAGTACGGCGCCATGTGGATCCGCGAGGATTGCGCGCAAACGGGCGATGCCTGCTTCTGCTATCGGGACCTGGACGAATCCCGCGTGCAGATGGCGGCGGATCGACGGGCCGGGTACTTCCGGCGGCTGAAGCGGGCCGCGCGCAAGGCCGCTGCTACTGCTCAGGCTGCTGCGTCGCCAGCGAGCTAGCCGGGACCTGCCGTTGGATCGACAGGCGTAGCACGTCCCATCGATACACGTACCAGCTCCCGCGCCGCATCGCGGTATTCGAGTGCGCGATCAGCCGGCCCGCCCTGACCGCGTTGCGGATGGTGCGGTCCGTGACCCCGATCAAGGCCGCGGCCTGGTCGGGGTACAGCTTGTCAGGGTCCCCCAGGTCAATGTTCTTCCTTCGGTCCAAGAATACCTCCTGCCGCCGAAGCGGCGTCACTTGGTCAGTCGTCGGGGTCGATCCTGTCCGCGATCCGGGACAGCTCCTCCGCGATTCGCACGTCGGTTTCGTTGAGCACCCGCTCGTCATCCCAGGACCGGACGTGCTTCGGGTCGTCGTCTGCCGGCAGCCCGAGCAGTACCCGCGCCGGGCCCCCGGTCGCGCAATCGACGTTGCTCCTCAGCAGTCCCGCCGCCAGTCGCCGGGCCGCGAGCCGGACCGCACGCTGCGGCGGTCTTCGCATTCCTTGCCTCCCTGCCGCCGAAGCGGCGTGTTACTGACGCGCGCCGTCGTCCGTCCAGACGTGGAGCACAAGTGCTCCGGCGTGCAGCACGACCGTCCCGATGAACCTCCACCCGTCGAGCAAGGGAACCAGATGGCCTGTGCCGTGAACACGGAAGCGGACGGGCACCAGCGCGGCATCGGTGTCGACCAGTGCCCACGCGCACACCGCGCCCCGCTGCTCGTCCACAGACAACACGCGAGCCGGACTCGGCATCGGAATCGTTTGCTCCTCGGTCGGGCTCAACGTGTACTTGTAGATCGTCTGCATCCCCTGCACCTCCTCGCCCCCGATCCATCCCGGGGGGCGTCAACCCTGATGGCGCGTCCAGTGCCCCGGCCGCGCCGGCGTCAGTCGGCCTGTCGCGACACGCCCCCCGGCCCACCCGGGAGCATCAGCCCAGCAAGGATCCGCGCATCCGGAGGCTGGCGCCACGGCGACAGGATCCGCCCGCTATCCCCTCTGCATCCCAGGGCGTAGTGTGGCCCGGTGCAGTGGTAGCAGCATGCCTTGTCCCGGGCGGCCTGCACGGCCGTAGCCAGGCACGAAGGCGGCGCCGGTGTCCACTGCCCGTCCCAGGCGGACACCAGCTCCCACGCGCCAACGCGAGGTTGCGCCTTTGAAAGTCCAGCATCCCGTCTTCCCCCATCCCGCCCGGAGGCGGGTCTAGCCTCAGTCCGCGGGCTCCGTCTGCCAAGGCTCGAACTCCTCGTCGTCCCTCAGATCGCGGACCTGGTAGGACACCGAGCCGTCACCCCGATCCGTGGTCCGCCGGTACACCCGGCCGTCGTCGCAGGCGTACGCGCGCTCCACGATCTGACCCTGCGCCGCGGGCGGGACGGTCCAGGAGTCGAGCCCGGGGTCGCGGCAGGGGTTCCAGGCGGGCAACCCGGGCCGCCCCACGATCCGGAGTTCGGCGTTGCTGCTGCCGACGATCATCCGCGTGGCGTCCCATGACCATACGCCGGCCGTGTCCGCCACGGGCTCCCCGCCGAACGTCGGGAGGTCTGTCCTCCACTGGTCGGGGTGCCGCGGGTCCATGACCTGCGGGTCGTCCGCCACCATCGCTGCAAACAACTCGTCCAAGGTCGCGATCGTCTCGATGCCCATCGTCCTCTCCTTTTCACGCGGCCCCATCGCCGCGGGTCCCTGAAACCGCCAGTCACTCCAGCGGCCCCCACGCCGTCCCGAGCGCCTACACCCCAGGGCGGCGGGAGGGAGCCGGAGTCACGCACCGGGCACGCACCACCCCTCGCCCCCGAAGTCGTTGGTGCGGCCGGTATGGAGCACGAGCTTGACGGTGCATCCGCGGGGGTCGTCGCCGATCCGGACCCCCGGAGCAACCGCTTCGGCGTGGGTCTTGATGCGCCTGCGGATCTCCGCGACCCTCGCGTCGTCCCGAGGCCCCCAGGTGGCATCAGAGCACTGACGCTCCATCAGCCGCCGATGTGCTTTCCCGAGGCGGACCAGGGCTGTCAGGTCGTCGGCGAGCGCGCCGGGCAGGATCGCCCGTCCGGCCCTGGCGAAGTCGTCCGCCACGAACACCGCGAACTCGATCAGGTCGTTGCGCTTCATCTTGTCTCTCTCCTACACGCCGCGGCGATTCTGCCGCGGGTCCCTAGAACCGCCTAGAACAAACCGGCCCGTGCGGTCCGGTCATCCCCAAACAACTCCATCTGAGGCTCGCCGGCCTGGTCCTCCCCTGGATGCCCGAACAGTCCAGGCCCATCCCATACCCGCCGCCTGGCCTTTGGGGGTGCGGCCCGGATCGCGATCGGGCATCGCGCCGCACCCTCGCACTCCTCGCCCGGGAAGGTGTCGTCCCAGGAAGCGATCCGATACGGACACCCGAGGCGCTTGCAGATCATGCCGCACCCCCAAAGGCGACCGGCTTGGACTCGGCCGCCAGCTCGCGATCCAATTGGTCCAGCACGCCCCACCATTCCGCCGGCGACCGCTGGAGAGCAACCGCCAGCGAATTCAGCGCATCGTCGCGACCCAGGCACACCTGGCACCGAGCGTCAGATGCGACGACGATCCACTGGTCGCGCGCGCGCCCCCACTGCTCGGTGCCCCGCACGTGGTAGATCCCGCCCGGCGCCAGTCGCCAGGTGCGGATGGTGCCGCGGGTGCCCGTGCTCTCCTCCGCCCACGGCACGGGCACGGTTCGCCCGTCCAGCGTATCGAGGCGATCGACGGTGCCCGGGGCTTTCAACCGGACCTGATAGCCGGTCCGTCGCGCCGCCGGCGGAAGCGGGCGACCCGGATCCGCAACCCACGCCTCTACCGCGGCCCGCCCCGCATCCCGGACCTGATAGGCGACCGATGGAGGCAGAGGGATCCCGAGATGACACCCGTACACCAGGATCCACCCTCCGGCCCCGTCGCAGTCACGAACGCGATAGAGGCCCGGGGGCAGGGTCAGGTGTACGTCGCCACGCTGAGCCGGCCCCCTGGGCAGGGTCGGAACCGGCACGGCCATCCGATACGGGGTGCCGGCCGGGGACACGCCGTGGTACGACGTATCGGGCCGGGGGTAGTACGCGGTGACTGTGGCCTCGCGCAGCGACAGCTTGCGCCGCAGGTACGCCTTGCAGACGGCGAGGGTCAGGACGAAGGACGGCATGGCTACTCCCCCTCGACGTAGTAGTAGCGGGTGACGTATCGGTCACCGTGGAGTTCGCAGGCCCGCGCCCAGTCGCGATTCAGGTCGCGGGCGATCTGCCTGGCCTCGCGCACCGAGGAGCAGGGGCACACGGGGGAGATCCGCGAGTATTCGTAGTCGTGACACATGATCCAAACCGTGGCGCGCATGGGTCAATCCTCCCAGATCCCGGACCAATCGGCCGAGCAGGGCAGAGCGTCGATGCAGTCCCACTCCGCGGAGACATCAGCATCCGCGGGAAGTGGGTCCGGGCCGACGGGGCCTACGGTGGCGGCGGCGATGAACCACAGGGCGATGAAGACGAACGCGCGAAGCAGCATGTGGACCTCCTTCAGGCAACCGACGACATTGCCGGCGACTGGCCCGCCCCGTCATCGCTCCCGGGCAAGGTCCCGGGGTAGCTCGGGGGCGGGGGAAGGGAAAGGGGCTAGCGCCAGTCCGAGTCCAGGGCCGGGACCTTGCAGCAGATCCGCCCGCGGCCCGGGAAGTCGCGGTGGCGGAACTCATGCCTCGGGTTGCGCCCGTCGAAGTCGGCGTAGCTCCCCATGTACTGCCAGACCTCGCCGGAGCGGGCGTTGTAGCCCTCGGGATCGGGGTTGCCCTCGGGGTCACGGAACGTTTCGGCGATGCGGGTCCAGGCTCGCGCCCAGCCGGAGTTGGTTGGGTTCAGGAAACGAATCGGGATAGCGGACATCATGGATTGCATCGCACCCTCCGTTTGTCACCAGGCGGACTGCCCACCGGGGGAAGCTGGCGTCACCGCCAACCTCTAGAGAGACTATAGCCGATTGATGGAAACGTGTCAAGCGTTTGAGTAAAAAAACGATAAAGCAATGGTGACGCCGGGTTAGGTGGGTGATTGTGAAGTGACTAGATGCGGGTAGAGTGGAAAGGCGATGGCGGGGAGGGGAAAGGGTGGAGGCGGGGCGGATTTCGGGGCGCAGATCGAAGGACCGTGAACAGGAACAGGGGCGGGTTCTTGTAGCCTGCCGTGTGCCGCGGCAGGCACCGGTCGGGCGGGAGAGAGCGGCAGGCGAACGCGACGCAAGCAGGGGTGAGTCTATTAGGTTGTTCTTGCCTTGTTACCCTGTACTAGATCCCAACCGCGCCCGCGGGATCATGCGCGCGCGCGAGGGGGGGCACGGTCGCGGCCGACTCGATGGCGAGCCGGAGCGCGGTCGAAGGTTCGGGTTGGATGGGGTGGGGAAACGAGGGGAATGCGCCTCGTAACCCCGCGCATTCACTCGCTCCCCCCGCGCGCGCGATTCACGTCCGCAAACGCCCCGCACGAAGTCGCGGCGCCCCGCACGAATGCCCCGCACGAATGCCCATGCTACACTAGTCGGGGGATCGGCAACGTAACCCCTTGATAGCTCGTCAGCCCAAGGTGGAATGTGGCTGGAAGGCCGGTTTCGAGGATAGTAGACACTGACGCGGCGATCCGGGCGATCCGCGCCGGCAGCTCGGTGTGCGCGTACGCCCGCGCGGCCGGCATCCCCGAATCGAGTGTCCGCGCCGCGCTGAAGCGCATCGGCTTCACCATGCTTCCCGCCCCCACCCCCGTCGCGACTCTAGCAGACTGCAACCGTGCCCTCGCTGCTGCCACCGAGGTACAGGCCCGCGCCGCGACCGTCCAAGCCGTAGCCGAAACCCGCACGGCCGAAGCAACGGAGCGCCAGGCCCGCGCGTACGAGCAGATCGCCGGTCTCTTGCGAGACGTTCCGGCAGTAGACCGATTCGCGGAATTGGACGTGTTGATTTTCGGCGCCGCGGCGGCCGGCGCGGTTCATGCCCTGGCCGCGGCCCGTGAGGCGCAACAGGACTACCAGGCCCGGATGGCGGTCTTGTCGGAGCAGACACGCGCGGCCGGCGGGCACACCCCGGATCGGTGCCAGGACGAGAAAACGGGGCGGTACTACGAATCGGAGTTGGTCCAGTTGTCCAAGGGGCTTGCGGCGGCCGTTCAGGCGGAACGGGGAGCACTGGAAATGTATCGCCTGTCCCGTGGCCTGTCCGCGTCCATCAGCGATGGCCGGCGCGGCAAGACGACGATGATCCACGCCGAGGGTGACGTACACGTTGACGGAGGCGGCAAGGGCGAACCGCTGCCCGTCGCGCCCGTCAGTCCGGAGGAGATAGCCAAGGCGGCGCGGTTCCTGCCTGATGAACAGCGAGCGGCGTTGCTGGAGCAGTTCGAGTCCGCTGTGCGCGCGTTGCGGAAGGCAGGAGAGAAGAAGGGCAAAGGCGGGAGCGCGGGGTAGAGCGTTGCGGCGAGCGAAGCGAGGGTGCAGCTACAGTAACTCCATCCACGGCGATGGAAGGGGGGTGACGGCCGCGCGAGATTTCCGGGATGGTGATGCCCCCTCTCCACAAACCCACCGGTACGCCCATGGGCCGTAGAGGACCTCGCCCTTCATCCGAGAAAGCCGGCTGGTCCCGCACCGGTACTGCGACGGGCCAAAACCCCGGAGCGTTCCGTCCCGCCTCTGCCTCTGCGCCCGTTCAGGTGGCGCCCTCTGCTCCTGCCAACGTCTTGACCATTCTCGAAAACAAGACCGTTGAGCGTGCCCGAGAGTGTTCCTGGACGTTCGCTAACTACGTGCTGGACCGCGACCCCTGCGACATGCATCGGGAGTGGCACGCAGCGCTCGATCGCCACCCGTACTGGATTCTTTTCGGGGCCGTCGAGCTTGCCAAGTCGCAGCAGCTTTCCATCTGCCGCCCTCTCTGGGAACTGGGGCGAGACCCGACGCTGGCGACGGCGCTTATCGGCAACACGGCGACGCAGGCGGAGTTGAGGGGGCGCCAGTACCGGGAACTGCTGGCGTACTCGGACAGAATGCACCGCGTGTTCCCGCGTCTGTACCCGGACCCCCGGGGTCACGACAGCGACTCCATCATCGACGTGATGGACCGTCCGCGTGGAGCGTCGGATCCGTCGATCCGGTGCGTGGGTGTCAACGGACCGCTGCGCCAGTCACGGTTGAACCTGATCACGGCAGACGACGCCGCGGATTTCGGCAACACGCTGACCGAGCACATGCGGGACTTCGTGCACGGGTGGCTGCTGAACGAGGTCGTGGGGCGATTGCTGCCCGGGGGTCGTTTCCGGGTGTACGGGAACGCGGTGCATCCGGACGACTTCATGCACCGGTTCGAGCGGGAAGGGGTGGCTGCGGCACTGGAGGGCGGCGACGAGGAAGGCTTGATCGGTTGGGTGTCGGCGCGGTATCCGATCGACTACAAGGAGGACGTGCTGGACCCCGAGACGGGGCGGGTGCTCCACGAAAAGGGTGAGCCTCGGTTCCCGGGGATGTGGACGCGGCAGCGGATCTTGCAGCGGCGGCGGATCCTGGGGACGGTGGAGGCGGCCAGGCAGTTGGACTGCGTGGCGCGTGACGACTCCACGTCGATGGTGAAGTCCGCGTGGATGGGCGCGGCGCTGGAAAAGGGAAGGCCACGGGACGAGTGCGGGGCGGTGCTGGACGCGATGGATCCGCGGAACCGAGACCGGACGGGGATCGTGCTGGCGCTGAACCACCGGGAGTTGCCGAACGGGACCGTGATGCTGACCGGGACGGATCTCGGGTTCTCGAAGGCGAAGACGGCGAACGAGACGGCGTTCTGCGATGTACAGGTGGAGCCCAGCGGGTTCCGGCGTCTGTTGTGCGTCGAGGGCGGGAAGTGGGATCCGCCGGAAACGGCCAGGACGGCGCAGAAGCACTTGGAGCGGTACGGGAGCGAGGTCTGGGTGGAGAGCACGGGCCAGCAATCGATGCTCCACAAGATGATGCCGGAGCTTGGGTACGCGCGGATCCGGGCGCACTGCACGGGAAGCACGGAGCCGAACCTGAAATCCGAGATGCGGCTGTTTGCCTGGGAGTTGGAACAGGGGATGTGGTCGTTCCCGTCGGACGTAACGGGGACGAAGCCGGCGACGGCCCAGGTGGAGCGGTTGTGCAAGGACATCCTGAACTACCGGGAAGGCGACCACATGCCGGACCGGCTGAGCGCCTTGTTGATCGCGAGGAGCCATGCGCCTCTGCGGCCGTACAAGGAGGCGGTGCGGGAGCCGCGGGTGAGGCTGCGCGGCGGTAGGGTTTGGACGGACGGGGTGTCGAGGCTGGACTTCACGAACGGGCGCAGGCAGGGGGACGGGGACAGCGTGCTGGGGTGGCGGTTCTGGCGAGAGAGGACGAGAAGCGGCTAAGGCACCCGCGTGCATGCAAATTCGCGGACGTGGGTTTCGGATGCGGGGGTGTTGACAACTCCACTCGGCGCTGTACGCTCGCTGTAGGACCCCGGGGAGGTTCGCGATGCGATGCGCACTGCTGCTCGTGCCCCTGCTGGTGGCGTGTCTGTCCGCGAAAAGGGAGCACATGGTGATCGGGGATGCCACCCCTGACGCCGGCCATGACGGGGAGGTGGCTGGCACGGGGGGCGACGACGATGAACCGGATCCCGGTACGCCCCCGGCTCCCGAGTCCGGGGCGGACTTGACGCCCGAGCCGAGCGCCGAACCGGAACCGGAGCCGACTCCTGACGCCGCGGACGGGCCGATCGCTGCGGACAGCCCCGAACCGGACGTTGGCGGGCTGGATGAGCCGATTGACGGTCACGAGGAAGAGGGAACCCCGGACCTGTGCTCCAATGGCGATAAGAACCCAGGCGAAACGGACGTGGACTGTGGCGGCGCCAAGTGCCCACCTTGCCCGAACGACAAATACTGCCTGGACGATTCGGATTGCCTGAGTCTCGATTGCCGTTACGGGGCGTGCAAGGGCGCCGCGTGAATGCGCCACCACGACACTACCGGACGACAAGTAGCCTTGACACCCCAAGTGGACGCATGTACACTTCGTCCTGCCACCCCGTGGGGTGTTGCTGGGAGGTGCCGCATGCTTCGTCGTTCCGTGGCCTTCACCGAAGCCGAGATAACGGCCCTGCAAGAGATGGCCCGTGAGACCGGCTTGCCCATCCCGGAGTTGATCCGCCGATGGGTGGACGCCGCGGTGACGGAGTGGAAGCGGAGGAAGGGGCGGGGCAAGGTCGTTGGTCAGAATGGTCCCTGCCTTCTCTACCCCGGCCTGTCCGCCAAGGACGTGCAGCGGCTTGCGGACGAGGCGGGCGACGCCTCGCGAAAGGTGTAGCCCATGTGCTTCGATTGCTGGCTGAAGCGCGGTTCCCCGAAGTTCAATACCGCGGAGGTCGTGGAGGCGGCTGCGGCGTTGCGCGAAGTCTACGAGCACTCGCTTGTCGGGGGCGCGCTTCACGTCGCCGTTGACGACTTCAATGTGGAGGCGCAGACAGTGCGATGGTGCCTGGACGAGATGGACAAGCCGGGCCAAATCGCGGCATTCGGTTACACGCCCGAGGCCGTGGCGGCGTACCGACGCGCCGGAAATCTGTTGCTGGCGCTTCCATCCGATGAACATCGGGCGGCTGCCGTGGCGCTGCACTTCGGCTACTGGCGCCTCTACAAGATCGAGAAGAGCGCCCCGGCTCCGGGGCGCGGGAGGTAGTAGGGATGGTTTTCACGCAACGCATCCACATTCGCGACGGCGCCGAGCCCGGTGGCAACATCGTTCCGCCCGTTGGCAGGACCGGTAGGCCGTTGTCTGGGATGCAGGTCATGATCAGCCCCCATGGCGATGACCACATCCTTGTCCTTGTGTTCTCCTACGGCGACGAATACAAGCCGGGCGATCAGATGGCGCATCTGGTGTTCCCGCTGCCGAAGGAGTAGCTGATGCCCCACCCCGAGCACCCCATCGTCCGCGCCTTTCGCCGTGCGCGGGGGTGGAGCAAGGCCGAGTTGCGGGCACGGAGACGCGAGCGGCGACGAGAAGAACTGCGCCGCGTCTGCGCTGTATTCTTCGATCCGCCCTTGCCCGAGAACTGCGACTTCGTAGCAATCGTGGACGGGCAGTTGGTCGCCACGCCCAACGCGGCTCGGTGGATGGAGCGATTGGCGCAAGAGGAGGTCCCATGCCCGCACCCCTGACCAACATCGGTGACGTGTTCGTGGATTGCGAGGACGTGTTCGCGATCGAGCCTGCGGATGGAGGCGGTTCCTGTGATGTCGTGTCCCGGTCGGGCGCGATTGTTCGGATTCGCCTTCCGGCCGCGACCGTCGCGCAGTTGCGGGACGAGGCGCTGGAGGACCTTTACGGCCCGCAGTTCATTCCCGGCACGCTCCGCGTTGGCTACGCTCCACCTGTGGGTCGCAAATCATGCCACCTGCCGAGGTTTCGTATCGGCATGACCACGTTCTCTACGCGGCCGCGTCCCGCTCCCGCTGGCCCTTGCGCCGAGTGCCTTCTGCGGGACGACTGCGCGAATCCAGCCCGGACGGACAAGGAGCCCCGCGATGCCTGACAAGCGACCGGACGTGAAGGCGATACGGGAGAGGGCCGCGGCAGTCGAGCCGCCTCCCCGGATCGGGACCATGATCGTAGAGGCCGACTTGGTTTTCGTGGAGAAGGCGCCGGATGTTGTCGCCCTCTGCGACGAAGTGGACCGGCTTCGCGACCTTCTTGCCGGGCCACCCGCGCTCACCCGCAACGAACTCGTCAAGGCCGTGCTGGCGCGTACGGATCTCTCAAATCCGGCCAACGACCCGCGCATCGAGACCCAAGAATGGAACGACATCCTTGGCATCTACGAAGACGCGCGCGCTCTTTGCCGGCACATCGAACGTATCGAGGCCCTGCTGCGGGAGAATCGCGACGTGATCGGCACGTTCGGGCTACCCGACATGGCCGTCCGCATCGACGCGGCGCTGGAGGGGAAGTAAAGTGGAGTGGTCGGCCTACTGGACGGAGGAGTGGATTCCGACCTTGCGTGCGGCCGACTACGCCGCGATCAACAACCGTGCCCGCCAGCGCATGGCGGCGAGCTGTCGCCGGGTTTTAGCCGAGGTGCTTTGTCAGTTCATGGAGGCGTCTGGGCGGGAGTACAAGACGGACTTTTTCAAGGATCCCGTCGAGTGGCCTGCAATGCTGGCAGAAGTAAGGCGGGCGGTTGAGTTGCTGCGGTCTGCCGCACGGGAGTAGTCAGGAGGTTGACCATGCCCCGACCGGACGTGGAGTGGTGGGGAATTGCATGCTGTGTCGATGACAGATGGTACGTCTGCGGACCATGGACCGAGAAGCAGGTGTTGACGTTGATTAAAATAGCGCCATGGGCGAACGCCACGATTGACGGCAAGCGGGCGCCGTTTTTCAGTACCAGAGCATCCGCTCAGGCGAAGTGCGACAATCTCAATGGACTTGCCCCGGCTGCCCGCATCGACGCCGCGCTGGGGAAGGGGCAGACGGACAACGAGCGGAGGCGCGCGCCATGAAGTTCCTCGACCGTCGCCACCGATGGTACGTGTCGCGCCGGGACGTGAAGCGGAACCGGATCCACTACCGCTGCCGGGCGTGCGGGGCGAGGCAGACCACCATCCTTGATGTCCCCCGGTTTATTCGGGAGGAAGTGTACCCGCCAGCCAAGGTGGAGGCCATGTTGTCGCGGCAGGTGTCGATCTGGTCGCGGTGCGCGAAGTACGTGGTGGCCCATGCCTGACCATGCCCGGTCTCGGCTTGCAGACGAAATTGCGCGTCAGAAGCGCGACAACGCCGAGTTCGCCGCCTACGCCGATGCCGTGATGCGCGGCGAGCAGCCGGCGCACCCAGTGTTCCTGGTCGCGGAGTGGAGGCGGATGAGGTTGTGGACAAGCCGCAGGTGGTGGCCCGGGCCTGCGTCAAGGGACCGGCGCGGTGCCTGCGTGAAGCCGGGCCGTGCGACTGGCACGGCGCCGATCCTGTTGGTTGCCCTTCCGCTGAGGTGGCTTGATGGTTGATCCTGTCCTCATCATGGCCCTATGCCTGGACGGCCCCGCCATCGGCCGCTGGTGGGAGATCGGCACCACCCCTGCCGACGTGTCCGACGACGACGTGCCGGTGCCCGTGATAGGCATGGGTCCTGGCCGCGTGATCGTGACGGACCTTCCGGCGAACGTGCAGACAGTGCCGTACCGCTGCATCGGCCGGCACGTCGTCGTGGAACTGCCGGATCCCCGGTACGTCGCGTGGGTCGTGCTGTACCGGGAGGTTGTCGCGGACGGAGCGACGGACACGCCAGTCCCCCACATCCCGCGACTGCTTGTGGACGACATCGCGCTTTGGTGCGCCGCCCGCATCACGCAAGACGTGACGCTTCAACTGGCCGACAAGGACGCGCCCGCCGACGCCTGACACCGCCGCGACCCGTGCCAAAAAGTCACCACCGCAAGTCCGAATGGTGACAAAATGGCACGGTTTTTCCTGAACGCATTCGCGGACTTGTGACCACTTCCAAAATTCGCTCTTGTTTCAGCGCACTTCTACCACCCAGAATGAACGCGCGTGGCGGCCCCTCGTGCGGAGGCGGGCATGAGCTTCTGGGAATCGCTCGGCAGCGGGTTGATCGGCGGCCTTCTCGCCCCCTTTGGGCAGGCGGCCAGCGAGGGCGTGCTGGGCGCCATCGGGCTCGGTTCCGACAAGCCGAAGCAGATTGCCCCCCCGCAGATGCGCGAGACGCCGCAGATCGGTGTCCAGCGTCGCCAAATGATGCCCCCGCAGATGCCGCAGGAGGTGTGACGCATGGCCGCTTCCACCGATCCCTCCACCCCGATGATTGGGCTTCCGAAGCAGAAGACGGCCGCCGCGGGCATGTTCTCGGGCGGTGTCATGGACCCCTCGCAGCAGATTGACTGGTCGCAGGTCGCCCGCGCGGTGTCGAAGCCCGCCGCGACCACGGCCGGCGCATCGCAGCAGCCCGGAGCGCAGGGTGCCCCCGGGCAGGCCACTCTCCGCAGGTACGGCCTGATCGGGGCCGGCCCGTCGAGGGGTGCAGGGTCCACCGGGTACTGAGCGACGGGGAAGGCGCGTGGCGAACATCGTCCAGCGCATCGCGCAGAAGATTGCAGGTAAAGCGAACCCGGACGCCGTGCGCCCGGAGTCTGGTACGCCTGAGGCCGGCACCATCCCCGAGGAACTCCAGGGGCAGGAAATCTACAGCCCGGGCGACCTGTTCCGCAAGTCCGACGACTGCGAGGCACGCAAAGCCCGCCTGAAGCGGGGCTGGCGCGAGGCTCTGGCGATCTACCACAAGCACCACTGGCTCGCGTCCTACCAGAACACGACCGGCGGCTTCGACGGCCACTGGTTCGTGGACGAGCAGGCGGACGCCGCCTGTCAGACTACGGTGAACCTGTGGCGCGGCAAGGCAGATGCCCTCGTGGGTCTGTTCACGGCCGGGAAGCCGCTGCCGCGCGCGGTCCCAATCGGCACCGATTCCGACGACGTGGGCCGAGCGCGCGCCACGGATGGCCTGCTCCGGCACATGTGGTCGCTCACCAAGCACCAGTCGGTCCTCATCGACATGGTGAAGTGGGGGGTGATCTCGGGGACCGGCTACTACAAGGTCTATTGGGACCCGGACGCGGGCGTGCCCGTTCCCGATGTGGAGTGGGACGAGACGGCGGGCGACCCGATCCCCGTAACAGACGAAAACGGCGTTCAGCAGACGGATCCGGCGACGGGCGAGCCGCTGACAACCCCCTCCGGCGCGTGGCGCGAGACGGGCACCTACAGCATGAGCGGGTGCCTCATCCATGAGTCGCTTCCCCCGTTCAACGTCGGGTTCATGGACGGCGTGCCGTTCGAGCGCAGCCCGTGGGTGTACCACCGCTCCGGCTACGACCCGGATGTGCTGTGGGAGCGGTTCGGCGCGAAGTGCAAGCCCGACACGTGGCCCGAGGACCTGGACACGGGCGGCGTCATGCGAATGGATGTCCCGCACCACTCCGGCGACCCGTCCATGGTCGAGGTCATCGAGTGGTGGCAGCGGCCATCCGTGAAGCACCCGATCGGCTTGCACATCATCGCGACCAGGGAGCGGCGCCTGCTTGTGGAAGCATGGCCGAAGGAGAAGCCGATCCCGATCATCATGTGGCGCGCGAACACGGTGCCCGGCTCCCCGTGGGGGGTCAGCGCCGGGACCGACGCCATCGACCCGCAGAAGGTACTGAATTCGATCTGGTCCGATCTCGCGATGAAGGTTTCGGAGGAGGGAGAGCCTTCCTGGCTTGGGACCGAAGAGCAAGCCAACAATCACCACTTCGAGCGCGGCCCGGGGCGGTTCAATTGGGTCAAGACCATTGACAACACGAACAATCCGCCGCCGCAGCAGATCAAGCTTGCGCCGATGTCCGACGCGAACATGAAGATGTTCGCACTCGCCAAGGAAGCCATCGCCGACACCTGGCGCATTCCCGACGTGTTCCAGGGGATGATCAAGGACGACGAATCGTCTGGCCGCGCGATCTCCTACCGCATTTCGCAGACCAACCAGAACTTCACGGCGCCCGGAGCGGAGCTTGCACAGGTCGAGAAGGACTGTTGGATGATGTCTCTCGAACTGTGGCGGAAGTACGGGCCGGAAAAAGAAACGATCGAAGTCGTTGGGCCAGACGGCAACGCCGCGCTGCGCCCGTTCCTGCGAGAAGAGATCAGCTACCGGACGCTCGAACTGGACGAATCCAGCATTCTCGTCATGTCGCCGGCCGCCATCAACGAGCAAGTCGAGCGGTGGGTCACGGCAAAACTGCTCACCCCCGAGGAGGGGCGCCGGCTCGCGACCATGCGCGGCTTGTCTAGCCTGGACCAAGCCGACGCGGGCGCCGACGACCGCGCGTGGGCGCGTGAGAACATCGAGCTCTACCTGAAGGAAGGCGTCGTCCCCGTCATTCTCCGCCAGATGAACCGCGCCATTCACTTCGAAGAGACGTGCGCGTGGGCGAAGAAGCCCGAGTGGCGGTCGATGGACACCCCGGTCCACGAGGCGACCGCGACCTACCTTGCCCAACTCGAAGCGCAGATCCGGCAGGACCAGGGGGCGGCGCAGCCCCCCGACCCGAACGCAGGCGGAAGCGGCCCGAAGGCCGTCGCCGATACCACCGCTGTCCCGGCTGGGGGCGGTGGCGAATCAACGTCGCTTCCGGGCAATCCCTCGCCCACCACGTCCCAGGTGGGGGAACCCGGAGGGGGCGGACCAGGGGTGGACGCTGCGGCCGAGGCCGGGCAGCGCGCCCAGATGTAGGGACGCCGGAGGTATCCGATGGTGCCGAAGTGGGCGCAGGAACACGCAGGGTTCGCCTCCTGCAACTTCGCCGAGGGTTCCGAGAACGACGCCGACGGCGACGGCGCTGGTGCCGGATCGGGTGCGGGTGAGGGCGAAGGCGCGGGTGGTGGGGGCGGAAGCGGCGATGGCGGTGACACCCGCACGACCGACGACCGCGGCTCGCGGCACGAGCCCCCCAGGGGTTCCGAGCGGTGGAACGAGGTCTACAGCAGCCACGCCCGACTGAAGGCGCTGGTGAAGGAGGGCTTCGACGAAAAGGACTGGCGGGCCAACCGCGACGAGTTCAAGAAGTTCCGCGACAGCAAGGCGGAACGGGACCGCATCCGCCAGGAGCACGCGCAGTACGAGGCCGGCGAGCACCCGAAGTTCAAGGAGCGGGAGGTCGCCAGGTACGAGCAGGGGTTCAACATCGCGAACGAGCGGTGGGTGGACTTCCTGAAGGAGCGCGGCATCTGGGAGGAGGTCGAGCCGCACCTCAAGGACTACAACGAGCGGTCGGCCAGGGGCAAGACCGGCAGGCGAGACGACGGCCAGCGGGACACGCGGCGCGAGCCCGACCGGCGCCGGGAGCCCGAGCGCGAGCCCGACGACGCCCCCAAGCCCATGACGCACGACGACTTCCTGTGCAACATGCGCGAACGCGAGATCAAGCGGGCGATCAAGGAGTGCGTCGGCAAGTCCCCGCTCAGGGACGACCCGGAGTTCGCGCGTTCGGCCGAGTGGGCGGTGTACCGCGCGCTGGAGGCCGAGCAGAAGAAGGCCGGCGGCACGCTCACGCACGAGCAGGCGGACGCCATCGCGGCGAAGGTGCCCGAGTTCTACGCCGCGTTTGAGGCCGCCGAGAAGAAGCGGGGCGAGGCGTGGGCCAAGCACCAGATCGAGGCCGAGAAGGCCCGGCGCGCGGAGGCGAGCCGCACCACCCCCGCGGGGGGCAACCGGCCGGCGGGCATGAGCCTGAACCAGGCGCTTGAAGCCGAAGAGGCGGCGCTGCGGGCGAAGGCAAAAGCCCGGGGGATTTACTAGGGAAACACGGGCACGACCTTCGGTGGTTGGGTCCGCCGGGGAAGCCCGTCAAGGCGAGGAGGAACGGAGATGGGATACGACGGGACTGACCTGATGAAGGTCGTGTACAACGAAGAGCGGATCGAGACGACGCTCGCCAAGCGGACGGCGATCTGGGACCGCGTGAAGAAGTACACCGAGTCCAAGCCGCAGGGCGGCGGGGCGGGCGGCCAGTACTTCGAGTTCTACGCCGAGACGGTGCGGTCCACCTCTTCGGGGTGGATCGACCCGAACGGCTCGACCCGCACAGCGTCGAACCCCGATGGCGTGCTCGGGCGGGTGTACGCGAAGTACCGGCACCACCCGCTGGAGATCAACGAGGCCACGATGTCGCAGGCCGACACGAACTGGCAGGCGTACGAGAACGGCCTCAAGCGGCTGCGCGACTCGATGATGGACGACAACAACCGGAAGCGGTGCCTGTCGGTGTACGGCAACCGGTTCGGCGTCATCGCGTTCACCAGCGGCAATGGCTCCTACGGCACCGTCGGCACGCCACTGCCCGTGAACGGCCAGTACGGCTTCACCGATGGCGCCGGGAACAAGGTGATCTGGGGCGCCGAGTCCTTCGAGCAGGGCGACCAGATCCTCATCTACGACCTCGCGGGCGGCACGGGCTCCGTGCAGGCTCGCACCGTGGTCAACCGAACCCCGGCAAACCCGGTGCTCGGGACGGCGGGATCGCTCGTGCTCAACAGCGCCGTGACCCTCGTCACCGGGCACACCTACATCATCGTGTTCGGCGAGCAGGACGGCTCCTCGACATCCTCGACGGCCAAGTCCGACTACTCGGCTTCGGGCCGAGCGGCGCAGGGCTTCGCGGATCTGTTCTGCACCGCGGACACGGCCCCGCTCACCGCGAAGTACGAGAACATCACCCACGCGGACTCCACCGACGACCAGTACGCGCCGCGGTGGAAGCCCTCCGTCTACACCGGGGGCACCGCCGGCACCGCCGAGTCGATGGACTCCTCGCACCTGACCAAGGTGGTCATGGGGCCGTCCACCGAGTCCGGGCGCAAGATCAACGTACTCGTCATGAACGACGCCCTGTTCCAGTCGTTCATGAACTACTTCGAGCAGCAGGTCATCTTCCCGCCCACCGACTTCGAGGGCGGCATGCGCAAGGCGACCTGGCAGCTCCCGGACCACAAGGTCGAGCTGTACTTCGACGCGCTGGCCCCGCACGGCTGCATCATCGGGCTGTCCGAGGACAAGATGCGGCGCTTCGAGGTTCGCAAGCCCGGCTGGATGAACCGAGGCGGCAACGAGTTCTACCTCGTGGACGACAAGCTCGCGTGGAAGATGATCTGGGTCGAGGGCTGGACGTTCGGGACCTTCGCCCGGGCGGCGCACTCGATCCACAAGGACATCCGCGAGGAAGTGCAGCTCTTCACCTGATCGGGGTGACGGGCGCGTGAGGGACCGCGGGTGGCGGCTCCCGGGGCGCTCCGGTTCGCCACCGGAGCCCTTCCCCGGGGTGGTGAAC
Organism: Lentisphaeria bacterium; assembly: GCA_041648735.1. Classification (GTDB taxonomy): domain Bacteria; phylum Verrucomicrobiota; class Lentisphaeria; order Oligosphaerales; family CAITYL01; genus JBAZOO01. Next base: position 30,815 of record JBAZOO010000025.1, read on the forward strand.
GGGCCGGGTGCCTCGGGAGCCGCCGCCAACGGAACCTGCCAGAGTTTTGAACCGGGGAAGGGAGGTGCATCATGGGCGGCCTGGGTAACGTCCAGTTCAAGGAAGACTACTTCGCATCCAAGGCGGCCGAGTACGCGGAGCAGTGGGGCACGCCCCCCGGCGATGCGCACGAGGATCTGGACCGCGAACTGAAGGGGTACGAGCCCCGACTGGCGCTGAAGTACCACACGCCGACCCGCCGCTTCTGGGTCTGCACGGAACTGCTCGGGTACAGCGGGCTCTACTTCCCGGCGTTGAACGTGGGGTACTGCCCGGACCACAGCGAGGTCATGGCGAAGGTCCGGGAGAACGTCGAGAAGGTGCGGCGGCGCGAGGCGGCACGCGAGCACCAGAAGCAGGTGGAGGCAATGAGGGAGCGGGACGCCCGGCTGCCGTCCGAGATGGGCGAAGCCGCGATGCCCGACTTCCCGAGGGTACTACACGCACTCCACAAGCACGATGACGCTTGGGCGCGGCGGCAGAAGGCCGAGGAGATCGCGAAGGACATGAGGCGGGTGTTTCACCGTCCGACCGTGGACGGCGTGACCATCGAAACGTGAGGCGGCGATGACGCTGACCGAAGCCCTCGCCCAGACGCGCAGATTCGCGGGTCTGACGCCCGTGGACATGGCAACCTCGGACCTGTCGTACTTCCTCGCGCAGGCCGAGTTGGAGATCGCGAGGGAGCTTGTGGAAGTGAACCCGGACATGGCGGCGGATCGGGACATTGTAACGATCCCCGGCAGCAGCGGGCCGGATCACTTGTTTGAGACGAGCCCGGCGAACCTGCCCAACCTCGGCTCGGGTAGGTGCGTCTACAAGATCCGCGAGATGTTCTGGCTCGGGTCCACAACTAGCGGCATCCGCTCCCGAATATCCATGACGAGCGATCCAGTCGAGTTGTCGGGAGCGACGGTGCCGGTTGCCAAGACGCCGCACACGGCAAGTTCGGTGCGGATCCTGTTCGACGGGTCGAAGCTGCGGATCTACCCCCCGCAGTCAGGGGGCATCACGCTCGAGATCGGGTACACACGCGTTCCGACGGCGGCCACGGGTACGACGGCGCCGGGCAACACGATTCTCAAGGACTTCCCGGCCGGCACGTCGGCACATCTAGCTGACGCGCTGGTCTGCATGACGGCGGCTTCGGCGGCGCTCGGGGCGTGGGGCCGAAACAACGGGTGGCAGGAGGGGCGTGTAGCGGAAATGCGCGACTCGCTCGTGCTGCCGCTCGGCCTCCTCCAGCGGGCCGAGTCGTCGGTCAACGTGGGCTCGCGGTGGGTCCTCGACTACCGGGTGGTGTAGAGGCATGGCGCGGTCGCGACAGCCTGGACAGGAGAGCAACGAGCGGGTCGTGGAGATCGGCGCGCCGTTCTCCGGCATGACGGACGTGCTGGAGCCGAACCAGCCGCAGACCGTGTATGCCGCGAACGTCACGTGCCGGCACGGCTACTTCGATGCGATTCCGAAGGCTGTCCCGATCCCCCGCACGAACCAGGCCGGAAACTACATCCCGTGCGAACTTGGGTTCTGGTCCGAGGCCGAGGCCGGAAAGCGCCTGACGGTCTGGCTCGGAAAGGCGAAGTCGCCATCCCCGTCTGCCGGCCACGTCATTCTGAATGTCGTCGTTTCGGGCAAGCGGACAGAGACGGATCTGACCGAGGTGTACGGCGAGGGGGTGCCCGACACGGCGCACTACTCGTTCGCGGAATACCGGCGGGAGGTGTTCTTTTGCGGGGGCCATTGGGTCTACCGGCTGAACCGTGACACGCTGGCCGTGGACGTGTTGACGCTTGCGCAGAACCCCGATCCGCACTCGGTGGACATCCCGTACCTGGCTGGACGGCTGTGCGCGAGCCGGGTCGAGGTCCATCTCGACGGGCTGTGGTTCGTGATTCCGCGCCGGGTGACGATGCCGACGACGCTCACGCTGGCCGTGACGGACCCGAACATCGCTGATCCAAGCAAGATTGTGGCGGGCGGCTGGGACATGCATCCGTCCGACGTGTACTGCACGGACCCGCAGGAGCCCGCCGCAATCCAGGGGGGCAGCAAGGGGTCGTACTGGAACATGAGCATGTTCGGCGATGGCTCGCCCGTCGCGACGCTCATGTCCTGGGACCACAAGCTGGTCGTCTGGACGAAAGAGTCTGTGTACGTCGTGTCCGGTTCCGGCGCCGAGGACATGGTGGCCGATTGCGAGCAAAAGGGGGCCGGGTGCGTTGCTCCGGCTTCGGTTGCCCTTGTGCGCGACACGCTGTTCTGGCAGGGCCGAGGCGGGGTGTACTACTGGCCCAAGGGCGGCCAGATTCAGATGGTGCCCGGGACCTCGTGGCTGTGGGGCACCGGGCGCCCCGCAATCCAGGGTTTGATCGCCATCGCGGATCGAACCTCGACGTGGAGCAAGCCATGGACCCCCGTAGCCTACGGGCAGGGCGCGAACTACGCGGACACGCACTACGTCCTGACCGGAAACCCGGGGCTGCTTTGCATCGAGGCCGCGACGCTCGCTGCTTCCGTCATCGAGCGGGGCACGTTGGAGAACCCCTACTCGGCGGTGTACACGGACACGAGTGCGGACGGCGCCACGTTTCGGCTCGTCGTCGTGGATGGGGAATACGGGGCCAAAACGATCACGCCCGGCACGTCGAACAACAACCGCGCGGTCGGCGGCGCGCACCAGCCGACGCTTCTGTTCCGGGTGCCGTTCGTTCCGACGCAACCGCTCGCAGCGAAGCAGATTGCGGCGCGCGTGTCGTCCACGAACTGCCAGGGGACCTACAAGGTCATCGCGCTGGACGACGCGGTGCGGCTCGGCTCGTTCGGAGCCGCTTCGCCGCCCGTAAAGGACGACGAGTACACGGGCGGGACGTTCGACGCGCCACCCGGCGGCAACGAGGAGTGCGGGATTTACGGGCAGGGTGCCGAGGCCGATCCTCACGCGACACCGCCGGTATTGCCGTGGGGCACGCTGTACGGCGGCGACCCCAACCAGCAGAACTATCCCCGGTGGGCGCCGACCGGGCCGCTGTCGTTTCGGGCGTTCGTCAACGCGATCGGCTCGGACTTCCTCGTATGGGTGAAGTTTTCGGGCAGCCGTTCGTTCTCGGTGGAGCGACTGGCGCTAGTGGTGGAGGAAACGACGTGAACCCGTCCACCATCAACGCTCCCCGGGTGCGAATCGTGCCATCGCCCGGCCCGAACGTAGACGCGGGAGTTGTGCGCAACGCCCGTGCCACGCTCACGACCATGGACCTGCGGGTGGTGGTCGCTGACGACGTGCGCGCGCTGCGACAGGCGTGCGCTAACCCGCGCGTGCCTGTCGTGAAGCTGCGAGGGGGCGTCGAGTACCTTCTGCGGTCCGATCTGGCGGTCAGGCACGGGATCGTCATCCAGGGTGTGCCCGGCGCGACCATCAAGCCGTACTCGGCCGACTACGCGCCCGAGATCGTGGTCGATGCGGCGTCCAGCGCGGATGTGGAACTGCGGGACCTGTGGACGTACTGCCCGGTGCTGGCGGTGACCCCCATCGAACTGCGGGGCGCGCGGCTGCTCGGGGACTACGGAACGGCACACGCCTCGGCGCTGGTGGACATCTACGGCGCGGCGGCGGGATCGGGGCTGATCGGCTGCCGGTCTAGCGCCGGGTTCGCTGGGGTAGGAATGCAGATCGACGCGGCCGCCGGCGGTTCGCGGGTGATCGGGTGCGACTTCGCTTCGTGCGCGACGCCCTACAGGCTCGCGACAGCCGGAGGGCATCACTACGGAACGCTGACTGGCACGGTGTCGGACGTGAACCACGGCGCGGTGACGCTGTACTAGGGAGGGCTTGACCATGGCCGCTGATTTCGATTGGGACGAGGTTGCAACAGGCGCCGTGGTAGAGGCCGAGGACGTGAACCAGGGCAAGAACGTCACGGACAAGCTGAACAGCAAGGAGCTGGACCGCGAGAACATCCTGACGGACCACACTTACTTTTCCGTCACCAAGCGGTTCTACTTCCAGGCTGCATTCCCGGCTGACTGGGACGATAGGTTCATCGTTCTTCCCGACATCGATGCGAAATACATCGGTTGCGGGTGGTGCAGCAACGCTTATGCAAACACGAACTTGAAGGTTACAATTATGGGAGTTGCCGACGCGATGGATGCCAACCTCGCCGACGCCTACTCCTATCTCCCCGGCACTCCCACGGCATTGAACGGCCACGCGGTTCGTGTCACGTGGAGGGACCTGACGGGAGCCAAGTTCGGCGCAGACAAGTACCTTGAGGCCGAAGTGTACTTCGCGGCCCCGATCGTGAAGGAGCCCGGGACGTAGAGGAGGTTCGCGATGGCCGCTCCGCTGTACGCAGACAAGAAGGTGCCGACGCCGCAGAACCCTGGTCCGCACTTCCAGGGCGCCGCTGCCGCGCCGGGATCCACGTTCGCGGTGTCGCCGAAGCCGCAGCCGAAGCCCGCGGCGCCGGGTGGCATCAACGCCTTCCCGTCCGGGGCCGATCGTCCCGACTTTCGTTCCGTCATGCAGGCGAGTAGCGCGCCGAAGCCCGCGAGTCCGGGTAACGGCGGGGCTTCGCAGCAGGGCGCGGCACCAAAGATGCCCCCGGAGATCGCGCAGGGGGCGCCCGCGTCGGGTGCCGTCGCGCAGCCGGCGCCGAAGCCGCAGGGGTTGTCGCAGCCGTTCGGGAGCTTCGGGGCCAAGGCAGCGATGCAGGGGGCGCCAATCAACACGGGCGCGTTGCGGCAGCCGTTCGGCATGGTCGCGAAGCCGATGTACCAGCAGACACCGCCCCCGCCCCCGCCCCCGCCGCAGGACGCGCAGGCCACCGGCGGAACCCCAGATCACCCGATGGTCATACTGGACCCGAACAGCCAGGCGTACGAGGATGCGAAGGAATCGGCGACCGCCCCGAAGCCGTTTGTTCCGCTGGACCCCGAAGCCGAAACAGCGACGGACGCCTACATCAAGCAACTCGAGGAGAAGGCGCAGGAGATAAACACGCTGTCTGGCGCGCCGACTGAAGAAGCGCTCAAGGCGCGACAAGAACTCATGGAGTTTAAATCCAAGATCGCCGAGGATGCCTTCAACGCGAACCTGGAAAACGCGCGCAACAGCGAAGACCGCTACGTCACGCCCGACACGATCTCCACGACCCCCGAGAAGCTGACGGGCGAGTCCCCGCAGTTCATCGACGAGAAGGCGATTGAGAAGGGGTACAACGACCTCGCTACCAACATCGCGGAGCGGGAGGCGGCGGTCAACGCAACCTACGACAAGACGCAGTTCCAGGCCAAGCAGGATGCCATGCGCCGGAACGCCGGCATGGGGCGGTCGTCGTCGGGCATTGGGGAGGCGTCGTTGCAGGGGCTCGACGCCGAGATGGCGACCGCGCGCGCCAAGGAGATTTCCCAGGTCCACAAGGAGGCGTTCGACCAGGAGCGACAGCGGCTCAACGACCTCGCGGCACTTGCGGACCAGTCCAACGACCGCACGGTTCAGTCGCAGATCGCCTTCGAGCAGGCGTGGACCAACCGGCTGGAGCTCGCCATGAACCAGAGCGAGGCCGAGTACGCGAAGGTGCAGGCGACCAAGACCAACTTCCAGAACACCCTCACCGGCCTGCTCGGGCAGTTGTACGACGAGGGCAAGGTAGACGATGACGGCGAGGCCGCGCTGGCGCTCGCGTACCAGCAGTTCGCAGCGGCGGCCAACGCTCAGCCCCCGCTCACGCCCGACCAGCTTGACCAGATGGCGGACACGATCATCGCTGATTTCGCTGCGACCATCGAGCCCGAGTCGCAGTTGTACGACTAGGAGGGGCGCGCCATGGCAATCCAGGTTCCGCAGCGGATCGTGCCGGCGTCCTTTCACAAGCCGGACGAGCCTTCCTGGGGCACGCTGTTCAAGCAGGCGTCGGCAGAGGCGCTCGGCAAGACGGCCATCGGCCTGCCCGCGAACCTCATCGGGCAGGGCATCGACTACGCCATCGGGGAGGCGCGGAACAGGAAGAAGGCGAAGCGCGATCTCGACCAGAAGATCGCGGAGGCCCTCCTCGGCGGTCCCGGTGCCGGAAAGGGGGACGGACCCGGCACGGGGATCACGGGCCACAACATTCTTGTGGATGAAGTGAACGCGAAGGCGGCGCTGGGGGAGCGTAAGGGCACGCTCGGTGCGCCGGGCACGGATAGTGCCGCCCCTGCCCCTGCCATCGGTCCGACCATCGCACCCAAGGCCGCCGAAGAAGCGGTAAAGGTGTCGCCGCCCGCTAGTCTGCCGGGTGGCGCGAACCGCATCGGGCTCCCTGTAGCGGGCCAGCCAACCGTGCGCGTTCGCCGGGCCGAGCCGCCTGCCGCCGCGGACGCTGTGTTCGGGGAGGGTGTGCTGGACCGTGCCATTGGCAAACTGCCGACCATGCCAGGCGCCGGCGCGGCGTCCAAGCCTGCTGCATCTCCCGCCCCCGGCCCGACGCTTCCCGAGGCGCCCCCGGGCATGACCATGACCCGGCTCCGGCTGGCGACCCGTGAACCTGCCCTCGGCGCCATGATCGGCAAGGAGCAGGAGTACATCGACAAGACTCGCTCCACTCTGCCCGCACTGACCGAGGCGACAAAGGCTTCCGCCCGTGGCGCTCAGGGGGCGGCGAACTCCGTGGAGGACTACCGCATCGGCGCTGATCGTTCGGAGCGGGATCTCGCCGCGCTTGTCAAGGAGCATGGCCCGTTCAAGCCCATCAGCCTCCGCGAGGCACTAAACCCGGATTTGTCGTTTGCTCAGACCGTGGAGACGCTCGGCCGGCTCATGGACGAGGCCGAGGCGCAGCCGGGGTGGACGAAGGCGAAGGCGCTGGCGCTCGCTTCGCGGAAGGCGCGCGAGGCCGCGGAGCCGTGGGCGAGGATGGCGAAGGAGTTGTCCGTCGCCGCGAACCAGACAGACGAAACGGTCATGCGGGCGCAGCGGAACGCGATCGAGGCGCGGGACCGATTGTGGAACATGGCCGCTACGTTCGAGCGGGAGATGGAGGGGAAGCGGGGCGGCGGAACGGGCGGCATCAAGGACGACACGATTATCCGGCTCAACGAGGCGAACGAGGCTGCGCTGGTGCAGAACCAGCGGGACATCGACACCGCCAAGGTCGCTGCGTTCAACAAAGCGAAAGAGGAATTGGGTAAGGACGCGACCGGGGCCGATGTGAAGGTCCGCGCCGAACGGATCCTTGCCGACGACTCGACCTACAAGGCGCTGGAACTGGCGCGCGTCGGTATGCTCGACCAGCGCAGCGACCTCAACTCCACGTTCCAAAAGAAGCGGGGCATCAACCTTTCCTACGTCCCCGACAAGGGCCGGGATGCCCGCGACCGTGACGTTGCCAAGGCCGAAGCCAAAACCAAGGCCGACACCGAGAAGCAGCGACAGGCGCGGATCAAACAGATCGACACCGAGATCAAGTGGCGGACGAACGCGCAGATGACGCGCGAGAGCCGTCCCGGCGGCGTGAGCGTCAAGGTCAAGGCGTACAACTACGACCAGTTGCAGAGGGAGATCGATGCGCTGAAGGGGGAGCAGGCCGCGCTCCGCAAAGGTGACGGCAAGTAGCGATGGGCGACATTCTCGACCAGTTGGCGAAGGAACACGACGCCGCGCGCGCTGGCAAGTCTGCGGGCGTTGGCGTCCCGGCCAGCGGCGACGTGCTCGACCGGCTCGCCGCAGAGCATGACGCTCAGAGGGGTGCGCCGCTTGCGACCGCGACAGTACCAACCCCGGAGTTGCCCCCAGCTTCCGCGCCAACGCCGAGCAAGCCTGGTGCGCTCGGTCGCATGGCCGCCAACGTGGCGTCTGTCGTGCCTAGACTCCGCGACACACCCCGCGCCGACGTGCATTCGGCCATCGGTGCCCCGTCCGGCGTCAGCAGCCTGACCCTGACGCCGGTGGACCGAAGCGCGGAGATGTTCCCGCCCGAAGCCGGTCCGTCAGCCCCAGGTCGCCCGATGGTCCGCAAGCCGAGCGGCATCGAGCGCAGTTTTGCGACGCGCGCCGAACTGTCTGGTAGCATCAGACCATCGCTGCCGGCCACGCCGTCTGCCGAGGAGTTCGACCGCACAGGTTGGCGCATGGCCCGCGATGCGGACCGCGGGAGGAACCCTAGCCCTATTCCGGGTGTTGACATTGCGTTTCGGTCAATGGAAGACCGGATGCAGGAAAGGCCCAAGGGCACTCTTGGCGAGGCAATAGGCAACTCGGCCGTCACCATCGGCCACGCGCTGCCGGCGTTCGTGGAGTTTCTGGGCAACACTGGAAAGGCCGCGCTCGCGTCGCCCTACGACCTCTGGAATCGGGGCGCGAAGGCCATTGGGCTAGCGCCCGGGTACGGTGCCGACGCCGCCAGCGAAGCGGTGCGGGAAGGCGGGGCCGCGGTCAAGGGCTTCGTGGAGTCCGTGCCCGCCGCCATCGGCGCGACCATGGGCAACATCGGCAACCCCCGCGCCGCCCTGTCTGACCCTGTGCGGACGACGATGGATGCCGCAGGTGCCGCCGCTCCCGTGATGATGGGCCTGGGAGCTGCTAGCGCCGCAGGGGCACCATCCGCGCTCGGGGAGGGCGCCGGCGCGTTGGCCCGCGTCGGGGAGATCGCTGGACGCGCCACGTCGGGCGCAATGCAGGGCATGGGTGGGCAGCGGCTTGGGTCGCGGCTCGTCAGTGAAGCCGGCGGCCACTTGAACAGGGCCGGTGTAGCGGCGGCGGCCGCGGACTCGCTGCCGGGCGCAATCGCCGCCGGGGGAGCGGAGTTTGCGAAGGGCATAGGGAAGGGCGCCGCCGGGCTCGCGCTCGACCAAGCAATCGGCGGGCACCGCAATCTCATCAACGCGCCGCAGTGGGGCATCGGCCTCGTCGGCAAGGGACTGAAACTGTCCCCGACGCTGCGGAAGGGCCTTGTGTCTCCGGTCGAACGCGAGGCCGAAGGGTTGCGGGCGCTGCTTGAGGCCGACCCGCGCAACCCCGTTCGGCTGGCAACCGCGCGACAGGAGGCTGAGTCACTCCGGGGCCAGTACGTCGAGCCGGTGCTGGGTCGCATGTCGAAGGTGCCGCGCGAGTCGATGGAAATGCCGCCGGCCGAACCGCTGTACGGGTGGGAGAAGCGAATCGGTCCCGAATTGCCCGAAATGCGGGATTTGCCCGGCGGCGGGGTGCGGGTCGCTAACCGGGAGAACATGCCGCCCCGAATGCGGTTCCGCTCCGATGAGGGCGCGCAGAACCGCGTCGTAGACCTCGGCCGCGTCTATTCCGCGCTGGACGCACCGGCTGGCGGATTCGTTCGGGTGCTGGACAAGGACGGGATGGTCGCGTGGGAGCGCGAACTCGGTCCCGGCGGCCAGATCCCCCGCGAAGCCCGACGCGAGATGTTCCGCGCCGCTCGCGCCAACCCAGGCTCGCGCATCGAAACCGAGGTCGTTCCCCGCGGCGGACGTGATGCGCCTTCGCGACTGCCCACGGAGCAGCGGGATGTGTCCGCTGTCGTCGCCGGGCAGTTGGGTTCCATGCAGGCGACCATCGCGATGGAGGCGTTGCGGACCCTGCCAGCAGATGTAGGTGAACTCGCGGCCGAGCAGTTGTTCAAGCGGCTACCGCATTCCAAGCAGTTCGCCAAGCAGTACGGGCTTCCCGAGCGCACTGACTTCCCGCAGGGCGTTACATCGGCGCTTGACCGCACGCTCGCGCAGAAGGCCGGCGACGTGGAGCACATGAACACGGCCGAGAACGTGCTGGAAACGCAGCGCGCGCAGGCCGACGAAATGGTCAACAACGTCGCCGTCCTGCGAACCGCGGACCGCTGGCTGACCGAGATGTCGGCGCGCGCCCGTGCCCCGCGTCAGGCCGGCATTCCGTACCGCACCGTTAGCTTCAAGGACATGCCGACCGAGGCGCGCGCGCTGGTGCGCCACTACCTTGGCACGAACCACGGTAATCTGACGCAGGCGACAGCCTCCCGCGCGCAGGTTCCGGCCGCGACTGCTGATGTGGTCGAAGCTATGTTGGCGACGCAGAAGCGCGGCTGGCAGCGGTGGAGCCCCGGCCCGGTCGGGCGCGGACTCGACAAGGCGCACGGGGCCTACGTCACCGCGCAGTTGATGGTGCTGCCTACGTCCGCGCTGAACAACACCCTATCGAACTTGACGCAGGCGTTGCCAGCGGTACTGGCAGAGGGGCTGACCGACTACGCCGGGAACCTCGTGCGCGCGACGGTGGATTACGCGACCGGACCCAGGGGCTTGCCCGACATGCGCGCACGCCTGGACTTCGGCCACGGCCGGGCACTAACTCGCGGCGAGCTCGTCCGCGCGCTCGGTGGCGAAACCGCCTACGGCATCGAGAGCAGGGGGTTGCAGCCCGGTGGCAGGATCGGGCAGGCGGTCGAGTGGAACAAGCAGCAGTACGGGCAGGGTGCGCTGTCAGACATGGCCTCGAAGGAGGCGATGGTCCGCTCGTACCTCAACAAGCACCCCGAGGCCACCATCGAGCAGGGGATCGACTTCGCAGAGCGGTATCTGCTCGCGTACCACAAGATGCCCGATTTGCCGCGACAGTTGAGCGCGACCGCCGTGCCGTTTCTGAACTGGACGTGGGGCGCGACCCCGGTTGTGCTTCGGTCGCTTGGGGACTTCCCGGCCGTGTTCAACGCACTGTCTGTCGCCAACGACGCCGCCGAATTGCGCCGGGCCGCGCGCGACAACGTGGACGTGAATGAGATGTGGCAGCGGCTCGCGCCGTACCTGCAAGAGACTTCGTACCAGGGCGTAACCCCGGCCGGGGACATCGTGGTGTCCGATGTGTCCCGCAAGGCGCCAGACACGCTTGCGTTGTCGTGGATGCGGGACCTCGCTGCGGGCGGTCGCGAGCCCGGGTTCGCCACGCGGCGCAACCTTCGGGGGGCTCTGTCGCCGGCGCTGGTTAGCCCGCTGCACGCCGCCGGACTCGGACTGCTCGGAGACAAGATGGTGGACCTCAACTCTGGGCGCCCGATCTGGACCGACAAGATGGGCGCTGGCGAGCGGGCATGGGCGGCGACCAAGGCCACCTTTTTGCCGTTCATCGCGCCATCCGGGGCCGTGCGAGCGGTCGAAGATGTGGTGCCGGCCACGCAGCGGCTTCTTGTCGGCAATGACCCGACCATCAAGGAGACGCAGTACCCGACCGGCGCCGCGAAGTCTCTGCCTGAGATCGGCAAGCGGTTCGTCATCGGCGCAACCGAGACGGTCATCAAGCCGCAGGAGTTGCTGGATCGGGCCTCGCGGCAGTTCACGTCCAGGTCCGCCGCCATCGGTCGCCCCTTCAACGCCAAGGAAAAGGCGATTACCGAGCAGGCCGAGCGCGACAAGTTGCGGCTGGACGATGCGGTCAGAAGCGGGCGCTTGACTGCGGACGAGGCTTCGGTGCAGTTGGCGCTCATCAACGACCGCGTGAACCAGGCCATCGCCGAAATTGAGCGGGAGCGCGAGGCGGCGGTCGGCGATACGGGCTTGCAGGAAGAGTCGGAGCGACTGTCGCGGGGGGTCCTGACAGAGCATCCAAGACGCAGGGCGTTTGCTCCCCTTCGCATCGGAGCCCCGCGATGATGCCGTGCCAGAATGTCACCATCCGGATCCGGCTTGACTGCCATTTTGTCACCATTGGTGGTACACTCCCCATCGGACGGAGGTGTTTGACATGGGCCGCCGCTCCACAACCGAAGGTCCCGTTCCGGCGCTCAACGCGGAGGTGTCCGCCAGGAGCCTCGGCAACATCTACATATCACTCGCCTCGTTGGCGGGGGGCACGATCAAGGCGCAGGTCAAGCGCGGGGGGCAGTGGGCCGACAGCGCCGCCGGGACAATCTCGGCCGCAGGCGAGTTCACGCTGCGCCCCTGCATCGCGTGGCGGCTCGTGACCGTCGCCGGCTCTCCGGTCTTCACGGGTGGATGGTGTGCGGAGCCGCTCGGGTAGCGGCTGCCGTTGTTTCTTCTACCGGGGAAGGGAGGTGTTCGGATGCACGGACTCTTCGGCAAAATGGGGGCCATCGCGAACTTCGTGAGAAACGGGCGCGGGCTCGGTCCGCAGCGACTTCAGGGGTGGCCGCAGTTGTCCAAGGGCGATGGCGACGAGTACGCGCGCATCGTGGACGGGGTGTTTGCTCAACTCGCGATCCACCCGAGCGAGCGGAACCTGAAGCGCATCGCCGGGTACATCATGGTGAACTTCACCGCGTTCGCGACGGTCGTGGAGAAGGAGATCGCCTACCTGAACGCGCGGCAGGACCTTGCGGAACCCGTGAACGGGGAGAAGGGCGGGCGCCCGACCAAGGACGTGGCCGACAAGCGGAAGGCGCTGACGGACGCCGTAGAGCGATACCGGCGCATCCGGGACGCTGACCCCGACCACAAGGCGGGCTTCGGGACGCAGTTCGACTTGCTGCTTGCCGCGCACGAGGAGGCGGTGTTGCAGCGGGACGCCGCGCGCAGGGCCGAGGAGGCCGCGGCGCGCAAGGCGGCGAAGGGGGCCGATGCAGAGGAGGCGAAAGCCGCCCCCGCTGCGTGACGTTGACAGGCTGGATTCCGACTCTGCGTGGCCGGTCCCGGAAGTCCCGGGACGCCGGGCTGCGAGGCGCCCAGCCTCGTGCGTGGAGGTGGTGAGATGTTTCGTGCTGGCGATACCCTCGATTCCTTGACCATGGAGTGGCTTCAGGCGTTCCGCCCCGGCAAGACGTGGGCGGTGTTCGCCAAGCTGTTCGCGCGCTTCCTGAACTACCAGATCGAGAAGCACGCGGTCACCGGATCCTGCGATGGCGGCACGACCGGCTACTCCGGCGGTGGCAACAGCGGAATCCCGATCGCGCACATGAACACGGCCGCGAATCTGCTGCGCGCCCACGTGATCCCCCTGCTCGCCGAGGACGGCACCGCGACGATCCCGGCCGGATGCTTCGCGCGACTCGTCTACCGGACTGACGCGGCGCCCGCCACGGCCCACGTCCTGACCGCCGAGACGGACGGCGACGATGACGGGTGGGTCGCGCTCGTGACCACGGCGCACGTCAAGACCGCGCTCACGCTCGCGCTCTCCAGGGTTGCGGTGCCCACGGCATCGACCCTGTGGATGGAAGTGTCGGTGCCCAACGGCGAGAACGCGCTCGTGGTCGCCTGCGCGGACCTCGTGCGGACGAGCATCCCGGCGTAGGAGCCATGGAGCGGGACCGATGCGGGACGTGGCCTTCATCTTCGACGGCGCCGGCCTCACGCCGACCGTGCAATGGTTCGCCCGGGAGTGCGTGACCGCGCTTCGTGAGGCGTTCCATGTGCAGGCATTCGTCGTCGGAGGGGGCCACGTCCCGCTGCCGCTTCTCGACCCCCTCGGACTCGGCGCCTTCGTGGACCGCGGAAATCGACCGGTGATCGTAGAGGTGGATCGGGCCGTCTGCCCTGGCGGATGGTCGCCCCGCAGTTCGCCGCTTCGGGTGCGGGCGTTTGTCGATCAGGCGGCGCACTGCCACGCACCGGAGTCGAGCAACGTGCGGCCGTGGCGCATGAGCGACGACGGCTGGATGCCGGTGGTACGCGCGGACGCCATCGACTACCGCCCCGGCCCGGGAAGCGCGTTCGTCTGGCGGGGCGGTCCCGATCCCACGGCGCTGTTCAACGCCATGGCTCGGGGAGCACTCGTCGTCGCGGCCGTCCGCGACCGGTGGACGGCGTGCGTGCCGGGCTGTTTCGCGTTCGTTGACCCGGCGCGCGAGGACGTGGACACGGTGCTGGACGAGTACCTGTCGGACGCTCGCGAGCGGACGCGGCTGACGCGGCTCGCGCGGGAGCGGGTGGAGTTTCTGTCGCCGGAGCGATTTGTGGGAGCGTTTGAGGGGGTGTCGCGGTGATCCGGTTGCAAGGCGGAAGGGCGCCGGGTGCGGACCCGACGCCTGCCGACGCGGGCAAGGTCGTGACGGGCGCCGAAAAGCAGCGCGCCCAAATCTTCGCCTGCGAGCACCGTTCGATGCGACACCGGCGCCCCGTGGATCCACCGGCCCCCGCTCCCGGTCCGCTTCCGCTGAAAGAGGCGTTGGCATCGCCGCCCCCGGCGCCGGCCGTCGAAGCGCCCGAGTGGGTGTTGCCGGCGTCGCTCCCGAAGCGCGCGACGTTCACGGTCGCCATCGCGTCCTACAACCGCGCCGAATGCCTTGGTCGGCTGCTGGACGATCTCGAGAAGGAGGCGTCCGAGTCCTGGGTCAGGATGCACGTCGTCGTCGTGGATGACGCTTCAACCGAGGATTACTCGGGCATCGCTCGGCGGTTGAAGCGGAAACGGTGGACGTACATCCGGCACGACACGAACCACGGGCGGGACCGGTACGCGGACCTGGTGCGGGACCTGCACGGCCGGCTGCGGGAGATGGAGCGGACGGATTACTACTGCACGCTGGCAGACGATTTCCGGCTCTGCGACGGGTTCCTGGCACGGTGCGTGACGCTGTGGGAGGGGATCCGGGACGAGAAGAAGATCGCGATGGTGCCGTACGTTGACAAGGGGCGCGACACGGCGCCTTGTTGGACGGGTATCGCTGCGATCCATGGGCAAGTCATCGACCGCATCGGTTGGGTGGACTGCGCATGCTTTTCGACGGCGGCGTACTACGAGGCCATGAATTGGAGCCTTGGTCAAGTCAAGCTGCTGCCGCCATCACTGCGCACTGGGTCCGGCGTGGGCCAGGCGTGCAGTCGGTCGGCGCTTGACGCCGGGGGAACAATCTACCGGCCCCACCGCTCCCTTGTGGTTCACGCCGCAGTCCGCTCCGTCATGCACTCGCTTGCGGCCCCCCGGCTTGTCACGTCTGACTTCGTTCGCTACGTGGACGGTGCCGTTGAGTACCGGCGGCGCCTTTACTCCGACCGCGTGACCGGGCACGTCTGCTCGATCCCGTCGCGGCGGGAGGCGTTGCGCGAGTGCGTGGCCGCGTTCCTGCCGCAAGTGGACCGGCTTGTTGTCGTGCTGAACGGCTACGAAGACGTGCCCGAGTACCTGTCGGACCCGCGGATCGAAGTCGTGCGGTCGCAGGATGTCGGGGACCTTGGAAGCTGCGGGAAATTCTGGCGCACCGAGGAGCCGGGCTACCACGTCACGATCGATGACGACCTTCTGGCTGCGGACGATTACGTGCTGACGTTGCTTCATTGGGTGGAGCACTGGCGCCGGCAGGCGGTCGTGTCGTTTCACGGGTCGATCTTGCTTGACCCGATCGTGTCGTACTACCACTCCCGCGCAGTGCTGCGCTGCCTAGCGGACCTGGAGGCCGGCGATTGGGTTCATGTGCCCGGCACCGGCGTTTGCGCGTGGCATTCCGACACGCTGCCGCTTGCGACCGGCGAACTGATCCCGGCCGGCGGGCTACGCGAACGGAACATGAGCGACATCACCCTTGCGTTGCTGTTGCAGGCACGGGGCATTCCGGCGTGGACGGCTCCGCACGCGGCGGGAATGGTAAAGCAACAGAAGGTCGGCGCGGGCATCTACAGTGCATCTAAGGCGCGCGACGGGTCGGGGATGGATAGCGGCGCAATGCAGACGGACATCGTGAAGCGCGGTCAGTGGCACCGATTCGTGGTGGATCCACGTGGAGGGGTGGCCGCATGAGGGTTCTTGTTGTCGGCAGACTTGGAACCAGACGGGCAGGCGGCGGCGGTCTTGTGTGGGCCGTGCGGCTTGCGGCAGAGGCCCTCCGGGGAATCGGAGTCGAAGTCGTTATTATGGAGGTACGCCAGCCGCTTCAGTCGATTCCTGAGGGGCTCGACGCGGTGTACGTGTACGGCGAACTCGACTTGATGCTAGACCACCTCGCGCGCATTCACGCCGCGACGCCCGATGTGCCGGTGGTGTTCAACTCGACACTTGACGGGCGCCGCACCAGGCGTCTGTGGATTGCTGAACGTTTGGCCGAGTACCGCACCATTCACCCAAACACATGGGCGGGGGCGTTCACGGCGTGGGGGCGCGATTTCATCGGGCGCGAGTTGGCTGTCGTAACCCCCAAGATCATCCGGCGCCCTACGGTAACCGATGGTTCGCGTAATATTATGGGTATTTGCGTCGGCGAAGCGGCCAAACTGGGCACCCCAAGGTTTGTGCATCCGCAAGCGCATGAGGCCATTCGGGAGCTTGTAACCGCGGGGCACGATGTGTGGGCCTACGACCACTACTCCATCGACGCTGCCGCATCCGTCAAGGAGCAATTCCCGGGCCTGCGCATTGTCTCTGCCCCTGGGGACCGTTTGCACGAGTGGTTGCAGCAGTTCAAGGTGTTTCTGTCGTTTGCCGCCAACGAGACGTTCGCTATGGTGCCGATGGAAGCCATGGGATGCGGCGTCCCGCTGCTGTACGCGCCGTTGCCGCAGTCGTTGGACGAGTACGTTGGGGGCGCCGGGATCCGGTGGACAACAGTGCCGGAGTTGCTTGCTGGCGTCAGTCTGCTTTCTGGTGAAAAGGCATGGTTGGCGTACAGCGAAGCAGGAATGCGGCGAGCAGCCGAGTTCGCACCAGAAAAGCAGGGATACCCGTTGCTGTGGGCGCTGACGGGCGCCACGAGGACGGCATGACCACGCAATCGCTGTTCGCCCAGTACGATGCCGCTGTTCAAAGGTTTTTGGGTGTAAACTACCGCGGCCCACGTTCGCTCACGTGCGCGCAGGCAGACTACCTTGCGTCCGTCATGGCAGAGCGGAAGCCGAGTCGTGTACTGGAGTTGGGCGCCGGCCTGTCGAGCATCGTGATCGCCAAGTATCTGCGCGCCAACAAGGACTCATGCGGACTGACGGTCGATCATGATCCGGCGTGGCTCGCGTTCGTGACTACCCAAGTCGCGGCGTTCAAGACGGGAAATCCGCGCCACTCATGGAACGTGCTGGCGGTACTGCGGCAGCAGGCGCTTGAGCGTGGACCGGAGCAGGATACCTCCGACCCGGATGGACTGCTCGATCTGCGGCCTTTCGATCTCGTTCTTGTAGACCACGGCCCGAAGATGTGGACGCGGGTGCAGGACATGCCGTGGATCATGAGGCTGGTAGCGCCCGGCGGCATCGTGCTCTGCGACGACTGGTTTCCGTTGCCCACAAAAAACGAGGCGTGGCAGTCCGCGATGGAGGCGGCACTGGTGAATGCGGGGCTTGTAATGCGGGTGGTAGAGGAGGCTCGCGAGCCGGGACGCAAGACGCTTCTGGAGGCGACAAGGGCATGACTGGCTACGTCGGCAAGCACCCCGGGCGTCGCGACCGCCTTCTCACCGGCGGACCGGGCGAGCCGTGGATCACGCGCAAGGCCATCGCTATCCTCGACGCTCTGCCGCTTGACGACTGGCACGTCTTTGAGTGGGGATGCGGTGAGAGCACGGACTACTACGTGCGTCGCTGCGGGGCGGGCCGGGTTGTTTCCGTTGAACATGATCCTGCGTGGGCAGAGCGAACGCAGGTCGCGGTTCCCGGGTCCAGTGTACGATGCATACCGCTCGGCCCCGAGTACGTCGCCGCGGTCCAAGCCGGTTCGCGACCCTACGACATGATCGTCATCGATGGTCGGATGCGGGTGCCGTGCGGGTTTGCCGCTCTGTCCCGCGTACGGGACGGCGGGATCATCCTGCTCGACAACAGCGAACGCAAGCGTTACCGGCCGCTTCTTTGCCTACTCAACGCGGCCTGTTCGCGCCGCGAGGCTACGTCGAACGGCGTCTGGTGTACCACGCTCTGGTGGATCGATGCCTCCAAGGTAGAGGCAGCCCTGCGAGACAACCCGGCGCCCGCCGCGGAAGGAGGTGCCTGATGTCTGACGCAATCTTCACGCTCGCAAACCTGAAGTCGTGGATCCGTGCGATTCCAAGGAAGCACCAGACCACGCTCCTGCCGCGGTACGTCAAGTGGGACTCCGCGACGCATGCCCCGGTCGCCACCGTGACCGCCGCGCGCGCCGTCCCCGCCGACGAACGCGCCAACGGCATGTCCATGCACGTCACGTCGAAGCAGACGCCGTACTACTGGATTCCCGCGTCCACCGAAACCGACGACGGCGATCTGTACCTCAAGCCCGACGACGTGACGCTGCCTGCTGCCGGGCGGTGGCACAAGGGCGCGGGGGCGTCTGGCAGCGGAACGGCCGTCGATGTCAGCGTGGTGAACCGCTCGGGGTCCGCGATCACGGCTGGCACCGTGTTGCAGTGGGTCTCGTCGCTGGACGCAGATGACGCGCGAGGGGTGGAGCCGACGGATGGGACCTTGGTGATCGCGGGCATCGCGCTGGAAGACGCCGACGATGGCGCCACCCTGCAAGCGCGGGTCATCGGAGAGGCGGACGTGTGGCTGGAGGATGGAACGGGGATAAATCCCGGCGGCTTCGTGTTCTCGACTGCGGCTCTGACCCCCGGAAGACTGCGGCAGTATTCCACCGGCGGAGCACCTTCGGGTGCGCTTTGGGTTGCTGTTGCGCTGGAAAAGGTGAGCGCAGGCATCGACCAGAAGGGGCACGTGTGGTTCCAGTTCCTCATGCGGATTCCGTAGGTGACGCGATGATAGCCGGCCTCGACGTTAGCCACTGGCAAGGCGTAATCGACTGGCCCGCCGTCGCGGGATCCGGGGTACGGTTCGCGATCGTCAAGGCGACCGAGGGAGAGGCGCACGTCGATAAGCGTTTCGCGGCCAACTGGCGGGGAGCGGGTGACTCCGGCCTCGTCCGCGGCGCGTACCACTACTACCGCCCCGAGCGCGACCCGGTGAAACAGGCTCGCCATTTCGCCGCGACCGTGGGACCGCTCGGACCACTCGACCTCCCGCTGGTCCTGGACGTAGAGGAGCGCGGGCCGGCGGGCGTCAGGCTGGCGGATCGGATCTCGAGACTCCGCGCCTGCATCGGGGAGGTTCGCGCGCGCTCCGGTCGCGACCCGATCATCTACACCGGACCAGCGTTCTGGCGCTCGGAGTACGGCAACGCGGATGAGTTTGCTGGCCTGCCTCTGTGGATTGCGCACTACACCCGCGACCCAGCGCCCGCGACCCCGCCGGGCTGGGCATGGACGTTCTGGCAGTGGACGAACGCGGGACGGGTGCCGGGGCTGCGCGGCGACTGCGACCTCAACTGGTATCGCGACGACGACCTCAACGCACTGTTCCGGCTCGCCGGGGTGGATATCGCGAAAGGAGCGGTGACATGAGCGCCAAGACACGCGCCGTGGTGAACGCCTTGGGTGCGGGTGCCGCCGCGGCTGGCCTTCTCGTCGGCGCGATAGTCTGGCTGTCCAGCCTCGGGACCACGGTGGAGGCGCACACCAAGGCTATCGAGCGGCTGGAGGATGCCGCGGCGAAGCTGGAGAAGATCGACGGCCGGCTGACGCGAATCGAGGCCGGCGTTGACATGCTGGTTGAGCTGCGCATGCGGCAGCCGTAGACCCGGCCCGCGCGGCCGGAAGGAGGATGATCATGATCCCTGGGTTTAAAGAGGTTCTGATCGCACTGCTCCGGATCTTGTGGCCGTTCGCGAACAGCCGCACCCGCGAAGTCGTGGGCACCGCCGTCGGCATTCTCGCGGCCGTCGTCGCGGCGCTGGCCTGGGTGATCCCGGAAGACACGCTGCCACCGCCCCCCGATGTGCCCGTGCCGGCGGTGGACGCGCCCGACCCGGCGCCCGTGCCCGAAATCGTGCCCACCGAAGATGTCGCGCCGGCCGCGGATCCCGAAGCGGAGTCCGCGGTGCTCGCGGTCCTGCGTCACGCCACCGGACTGTTGCTGCCGGTTGGCTGCTCAGGTGCGCAGCGGGCGGCGTGGACGGCGTTCGGCCAGGTCACCGCCGACTGCCTGCTCTCCGAGTGCAGGGCCGCGGAGGGTCTCGTGTCCGCGTTCAGGTCCCGGGGCTGGGCCGACTTCGGCCTCGACATGTTCCCGTGCGCGATGAAGTGCTTGGGCAAGGGTGGCGTGGTCGGTGTCCAGGTGGCGCAGGTGGAGTCTCGGCAGCGAACGGCGTGGTTCGGGACGAGCGACGAGGTGCGGGTGGAGCAGGTCTACCGCATCACGATCCCGCGCGCGATGTAGCCGCCCCCAACAAATACGTCGTTCCGTACCCAATCCCCAGCCGCGCCGCGAGCCTCGTTCGCGACTCCACCCGCTCGCCTGGTGCCCGCGCAGCCTCCCACACCTGGACCTGTCGCCGCGCGCGCTCCCGCACGTCCGTTGGCAGGAACCGCCGACAGTCCCGGTGACGGTCGCGCTGCGGGCATCCGGCTTGCATCGCTAGACGTGCGACGTACCCGGGATCGCACGGGCGTCCAAACACGGGCGCTAGGTAGGCCGCGATCCTGGGGTTGGTCCAGCCGAGGGCGCGGGCGTGGCGGACGATGGCGTGGAGGGTGGGGGTCATGCTACGTCCTGGCAAAGTCCTTGGTCTTGACCTTGGTGATGATGCGCTGGCCCGACCGCGCCTTCAACTCTACAGCCGGGCGCGCGACCACCCCCTCGGCCGGGAAGTTGCCCCAGGTGGACTTGTAGCCGGCGCGCACGAACTCGACCATCTCGGGCAGCGTGCCGCGACCGACGACGGGAACAACGTCAATCCCGAGCTTGGCTGCGATGTCGGTCACCGAGTCGCGGGCGAGCCACCATTCCCCGATCTTCACGTCAAACAGCACAAAGTCCTGGTCGGGACGGTAGTTGTCGCCGCCCTTCTGGATCTTCGCGCCGTACCCCTCGCCGTAGAGGCAGACGGGCGCTGGTGCCTCGCCGTCCTTGGGCGCGAAGACCTCCTTGAAACGCGGCAGCATCGGCAGGAAACGGTCTATGAGGCGAGCGACGAGCGCGGAGTGGATCTGTGCCTCGTCCGTCTTGCCGCCGAAGCGGATCGTTTCCCCGTCGAACATGATGCGCGTACAGGTCCCGTCCACCTTCTCGGTCCACACCCACTCGTTGCCGGCGAGGTACGCGAACTCGGGTAGCGCGTACTGGCCTGCAAGCAGCGTCTTCATGCCGGCCGCAGGGTCGCGCAGGAACACGGTTTGGATCTTGTGGTATTCCTTCACCTTCGCCTCCCTCTCACCCCCGCCACCAAGCGAGCGGGGTCAACGCCTACCGTTGTCCCGGGCCGCCAGCGACCAGTTCTGCTGGCGGCCCGGGGTGGCGCGCTACACCGTGTGCGTGCCCTCGACGGCGCGCGCCTCGCGCTCCTTGGTGCGCGCGTCGAGCACGGCCAGGGCCTCGGTCAGCGCCTTGATCGCGCGCTCGTTGGCCTCGCACGCGAACGGGCTCCGCTGGTAGAACTCCAGCCGGTCCTTGGCCGCGGCGATGATCGTCTCCACGAACGCGCCGTTTGGTTCCTTCCGCACCGGCGGCCTGCCGAGCGGCCCGTTCTGCCACGCGATGCAGAACCCGGGGCCGAACGTGTGACCGCCCGCGGGCCGCACCGGACTGTCCGGCGCCTCCATCGGCTCCACGAAATGGAAGGACTTGAACTCCTGCAACATGTATCCCTCGTGCCCGATTCGGCCCGCGACGTGCGGAACCCGGGAGGGCGGCCCGTTACTGCTCTCGCCCGGCCTCGACACTGGACAACGACACCGCACGCCCCTCCCCATCCACGTACCGCACCGGCAAGCCCATCTCGATCGCAATGGCGATCTCGGCCTGGACGCCGACCGACTCGCGCCAGCCCGGGATGCAGAGCACGGTCAGGGAATCGCAGGCGGCGAGCATGCGACGGTCGTACCGCTCCCAGAACTCCCAGCCCTTCGGCAGTTCGCCGGATTGCGCGATCGGGTGCGTGTGCGCGATCGGGGAGTAGACCAGGATCCCCCGGGCCATGAGGATGGAGGCGGCGTGGCAGGCGGCGTGGAAGCGAGCCTCGCGAACTGCCGGGTCCGGGTCGGAGTACGGCGACGCGAGATAGGTCAGGTGCGCCTGCTTGGGCGGGATGCGCCTCGACCAGCACCGGCCACGGCTCGGCCTCGCGGAAGCACTCGCGGTATCGCGGGTGACTACGTAAAGGCGCACCGGCGCGTCACTCATGCGCAGTCTCCACGTCGTAGTGTCGAATCCACCAGATCCGCGGCCGGTACCCAGGGCCGCGATCAAACACCTCGGCACCGCAGTTCCAGCAGACGGCCTCGCGGCCATTCGTCGGAACGTAGAACCGCACGCCGCACCCGGGCCGCGGACACCGCTGCCGGACCAGCCCGCGGGCTGCCTTGGGCCGGACGCGGATCGGCTTGCCTCTCATCACGTCGTCTCCGGCTACAGCAGCGGTCCACCAGCCGCCCTGCCCTCGGGATCCCTCCACCCCGGGAACGGCCGCTCGTCCTCCCGCGGCCAGTCCCGGTACCTGAACCCGCGGAAGCCCGGGATCGCCCGGTCGATGGTGACGGCCACGGCGCCACCCCGGCGGACCAGGGCACAGCCGGAGCCCGTGCGCTCGACCCGGACCAGCGGCGCGTACCCCCGGAGCTTGCCGTTGTAGACGATGTAGACGCGCTCGCCGGGGCGGATGTCAGGCACCCCGGCACCGAGGTAGAAGGCCCACTCCTCGCCCGTTTCGGGCGTGCCGGCGGCGTCCCCCTCAGCGATCCACCTGTCGAGCCCGAACCACTTGGGTACCGTCACGACCACATCCACTCTACCCCTCCCGCCCATCAGGGCTGTCCAACGCCCCCTCCACCGCCGCCCGAAGCCCGGCCTCAGCCTCCGCCTCCGGCACCCGTGGCGCGCAACACTCTCCCCCGCAGAGCTGCTCGGGGTAGCAGAGTCGTCCGCACCGCGAGCAGGCGCGCAGCCGCCTTGGGTCCGGGTCGATGCGCGGCGGCATGTGGACGGGACGGCGATTCCACCACATTAGAGCAACTCTCCTCTCGGCTCGATTCGGGCGCGGGCGATGGCGCAGTAGTCGGGGTCGCGCTCGATGCCGATGAAGCAGCGTTCCGGGTACTTGCAGGCAACACCGGTGGTTCCGCTGCCCGCAAACGGGTCGAGCACGACGGCGCCGGGCACGCAGACTAGCGACACCGACCGCTTCATCAGCCCGACCGGCTTCTGGGTTGGGTGGTAGCGCCGGTCCCGGCTGAACAAATGCGGCTCAATCCAAAGGTTCACCTCGCGGCCCGAGTCCCGCTTCCACCTTCCCTTGACGGCAAACACGGCGCACTCGTGACGGTTTCCTAGGTTGCCGTCAAGGTCACCGGCGGTGTGGTTGGGCTTTCCCCAGACGATCTGGTTGCGAACGTCGAAGCCTACGGAGCGCGCGGCGGCGGCGTGTTCGTCGAAACAGTCCCAACGGCACCACAGAACCATCGCCGATGGGGCGCGGAGCACGCGAAAGAGCAGGCCCATGTACTGAGAGGGCGGCACCTTGGCGATTGGGGCGTGCCACTCGCTCGCGTCGTACCGCCCCGTCTCGTAGTCCATCCACGGCGGGTCCGTGACAACCGCATCCACGCACCCGTCGGGCATCTCGCGCATGACCTCGAGACAGTCTCCGCACACGACCGCCCACCGGCGCGTGCCATCCAGCACGTCCATCCACTCAGGCCGCGTCTCCGTCGCAGTCCCAATCACGTCACGTCCCCCTGATATTCCCCGCCGGCACGTTCACGATCGGCACCGCGCGCCGGAACTCAACCGCCCATACCCAGGGCTGGAGCGCCCGGGTCAGCGCCCGGTTGAACTCGGCGTCGGGGGTGTCGGCGAGCCGGAGCCCCACGCCCTCCCAGCGCGCGCCTTCCTCGTCGATGTCGTGCAGCCGTTCCAGGCGTCCGGAGATGGGGTCGAGCAGAATGCGCGAGAACTCGCGGGGCATGTGGATGGAGGGCAGCGCAGCGCGCTCCCAGCGCCACGGCCGAGGGGACACGCCGTGAATCGGGTCCTGCCACGTCGCGAGCGCCCCATCGGCCGCGTAGGCGATCACGCCGCCGCGCGCGTGCTGCTCGCGGCGCAGGCTCTCCCGAACCCACAGGCGCGACTCGGACGGGATGATCGTCCACGCCTTGCGGTTGCCGGCGTACTCGCCGAGGATGGTCCGGCCGGCCATGTACGGGCATACGAAGTCGAACTCGCCGGGCCTGACGCCGAGGGTCCGATCGCCGACCAGCACGGACACGGCGCCGATGGGGTTGAGGACGGCGCGGTGGACGCCTGGCTCCGCCCGTAGCCGCTCGAACGGGATGTCGCTGCGGATGGCACGCCCCAGCCGCAGCCGGAGCCGTGTCAGGTCTGCGGCACGTCGCGTCCACCGCTTGCGGCCGTCCATGATGCACTGCACCATCGGGCCACTGAACAGGATCGGGATCTCTTTCATGGCTTCCTCCATCCCGGATACAACCTCCGCACGTCGTCGGCGGTGGGCCGGCACCTGGTCAGGTACACGTACCCGGGCCGGCGTCGCGGCGCATCGCTGTAGACGAGGCGGACACGGGCACCGCGGCCGTGGGTGGGTGGACCCATCATGCGACCACCATTGCGGCCAGTCCCCCAACCCAGACCCAATCCCGCGCCCCCACGCCGTACCTGTTCGCGAGCAGCTTCACGGTCGCCATTACCGCACCTCCTGTCGCACCGCTCGCACCGTTCCCGCTTCGTCGCCACATCAACCTCCGTGCCCGGCAGCAACGTACGCCTCGCACGCACGCCGCCGCCCGGGGTCGCACTCGCCCCACCCGCGGCGGTGTTCGCA
>JBAZOO010000026.1:0-53224 GCA_041648735.1 Lentisphaeria bacterium
CCATACCATATCAGAATAAAAGTGCAATTCAATAAAAGTTACACATTTTAGAAAATAGCGTCGATCCGTCCGGCGGGAAGGGCCGCCGGCCCGACCCGCCGGTCAAGGGACTTTTGCCAATGTCCAGTCACAGGCAGGAATGCCTGTGCCACGCTCTCCACAGGCAGGAATGGCTGTGCCACCTTCCCCGGCGGCGCGGCGCGTCCGGCTCAGGCGAGGCGGGCGGCCTTGTCGCGGTCGAGTTCCCAGCGGGGCGGCTTGCCGTCCAGCCAGTTGCGGAACTCCTCGAGCATGTAGGCGCCCATCCGGGCGCATTCGCCGTCCATGGAGCCGGCGATGTGGGGGGTGAGCACGACGTTGGGGAGGGTGTAGAGGGGACTGCCGGGGAGTGGCGGCTCGGGGAAGGTCACGTCGAGCAGGGCGGTGAGGTCGGGGCGGCGTTGCAGCGCCGCGATCATTTCCGGTTCGTTGACCACGGCGCCACGGGCGGTGTTGATGAAGGTGGCGTTGGGTTTCATTTGTTGGAAGTGGGCGCCGGTGACCATCCCTTCGGTCTCCTTCAGCCAGGGGGTGTGGAGGGAGACGACGTCGCCGCGCTGGAAGGCCTCCTCCAGGCTGACGAGTTCGACGCCGAGCGCCGCGGCGTCGGCGGGGGTGACGAACGGGTCGAAGGCGATCACCTTGAGGTCGAACGGCTTGAGCAGGCCGCGGAGCCGGCGGGCGATCATCCCGAGGGAGATCAGGGCGACCGTGCTGCCGTAGCCGCCGGCGACCGGGAGGCGGGGCGGGTGGGCACCGAGCCGGCGGGTTTCGGCGGCGTAGCGCCAAGCCTGCTTGAGGCTGAGCAGGATCTGGGCGAGGGTGAATTCGGCCACCGGCACGGCGTTGGCCGCCCAGGCGCTCCAGACGCGGATGCCGCGTTCCCAGAACTCGTCGGTGACGAAGCAGCGGACGGAGCCGGCGCCGTAGAAGACGCATTTCAGCTTGGGCGCGGCGGCAAGGAAGGCGGCGTCGAGCTTGGGCGCGCCCCAGCCGGAGAAGATCACCTCGGTTTCGGCCAGGTGCGGGCAGGCGAGGGCATCCTTGGCGGCGAGGGGCGGCACGGGCACGGTGGCCAGGGCCTGGATCGCCGAGCGGATGGCGGGCGGGTAGATGGCCGCGGCGCTGCCGGGGTCGAGGATGAACAGGGCTTGGGGCTTGGGGCTCATGGTGGCACCGGAGGTGGTGGGGGGGATGGGGGAATATGGAAATATGGCGGGGAAGCGGCCGGGGTCAATCTCTGGCGGCGGTGCCGGCGGCGATTTTTTCGGGGCGCGGGGATTGCCGATTGCGGTGCCGCCGACGATATTACCAGGAAATGGCATGTTAAACATTTAACGGAATTGTCGGGGCACGCCGCGCCGCCGCGCCACGCCCCCACCAGGAGTCCGGACCGTGAAAGTACTCGTCATCAACGCCGGCAGTTCCTCCCTCAAGTTCCAAATGTACCGCATGGGCGCCGAGCGCATGCTCGCCAAGGGGATTGTGGAACGCATCGGGCTGGACAAGCCGCTGTTCAAGTATGAGCGCGAGGACGGCGTGAAGCAGGCCGGCGACGCCTTGGTGGCCAACCATGACGACGCCTTGCGCCTGGTCTGCGGCAAGCTGGTCCATCCCGAGACCGGCGTCGTGCAGAACCTCTCCGAAGTCCAGGCCATTGGCCACCGGGTGGTCCATGGCGGCGAAAAGATGACCGATTCGGTGAAGATCACGGCCGAGATCAAGACGGCGATCCGCGACTGCTTCTCCCTGGCGCCGCTGCACAACCCGCCCAACCTGGGGGCCATCGAGGCCTGCGAGCGCGTCTTCCCCGGCACGCCGAACGTCGCCGTCTTCGACACCGCCTTCCACCAGACGATGGCGCCGGAGGCGTACCTCTACGCGATCCCCTACGAGCTGTACCAGAAATACGGCATCCGCCGCTACGGCTTCCATGGCACCAGCCACAAGTTCGTCACCCAGGCGGCGGCCGACTACCTCGGCCAGCCGGCGGCCAAGATCAAGCTCATCACCTGCCACCTCGGCAACGGCTCCAGCGTCGCCGCCGTCAAGCATGGGCACGTCATTGACACCAGCATGGGGATGACCCCGCTGCCGGGCCTGATCATGGGCACCCGTTCGGGCGACCTCGACCCGGCGGTGGTCCTGCACCTGGTCAAGATGGGGATGTCCGCCGACCAGGTGGACGGGCTGCTCAACAAGAAGTCCGGGCTGCTGGCCATGGCTGGCACCGGCACCGGCGACATGCGCGACCTGGTCAACGCCGTGGCCAACGGCAGCGCCCAGGCGAAGCAGGCGCTGGACATGTTCGTCCACCGCCTGGTCTTCTACATCGGCGCCTACTTCGCCCTGCTCGACGGCGCCGACGCCATCGTCTTCACCGGCGGCATCGGCGAGAACAGCATTCCCGCCCGCAAGGCGGTCATCGAGCGCCTCGCCGGCCTGGGCTGCATCTTCAACCCCGCGGGCAACGCCGTCATGGGGCAGGCCGCCACCCTGACCACCCCCAAGAGCAAGGTCAAGGCCATCGTCATCCCCACCAATGAAGAGCTGATGATCGCCCGCGAAACGGTGCGCGTGCTGGAGGGCTGAACGCGGGTTCGCCCCTGGCGCGCCTTCGTGTTGGACTGGCAAGGGAGCGGGATGAGCCGCATGAGACGAATCCTCCACAAGACATCCCATGCGCGCCTGGCCCAAGCGGACCGCGCCAGGTATCGCGCCATGACCGCGGAGGAGCGGCTGGATTGGGTCGAGCGGCTGCGTTTGGCGGCGGGAAAGTTCCTCTATGAATATCCAGCCCGATTTCGTCGAGTTTTTTCGGTTGCTCGCAAGGCACCGCGTTGACTATATGGTCGTGGGGGGCTACGCTGTGGCCTTCCACGGTTTCCCGCGCTTCACCAAAGACATTGACATTTTTTTCGCCACCGATCCCGCGAACATCCAACGACTGCGGGCCGCGTTGGTGGATTTCGGCTTTGCCGAAGCTGAATTGCCGGATGAACTTTTCACCCAGGACGGCAATGTTTTGACATTCGGGGTGGCGCCGGTGCGGATCGATCTCCTCAACCAGATTGACGGCGTGACCTTTGCGGAAGCCCGGCCGAACCGGATCCGCGGCAAGTACGGGGATGTCAAGGTGACCTTCATCGGCCTGACGGATTTGCTCCGCAACAAGCGCGCGACACCACGGCTTAAGGACAAGGCGGATGTCGAGGAATTGACCTGAGCCCCCGTACCGCCCACCACCCTGGCCGCCAGTTTTTGCGGTCGCCCAGCCAATGACGGGCGGCGTTGTCCGTGAATGAAATGGACGTTCCCCTTCCACCCCCATCCCGAACCGGAGCCCCTCCCATGAACCTGCTCGAACGCCTCATTGCCCGTTGCCACACCGTCACGAAGACCCTGGTGCTGCCCGAAGGGCATGACCCGCGGGTCATGGCCGCCGCGGCCAAGATCGCCCAGCAGCGGATCGCCGGCAAGGTGATCGTCCTCGCCACCCCCGCCGAGGCCAAGGAGGCCATGGCCAAGGCGAACGTCAGCTTCGCCGGCCTGGAGGTCGAGGTGCTCGACTACCTCAACGCCCCCGAACTCGCCGCCAAGCTGGCCGCCATCCTGCTCGCCCGCCGCCAGGCCAAGGGGATGACCCCCGAACAGGCCGCCGAGGGCGTCAAGAACCGCCTCAACTTCGGCAACCTCATGCTCAACGCCGGCCTGGTCGCCGGCATGGTCGCCGGCTCCATCGCCTCCACCCCCGACATGCTCCGCGCCGCCTTCACCTGCCTCGGCACCGCCAAGGGCATCAAGATTGCCAGCAGCTTCTTCATCATGGACCTGCCCAAGCCCGCGCCCAACGGCGAGGACGTGCTCTTCTACGCCGACTGCGGCGTCAACCCCAACCCGACCGCCGAGGAGCTGGCCGACATCGCCATCTGCACCATCCTCAGCCACAAGGCGATCATGGGCGGCGACCAGCGCGTCGCCTTCCTCTCCTTCTCCACCAAGGGCAGCGCCAAGCATGAGCTGGTGGACAAGATGGTCAAGGCCTGCGCCCTGACCCAGGCCCGCGTCGCCGGACTCGGGCTGCCCGGCGTCCAGGTTGACGGCGAATTGCAGGCCGATGCCGCCCTCGTGCCCGCGGTCGGCGCCAGCAAGGCCCCCGGCAGCGCCGTCGCCGGCAAGGCGAACATCCTGATCTTCCCCGACCTCCAGGCCGGCAACATCTGCTACAAGATCACCGAGCGCCTCGGCGGCGCCCTGGCCTACGGCCCGGTGCTCCAAGGCTGCGCCAAGCCGGTCAACGACCTCAGCCGCGGCTGCTCGGCCGACGACATCGTCGGCGTCGCCGCCATCACCGTCTGCCAGGCCATCGGCTGAAGAGGCCGCCTGTCATCCCTGTTGGATGTTGAATGTTCGCCGTTGAATCTTCGGCGGCCGTGGTGAAAG
The DNA here is from genome assembly GCA_041648735.1 of Lentisphaeria bacterium. Taxonomy (GTDB): domain Bacteria; phylum Verrucomicrobiota; class Lentisphaeria; order Oligosphaerales; family CAITYL01; genus JBAZOO01. Next base: position 4,483 of record JBAZOO010000026.1, read on the forward strand.
AATAACGGCCAGCGCCTACCCGCGGGATCCCGGAATGTCCACTTGCCTGCTTGTCGATCCGGTCATGGGCGCCTCGGGCGACATGATCCTGGGCGCGCTCTTCGACCTCGGCGCCGACCCCGCCGCCGTCGAACGCCTCCTCCACGCCATCGGCCTCACCGAGGTGCATCTGGAGTTCCGCCAGGTCGAGGCGGAGCACCGGATCCGCTACGGCCGCTGCGAAGTCCGCATCGCGGCGGAAGGGGAAGGGCATCATGCCGCCGGCGGCCACGGCCACGGCCACGGGCGCAACCTGCCGGGGATCCTGGCCATGCTCGCCAGCCCGGCCTTGCCGCCCCGGGCCCGCGACCGCGCCGAACGCATCTTCCAGCGCTTGGCCGCGGCCGAGGCGGCGGTCCACGGGATCGCCGTCGAGCAGGTCCACTTCCACGAAGTCGGCGCGGCCGATGCCATTGCCGACATCGTCGGCGCCTGCCTGGCCCTGGAGCAGCTCGGGGTCGAGCGTCTCCACTGCGGCCCGCTCAAGGCCGGCACCGGCACCATCCGCTGCGCCCACGGCATCCTCCCCAACCCGGCGCCGGCGACCGTGAAGCTCCAGGAAGGCTTCCCCGTCATCCAGCTCCCCATTGCCGCCGAGCTGACCACGCCCACCGGCGCGGCGATCCTCACCACCTTGAGCGCGGGCGACTGGAGCGGCCGCCCCTTCCGCTGGCTCCGCAGCGGCGCCGGCTGCGGACTCCGCAAACTCGCCGAAGGCCCCAACATCCTCCGCCTGATCCTGGCCGAAGAACCCGCCGCCGCCGCCGCCGCCGCGCACCTGGCGCCGGAGGCGATCGAGATCCTGGAGACGGACATTGACGACGACTCGCCCGAGGTCACCGCCACCCTGCCCGACCTCCTGCGCCAGGCGGGCGCGCTGGACGTGACCTTGACGCCGCTGCTGATGAAGAAGGGGCGCCCTGGCGTCCGCCTCACCGCGCTCCTGCCGCCGGGCCGGGTTGCGGAGTTCGCCACCCTTGTGCTCACCCACGGCAGCGCCATCGGCCTCCGCCACTGGCCGGCGCGCCGGCTGGTCCTGGAACGGGGTCCGGCGACCCTGGCCACCCCGTGGGGCGAGGTGGCGGCCAAGCGCATTGTCCGCCCCGACGGCCGGGTCGAGGTCACCCCCGAGTTCGACTCCTGCCGCGAGCTCGCGCAACGCGCCAACCTCCCGCTGCGCCGGGTCATGGCCGCCGCCCGCCAGGCCGGCGGCGGCTGATCAGTCGCTTGGCCGGCCAGCTTCGGCCTGCCGCCGCCAGGTGGAGGGCGACAGGCTCCGGTAGCGCCGGAAAACGGTGGCGAAATACTGGGACGAGGAAAAGCCGAGGCGGAAGGCAATCTGGGTCACTGGCAGCTTGCCGGCGGCCAGCCAGTCGCAGGCCCGGGCGACCTTGCGGCGCAGGATGTACTCCGCCGGCGGCATGCCGGTCTCCCGGCGGAAAAGCGCCTTGAACCAGGAGACGGACAGCCCGGCGCGCGCCGCCAGGGCGGGGATGTCCGGCGGTGCCGCCAGGTTCCCTTCGATGAACCGCAGCACCGCCGCCAGCCGCGGCGAGGCCGCCGGTGGCGGCCCCGCCGGCCCCGCCGCGGCGCGGACCAGCTCCAGCGCCAGCCGCAGCAGTTCCGCGCGCATCTCCAGGGCCGCCAACGGTTCCGGCAAGGCGTCCTTCAGCGTCCACAGCCGTTCCAGGATCGTCCCCGCGGCCGGGCTGCCGGCAAAGCAGCGCCGCGGCAGGGCGCGCAAGGCGTCCAGCAGCCGGCGGGCGGTTGCGCCAGCGAGGCCAAGCCAGCCGCGGCGGTTTCCCCCGGGCGGCCGCAGGTGCAGCCAGAAGAGGCTGCCCCGCTGCTGCGGTTCCGTGCCGGTGCCGTGGATTTCCCCTGGCATGGTGACGAAGAAATCGCCGGCCTTCAGCTCGTAGGTCCGTCCGTCCAGGCAATAGGTCTGGCGGCCTTCGCGGAGGAAGCAGATTTCGAAGGCGTCGTGAGTGTGTGGGGTCAGCAGCCCGGCGGCGGCGCGGAAGCGGTAGGCGCCGAGGAGCGGCACTTCCGGCAGGCCGCGCCCGGTCAGGTCAAGGATCTCGCAGAGTTGCTTGGCGCCGCGGGTGGTGGGCACGGGTTTTTTCCTTCCTTCGCGACACTGGGCTCGGCCGCCGGCATTGCTGTTCGACATTGTACTGCATCTCCCGGCGAACGCCAGCCGGATTCATTCAGGCTATGCTATTCTTCGGCAACCGGCACCCGTGGCATTCCGCCCCGCCGGCCGCCGCTCTCACCGCCCACTCTTTGCGAGGAAAAAAAACGCCATGCAGACTCCGCGCGAGCTTGTCCGCAACGCCCTCACCTTCAACCATCCGGAGCGCCTCCCCCGCGGCCTGTGGATGCTGCCGTGGGTGGACTTGCACCTGCCGGAACTCAAGCAGGAGCTGGAGGCGCGCTGGCCGGGCGACTTTGGCGGGGCTGGCAATCCGTACCGCCCCTCGGCGCGTGCCAAGGGCGATGCTTATGCGGTGGGAAAGAGCACGGACGACTGGGGCTGCGAGTTCCTCAACCTCCAGGCCGGCGTCATCGGTGAAGTCAAGGAACCGCTGGTGGCGGATCTCGCGGCGTGGGAGCGGCTCGTCCGTCCGCCGGTGGAAACGCTGCCGGAAAACCCGGCGGCCGCGCGGGAGTTGGTCAACCGCAACTGCGCGGCGACCGACAAGTTCGTCACCGCCGGCTGCTGCCCGCGCCCCTGGGAACGCTACCAGTTCCTGCGCGGCACGGAAAACGCCTTGATGGACATCATGGAACCCGACGCCAATGTCCGCGGCATCCTTCGCCGCATCCACGAGTTCCATCTCCGGGAACTCGAGTTTTGGCTGACAACCGACGTGGATGCCATGATGTTCATGGACGACTGGGGCTCCCAGCAGCAGCTTCTCATCCCGCCCGCCGCCTGGCACGAGCTGTTCAAGCCGCTGTATGCCGACTACTGCGCCCTGGCCCGCGCCCATGGCAAGTTTTCCTTCATGCACTCCGACGGCTGCATCACGGAGATCTACGACGCCCTCGTCGAGGTTGGCGTGGACGCGCTCAATTCCCAGGTCTTCTGCATGGACATGGCGGAACTGGCGAAGAAGGCCAAAGGGAAGCTGACCTTCTGGGGTGAAATCGACCGGCAGCATGTCCTCCCGTCCCCCGATCCGACGGTGGGGCGGCAGGCGGTCCGCGACTATGCCCGGCACTTCTTCGACCCGGCCGGCGGCGTGATCGTCCAGTTCGAGGTCAGCCCCGGCTCCAACCCCGCCACCGTCCTGGCCGTCATGGAGGAATGGGATGCCATCCAGCGCGAGGCCGGCCTGCGCCCGTGAGGCGGTTGGGGGAGGCGGAAACCCAGTGATGGTTCGCACGGAGTTCACGGAACCCACGGAGATGGGGGCTTTTTTGGGGTGGTGGTGGTGGGCGAACGCCGAACGTCGAACGGATGGGGTGGCCGGCCGTCGGGATCAATGGCTGTAAGGGGTCTGGCGCCCCTCCACGCGGGTCATGATCCGGCCGAAGCGGCGGTACTGCCCCGGCGGCAGCCCTTCCACGGCGCGGAAGGCGCGGGAGAAGCTGTGGACGGTCGCGAAGCCGGCGCGCTGGGCAATCTCCGACAAGTCGAGGTTGCCGCCGATCATCAGTTGCTTGGCGAGGCGGATGCGGCCGCGCTTGCGGAAGTCGCGGGGTGGACAGCCGAAATGGCGGGCGAAGAGGCGCCGGAAGTAGCTGGGGGAGAGGCGGCAGAGGGCGGCGGCCCGGGTGACGGCGTCCGCCGCGTCGCCGTGCTGTTCCAGCCAGTCGGCGGCCTTTTCGAGCAAGGGGATGTGCTCGCCGCCGCCGCCGGCCGGCAACCCCGCCTGCGTCCGCAGCAGCTCCGCGACGATTTCCAGCATCAGGCCGGACATGCGCAATTGGGCGAAGGGCTGGCCGCGGGCCGCCTCGGTGCAGACTTCGGCGAGCAGCGCGCCGATCCGGGCGTTGGCCGGGGTGCGCAGCCGGCCGCACAACGCGTCCAGCCGCGGCTCCGGCAGTGGCGGATGCAGGAGCGGGCGCAGTTCGCCCAGATCCGTCAGCCCCCCGGGAATGGAGAAATCCCAGTGGCTGACTTCGGGCCGATAGAGCAGGTCGAAATGGACGTAGGGGCAGACCATGGCCGGCGGGAAGCCTTCCATTTCGTGCTCGGTGTCGGGCGGAATCCAGAAGAGGTCGCCCGGTTCCGCGTCGTAGGTTGTGCCGGCGATGGTGAAGCGCCCCCGCCCCGCCTCGATGTGGACGAGCAGGTAGTCCAGCAGCCGGCGGCGGCCGAGGCGCCAGGCCGGCCGGCGCGAATGGCCGCAGTGGCGGACATAGGGGCGGAGCTGCGCCAGCAGTTCGGCCTCCGGGCCGGCGCCGGGCATCGGTGGCGGGGAATTGTGGGCCGTCGCGGGAGCCATTGCCATCGTCTTTCCGGGTAGCGATCCGGATACATCTTTGGCCAATCCGGGCAAAGAAATTGCCGCTGAAAAGCCATACTGTATCAGGGAATGAGCCATCAGGCAAAAAGCGAAACGGGAAAAAGAAGGAACCACGGGCATGAGCCATTCATTCCTGGAAAAAGTGCTGGCGTACCGGCCGGCGCCGGATTTCAGCCAGCTTCTGGAAGTGCTGGCCCGGCGCTCGCCGGCCCGGCCGACGTTGTTTGAGTTCTTCCTCAACGGGCCGCTGGAGGAACGGCTCTCCGGCCTGAAGCCTGGAGGGGTGCCGCTGGAGGCGTTCCGCGCCCGCGCCGCGGCGTACCGCCAGGCCGGCTACGACTACGTGACCACCCAGGCGCCCGGCTTCGATTTCCCCACTGGGGCGCAGCACCGGGAAGCCACCGTCTCCCTCAACGAAGGCGCCATGATCACCGACCGCGCCAGCTTCGAGCGCTACTCCTGGCCCGACCCGGAGGCGACCGCCGCCTATTACGGGCGGATCGCCCCGCTGCTGCCGGAGGGGATGAAGGTCATGGTCTGCGGCCCCTGCGGCGTGCTGGAGAACAGCATCCGCCTGGTCGGGTACGACGCGCTCTGCTTCCTGCTCGCCGACGATCCCGCCCTGGCCAAGGAGATCTTTGACGCCGTTGGCTCGCGGCTGCGGCGCTACTACGAGATCGCCGCGGCGCAGGAATGCGTCGGCCTCTGCATCTCCAACGACGACTGGGGGTTCAAGACCCAGCCGATGCTGCCGCCCGCCACCCTGCGCGAATATGTGTTTCCTTGGCACAAGCGGATTGCCGCCGCCGTGCATGCCGCCGGCAAGCCGGTGGTCCTCCATTCCTGCGGCAACGCCGCGGAGATCTGGCCGGACATCATTGACGACATCCAGTTTGACGGCAAGCATTCCTATGAGGACGCCATCGAGCCGGTCGAGGCCGCCTACGAGCGTCATGGGCGGCGGATTGCCATCCTGGGCGGCATGGATTTGGACTTTGTCGTCAGGTCCACCCCGGAAGCGGTCCATCGCCGGGCCCGCGCCATGCTCGAACGTTCCGCGGCCCAGGGCGGCTACGCCCTCGGCACCGGCAACAGCGTCCCGGAATACGTCCCCCAGGAGAACTATGCCGCCATGGTCTGGGCCGCCCTGGAAGCCCGCGCCTGAGCGGCGCGAGCCGGGGGTCAGGTTTGCAGGCGGCGCTTGGCGAGTTCGGCCTCGTAGGCGGTGAGGAGATCCTGGTACTGGAGGTAGCCCAGCAGCTCGGCGGGGTTGGTGGCGGAGACGACGGGGAGGCGGCTGTAGCCGGAGCGGTCGAACTTGCGCAGCGCCGCGGCGAGCGATTCGTCGCCGGTGCAGGTGGTGAGCGGCAGCATCATGTCCTTGACGAGGAAGAGGTTGGGGTCGGCATCCTCGAAATAGACGGGGCGGATGCCACCCATGGTGAGGATGCCGCAGGGGCGCTGGTGGCGGTCGGTGACGGTGAGGGGGAAGGGGACGTTCTCGTCCGCCAGCAGTTTGCGCAAGTCGCGGGCGGTGGCGTTTTCGGGGATGGTGGGCATGATGGTGCGGTGGTAGCAGGAATCGACGGTGACGCCGGCGAGGAGGTCGGTGAGCATCAGGTTGCGGTAGGCGGGGGAGGTGAAGCGGTTGGCGACTTGGTTGCGGTAGAGGCTGACGTTGCGGGAGAGGAGGATGGTGACCACGCAGATGGTGAGCAGCGGCGCCAGCATGGTGTAGGAACCGGTCATCTCGCAGACCATGATCACGGCGCCGATGGAGGCGCTGGCGACTCCGGCGAAGAAGCCGGCCATGCCGAAGAGCACGAAGGCGGCCAGGGACGGCGGCTGCCACTGGGGGAGGAGGGCGTGGGCGAGGCCGCCGGCCGCGGCGCCGAGCAGGCCGCCAATGACCAAGGTCGGCCCGAAGACGCCACCGGAGCCGCCGGAGCCGATGGTCAGGGAGGTGGCGAGCATTTTCAGCAGGGCCAGGACGAGGAAGCTGGCGGCCAGGGCGAGCTGGGCCCGGGGCGCCAGCCCTTCCAGCGGCTGGTGCAGCAGCTTCTGGATGACGCCGCCGCCGGTGCCCAGGACGTCAAGGAAAAAGAGGGCGATGAGGCCCACGCCGAGGCCGCCGAGCAGCGGCTTGAGCCATTCCGGCAGCGGCAGGGCGGGGAAGAGCCGGTTGCGGCAGCCTTGGTAGATCTTGACATAGAGCCGGCCGAAGAGGGCGCAGCCGACGCCGAGCGCCCCGGCGAAGAGCACGTCCTGGTGCGAACTGAGTTCCAGCGCCGGCAGGGCGTACATGCTGGCCGTGTCGGGGATGCCGATGCCGGGGAGCGCGAGCAGCATGCGGAAGACGGTGTAGGCGGTCACCGAACTGACGACGCAGGGGACGAGCGCGGAGGATTCGAAGTCCTCCTTGTAGAGGATTTCCACCGCGCTGATCGCGCCGCCCAGGGGGCTGCGGAAGATCGCGCCGATCCCCGCCGCCATGCCGGAGAGCATGAAGACGCGCCGTTCCCGGTCGCTGAGGCGGAAGAGCTTGGCCAGGCTCGACCCAATGCCGGTGCTGATTTGGGCGATGGGGCCTTCCCGGCCACTGGAGCCGCCGGCGCCGACGGTGAGGATCGAGCCGAGGCATTTGACGAGCCCCACCCGCATCGGCACCTTGCCGGCATCTTCGTGGAAGGCGCGGATCGAGGCGTCCATGCCGTCGCCGGCCGCTTCGGGGGCGAAGCGGCGGGTGACCAGGCCGCTGAGGAAGGCGCCGGCGGCCGGCAGCAGAAGGATGAGCCAGCGGCGGGGGTGGAGCGCCACCGGGAGGCCAAAGTCGAACTCCTCGCCGGCGGGGGTGGCCAGGGAGATCCCCATGAGCGTGCGGGTGCAGAACTGGCTGAAGCCGTCCAGCGCCAGGAGGAAGAGGAAGGCGGCGAGGCCACTGGCGGCGCCGACCAGCAACCCCATGTACAAGGCCCGCCGGCGCAGGTTGGGCCGGACCGAATGCCAGAGGTGTCGCAGGACGAGGTGCATGCGTCACTCCGCGAGGTCGAAGAGGGCGGCGAGGGCGGCTGCCGGCGCGGTGGCGGCCAGCAGCGCCGCCCGGGTTGATGGCCGCCGCAGAAGCTTGCTGATTTCCGCCATGAACCGCAGGTGCTGCGGGGTGTTGCGGGCCGGGGAGACCACCAGGACGAAGATGCGGGCCGGCTGGCGGTCCAGCGACTGGAAGTCAAGCCCTTCCGGCTTCAGCCCGACCGCCGCCACCAGGTTGTCAACCGTGTCGGTCTTGCCGTGGGGGATGGCCACGCCGTCCTGCATGCCGGTGCTCATCGCGGCTTCCCGCTCCAGGACGGCCTGCTCCGCCGCGCCTCGGTCCCTGAGCAGACGTTGCGCTTCGAGCAGATCCAGCAGCTCCCGGATGACGCCGGGCTTGGCGGTCGCCTGCAAGCGCAGTTGGAAGCGCTCCGCCGGGAGCAGGTTTTTCAGGAATGAATGGGGTTTCATGCGGGTGCTGGCTGGGGGCCTGGCGGGAGCGCCTCCATTTCTTGTCGCGAATTGTCGTATTTTATACTGGTTTGTCGGTTTTGCAAGGGAGGGCCTTGCCGGCAATGTCGCGCCGGTACTGGGCACCCTCCCAGCCAATGCAGCGCACGCCCCGGTAGACGTTCGCCACCGCCGCCGGGAGGTCGGATCCCTTGGCGGTGACTCCGAGCACGCGGCCGCCGGCGGTCACGAGCTGCCCGTCACGCAGGGCGGTGCCGGCATGGAAGACGGTGGCGCCGGTTGCTTCCGCCGCCGCCAGCCCCGTGATGGCCTTCCCCTTTTCATAGTTCCCAGGATAGCCGCCGGCGGCCATGACCACGCAGACGGCGGGGTCGGGGCTCCAGCGGAGGGTGACGCTCTTCAGCCAGCGGTCGGCGGTGGCGAGGAGCGCCTCGGCCAAGTCGCTCTCCAGCCGCATCAGCACCGCCTGGGTTTCCGGATCGCCGAAGCGGACGTTGAACTCCAGCACCTTGAGGCCGGCGGCGGTGACCATGATCCCGGCGTAGATGACGCCGCGGTAGTCCAGTTTTTCCTGCTGGCAGCCGGCGAGGAACTTGCGCAGCACCTCGCGGTCAATCACCTCCCAGAGGGCGGGGGTGACCACCGGGGCCGGGGAATAGGCGCCCATGCCGCCGGTGTTCGGGCCGGTGTCGCCAGCGCCAATCCGTTTGTGGTCCTGCGAGGAGGCCAGCGGCACGATGCTCTCGCCGTCGGTCAGCGCCAGGATCGAGGCCTCTTCGCCCAGGAGGCATTCCTCGATGACCACGCGGCGGCCGGCGGCGCCGAACGCGCCGGCAAAGCAGTCCTGGACGGCGGCCAGCGCCTCCGCCACGCTCTGGGCGACGGTCACCCCCTTGCCGGCGGCCAAGCCATCGGCCTTGACCACGATCGGCGCGCCCTCGCGGCGGATGTAGGCGGCGGCGGCCGCCGCATCGGTGAAGGTGGCCGCCTTGGCGGTCGGGATGCCGTGGCGCTCCATGAATGCCTTGGCGAAGGCCTTGCTGCCTTCGAGCTGGGCGGCGTGGCGGTCGGGGCCGACAATGCGCAGCCCCCGGGCCCGGAAGGCGTCAACGATCCCGTCGCACAGCGGCGCCTCGGGGCCGACCATGGTCAGGCCGATGTCATGGCGCGCGGCGAACTCCGCCATTGCCGCGGGGGGGAGCAGCGGCACGCAGAGGGTGTCGCGCATGCCGGGGTTGCCGGGGGCGGCGTAGAGGGTTGAGACGAGCGGGCTTTGCCGCAGTTTCCAGACCAGGGCGTGTTCGCGGCCGCCGCCGCCGATGACCAGCGTGTTCATGGGCTCCTCGGTGCGGAGTCCGCGCGGTGGGTGGTTCGCCCTTGCGGAGTCCGCAACTCTGGGGTGGGGGAAGGTGGAAATGCACAACCGGTTCCGCCGCCAGTCCACGGCCAGATCCGGGTGCGCCAAGGCAATCCGGGCAATATAGCGTTGCTTGCGGCTTCGTCGGTGGCACCGGCACCGCCGCCGGCAGTGCTCCAGCCCGCCGCCAGAAACGCCAAAAAGGGCACGGTTTGGGGACCGTGCCCTTTTCATTCGGTGGCAGCCCCCGCGGGGGCGGGGCTGCCGGCCGGTTCAGGCGAGCGCCTGTTTGGCGGTGGCGAGCAACTGGGTGAACGCCGCCTCGTCGTTCACCGCGAGTTCGGCGAGCGCCTTGCGGTCAAGCAGGACGTTGGCTTTCTTGAGGCCGTTGATGAAGGTGCTGTAGTTCATCCCGGCGGCGCGGCAGGCGGCGTTGATGCGGACCGTCCAGAGGGCGCGGTAGGCGCGCTTCTTCTGCTTGCGGCCGGTGTAGGCCATCGCCTGGGCGCGGTCCACGGCATTGAAGGCCTGGCGGATCGTCTTGCTGCGCAGGCCATAATATCCTTTGGCCCGCTGAAGGACGCGCTTGCGGCGGGCGCGCGACGCCACGGCATTGGTAGCTCTCATCGAAGTTCACTCCATGAATCGTGAAAGGATCGGGTTAGAGGCCGTAGGGGAGGGCTAGCGCCAAGGCGTTGCGGCTGATCTTCGCCACCGGCCGGTCCTGGGTGAGGGTGCGCTTGCGCTTGCGGCTCTTGCCCGTGCTCAGGTGGCGGACGCCCGCCTGCTTGCGCAGGATCTTGCCGGTCGCGGTCTGTTTGACCCGCTTGGCCACGCATTTCCGGGTTTTCATTTTCGGCATGGTTGGGAAATCCTTCGTCTTTCAGCCCTGTTTCCGGGAACTGGCGGAGATGACGGTCGCGATGCTCGGCCCGATCCGGCGCAGGGGCGATTCCGGGCTGCCATGCTCGGCCACGTCGGCCACCAGCCGTTCCATGACTTTCATGCCCAGATCGACATGCGCCATCTCCCGGCCACGAAAATACATCAGGGCTTTTACTTTACAGCCCTTTTTGAGGAAGTCAACCGCGTGCCCCAGCTTCACCTGATAGTCGTTCTCGTTGATGTTCGGGTGGAACTTGAGCTCCTTCAACTTCACCTGGACCTGGCCCTTCCGCGCCTGCTTCTGCTTCTTGGCCTCGGCGTACTGGAACTTGCCGTAGTCCATGATCCGGCAGACCGGCGGTGCCGCGTTCGCCGCGATCTCCACCAGGTCGAGCCCGGCGGCCTGGGCGCGCTGCATGGCGTCGGCAAACAGGACGATGCCAACTGGCTGGTTGGCTTCATCGATCAGGCGCACCTGCTTGCCGTACAGGTGGCGGTCGTTGGGGTGGACGATGCGTGCGATGGCGGGATCCTCCTGGCTGCGGCCGGTTTCCGCGGGCGGATGCTTTCCGCCCGGTGCCGGACCCCCCGGCACCCCGACCCGTTGACCGTTTGTGCGTTGCGTTTGGGCCAGGCGGTTTCGCCCGGACCGCAAGCGGCTAATGTAGTTTGCGGGCCGCGGTTGGCAAGGCCGCCGCCGTTGCCAAGCTTGCATGGGCGGCGGGTTCCGGCTATAGTGACAACCATTCTGGTTCGCCGCAATCCCTTGACCGCAATCAAAAACGAGAAAATGAACATGTCACGGCACCTTTCCCCGACCCCCCGCGCCGGCCGGCCGTCGCCCGGGCTTTTGGCCGCCGCCAGCCTGGCCCTGGCCGCCACCGCCTCCGTCGCCACCGCCAGCGTCACCGTGCTCCAGGTGGAGGCGGATGGCAGCACCGCCACCACCGGCATCCAGTACGCTCCGGTCGAGTTTGCCGGCAGCACAACGGTGACTTCTGGCGGGGTTACCTACTATGCACTTTCAGCCGTGGCCCCCGACAGCACTTATTCCGGCCATGCCGCGACCGTGCGCGACCGGCTGCTGGCGGCGGACGGCGCGGCCAACCCCGTCACCGACATCTACTGCTTGTATGCCAGCGACCTGCTCGACGACTACGTGAAGACGGCGGCGGAGTCCACCGTGGCCGCGCGGCCGGCCCTGTTGGGCAACGGCATCAAGGTGGTGAACAACAGTTGGGTCGGCTCCTATGGGACGTTTGCCCTCGACCAGGACGCCCAGCGGCGGATGGACTACATGATCGCCCGCGAAGACCTGGTCTGGGTCTCCGGCGCCGTGACCGATGACAGCTACGGCTCGCCGCTGGTCTGGACGGCCCGCAACGGCATCGCCGTGCGCGGCACCCAGGCGTTCGACCCGGCCAACGCCACTTACGAGCAGGTCGGCAAGCGGCACGCCGACTTGTGGGGGCCCAAGGCCGCTTCCGGCCTCGACGAGGCGGCCAGCTACGAGACGCCCGGCGTCGCCGGCTATGCCGCCGGGCTGGTGGAAACGGCGACAACGACTGCCGGCCTGGGCAATGCCCAAAAGCACCAAGTGGTCAAAAGCCTGTTGCTGACTGGGGCCGACAAGACGGCCACCACCAGCAATGGGTTTCTCTCCTGGAGCCGGGAGACGGTGAACAACCTGGACGTCCAGGATGGCGCCGGCCGGGCCGACTACCAGAAAAGCCTGGCGGTGCTGACTGCCGGCGAGAAGGCCGAGGCCGACGTCAGCGCCGGCGCCGTGGTCGCCCCGGCCGCCACGTTGGACACGCAGGGCTGGGTCTGGGGCAATCTGCTGGCCAATGGCAAGCAGGCGGTGGTCGTGGAGGTCGCCGGTGCCACGCTCAGCAACCTGACCGCCACCCTGACCTGGGACGTGACGCAACAGGAAAAGCCGGGGAACAAGCTTGACACCACCGATGCGGGGGTGATCTTCGCCAACCTCGACCTGGAGCTGCTGCCGGTGTCCTTTGACGGCTCGGCCTACACCTTGGGCGACTCCTTCGGGATTGCGGGGCTGATGAGCAAGGCCACGGACGACAACGTGGAGCATCTCTATTACAACACGGGGACGCTGGCGGCCGGCTACTACGCCTTTGTCTTCAGCAACTCCAGCGGCTTCGCCCAGGACTATGGCTTCTCCTACAGCTTCGACCTGGCGGCCATTCCCGAGCCGGGGGTGTTGGCGCTGCTGGCCCTGGGCGGCGCGCTGCTGCTCCGCCGGCGGCGGCGGTAGGGCTGGGGCGGTTGCGGACTCCGCCGGCGAGAGTACATTGGCGGTCTGTTCCCGGCCGCCGGCAAGGGGCCGGAATGAGTTGGCGGGGAACGGGATTTGGGTTCCCTGCAAGCTGTGGGTCGTTTGTCCGTCCTGCATCCCGAAACGAGGAGAAGAGCATGTCACGAGACCAAGCCCCGTCCCGCGGCGCCGGCCGGCCTTTGCCCAGGCTTTTGGCCACCGCCGCCAGCCTGGCCCTGGCGGCCTCCGCATCCGTCGCCACCGCCAGCGTCACCGTGCTCCAGGTGGAGGCGGATGGCAGCACCGCCACCGGCATCCAATACGCCCCGGTCGAGTTTGCCGGCAGCACGGTGGTGACCGTCGGCGATGTCACCTATCATGCACTTTCGCCTGTGGCCCCCGACAGCACTTATTCCGGCCATGCCGCGACCGTGCGCGACCGGCTGCTGGCGGCGGACGGCGCGGCCAACCCGGTCACCGACATCTACTCCCTGACCGCCGACAACTTGCTCGGCAACTACGTGAACCGGAATCCCCCGTCCACCACGGCGGTGCGGCCGACCGAGTTTGGCAACGGCATCAAGGTGGTGAACAACAGTTGGGTCGGTTCCTTTGGCTGGTATGCCACCGATTTGGACTGCCAGCGGCGCATTGACTACATGGTCGCCCGCGAGGACCTGGTCTGGGTCTCCGGTGCCGTGACCAATGACAGCTACGGCTCGCCGCTGGTCTGGACGGCCCGCAACGGCATTGCCGTGCGCGGCACCCAGGGGTTTGACCCGGGCAACCCGGCGTATTTGCAGGTCGGCAAGCGGCACGCCGACTTGTGGGGGCCCAAGACCGCTGCCGGCCTCGACGACTATGCCAGTTTCGGGACGCCCGGGGTCGCCGGCTATGCCGCCGGGCTCATCCAGGAAGCGGCCAACCGCGGCTGGAGCAACGGCACCAACGGCCTCCGGCATGAGGTGGTCAAGAGCCTGTTGCTGACTGGGGCCGACAAGACGGCCACCACCAGCAATGGGTTTCTCTCCTGGAGCCGGGAGACGGTGAACAACCTGGACGTCCAGGATGGCGCCGGCCGGGCCGACTACCAGAAAAGCCTGGCGGTGCTGACTGCCGGCGAGAAGGCCGAGGCCAACGTCAGCGCTGGCAGCGTGGTCGCCCCGGCGGTCACGGCGGACACTCAGGGCTGGGTCTGGGGCAATGTGGCGGCCAACGGCCAGCAGGCGGTGGTCGTGGAGGTCTCCGGCGCCACGCTCAGCAATCTGACCGCCACCCTGGCCTGGGACGTGACCCAACGGGAGACGGTCGCCAAGAAAAAGCGGACGCCGACGCTCGACACCACCGATGCCGGGGTAATCTTCGCCAACCTCGACCTGGAGCTGCTGCCAGTGCTCTTCGACGGTTCGACCTACACGCTGGGCGACTCGTTCGGGATCACGGGGCTGACGAGCAACTCGGCGGACGACAACGTCGAGCACCTCTATTTCACGGAGACGCTGGCGGCCGGCTACTACGCCTTTGTCTTCAGCAACCTCAGCGGCTTCGCCCAGGACTACGGCTTCGCCTATAGCTTCGACAGCGCGCTGGCGCTTTCCGGGCAGGAGTTGCTTTTGCAGTCCGCCGCCGCAGTTTCCGAGCTTGGTGGCTTGGGCCTGCCGTCCGCCGACCTGACGGCAGTTCCCGAGCCGGGGGCGTTGGCCTTGCTCGGCCTCGGCGCGGTCGGGCTGCTCCGCCGGCGTCGGACGGTGTGATGGAATCTGGGGGCGCCGAACCCGGCTCGGCGTTCCCTCATCGCCCTCAACGTCCTCAGACACACAAGCACCGACGTAACGGTGTGAGGTCGGAAAGGAAGCACCGCCTGAAGGCGGAACTCCGAACTCGGATGGCCCCGGGTTGGGAGTTCCCGCTTTAGGGGGGGAGGACCTGCCGTCCAGGCAAACTTCGCAGGGCGGAAGATGATGCGCTGGTTGTGGCACCGGGGACGGTGCCACCGACTTTGGGGGCGCGGCTGGGGGAGTGAGGGGGCGTCTCCAGGCCGGCCGGTGGCGCTCAGAGTTCGTCGCCGCTGATCAGGTCGTGGACCTTGAACTCCTCCATGTGGAGGGTGCCGTCGGCGCGGAAGGAGAACTCGCAGTGGGTCTCGGCCTCCATGGCCTTGATCAGGTCGGCATCCTCCTTCTTGAGCCGGTCGAAGATGCGGGGATGGACGGTGACGCGGACCTGCATGTTGCCGCGGTAGCGGCGGAGGATTTCCTGGAGGCGGCGCTGGATTTCGACGCTGACGCTCTGGGGGGACTTGACGAGGCCGCGGCCGGAGCAGTAGGGGCAGTCCTCGTAGACGGCGTCCTGGAGGCTTTCCCGTTCGCGCTGGCGGGTCATTTCGACCAGCCCAAGGCCGGAGACGGGGAGCACCTTGGTGCGGGCGCGGTCGGCGAGCAGGGCGTCCTTGAGCGCCCGGTAGACGGCCTGCTGATCCTTGCGGCCGCGCATGTCGATGAAGTCGAGGACGATCAGGCCGCCGACGTTGCGCAGGCGGAGCTGGCGGGCGATCTCCTGGACGGCCTCGAGGTTGGTGTTGAGGATGGTCTCGGGGTGGTCCTTGCCGGAGCGGTTGCGGCCGGAGTTGACGTCGATGGCGATCAGCGCCTCGGTTTCGTCAACCACCAGGTAGCCGCCGCTGGGGAGGGTGACGCGGCGGCTGAAGATCGAGTCGATCTGGTCGGTGAGGTTGTACTTCTGGAAGAGCGGCTTGGGCTGGTTGTAGTGGCGGACCTCGACCTTCTCCTCGCGGGCGAAGCGTTGGACCAGCCCCTGGACCAGGTCGTAGACGGCCTTCGAGTCGGTGACGATCTCGTTGACGTCCTCGGTGAGGCAGTCGCGGACGGTGCATTCGATGACATCCGGCTCCTGGTAGACGCAGGCGGGGGCGCGGAGGCGGTTCTTCTCCTCGGCCTGCTTCCAGTAGCTGAGGAGGTTGGCGAGGTCGCGCTGGAAGGCCTTTTCGCTTTTGCCGGCGCCGACGGTGCGGCAGATGATCCCCATGTTGGAGGGCAGGGGCAGGGCGCGGAGAATCCGGCGCAGGCGCTGGCGTTCCTCGTTGGACTCGATGCGCTTGGAGATGCCGAGGTGGCTGGAGCCGGGCAGCAGGACGAGGTAGCGGCCGGGGAGGCTGAGGTTGGTGGTGACGCGCGGGCCCTTGGTGCTGATCGGGCCTTTGGTGACCTGGACGAGGACTTCGGTGCCGGGCTTGAACAGGCTCGGGATGTCCTCGACCGTCACCTGCTGCCGCGGCTTGCGCCGCTGCTGGGGCTGGGGCTGGCGGCGGTTGCGGCGCTGGGGCTGGTTCCGGCCGCCGGGCGGGGGTTGCGGCGCGGCGGTGGCGGTGGCCGGTTCGGGGCCGGGCCCGGCGAAGAGCATCTGCTTGAGCATGTCGAGCAGGGTTTGCTTGCGGGCGGGCGCGGCGGTTCCGGCGGCGGCTGGCGGTTCGGGCTCGGGCGCGGCGGCCTCCTCCTCGCGGTGTTCCTCGTCACCCTCCAGCATGTCCTGGGTGGCGGGGATCATGTCCCAGTAGTGGAGGAAGGCGTTCTTCTCGAAGCCAATGTCGACGAAGGCGGCCTGGAGGGATGGCTCCAGGTTGTTGATGCGCCCCTTGAAGATGGAGCCGACGAGGCGGTCCTCGTCGCGGCGTTCGATGAAATACTCTTCCAGCTTGCCGTCAGAGACGACGGCGACCCGGGTCTCCAGGCCCCCGGCATTGATGAGGATCTGCTTCATGTGTGGGATGTAATTCCGTGGAAAGGTTGCTGTCGTTTGCGAGCCGGGTCCCGGTTGCCACGGGACAGCCCCGCAGAAACTCGGCGACGTTCATTTCGCCGCGGCCTTCCGGCACGACCCGGCCCAGTTCCAGCGCCCCGTGGCCGCAGGCGACGATCCAGGCGTCCTGGTCGGCCTGGACCACGCAGCCGGGGTGGGCGTCCACCGCCGGGCGTGGCCGGACGGCCGTCACCATGACCCGGCGCCGGCCTTTGGGCGTTGGCAGGAAAAACCAGGTCCCGGGCCACGGGTGGAAGGCCCGGACCTGCCGCTCGAGCCGGCCGCAGTCCGCGGTCCAGTCGAGCAAGCCTTGTCCTTTCGTGATCTTGCGGGCCACGGTGGCGCCCGCCGCGGGCTGGGGGACAGGCTGAAGCCCCGCCCGGCAAATCGCGGTGATGCATTCCGCCAGATGGGCGGCGGCCAGTTCGCCCAAGGCGGTTTCCAAGGCGTCGGCGGTTTCGGTGCCGCGGAGCGGCAGCCGGATTTGCCGCCACACGGGGCCGGTGTCGAGCCCCCGGTCGATCCGCATGAAGGAGACGCCGGTCTCCCCGTCGCCCGCCAGGATGGCCGCCTGGACGGGGGAGGCGCCCCGGTGCCGGGGCAGCAGGGAGGCGTGGACGTTCAGGCAGCCGTGGCGCGGCGCCGTGAACAGCGGTTCCTTCAGGAGCTGCCCGTAGGCCACCACCACGGCCAGGTCCAAGTCGAGCTGACGCAGATGCGCCACGAACTCGGGGGCGTTGGCGCAGGCGGGCCGGTCGGGGGCCAGCCCCAGCCGGAGTGCCTCCGCGCCGATGGGGGTTGGCGCCAGGGCGCGGTGGCGTCCCCGCGGCCGGTCCGGCTGCGTCCCCACTCCCGCCAGGACCAAGCCGGCCGGTGCCGCGGCGGCCAAGGCCCGCAGCAGCGGCAGGCCGAGGTGGCCGGAGCCAAGGAAGTAGAGTCGGATGGGAGGGGGTGGAGCCAACGGGGAAAGCCTCGCCGCCCCGTCGCCGGCCTTGGAGTTTCCGGGCGGCGGCGGGGCATTATCTTACGTCATGCTGACGGGGGGGTAATGTAACATGGCCAGTGCCGATTTACGAAACCATCTTGACACCGTTGTGACCCCGGTGGCGCTGGGCCTCGGCGCGAACCTGGGGGATCCGGCGGCGGCGCTGGCGGCGGCGCTGGCGGCCCTCCGGCGTGGCGGAGTCCGCAAGCTGCGGCTGTCCGCCGTGCGGGTGACGGTGCCGGTGGATTGCGTGCCGGGGACGCCGCCGTTCCACAATGCCGCGGCCACGGGGGAGTGGGGCGGCACCGCCGTGGAGCTGCTGGCGCTGTGCCATCGGATCGAGCGGGAGCTGGGGCGGCCCGCCAGGCATTCGCCCCGCGAGGCCCGGGTCATCGACCTGGACATCCTCCTCTTCGGGGGGGCGGTGCTCCGGCTGCCGGGGCTGGAGGTGCCGCATCCCCGGCTGCTCGGGCGCCGCTTCGCCCTTGAGCCGTTGGCCGAGCTGGCCGCCGACTGGCCAATCCCCGGGACGGGGCTGACCGTCGGCGAGGCGCTGGCGCGGCTTGGCCGGGGCTGAGTTTTCAGGCGAGTTCCTCGGCCAGGCGCCGTTCCACGTCCCGGCCACGGATTTCCTCGATGAATTCGTGGAAGCGTTCGCCGCTGAGGATTGCCGGCAGGTCGTGCCAGGTGAGGTCGAAGCGGTGGTCGGTCACCCGGTTCTGGGGGAAGTTGTAGGTGCGGATGCGTTCGCTGCGTTCGCCGGTGCCGACCTGGGACTTGCGGGCGGCGGCGTAGCGGGCCGCCTCGGCGTCGCGCCGCCGTTGCAGCAGGCGGGTGCGGAGCAGGCGCAGGGCGATGTCGCGGTTCTTGTGCTGGGAGCGTTCCTGCTGGGAGAAGACGGCGAGGCCGGTGGGGAGGTGGGTGACGCGCACGGCGGAATCGGTCCGGTTCACGTATTGGCCGCCGGCGCCGGAGGCGCGGCAGGCCTCGAAGTGCAGCTCCTCCGGCCGGATCTCCAGGTCCACCTCTTCGGCTTCGGGCAGGACGGCGACGGTGACGGTCGAGGTGTGGATGCGGCCGGCGGCCTCGGTGGCGGGCACCCGCTGGACGCGGTGGACGCCGCTCTCGTAGGCGAGCTGGCGGAAGGCGTCCGCCCCGCGCACGGCGAGGATCGCTTCCTTGAGGCCGCCGACGTCGTTGCTGGCGAGTTCAAGCAGTTCGACAGTCCAGCCGCGCTGTTCGGCGTAACGGGTGTAGAGGCGGTAGAGGTCGGCGGCGAAGAGGCCGGCCTCGTCGCCGCCGGCGGCGGGGCGGATCTCGAGGATGGCGTCACGCCCCTCGTAGGGCAAGGGTGGCAAGATGGCGGCCTTGAGGTCGCGTTCGATCCGGGGCTGGCACGCCTCGGCTTCGGCCAGTTCCTGGCGGGCGAGGGCGAGCAGGTCGGGATCGGCTTCGGCGGCGAGGATGGTCCGGGCTTCCGCCGCCTGGCGGCGGGCGGCGTCGAGGCTGGCCCACAGCTCCAGGATCCGTTCCAGGCGCTGGCGTTCGCGGTTCAGCTCCTGGAGGCGGCGGGTGGCGTCGCCGGCCTTGAAGTCGAACTGGGCCAGCCCGTGCTCCAGTTCGCGGCGGCGGGCGGCGGCCTTGGCGATGTGGGTTTGCAGGTCCATGCGGGGTGGGGTGGTCCCGTCCGGCCCCTGGCGGAATTCCGGTTCAGACGGCAAAAGACAGGCCCCGCCGGGGAAGGGCGGTGGCCTGTCTGCGGCAAGCCGGAGCGCGGGGGCGTCCCGGCCCGCTGGGGGGCGGCGCCGGGGGTCAGCCTTTCTTGCCGGCCGGCTTGGCCGCCACCGCGACCTTGACGCCCTCGTACTTGCGGCGGAAGCGGTCGACGCGCCCTTCGGTGTCCATCAGCTTTTGCTTGCCGGAGTAGAAGGGATGGCACTTGGAACAGATGCCGACATGGATTTCCTTTTTCACGGACTGCACCTGGAAGGTGGAGCCGCAGGCGCAGACGACTTTGCAGTCGACGTAGGTCGGATGGATGTCCTTCTTCATGGGATTCACCTCGTTGGCTTATTGCACTTCCGCGAGGGCCTGTTTGCGGCTGAGCCGCACGCGCCCGCGTTCATCGATGTCGATCACCTTGACCAGCACATAGTCGCCGACCTTGCAGATGTCCTCGACCCGGGCGACCCGGTAGTCGGCCAGTTCGGAGATGTGGACGAGCCCTTCCAGCCCCGGCATGATCTCCACAAAGGCGCCGAACTCCTTGACCGACTTGACCAGCCCCTTGTAGGTCTTGCCGATCTCCGCCTCGGCGGTGACGGCCTGGACTTCGAGCACGGCCGCCTCCAGGACGGTGGCGTTGGCGGCGAAGATGTTGATGGTGCCGTCGTCGTGGATGTCGATCTGGGCGCCAGTCCTCTCGGTGATGCCGCGGATGTTCTTGCCGCCGGGGCCGATGAGGGCGCCGATCTTCTCCGGGTTGATCTTCAGGTCATGGATCTTCGGGGCGTGGCGGCTCATTTCGGTGCGCGGCTGGGCGAGCACGGCGTCCATGATGTCGAGGATCTTCAGGCGCGCCTCGCGGTTCTGGAGCATCGCCTCGCGCATGCCGTCCAAGTCGAGGCCGGCGATCTTGAGGTCGAGCTGGAAGCCGGTGATGCCGTCGCGGGTGCCGGCGACCTTGAAGTCCATGTCGCCGTAATGGTCTTCGGCGCCGAGGATGTCGGTGAGGAAGACCCGGCGGCTCAGGTCCTTGCTGGTGACGAGGCCGACGGAAATGCCGGCGACCTGCTTCTTGAGGGGGACGCCGGCGTCCATCAAGGAGAGGCTGGCGCCGCAGACGCTGGCCATGGAGGAGGAGCCATTGGAGGCGAGGATGTCGGAGACGCAGCGGACGGCGTAGGGGAAGTTCTCCGGGATCATGGCGGCGACGCAGCGTTCCGCCAAGGCGCCATGGCCGATCTCGCGGCGGCCCGGCCCCATGATGCGGCCGCATTCGCCGGTGCTGAAGTTGGGGAAGTTGTAGTGGAGGATGAAGCGCTTCTTGCCCTGGCCGCCGGTGATGACGTCATACTCCTGCACGTCCGACTCGGCGCCAAGGGTGGTGGTGACCAGCGCCTGGGTCTCGCCGCGGGTGAAGACGGCGCTGCCATGGGTGCGGGGCAGGATTCCGGCCTCGCCTTCGATCGGGCGGAGATCCTTCAGGCCGCGGCCATCCTGGCGGAGGCCCTGGTCGAGGGCCAGGGAGCGCATGGTCTCGTAGATGATTTCCTCGAAGGCCGCCTTGAAGTTGGGGGCGGCGCCGGTGGCCGGGTTGGCGGGGAAGCGCGGGGCCAGGGCGGCGCCCAGGTCAGCCAGGAGCTTGGCCATGGCCGCGTTGCGTTCCGTCTTCTCCTTGATCTGGAGGGCGGCGGCCATCTTGCCCTGGCAGAACTCGTGGGCGGCGGCGACCAGCGCCGGCTCCGGCAGGTGCAGGGTGGGGGTGTATTTGGGCTTGCCCGCCTTGGTGGCCAAATCCTTGAGCAATTCCACCTGCTGGCGGACGACGCCGTCGGCGAAGGCCATGGCGTCCAGCAGCTCCTGTTCGCTGATCTCGTCGGCGCGGCCTTCGATCATGATCGCCTTGCCGGGGATGCCGGCGTAGACCAGGTCAATGTCGCTGTCCGCCATTTCGGTGTGGGTCGGATTGGCGATGAAGCGGCCGTTGACCCGGCCGACGCGCAGGGCGCCGAAGGGGCCGTTGAAGGGGATGTCGGAGACCATCAGGGCGGCGGAGGCGCCGAGGATGCTGAGCACGTCGGCCTCGTTGTCGCCGTCGGCGCTGAGCAGGGTGGTCATGATCTGGACGTCGTTGATGAACCCCTCGGGGAAGAGCGAGCGGGCGGGGCGGTCGGTCATGCGCGAGGTGAGGATTTCCTTCTCGGTCGGGCGGCCTTCGCGCTTGAAGTAGCCGCCGGGGAACTTGCCGGCGGCGCTGAAGCGCTCGCGGTAGTCCACTTGGAGCGGAAAGAAGTCGAGCCCGGGCCGGGGCGCGGCCGAGCAGGCGGTGACGAGCACGATGGTGTCGCCCTGGCGGACGGTGACCTCGCCGCCGGCGAGCTGGGCGATCTTGCCCGATTCGAGCGTCAGGATCCGGTTTTGGCCGAGGTCGAGGCTGACGGCATGTTGGGTTGGCATAATTGGAGACTCCTGTCCCTAGGTTGACACGGGGGTTGTCCGCCCGCGGTCCGCCGTGCCGGTCGGTTCGCGGGGGTCAGGCAGGACAGGGGCGGCCGCCCCGGAAAGCCCCACATCCAAAAGGGCGGGAGACTGCGGAATTGCGGTATAAAAACCCGCCCGCCACGAATTGCCGGCGGACTCTTATACCGTCCGAATTCCACATCTCCGCCAGCCGTGGGTCGCTCATCCCGTCATGCCCGGCGGTTCTTGAACAAGAGAAGGGGCCGACGGCGCAGGCATCCCCGCACTGCCGGCCATGATGGCGGGCGCCCGGAGCGGGCGCCCGGAGTTCAGTGCCGCAACGACAGCCGCTTGACCAGATCCTGGTAGCGGCTCAAATCGGTCCTCTTCAGGTAGCCGAGCAGCCGCCGGCGGCGGCTGACCATCGTCAGCAGACCACGGCGGGTGCCGTTGTCCTTCGGGTGCTTCTCCAGATGTCCGGAAAGCTCGTTGATCCGGTTGGTGAGCACCGCCACCTGGACATCGGAGGAGCCGACATCATTCTGCGACCGCGCAAATTCCTTGATGATCGCCTGTTTCTGCGCCTGATCCATACCCTGTGGTATCCTCTGGTCCCGTCGTTTCACGAAAATGGAACAAGTAATTTAGCGGGCGGCGGGCCGATTGCAAGCCGGCCGCCGGCCCGCGGCGTCAGGAGCCCAGATCCAGGATGCCACCGCCCTTGTCCTCATGCTTCTCCAAGTCGAGCTTGTAGGTGGGGAGGAAGCGGTAATAGACCTCGAGCATCAGGCAGCAGAGGGTGGTGTTATAGAGGGGGTCGTAGTCGGGGACCGCGTGTTCTGGCGACGGCCGCGGCTCCCAATAGCCGGTGGGCTTGCCCTCCGGGGTTTGCGGCCCCGGCTTCTGGTTGGCCACCAGTTCCTTGGAGAACTGGCGGTTCCAGGGGCCGAACTTGCTGGCGCCGGCATAGAACATCGCCTGGGTCTGGTAGTACCAGGCATAGGCCGTGTGGCCGCCGCCCACGTGCCTGGGGGAGTTCCAGTCCACCTTGGTGGCTTCAATCGCCTTGATCGCCGCCGCGACTTCGGAGGACTTGCCCAGGCCAAGCATCTGCAGGCAGAGGGCGCCCACCCCCTGCATGCTTATGGTTCCGCTGCTCCCCGTGGCGTACACGAAGCTGTTCGTTTTCTGGTTGAAGGCCTGCTTCTGGAGGAAGCTGATGCTCTTCTCCAGCGCCTCGGCCAGCCCCGGCACCCGGGCGTCGGCGATGTGGCCGGCCTTGAGCGCCTGGATCTGCCAGCCGCTGACGGAGAGGTCAAAGCGCAGCTCCCCCTTTCCTTCGATTTCCCCCTTCGACTTGACCTTGCGGTAGTTGTACTCCCAGCCGCCGGCATCCTGCTGGCCGTTGACAAT
Source organism: Lentisphaeria bacterium (assembly GCA_041648735.1). Taxonomy (GTDB): domain Bacteria; phylum Verrucomicrobiota; class Lentisphaeria; order Oligosphaerales; family CAITYL01; genus JBAZOO01. The sequence continues at coordinate 27,417 of JBAZOO010000026.1, forward strand.
GGTGGCCAGCCCCTTTTCCATCGGCTTCTTGATGTAGGGGAGGCTGGTCATGCCGTAGGCTTCCGCGAGGGCATAGGTGGCAATGGCGTGGCTGTACTCCCGTTCCAGGAGGCGTCCGGCACCGTCCATGCTGGTGCAGAGGTACTGGATCGCCTGGGAGACGCTGGCGCCGAACTCCTTGGAGTCGGGGGTTTCGCCATGGCCGAGGTAGGCGAGGAGCGCAAGGCCGGTCATGGCGGCGGGGTATTGCCCTTTGGGGCCAGTCCAGGAGCCGTCGGGCTTCTGGGTGAGCTTGAGCCAGCGCAGGGCGCGGAGGAGGGCGCTTTCCGTGGCTTCCGTGGGGCCGAGGCCGCCGCGGCCCGCGGTCGCGCCGCCGGCAATGCCGCCGACGCCGGGGCGTCCCTTGTAGATGCCGGGCAGAGTCAGGGGGCTCTGGAAGCTGGCGACGTCGAAGAGGGTGGAGGTGTCGACCGCGTCGGTCGGCGCCTCGGCGACCTCGTCGGTGACCGTTTCGGTCTCCACCGCCGGCTTCTCCATGACCGGGACGATGTCGGTCTCCTGCTCGATCTTCTCCAGCCGCTCGTCAATCTTCTCGTCCGGCGGCGTGATCTTGAGTTCCTCCATGTTGACCTCGACTTCGGCGACCGTCGGCCGGCGGTCGGCGCTGAGGAAGAAGAAGCAGATGACCAGCACGACCATGTGGGCGAGCACGGAGACGACCGGTCCGGCCAGATGTTCGACCATCTGGCGGCGGCGGTAGTCCTCCAGGATCGCATCCAGCTCCGGATGCACATGTTCCGGCGCGCCAACCCCGGCCGGGTCATGCGGCGCCATGGCGGAATGGGCGCTCATAGGGCGGTTCCTGTCTTGCGGGTTCGGAAGGTCACTTCAAGGTCATCAGGTTGAGCTGGGAAAGGTTGCCGCCCTTGCAGGCGTCCAGGACCTTGACCACCTGGTCGGCCTTGGCGCTTTGGCTGACCTGGATGACGATGGTCACATCCGGGTTCAGGGCGCCGAGTTCCTTGAGTTCGGTGCGGAGGCGGTCGAGGGCGATGGGGGCGCCGCCCAGGAGATAGGCGCGGGGCTGCACGGTGAGGTTGAGCACGGGCGGCGGAGTCCCCGGCGGCGGGCTCTTGGGCCTGGAGGGCAGGTTCACCGCCAGATGCGCCTCCGGGATTTCCTGCTTGAACGTGAGCACGAAATAGATCAACAACTGGAACACCACGTCGATCATCGGTGCCATGGGCACGTTCAGGGGCTCTTGGGCGGATCGCTTGGCCATGTCAGTCGCACCTTTGTCTGGTGGCAGAGAAAACGGTGGGGGCGGCGGTTTTATTCACTGCCGCCGGCCGGCGCGGATTTCATTTCGTGGTTTCCGCGGCGATTTGCACGCGGTAGAGCCCCGCCTTGCCGACGGCCTCCATGACCTTGGCCACGTGGCGGTATTCGGCGCCGGCGTCACAGCGGATGACGATCGGGACGCTGGTGCCGAATTCGGTGCGGGCGGCGCGGAGGATGTTTTCGAGCTGGGGCTGGCGCAGGGGTTGGTTGGCGATGTTGGCGGAGCCGTCCTGGCGGACATTGATCGTCACCGTCCGGGGATCCTTCTTGCTGACGGCGCCGATTTCCTGGGCTTTGGCGAGCTTGATCGTCTCGTCCAGCAACTCCTGCTGCTGGGCAGCGGAGACGACGAAGAAGATGATGAGCTGGAAGACCACGTCGATCATTGGGGTGATCGGCGTCTCCAGCGTTTCCTCGGCACGTTTTTTCATGGCCCCGGCCTCCTTGGCGGTGAGGGGGTTACTGCTGCTCGACCTCGGCGGTGCGCAGCACCTTGATCAGGTCCAGCACCGTCGCCTCCATTTCCAGGATGATCCGGGTGGCGTGGTTCTTGAGCAGGGTGTAGGCGAGGAGGGCGGGGATGGCGACCAGCAGGCCGACGACGGTGGTCCAGAGGGCGGTTGAGATGGCGGTGGCGAGGACGGCGGCGCGGGAGGCGCCGGAGGCGCTCGCCAAGCCGGCGAAGGCCATGACCATGCCGACGACGGTACCGAGGAGGCCGAGCATGGGGCCGAGCTGGCCGCAGACGTTGAGGTAATTCACCCGTTGCAGGAGTTTCTCGTTCTCCATTTCGGCGCTGCTGGTCACGGCTTCCTGGATCACTTCGTAGCCTTCCTCGATGTTGGCAAAGGCGGTCAGGAGGATGCGGGAGAGCGGGCTGGGATTGACTTCGCAGGTCTGCATGGCGGAACTGAGGTCGCCGCGGTTCAGGGAGTCGCGCACGCCTTCCACCAGTTCGGCGGGGAGCAGCTTGGGGCGCTTGACGGCGAGGAGGCCGTCAATGACCAGGGCGAGCGTGGCGGCGGAGATGGAGAAGAGGGCAATCCAGCAGAGCAGGTTGACAATGCCGCCGCCGAAGACCACGTTGGCGAAGGAGGTCGCCTTGGTGGCGTCGAACTCCGCCGCGGCCGCGCCGCCTTCCGCCGCCGCCTCCTGGGCGTAGAGGGTGGGGGCAGTCAAGAGGGCGACCAACAACAGGTTCCACATTTTCACGAAACGGCTCATGGGGATCTCCTTCGGTCAGGTTGTTGCAAACAAAACTTGGGGGGGGGATGCAGGGGCAAGGTTGGCTCACTCCATCCGTTCGATGTCCGCCGCCCGGGGGTCGTTGCGCTTCTTCAGCAGCGCCGCCGCTTCGCGCTTGGCCTCCGCGCGCTGTTCGGGGAACTGGTTGGGCTTGAACAGCAGGATTGTCTTGAGATATTCCAGGACGGCTTCATGGTCCCGCCCCATTTCCGCGAAAACGCGGGCACGGGTGTTGAAGGCGACGACCGCCTTGTCCGGGGGCGCGGCCGCCACAATCCGGTCGAGCAGCTTGAGGGCCTCGTCGCCCTTTTTTTGGCGCACCAGGAGTTGCGCCCGGCCGCAGGCCAGATCCAGCTCGCTCTGGTCCGGCTGGCGCAGGCCGCGCTCAAACGCCCGCTCCGCCGCCGCCAAGTCCCCCTTGGCCATCTGCGCCATCCCTTCAAGGTAGCTGATCGGCCCGTTCCAGCCGAGGAACTGGTAGCGGTTGAGGGCGGCCGGGGCGGCCCGGATCACGTCGTCCGCCTGGTTGGCGGCCAACCCCTGCTCCATTGCCGTCACTTCCCGCGGTTTGGGGGTGACGACCAGCTTCACTTCGGCGCGCGGGACGCGGATGGTCACGCCGCTGTCCATCTGGACGTTGAGGTTGCCTTGGGGGTCGGCGGTGATCTGTTGGGCGACCATCCGCTGGCCGTTGATCCGTTCCAGGTAGGTTTCCGCGCGCTGCTGCGCCCAGAGCGGCGCCGCCAGCAACGCCCCGGCCAGGACCAGCCCTGCCTTGTGCATGATGTTCATTGTCGTCCGTCCTCGTTCTGCCGGAGTGGCCGCCGCCGGCGGCACCGCTCCGTCCGTCGTTGCCAGAGCTTCAGTCCAGCGGCTTCCCATTCGGGAAGAGTTCCCGGTAGCGTTTCCGGATCCGTTCCTGTCCGGCCAAGTCGTTGAGCCGCTTGTAGAGTTGCAGGCTGTCACGGGCCGCCTGTTCGAGGTAGGGGCGGGTGGCCGGGTTGGCGGCATCGCCCAGCATGACCATGTGGTAGAGCGCCGCCGCCATCTTGGTCTTCTCGGGATCGCCGCCGCCGAGGCGGACCAGGGCGGTTGCCTTCTCCAGTTGGGCGCGGGTGGTGAGGGGCGGGTTGTCGAAGCTGCGGGCGAGGATGGCGTTGTAGGCGTCCAGCGTCTTGGCGAGGTTCCCCTGTTCCTGCCAGCCCTTGGCCATGAGGAACTGCGTTTCGAAGAAATAGCCGGTGTTGGGTTTCTCGCGCAGCAGGGTTTCAAGCAGTTTCAGGGCGTCGGCGGCCCGGGTCGGGTTGGCCGTGTCCGCCAAGGTCGCCTCGGCGGCGAGCACCGCCAGCCGGTCGGCCAGGCGGGCGGCGGCGGCCTGGTCCGGATGTTGCGGGTTGTGGCGCCGGTTGAGGGCCGCCACCGCGGCCTGGGCGGCGATCCGGGGGTTGACGCTCAGCATTTTCCCGGCAATGTAATCCAGCACGTAGAGCGGCTGGTCGGCGGCGGTCGCCAGCACTTTGGCGAACGCTTCGGCGGCCTTGGCCGGCTCGCCCGTCTCCACCTGCGACCGGCCCATGAGGAAAAAGGCCTGCTTGGCGGCCCGCGAGTCGGCATGGCGTGAGCCCAGTTCGACCAGGAGGCGGGAAGACTCGTCGTATTCCTTGAAGTCCTGCAAGATCATGCTGATGCGCAGCAGGCTCTCCGGCACATAGCGGCCTTGGGGATAGGCGGCGAGGTAGGCCTTCAGCGCCTTGGCGGCTTCGCGCCGGGCGGCTTCGCTGGCCTTGGCCAAGGGTTGCCGTTGGGCACGGAGCTGCGCCAGGGCTTCCTGCCGGGCGGCGGCGGCGGTTGCCGCGACGGCCACTTCGGCTTGCAGCCGTTGGCGGCGGAGGTCCGCCAACGCCGTGAGCAATCCCAGTTCCTTCTTGCCGGCCGCCACTTCCGCGGCGGCGGCGGCCTTGTAGGGGGCGGCGGCAAAGAGGTCGGGCAGGCTGCCGCTGGCGAGGAAGGCCGCGGCGGCGTCACAGCGTTTGAGCCCGTTGGTGGCGCGGTCGAGGTGGGCATCCAGCAACTGGAGTTCGAGCTGGGCGACCTCGGCCTCCGCCTGGACCGAGGCCCGTTCCGTGCGAAGGGCCGCCACTTCCGCGGCGAGGGCTGCCGCCGTCGTCCGCAACTTCTCCAAGTGTCCGCCTTCCGCCGCCATTTGGCGGCGTTCCAGCTCCTTGCGGGCGTCGGCCAGGCGGGCTTCGGCCTGGGTGAGGGCGCGGGCTGCCGCCGCCCGGGTGGCGCCGCCTTCGGCCTTGGCCTTTTCAAAGTCAGCGGTGAGGCGGGTGACCGCCGTTTCGGCGGCCGTCACCGCCGCCGTGGCCTGGCGGAGCGCCTGTTCGGCGGTTTCGAGCTGGCTGGTGTTCGTCCGCAGGGCTGGTTCCTTGAGGGCGAGCGCGTCGCCGAGGCGTTTGATTTCCGCTTGCAGCTCCTGGCCCCGGCGTTCCAGCGCCGGCCGGGAGTCGCGCAACATTTCAATCCGCTCCCGCAAGCTTTCCTTTTCCGGGGCGATGCCGTCGCGGGCGCTTTTGCTGGCGGTGGCGACCATGCGGCGGGCCGTCTCCTCGGCGATCTGGCGGGCGGCGGCGAGGTCGGCGCCGGTCTTGCCGCGGGTTTCCTCCTCGATCAGCTTTTCGCGTTCGGCGGCGCTGGTGTCGGTGGTCAGTTCCCGTTCGCGGTCGGCCCACTCGGCGGTGGCTTTGGCGAGGTCGGCCGCCAGGGTGGCCACGGTGGCCTGGATTTGCGTCCGGCGTTCGGCGGCGGTGCGGTCTTCCTCCTCCAACTGGCTGATGCGGCCTTCCAACGCCTCCAGTTGGGGGCGGATGGCGTCCGCCTGCCGGTCCCAAGTCCAGCCCAGGAAGGAGGTGGCGTCTTCGCGCAGGCGGGGGACGATTTCGGACTTGGGCTCCAGGCCGTGCCCGGCCAGCGCCTCCGGCTTGAGCCAGTCGAGCAGCTCGTGGAAGTGGCGCAAGGCCGCCTCCGTCTCGTTGGCCGCCATCAACTGTTCGGCGGCGCGGAACTTGGCCTCCATCCGGTCCTTGGCGAATTTCGGGTTGGTCTCCGCCTCGACATATTTCAGGAAAGCCGCCGCCGCCGGCTTCGGCTGGTCCGCGGAATAATGGGCCCACCCCAGCTTGTAGCTGGCGCGGGTGGCGCGGTCGCTGGCGGGGAAGCGCTCGAGCACCTGGCGGTATTTGGGGATCGAGGATTCATAGGCGGCCCGGGCCCGGGCCTTGACCGCCTCCTTTTCCGCCCCCTCCTTCATGGCCTTGGCGATGCCGGCCAGCTCGGAGCCGCGGCGGTATTCGTTTTCGGCAATGTGGAAGGCGATCTCCGCCGCCCGCGGATTCTTGGGGGCGTAGTCGACGAACTGCTGCCAGGCGATCATGGCCTCAGCCAGGGCTGCCTCCCTGGCCTCGCGGTCCTTGAGGTCGCGGGCGGCGTTGTAGAGCAGGCCGCCCAGGCGCAGCAGGGAGCGTTCCACGAACTCGTCGTCGGCGGGCGAGACTTCCCGCAGGTAGCTGGCGGCCGCCTGGGCGAGCAGCGTCTTGTTGGCCGCCACGTAGCTTTCGATGAGGCCGGCCAGGGCTTGGGGCAGGCTGGGGCTGCGGCGGGCCACCTCGCGGACGACGGCGAGGTAGGCGGCGGCCTCCACCGGCTTTTTGGCCTTCAGCAACTGGTCGCCCTCGCGGAGGCGGCCCTGGGCGGCGCCTTCGCCCATGAGCCCCGCCTCCGCGGGGGCGCCGATGGTGCGGTTGAACAGGGACTGCATCAGCCCGCGGGCGCGCTCCTGTTCGAGGGTGGCGTCCGTGACATAGGGGGAAGAGGGATAGCGTTCGCGGATGCGGCCCAGGGCTTGGATCGCCTCTTCCAGCCGCTTCTCGGCGTCGCCGGCATCCTTGGCGCGGAGGGCCTTGGCCAGTTCCATCTGGGCCCGGCCGTGGTACAGCCAGACCCCGGGCACGGGCGACATGTCGGCGCGGTCGGCCTTTTTCACGGCGCCGTCCACCGCCTTGAGCAGTGGGGCGGCATCCTGGATGGTCTTCAGGACCGCTTCGTAGTTCTTGGCCAGCCATTCGGCCCGGGCGAGTTCGATCACGGTGAAGCCGGTGAGGGCATCGGCGCCGCCGCTCAATTGCGCCTTGATCAGTTGGGCCTTGGCCTTCTTGAGGAGTTCGGCGTCCGCCTTGCCCCCCTTCTCCACGGCCTGGGCGATTTGGTCCAGGGCGAACTGCCCCTTCATGTAACCGACTTCCCGCCCCGGATCCACCTCCTTGGGCGCCGCTTCGGTCAGCAGGTCGAGCTGCCGGTTGGCCTCGGCCAGGTTCCCTTCCTGCTTCAGGACGGTGGCGTATTGGATGACGGCGCGGCGGAACTCCTCCCAGTTGGCGGCGGTGATGTTGCCGCGGGCCTTGGCGAGATAGTCGGTGAGGGCCTGTTTGGCGGCGGCGAGGTTGCCGGTGCGCAGGGCGTTGTCCACCTCCAGCAGCCGGGCGGTGATGGCGAAGGGGCTGGTGGCGGGGATGCGGGCGAGGACGGCGGTGGCCTCGCCGCGCTTCTCCAGGCGGAAAAGGACGCGGGCCTGTTCCACCAGGATCTCGTCCCGCCGCTCCGGATACTTGGCGAGCATCTGCTGGATCTGCCGCTGGGCATAGTCGAGCATCTGGATTTCCTGGAGCCCCTTGAGCAGCTTCAGGTCGAACTCATACTCGGCGAACGCCTGGGCGCGGGGGGTGGCGCCCAGGATGGCGGCGGCGGCGGCGAGCGTGCCCAGCAGCCGGCCGGCGGGCGTCCAGGCGGCAGGTGCTCTCCGCCGCGGCATCGGGTTCGCTGCCATCATTTCGTCACTCCTGCTTGATCGGCTGGAACGAGGAGGAAAAAGATGGTCGGGGCGAGAGGATTTGAACCTCCGACTTCTTGGTCCCGAACCAAGCGCTCTAAACCAGGCTGAGCCACGCCCCGAGTGCACACTTCGATTGCCGCGGCAACCATGCTGTTGCACAAACGGTTCATACTATAGCCATCCTTCCTTGGCCGGCAAGCGGGCGGGATCCATTTTTTTGCTCAGCCGCCGATCTGTTCCATGATTTTGATGAGGGGCAGGAAGAGGGCGATGACGATGCCACCGACCACCACGGCGAGGAAAATGATCATGAACGGCTCGATCAGGGAGGTCAGCGCCTCCACGGCGCGGTCCACCTCCTCCTCATAGATGCTGGCGACGCGGTTGAGCATTTCCGGGAGCTGGCCGGTCTCCTCGCCGACCTCCACCATCGAGACCACCATCCCCGGGAAGACGCCGCTGGCGTCCATCGGCTTGCTGATGGTCTCCCCTTCCTTCACCGAGTCGTGGACGGTTTGGACGGCGCGGGAGACGAGTTCGTTGCCGACCGTGTCCTTGACGATCTGCAGCGCCTGGAGGACCGGCACGCCCGATTGCATCAGGGTGCCCTGGGTGCGGCAGAAGCGGGCCACCGAGGAGCGGACCACGAGCTGGTTGAAGGGGGGCATCTTCAGGGCCATGAGGTCGAAGTAGTAGCCACCCACCTTGGTCTTGAGCAGCAGTTTGATGATGATGACGAGAACAGCCACGATGCCCGCGAAGAGCAGGAACTGCTCCTTGATGAAATTGCTGATGGCGATCACCATCAGGGTGAGGCCCGGCAGCGGCTCGCCCGGCAGCATTTCGGCGAAGATGTCCTTGAACTTGGGCACGATGAAGTACATCAGGCCGCCGGTGATCAGCAGGGCGATGGTGAGCACCACCGTCGGGTAGACCATGGCCGACTTGACCTTGCCGGCGACGCGCTGCGCCTTTTCCATGAACTCGGCGAGGCGGTTGAGCACCCCTTCCAGCGACCCGGAGGCTTCGCCGGCGCGGACCATGTTGACGAAGAGCTTGTTGAACGACTTGGGATGCCCCATCAGCGCCTCGGTGAAGGTGCTGCCGCCTTCGACCGAGTTGGCCAGATCCCCCATGATCTGGCGGACGGGGGGTTCGCGCTTGGCCTGCCGTTCCAGGGTGCGGAGGGCGCGGACCAGCGGCAGGCCGGCGTCCAGCAGGGTGGCGAGCTGGCGGGTGATGGTGGTGAGCTGCTTGCGCTTGAGCACCGGGGTGCCGAAGGAGAAGCTGGCCGCCTTCCGGCCCGTGGAGATGCGGGTGCCGGTCGGCCGGGCGGCCGGGCGGCCACCCTTGATTTCGGTGACGCTGGTGGGGAAGAGCCCCATCTGCTTGAGCCTGGCGGAGGCCTCCTGCTCGCTGTCGGCCTCGAGGCGGCCGCGCTGTTCCTTGCCCTGGCCGTCCATCGCGGTGTAGACAAACTTCATGGCCATCGGTGTCGCTCCTGCGGCTGGCGGCCGCCTGGGGTTTGCGGTTAGCGGCGGGGCTTGCCCGCCTGGAGTTTCTGGACGACGCTGTCGGCATCCTTGCAGATGGTGACCAGTTCGCCATAGGCGATCTTGCCCCCCTCGTACAGGGCCATGAGGTGGGCGTCAAGGGTGTTCATCCCCCATTTGGCGCCGGTCTGGATGTCGGAGGTGATGCGGAAGGTCTTGTTCTCGCGGATCAGCGCCTGGATCGAGGGGGTGGTGATCATGATCTCGAAGGCGGCGATCCGCCCCGGCTTGTCGGCGCGCGGGAGCAGCACTTGGGAGATCACGCAGATCAGGGAGGCGGCGAGCTGGGCGCGGATCTGCTCCTGCTGGTTGGTCGGGAAGGCGTCGACGATGCGGTCGACGGTTTCGGCGGCGCCGGTGGTGTGGAGGGTGCCGAAGACCAGATGGCCGGTTTCGGCGGCGGTGACCGCGGCGCCGATGGTCTCGAGGTCGCGCATTTCCCCGACCAGGATCACGTCGGGATCCTGGCGCAGGGCGCGGCGCAGGGCTTCGGCGAAGGAGGGGACGTCGACGCCGATTTCGCGCTGGGTGATGATCGAGTTCCGGTGCTCGTGGTAGAACTCGATCGGATCCTCGACGGTGATGATGTGGCAGTCGCGCTCGGTGTTGATGACATCGATCATGGAGGCGAGGGTGGTGGACTTGCCGGAGCCGGTGGGGCCGGTCACCAGCACCAGGCCGCGGGGGCGGAAGAGGATGTCCTTGATCGCCGCCGGCAGCCCGATCTGCTCCAGGGTCATGAGGGTGCGCGGGATGCAGCGCAGCACCGCCCCGAAGGCGCCTTTCTGGCGGAAGCAGCTCACGCGGAAGCGCGCCTTGGTGCCGAAGGCGAAGCCGAAGTCGACGCTGCCGACTTCGCGCAGCTTCTGCTGGTTGGTCTCCGAGGTGATGGACTTCATCAGCCGCTCGGTGTCGTCCGGGGTGAGGGGCGGCACTTCCAGGGGGTGCAGTCCGCCATGGATGCGGAGGATGGGGGAGGAGCCCACCGGGAGGTGCAGGTCGCTTGCCCCTTCATCGACCACGAGCTGGAGGAGGTCGGACATTTCAATGGCCATGGGTGATTCCTCAAGTGGGCGGTTGTCGTGCCTGGGGGGGTGGGGTCAGGTGTATTTCAGGATCTCCTCGGCCGTCGTCACCCCGTCGAGGATGAAGCGGATGCCGCACTGGCGCAGGCTCTGCATCCCCTCCTCCATCGCCTTTTCGCGGATGGCGTTGGTGGGGAGGCGGCGGTTGATCAGCTCCTGGACGGCGGTGCTGATCCGGAGCAGCTCGTAGATGGCGACGCGGCCGCGGTAGCCGATGTTGTTGCACTCGGGGCAGCCCTTGCCGTAGTAGAACGGCTTGCCGCCGATCTCGTCGCGGCTGATCCCGAGCAGCTTGATCTCCTTCTCCTCGGGCTGGTAGGCCGTGCGGCAGGCCCGGCAGACCCGGCGGACCAGCCGCTGGCCGAGCACGCCGACGAGGGTGGAGCTGATGAGGAACGGCTCGACCCCCATGTCGATCAGGCGGGTGACGGCGCCGGGGGCGTCGTTGGTGTGGAGGGTGGAGAGGACGAGGTGGCCGGTGAGGGAGGCCTGGATCGCGATCTGCGCCGTGTCCAGGTCGCGGATCTCCCCGACCATGATCCGGTCCGGATCCTGGCGGAGGAAGGCGCGCAGGGCGCGGGGGAAGGTCATGCCGATGTTGTAGTTGACCGGCACCTGGATGATCCCCTCCAGGTCGTACTCGACCGGATCCTCGGCGGTGAGCAGCTTGTCCTCCAGGGTGTTGATTTCCCGGAGGCAGGAGTAGAGGGTGGTGGTCTTGCCGGAGCCGGTCGGGCCGGTGACGATCATGATCCCGTTGGGGCGGTGGATGATCTCGCGGATCTCCTTGAGCGTGCGCTGGTCAATGCCGAGGCTGTCGAGGTTGAGGTTGACCACGCTGCGGTCGAGGACGCGCAGCACCACCGACTCGCCGTATTGGGTGGGGAGGGTGGAGACGCGCAGGTCGATCGGCTTGCCGGAGATGCGCAGCTCGATGCGGCCGTCCTGGGGGATGCGGCGTTCGGCGATGTTGAGGTTGCTGAGCACCTTGATGCGGCTGATGACCGGCAGCGCCAGGTGTTTGGGGGGCGGTGCCATCTCGTAGAGCGCGCCATCAATGCGGTAGCGGATCTTGAACTCGTCGGCGAACGGCTCGAAATGGATGTCGCTCGCCTGGTCCTTGATGGCCTGGTAGAGGATGACGTCGACAAAGCGGACGATCGGGGCGTTGGAGGCCATCGCCGCCAGCGCCTTCTCGTCCTCAAGGGTGGTGTCGCCGATCTCCGTTTCCTTGATCTGCTCAAGCACGTCCTTGACCGAGTCGGCGCTGGCCGGGTAGAAGTGGTCGAGGGCATCGTCAATCTCGGAGGCGCGGGCGACCAGCACCCGGCATTCTTGCCCCAGGACGAAATGCAGCTCGTCCACCATCCGGTAGTTGAGCGGATCCTTGGCGGCGACGTAGAGCACGCCATCCTCCTGGCGCACCGGGATGATCCCGTACATGCGGGCGATGGCGGTGGTCACCTTCTCGATCAGCGGCCGCGGGATGTTCATCTCGCGCAGCGAGACCACCTCGGCGCCGAGGTTCTGGGCGACGAGCTGGAGGAGATCCTCCTCCTTGATGATGTCATAGTTGTAGATGATGGTGGCGAACGCCTTGCCGGTGCGTTCGTGCTCGGCCCAGACCTCCTCGAGCTGCTCCTGGGTCGCCACCCCGGCGTCCAGCAGGATGTGCCAGAGCGCGCTGGTGTCTGCATCCAATTCCAATGTGGGCATGGGTCAACGCCTTATTGCTTGCCTGCGCTTCCGCTTCAGTCGGCGACGTCCGCCGCCGTCACCCGGATCACTTCCTCGAGCGTGGTGAGGCCGGCGCCGGCCTTGCGCAGCCCGTCCTCGCGCAGGGTACGCATCCCGGCGGCGCGCGCCTTCTCGCGGATCGCGCCCGAGGTCGCCCGGTTGTAGATGAGGTCCAGGATCCCTTCGTTGAGGATGAAAAGCTCGTAGATGCCCATGCGGCCGCGGTAGCCACGGCTGGCGCAGTCGGGGCAGCCGGCGCCGTGCTTGAGTTCCATCCCCTTGAAATAGTCGGGGGCGAGGTGGAGCGCCTCCGCCTCCGCCGCCGTCACTTGGTAGGGCTTGGCGCACTTCTGGCAGATCCGGCGGACGAGGCGCTGGGCCATGACCGCCCGCAGCGCGGAGGCCACCAGGAACTCCTTCACCCCCATGTCGATCAGGCGGGGGATGGCCGAGGGGGCGTCATTGGTGTGCAGCGTGCTGAACACCAGGTGGCCGGTGAGCGCCGCGTTGATCGCGATCTCGCCCGCCTCCATGTCGCGGATCTCGCCGACCATGATCACGTTCGGCGCCTGGCGCAGCATGGCGCGCAGGGCGTTGGCGAAGGTCATGCCGATCTCGTTGTTGACCTGGCACTGGTTGACCCCCGAGAGCTCGTACTCCACCGGATCCTCGGCGGTGATGATCTTGCGGGTGGGCTTGTTCAGGGTGTTGAGGAAGGCGTAGAGCGAGGTGGTCTTGCCGGAGCCGGTGGGGCCGGTGACCAGGAAGATGCCGTCGGGGAAATTGATGATCTTGTCGATCGTCTGCTGGTCGTCGGCGAAGAACCCCAGCTCGGGGATGCCCAACTGGATGCTGCTCTTGTCCAGGATGCGCATGACGATCGATTCACCATGGGTCGTCGGCAGGCAGCTCACGCGCAGGTCCAGATCCTTGCCCATGGCGCTGATCTGGATGCGGCCGTCCTGCGGCACCCGGTGCTCGGAGATGTCCATCCGGGCCATGATCTTCAGGCGGCTGATGATGTTGTTCTGCAAATACTTGGGCGGGTTCTCCACCTCCCGCAGCAGGCCGTCGATGCGGTAGCGGACGCGGAAGCGCTTCTCCAGCGGCTCCAAGTGGATGTCGGAGGCGCGGTTGCGGTAGGCCTCGAAGATGATCAGCGACACCAGGCGGATGATCGGCGCGTCATCCTCGCTCAGCCGCCCCGCCTCCTCATCCTCGGCCGCCGTCTCCGCCACCGTGACCGTCCCCTCGGTCATGTCCTGGAGGAACGATTCCACGCTTTCCTGGACCGTGCCGTAGCAGTGGGCCAGGGCTTCCTTGATCTGCTTGCGGGAGACGATCACCCCTTCGACGTCCGCCTTGAGGATGAAGCGCAGCGAGTCCAACGTCTCCACGTCGGTCGGATCCGACAGGGCCACCGTCAAGGTCGCCCCGTTCTTCATCACCGGCACGACCTTGTAGCGGCGGGCAATGTCGGGGGGGATGGCGGCAACGGCGTCGGCCGGGATTTTGTAGTTGGTGAGGTCGAAGCACTCCATGCCGTATTCGGCCGCCAGCAGCATCATCACGTTCTCTTCGGCCAGGAAGCCGAGGGAGACAATGGTCTCCAGGATCGGCTCCCCGCCCTGCTCGGCCTTCGCCCGGGCCTCGTCCGCCTGTTCCTGCGTCAGCAGGCCCCTGGCGATCAGCAGATCGACCAACAGTTCGTCATTCCCGGCCACGGATCATCTCCCGTATTGAAACTCGCGGTGGCACCGTTCCTGGACTCGAAGCTTCGCCTTGCCCCTTCGCCGCGCCCCCTGGCCACCCGGGCGAAACCGGCACGTTGTTATATAATCGTTTGGAACCGGCCTGTCAAAGCGGACCGCCCCGGCAAAATCACGTCAGGACCTGCCAACAACGCCCGGGCCACCCTTTTCCCCAATCCCCAGGCATCCCCTGGGCCGCCCCTCGCCCCCGAAAGCGAAATCGGGATCGGGTGGGGGGAGCCCGCTTGGGGACGGCAGCGCTTGGGGACAGGCATCGCTTGGGGACGGGAGAAAGGGCGCCGTGCCGTCCGCCGGCGGGCATTGCGCAGGAATGGCGCTATAGTAGTCAAAAATGAGCAACATTGCGCAGAGACCCCAACCCCCGGAGCGCCGGATGCCCAACGGAAACCACCCCGCCGAGCTGGAAACCCACGCCGCCTGTTCCCGCGAGTTCGGCGCCGACCCGCGCCTGGTCTTCCTCGGTGGCGGCAACACCTCCTTCAAGACCGCGGCGACGCTCTACATCAAGCCCAGCGGCGTCGCCCTGGCCACGATCCGCCCCGGCCAGTTCGTGGCCATGGACCGGCGCGAACTGCGCAAGCTTTTCGCCACGGCGCTGCCGGCGGACGTCTGGGAGCGGGAGGCGCAGGTGAAGGAGCTGATGGCGCGCTCGGTGCGCCCGGCCGGCGCCGGCCGCCCCTCGGTCGAGGCGCCGCTGCACGAGGTGATCCCCTACGCCTTCGTCTACCACATGCATCCGGCGCTGGTGAACGGCATGACCTGCGCCCAGGACGGCGAGGCGGCCTGCCGCCGGCTGTTCCCGGAGGCGCTGTGGATTGAATACATTGATCCCGGCGCCAAGCTCGCCGTGGAATGCGCCCAGCGGCTGGCGGCGCTGAACCCCGTGCCCCAGGTGATCTTCTTGCGGAACCACGGCGTCTTTGTCGGCGCCGACACGCTCGCCGAGATCCGCGGCCTCTACCGCCAGATCCTCGCCACGCTGGAGGCGGCCTACGCCGCCGCCGGCGTGCCCCTGGCGTTGGCGGCGGCCGCCCCGGAACCCGACCTGGCCACCGTCCGCGCCCTCGCCCCGGTCCTGCGCTCCCGGCTCGGCACCGCCGAAGCCCGCGCCCTCGTCCCCGCCGCCGCGCCGCTGGCCGTGGCCGCCGGTCCGCTGACCCCCGACCACATCGTCTACGCCAAGTCCTTCGCCCTGGAACTGGCGGCGGACGCCGACCCCGCCGCCGCCGTCGCCGCCTTCCAGGAGCGGCATGGCTATTTGCCGAAGGTGGTCTCCGTGCCGGGCCAGGCCCTGTTCACCGCCGACTGCACCCTCAAGGGCGCGCAGGACACCCTGGTGGCCGCCCGCGACGCCGCCCTGGTGCAGCAGCTCACCGCCGCCTTCGGCGGGCCGCGTTTCCTCACCGCCGCCGCCCGGAGCTTCATCGAGAACTGGGAGGTGGAAAGCTACCGGAAGAAGATGGCGCAGGGCGGGGCCGCCGCCGGCCGCGCCGCCAACAAGGTCTGCGTCATCACCGGCGCCGCCCAAGGGTTCGGCCTGGGGATCGCCGAAGGGCTGGCCAGGGAGGGCGCGGTCATTGTCATCGCCGACCTCAACCTGGAGGGCGGCCAGAAGGTGGCGGCCGAGCTGGAGGCGCGCCACGGCGCCGGCCGGGCCCTCGCCGTCGGGGTGGACATCAGCAAGGAGGAATCGGTGCGGGCGATGGTCGGCGAGGTGGTGCGCCGCTGCGGTGGCCTCGACCTGCTGGTCGCCAACGCCGGCGTGCTGCGCGCCGGCTCGGTGAAGAGCATGAGCAAGGCCGACTGGGACCTGGTCACCAGCGTCAACTACACCGGCTATTTCCTCTGCGTCAAGCACGTGGCCCAGGTCATGGCCATCCAGAACGCCGCCGGCGGTCCCTGGACCGACATCGTCCAGATCAACTCCAAGAGCGGCCTCCAGGGCAGCAACAAGAACGGCGCCTACGCCGGGAGCAAGTTCGGCGCCATCGGCCTCACCCAGAGCTTTGCCCTGGAACTGGTCGAGGACAAAATCAAGGTCAACAGCATCTGTCCCGGCAACTACCTGGACGGCCCCCTCTGGAGCGACCCCGAACGCGGCCTCTTCGTCCAATACCTGCGGGCCGGCAAGGTGGCGGGGGCGACGACGATCGCCGAGGTGCGCCAGGCCTACGAGGGCAAGGTGCCGCTCGGCCGGGGCTGCCTGCCCGACGACGTGGTGCGCGCCATCCTCTACGTGGTCGAACAGCAGTACGAGACCGGCCAGGCCCTGCCGGTCACCGGCGGCCAAGTGATGCGCTGACCCGCCGGCAGGCGTGGGCGGAACGTGGCGCCGGCAATCCGGCTTGCGAGGCCACGGCGCGTGGCTGTGCCCTTTCCGGAAGGCGCCCCCGGCTTGCGGTTGCGGCTTTCCGTGCTTTATTCTCCCCTTCCCCCGCCCGTTCCCCGCGGCGGCAACGCAAGGAAGCCCGACCCATGAAAATCCTGGTTGCCGGCGGCGCCGGCTACATCGGCAGTTGCACCACTGAATATCTGCTCGACCATGGCCACGAGGTCGTGGCCTTCGATTCCCTGGCCAAGGGGCACCGGGCCGCGGTCGACCCCCGCGCCCGCCTCATCGTCGGCGACCTGGCGGACCGCGAAGCCGTGCGGGGCGTGCTGGCGGCGGAACGGCCCGCGGGGATCATCCATTTCGCGGCCTTCATCGAGGTCGGCGAGTCGATGCGCGATCCGGGCTGCTACTTCCGCAACAACGTCGCCAACGGCCTGAACCTGCTCGACGCCGCCGTCGCCGCCGGCGTGCGCAAGATCGTCTTCTCCAGCACCGCCGCCACCTATGGCCTGCCGCGGACGATCCCGATCCCGGAGACGGAGCGGACGGAGCCGATCAACGCCTACGGCGAGTCCAAGCTGATGTTCGAGAGAATCCTGCGCTGGTACCGGGAGATCCACGGGCTGCAATACATCGCCCTGCGTTACTTCAATGCCTGTGGCGCCACGGCGCGCTTCGGCGAGGACCACAATCCGGAGAGCCATCTGATCCCGATCATCCTCCAGGTCGCCCAAGGCAAGCGCGACAAGCTGCTGGTCTACGGCAACGACTATCCCACCAAGGACGGCACCTGCATCCGCGACTACATCCACGTGCTCGACCTGGCCCAGGCCCACCTCAAGGCGCTGGAGAACGACCTTAGCGGCAGCTTCAACATTGGCTCCGGCAACGGCTTCAGCGTCATGGAGATCCTCGCCGCCGCCCGCGAGGTCACCGGCCACCCGATCCCCGCCGAGTTCGCCCCGCGCCGCCCCGGCGACCCGCCGTTCCTGATCAGCGACTCCACCGCCGCCCGGATCCGCCTCGGCTGGAAGCCGGAGCATGACGACATCCGCCAGATCCTCCGCGACGCCTGGGCTTGGCGCCAGGCCCATCCCCAAGGCTACCGGGAGTGAACCGCCGCGCCGGCGGTGCTCCCTTCGCCGGGCTCAGCGCCAGCCGTAGATGTGGACGAGGGTGTAGTAAAAGCCGGCGGCGAGGAAGATCCCGCCAGTGGCGAAGCGCAGCAGCCGCTCCGCGCGGGTGAGCTGTTCGAAGACGCGGGCCATGGCGGTGGCGGCAAAGGCCGCGAGCGCCGCGAAGGCCGCCACCGGCAGGGCGGTGCCGACGCCGTACAGCATCGGCAGCAGCAGCCGTGATTCCTGGCGCAGCGCCAGCGGGATCAGGGCACCGAAGAACAGGGCCGCGGAGACCGGGCAGAAGGAGAGCGCGAACACCGCCCCCAGCACCGCCGCCCAGCCAGCGCCGCCAGCGGCGGCCCGGGCCTGGAGCCGCTCCCCGGCCAGGTGCCAGTCCAACCCGCCATGGAGCAGCCCAAGCAGGGACATGCCGGCCAGGATCAGCACCGGGCCGAGCAGCAGGTTCATCCAGGTCTGGAAAAAGCGGGCGGCGCCGCCCACGGCCAGCCCGCCGGCGGTGATGGCCGCCCCCAACGCCACATAGGCGACGGTCCGGCCCAGGGTGTAGAACAGTCCGGAAAGCAGCACGTGCCGCGGATCGGCGGCCCGGCGGCCGATAAAGGAAATCGCGGCGATGTTGCTCGCCAGCGGGCACGGGCTGGCCGAGGTGAGGATGCCGAGCCAGAACGCGGCGGCGAGGGCGAGGGCGAAGCTCATCCGCGCCCTCCCGGCAGCCAGGCCGCGACGGCGTCGGCGAGGTAGGCCTCGAAGGCGGCCGGATCCTCCAGTTGCTCCCAGACCCCGTCCAGCCGCCGGAACGCCACTTCCTTGCCGCCCTGGATGCGGACGACCACCACCGTGCTGGCCAGCACATCGTAGCACCGCGCCAGCTTCGGCACCTTCTGGAAATTGAGGGTCCGCAGCTCGACGACCCCCGCCGCCAGCTCGTCGGGGAACCGGGCCGCCACCGTCTCCTGGACCATGCGCTCAATGGCCAGGCAGCCCGCGCAGCGCAGGTTGCCATGCAAATAGAGGACGGCGACCCGCTCCGCCGGCGCGGCGGCAGGCGCCGCGGCCAGCCTCTCCCCACCGGCCTGGCGCAGGGTCACCTCCCGGCCGACGCCGTACCCCAGGCTGAAGAGGACAAAGCCCAGCAGCAGCCCGGTGATGCCTTTCTTCAGCTTCATTGCCGCCCCCTTTTCCGGCCAGCGGTGGCCGTTCAGTTCCCTTGGGCGGCCGGGGGTGGCGTGCCGGCGTGCGCCGGAACCTCAACCCCGAGCTGCTGCCACTGGGCGAGGATCGAGCCGCGGTCGAGGAAGCCTTCGTGGCGGAAACGCTCCCGACCTTCGGCATCGAAGAAAATCTGGGTTGGGATCAGGCGGATCTTGTAGGCCTCGCCCGCCGCTGGGTTTTCCCAGACATCAATGAATTCGGTGACGAAGAGGTCGGCATGGGTGCTCTTCAAGTCCGCCAGGATCGGCGCCATCCGCTTGCAGGGGATGCAGCGTTTGGCGCCGAGATCGATGAGCCGCGGCAGCTTCCGGGCGGCCGCCGCCGTGGCCGTGGTGGCTTCCGCGGCCGTCGGTGCACCCGTGGCGGGAAGGCGGTTTGCCGCCGGTTCGCCACGGGAGCAGCCGGGAAACAGGATCAGGGCGGCGGTGACGGCGGCGCCGCGAAGGAAGGCAGGAGTCGGCATGGTGACTTTTCCGGGGTTGTGGGGTGGCGTCTGGCATGGGGTTCAGGCGAGCAGCCGCTTGATCTCCGCGACGGTGAGGATCTTGCCGGCGGCCTTGACCTCGCCATCGAGCGCCAGGGCCGGGGTCAGCATCACGCCGAAGGCCAGGATGTCCTGGATTTTCTCGACCTTCTCGATGCTGGCTGCGACGCCGCTTTCGCGGACCGCCTGTTCGGCGTTGGCGAGCAAGGTCTTGCACTTCGGGCAGCCGGTTCCCAGGATCTGGATTTTGCGCATGGGGGTGGATCCTTACGTTTCTTTTGTGGCGGAAGGGCGGCGGCGGGGTCAGCGCACGAGCACCCCGTAGATCAGGCCGGAGATGGTGGCCATGCCGACCACCAGGCCGATGAAGGCCAGGGTCTTTTTCGGGCCGAGGATCGAGTTGAGCACCAGCATGCTGGGCAGTGACAGCGCCGGGCCGGCAAGCAGCAGCGCCAGGGCCGGTCCTTGCCCCATGCCGCTGTCGAGCAGTCCGCGCAGGATCGGCACCTCGGTGAGGGTCGCGAAGTACATCAGGGCGCCGGCGAAGCTGGCGAAGAAGTTGGTCCACAGCGGCCAGAGCCAGGCCAGCCAAGCTGGGATTGCGGAGTCCGCACCGCCGCCGTGGCCGAGCAGTTGCAGGGCGGCCGCCGGCGAGTCCCCCACCAGCGCCTGGATCCAGGCATTGGGGATGATCCCCGCGTCCTGGCTCCCGGGGCTGCCCAGGAAGAACCCGGCGGCGAGCACGCCGGCGAAGAGCAGCGGCAGGATCTGCTTGGCGAAGCCCCAGCTCTGTTCTCGCCATTCGGCCAGTTCCCGGCCATGCCCCCAGGTCAGGGCGGCCAGGCCGGCGGCGCCGGCGGTCATCGCCGCCTCGGGCCGGTCTGGCAGCAGCAGCGCCAGCCCCGTGGCCGGGGTGCCCGCGAGGAGGAGGTGGGGCAGGGGGACGCGGAAGAGGCGCCAGAGGCAGCCGCCCAGCGCCAAGCCAAAGCCGGCGGTCAGCCACCACTTGGCGGCAAAGACGCCGCCCCAGAAGCCGCCGGGCAGCGCCGGCCGCGCCCAGTTGGCGAAGACCAGGATCCCCACCAGCGAGCCGAAGAAGAGGGCGGTCTGCCAGAGCGGCCGTGGCTCTTTGTCCGGGGCGGCTGTCCAGCCCGCCGCCGCCGCCGCGGCGGCTTTGGCCTGCTCCTCCTTGCGGAAGAGCAGGTGCATCAGCAGCCCGATGACGACGCTGAACAGGATCGCCCCGGCTCCGCGGGCGACGCCGAGGCGCCAGCCGAGGACGCGGGCGGTGAGCACGATCGCCAGCACGTTGATCGCCGGCCCCGAGTAGAGGAAGGCGACCGCCGGGCCGAGCCCCGCGCCGCGCAGGTAGATCCCGCCGAACAGCGGCAGCACGGTGCAGGAGCAGACGGCCAGCACCGTTCCGGAGGTCGCGGCGACCGTGTAGGCCAGCCATTTCTTCGCCCGCGGCCCGAAATAGGCCAGCACGGCTTCTTGGCGGACGAAGACCCCGATGCCGCCGGCAATGAAGAAGGCGGGCAGCAGGCAGAGCAGGACATGCTCGTGGGCATACCATTTGGCGAGCTTGCAGGCCTCGGCCAGCGCGCCCTGGAAGCGGGGTGCCTCGGCGGGGATGGACCAGAGCAGGGCGAAGGCGGCGGCGAGGAGCAGGAAGCTTTTGCGGTCGGGGTTCATGGGCGGGTGGTGGTGGAAGGGGGTGGCGGTGCGCTCGGCGGCGGAGTATTTGGTCGAATAGCCAAACACTATACCGCCCACCCGCCCCAGGTCAAGGGCCAGCGGCGGCGGGGCTGGCACCATTGTCTGTGCCTTGGGGTGCCTTGGGGACAGGCTAATTGTGGCTGTTCTTCCAGGTTTCCTCCTTGGTGACAGGCAAAAAGCGACAAACAATCGAGGCAATTGCAAAAGCTCAAATTCTGGAGTTCCCTCTCCGCTTCCGTGAAAAGCCTTTTCTCCCCCTGGCGCGGTTGCTGCCGGTGATTTCCGTCATGCCGGTGGACGCCTGCGCCTTGGCCATCACCGCGCGGATGTGGCCGGCGCCCCCCATCATGGCGAACCGTGTGCAGGCGCGGCTGACGAGCGTCTCACCCAGAAAATCCTCCTTGCATCCAGGAGTTTTGTAATTGTCTCGGGTGTAACCGGCCCGGCCTTTGCGTCCACTACCTTTACGGACAACAGCCGGGAGCGGGAGGATATCGCCGCCAGCCTGAAAGGCGACGGCGAGGCGTACCGCCGGCTGGTTGTGCAGTATCAGGGTCTGATTGCCGGGCAGATGCAGCGTTTCTCCCGGGATCCGGTGGTGCTCGAAGAGCTGGTGCAGGAAGTTTTTGTGGAAGCCTATCTGAGCTTGAAAAGCTTTCGTGGCAGCGCGCCGTTTCTGCACCGGTTGCGCACGCTGGCGACGCGCACCGGCTACCGCCATTGGAAAAGGCCGGCCCGCCGCCGCGAGCGGGAAACGGAACTGCCGGAAAATCTGCCGGAAATTCCAACAGAACCCGGAGCACTGACCTGCTTCGAGGCTGAAGACCTGCTGTTCCATCCTTGCCTGTGCGGCAACAGCAACAGTTCCACTTATGCCGCTGCTGGATCTTTTTGCCGATCCGTGGAATGTAATTTTCATGTTTTTTGCCGGGTAACCGGTGAAAGGGGCAACTGAGATGGAAAATGAAAAGACAGTAACTCTTCCGCGTCCGGTTCGCCGGAAGTTGTGGTTAATTCTGCTGCTGCCCGGAATTTTCTTTGGCGGTATGGTGGTCGGCAGCGCATTGACGGTGGCGGTTGCCGTTCGCCGAATCCGGGATGTGACGGGCAATCCCGAAAAGACCGCTGGTCGGATCATTGCCCGAATGGATCGTTATCTCGACCTGACAAACGAACAGGAAGCCGAAGTGAAAACCATCGTGCGCAATACGCTGGATGACCTGCTTGCCCAGCGGGCCGCGGTGCGCCGGCAGACGCTGCTCCGGCTGGCCGCCGCCCGCAGGGAGATGGATGCGGTGCTGACGCCGGAACAGCAACAGAAACTGGACGACCGGTTTGGACGATTGCGGAAACTGTGGGGCGTCGCGCCGGAAGGGAACGGGCCATGAGCCGCCGGTTCGGATGGATGACGGTGCCTCTGCTCGCCGCGGCTCTTTCCGTTTCCCCGGTGTCGCGGGCGGGCTTCAGAGACCGGACGCCGGCACCGGATTTGACCCGGGAAACCTTCCGGTTCGGCGGGCGGGAGCGGAGCTGTTATCGGCATCTGCCGCCGACTTATGAATCCGCCGCCCGCCTGCCGGTCGTGTTGGCGCTGCACGGCGGCGGCAAGGGCGACGCCGCGCAGATGGCGGCGCACACGGGGTTCTGCGAACTGGCCGACCGCGAGGGATTCATCGCCGTGTTCCCGAACGGCGTAGACGGGCAGTGGAACGACGGCCGGGGCCGGACATACTACAAAACCGACAACACGGACGTGGACGACATCGGCTTCATTTCCGCGTTGATCGATCGGCTGGTGGAAACGCATAACGGCGATCCGGAGCGGATTTACGTTACCGGCATCTCCAACGGCGGCCACATGGCATTGCGGCTTGGCTGCGAAATCAGTTCCAGACTGGCCGCCATCGCGCCGGTTTGCGCCAGCATCCCGAAAAACATCTACGGCAACTGTACTCCGGCTGCGCCGCTTCCCGTGCTGCTGATGAACGGAACGGACGATCCGCTCGTTCCCTGGAACGGCGGTTCGATCCGTTTTTTCCGCAAAACCATGGGCGAAGTGGTCTCCACGGAACAAACCGTGCAGTTTTGGGTGCAACACAATCATTGTGATCCGGCACCGGTTGTCCGGAAACTGCCGGACAAGGATCCCGGCGACGGATCGACCGTCCGGGTCAGCACATACACCGGCGGCAACGATGGCTCAGAAGTCATCCTCTATGCGATCGAAGGCGGCCGCTTGACCAGGAAAATCTTCGGTTTGATTTCGTGTCCTTCGTGGCTTCGTGGTGAAAGTTTTAGTTTTGCAGGGCACTATGGGGTGCCGGGATTTTAATAAGTGGGCACCTATCTTCAGGCTGCTTATTTGCATGGTGGCTGTGACGCCGGAATGACGGGATGATCCAAGACGGAGGAGAATGAAATCCGGCTCAAAGCGCCGGTCGTCTCTGACGTCATCGGACAGATAAAAAATCCGGCGCAGATGTAACCGATCCGGATGTTGCTTCCACTGTATTGGGTGAACCGACAAACTAGAGGAGTGAAATCATGAGCACTTATTCAGGAAAATCGTTCAAGAAGGCATTGATGCTTTTATGCGCAGCGATCCTGCTGACGGCGTCAATGGAAGTCTTCGCCAGAACGCGGACAACAACCCGCAGCCGGGGCGGCGGCGGATTCAGCCGCAGCAGCACAGTGACCGGATCGCAGGGCAACTCGGCGACCCGGGAATCCCAGGGACACTGGGATCCGGAAACAAAGACATGGACCAAGACAACAACCGTTACGGGAAATGAACAGCAGGCGGAAACAGAATGATTCGCAAAACATCTGTTTGAGCTTCTCGACACCAACCATGACGGCAGCATTTCCAAAGAGGAAATGAACGAGGGAAAATCAATCATGAAAGAGCGGTACAAACAGTTGCGGTCGGGAAAATAATCGCAGGCCTTCCTCCCCGGGCGTCCCGGAGATCTGTCCGGGGCGCTTTTTGATGTTAACCGAAAGAAGGATGAATGATTTTGTTTAACCGATATCTGTTTGCCGCGGCGCTTGGGCTGGCTCTTACGATTGAGGTTCAGAACGATGTCGCACAGCCGGGAGTGACCGCCGGGAACCCCGCCGGTCTGGCGCGGCTGTTTCCGCGGCTGGACAGCGACCGCAACGGGCAGCTGAGCGCAGCGGAATTCCGGCAGCTCGCCGAACTCGGGCAACGCCGTACTCTACAACTCCGCCGCCGGGCCGCACCGGGTCGAATCCGTACCGGAGCTTGTCCTGCATGACGGCAGCCGCGGCAAGGATCTGCATCTGCGGGTCAACTTCCCGGCGGAACGCGCCGCAGCCATGCCGGTGCACGGCCGAAAGCGTTCGTGCTGATTTCGCCGCAGGTGCCTTTCGCCGCGGCGGGCGGCGGGCAATACGGCCTGTACGGCGAATCCTGGGAATCGCTTGACCCTGACGTGCCGCTGCTGGCGATCACCGGCAGCCGGGATTTTCTCTGGGTTCCGGATGTGCGCGGCAATCCCGAATTGCGCAAGCTGGCCTATGACCGCACGCCGTCGCGCGGCAAATATCTGGTGGACATCGAAGGGGCGGAACACAACGCCTTCACCGACTCCGTGCCGTACTATCCCGCCCGCGAGCGCGACCCGCGGCACCACGAATGGATTGTGCAGGCCGTGACGGAATTTCTCGACGCATATCTCAAGCAGGACAATAGCGCGAAAAAACGGCTGACGGACAAACAGCTCCAGACCGAAACCGGAAGCGAATGCCGGCAGGAAAACACAGTTGCCGAAAAGACAACGGCCTCCACTCCGCAGCCGTACGACTTTTCCGCGGTGGACGCCTTTCTGGAAAAATCCCTGCCGCGGCTGGACGGCGGCTGCGGCCTGATCCTGATTCAGGGCGACCGGGGAATCTACCGGAAAGCCTTCGGCACGTTCGAGCCGGAAACGGTCGTGCCGATCGCCTCGGCGTCCAAATGGATTTCCGGCGGGGTGATCCTGGCGCTGGTTGACGACGGGGTTCTTTCGCTCGACGACCAGGTGGCGAAATACCTGCCGGGCTTTACCGGAAAGAAAGGCACCCTCACCATCCGACAGCTGTTTTCCCACACGCATGGACTGCCCGATCAGCCGCCGCCCCACCGCGACACCGGCCTGACCATGGCCGAATGCGTCCAACAAATCGCCGCCATGAAACCGGTCGCCGATCCGGGCACGGCACTGTACTACTCCGGAACCGGCATGCAGGTTGCCGGCTATATCGCCACGCTGGCGACCGGCAAGCCGTGGGTTGAACTTTTCAGGGAAAAAATCGGCGAGCCGCTGGGAATGAAGAACACAGATTATTACGCCTTCGGAAAAACCGAAAATCCGAATGTGGCCGGCAGCGTGGAAACCAGCATTGATGATTACGGCGCGTTCGTCACCATGATTCTGAACTGGGGCATCTATCACGGGAAACGCATTCTCTCGGAGCAGGCGGTTGACACCATGCTCTCCATTCAATCCGGCGATGTGCCGATTCTCCGGCACGGCTATCAGGGCTTAACCGACTTTGATCCGCGGATGGCAACCTCTCCGTACGGCATCGGCTGCTGGCTGGAAAAAACGGATCCCCGTACCGGCAAAGCCCTGCGCGCATCGTCCGGCGGCGCGTTCGGCTGCTTGCCGTTCGTTGATTTAAAGCAGAATGTCGCCGGCGTTTTCCTTCCCTTCGCCCGCACCATGAAGCGATCTTCCTCCGGACGGCTCTACAACGATGCTCATGTGGTCTATCTGGAACTGCGCGGCCTGCTGGACACGGCCTTCGACAACAACCCGCAACCGCAGGCCGTTGCGGCGACGAACAACGTCCTGACCATCCCCCTTGTCACGCTGCACGACACGACGCGCAGCAAGCCGCTTCAGGTGCGGATCGCCGCCCCGGCCGCCGGCGGCCCGTTCCCCGTCATCATCTTTTCGCATTATGCCGGCGGCACGAAAGACGATTACAACGAACTGATTAACTTCTGGGCGGGTCACGGCTACGTCTGTCTCGTACCGAACCACGCCGATTCTCCGCAGATCGGCGGACAGCGCGGCGCTGCCGCGTTGCAGGGCTGGCGCGGCCGCGCACTGGATCTTTGCTTTCTGCTCGACTCGCTGGGTGAACTCGAGCAGTCCGTGCCGGAACTAGTACACAGTAAATCTTAAAGTTGCGCACAAATCCATTCTATGCCATATTACGGGCATCCACCCACAAGGAGGCTCATATGGCACCACGGTATCGCGTCACCCTGACGAAAGCCGAGAGAGCGGA
>JBAZOO010000027.1:0-52513 GCA_041648735.1 Lentisphaeria bacterium
TGCGCGAGGCCAAGCTCGCCTGCCGGATCAAGCACGCCAATGTCATTGCCGTGATGGACGCGGAGCGCGACGGGAAGAGCGGGCTCTACTACATCGTCCAGGAGTTCGTGGACGGCGGCACCGTGCGCGACCTGATGAAGAAGGGGCCGCTCACCGAGGCCCAGGCGCTGGACATCGCCATCGGCGTCGCCGAAGCCCTGGCCGCCGCCGCCGAGTTCGGCATCGTCCACCGCGACATCAAGCCGGAGAACATCATGCTCACCCACAAAGGTGAGGTCAAGCTCGCCGACCTCGGCATTGCCAAGGAGCAGTCGGAGCGGGACACCGGCCTCACCCTGCCGCAGGTGATGATGGGCACGCCGGCCTACATGGCCCCAGAACAGGCGCAGGACGCCAAGAACGTCGATGCCCGGGCCGACCTCTACAGCCTCGGCGCCAGCCTCTACCACATGCTCTGCGGCGCCCCGCCCTACACTGGCGACACCGCCTTCGCCGTGCTCACCAAGGCCGTCCAGGAACCGCCGCCCGACCCGCGGGCCAAGCGCCCGGACCTCTCCGAGCCCGTCGCCCGGCTGATCCAGCGGCTGATGGCGAAGAAGAAGGAAGACCGGCCCGCGACCGCCCAGGAACTGCTCACGGAACTGAAGGGCTTGCGCAACCCCCTCCCCACCGCCGGCGACTTGCAGAAGCTGGCCCAGGAACTGATCAGCGAAGTCCGCGCCGTCCGCACGGGGACGGCGACGGCGACGGCGGTCGCGCCCGGCCGCCCGGCCGCCGCCGCTGCCACGGGCGGAACGCCGCCGCGCCAAGGGCGCCCCGCCGTCTGGCTGGCGGCGGCCGCCGCGGCGCTCGTCCTGCTGCTGGCCGCGGGGGCCGGCCTGTTCATCCTGCTCAACCGGGCGAAGGAACCGGCGGCGGAAACCGCCCAAGCGCCGGCGGCACCCACGCCCACCACCACCACGGCCACCACCGCCCCCGGCGGCACCACGCCGGCGGCCGCCACCGCCCGCCCGGCCGCCACGCCCGACCTGGCCCGGCTGCGCCGGACCGTTGACGCCCTGCTGCAACAGGCGCTGGCGGAGCAGCAACTGGCCGATCCGCGGGTGAAGGCGATCCTGGACAACCCCATGCGTTTCGTCAGCCAGAAGCTCAACGACGTGGATCCCGTGCTGGTCGCCAACGAACTGGTCGAGCAGCAGATCCCGGTCAAGGACATCCTCGTCCTGCTGGAGCCGGCCCGCGCCGGCGGAACCGCCGCCGCTGCCGCCGCCACAGCCCCGGCCGCCAAGCCGCCGCTCGCCGCCCTGCTCGTCCAAAGCCGGGCCGCGAACTTGGCCGCCGAAGCCGTCGAGTCGCTGACCGCGAACCTGGCCGCCAGCCTGACCGCCAAGGGGTTCGCCGTCATTGACCCGGCGTTCACCGCCAAGCAACTCAAGAGCCGCAGCGTGACCGACGAGGAGCTGGGGGCGGCCTCGGCCCTGCGCCTGGCCCAACTGCTCAACGCCGACTACCTCATCGTCGCCTCCCTCCGGTCGCTGAGCGCCGAAACCCGCACCTTCACGGATCCGGCCGACGGCCGCCGCCGCTCCGCCGCGACCACCACCCTGCGCCTGGCCCTCACCGTCCTGGACACCGACCGCGGCGCCACCCTCTACGGCGACACGGTCAGCGTCGCCGAGCGGACCGCGACCCTCCCCAACCTGGAAATCCAGGGCAACGACCTGCTGCCGCGGCTGCTCGACGCCGCCGCCGACAAGGTGGCCGGCAACGTCGCCGCCAGCGTCCAGCGGATCGCCGCCGCCACGCCGGCGGCCGCGACCCTCGTGGAGGCCCGCGTCACCTGCAACATCGAAGGGGCAACCATCGCGGTGGACGGCGCCGTGGCCGGCAGCGCCCCCGCCACCCTCCGGCTGCGGCCCGGCCTGCACCGGGTCTGGGTCTCCCACCCCTGGTGCGCGCCGTGGGACAAGACGGTGAACATCACGGCCGGCCAGGCCCTCGCCGTCACCCTCCTGCTCACCGACGAGGGGATCCGCAAGTTCAAGGATCTCGAAGGCTTCAAGCTGGCCATGGAACGCCTCCGCAAGTCGGGCGAAACCGACGATGCCGTCCGCCGCGCCTTGGCCGAGGGCCAAAGCGAAATGCTGAAGCAGAGCCACATCCGCTTTGACGGCGACATCGACACCCTCACCCTCGGCGCCGCCCCAGGCGAGAAGGACACGACGGACGTGAAGGTGATCAACATCCAACAGGAGACGAAAAAATGAGACGGCTGCTGACCCTCCTCGCGGCGCTGCTGCTCGGCGCCGGCGCCCAGGCCCAACTGACCCAAGGCGGCAAGGATCCGGTCGCCATCGCCCGGGTCAAGGTGCTGCCGTCGGTGGCGGAGGCGGCCAAGGCGCGCCAAGGCGAGCTGGCGCTCAAGCGCATCACCGAGACGCTCGAGGCCCAGTTCACGCCGGTGCTGAGTTCGACGCGCGTCTTCGACCTTGTGGAACGCACGCAGAAGGCCGACCTCGAACTGGAGCAGGCCTACGCCGCCGTCGCCGTTGACCCCAACGACAAGAACGCCGCGTCCGCCCTGAAGATGGCCGGCGTCCGCTTCCTGGTCATGCCCCAGGTCACGGCCTTCGAGGATCGGACGGATGTCAGCGTCTACCAGGTCTCCGGCCTGGCCAACGTCCAACGCCGCATCTACCTCGCCGCCCGGCTGCAAATCGTTGACGCCACGACCGGCAAGCTCCTCCCCGAGGCGCCGGCCGCCGAAGTCCGCCAGCTCGTCCAGATCGACCAGGACGTGAACGCCGACCGCGCCAAGTCGGACGAGTTCCTGGTCGGGGCCGCCGACGAAATGGCGCGCCAGCTCTGCTGGAAGCTGGTCGCCAGCCTGCGCCCGGCCAAGGTGCTGGCCCTCACCGGCGACCAGGTGATGATCAACCGGGGGACGGACGCCGGCTTTGCGAAAGGGCTGAAAGTCGGGATCTTTGCCACCGAAGCCGTCACGGACGAGGACACCGGCGAGATGCTGACCAACGAAGTGCCGGTCGGCAAGGCGACGGTCGTCCGCGCCGAAGCCGGCAAAAGCTTCGCCAAGGTCGAAGGCGAGAACCTTGGCATCGCCAAGGGCTGCGTGGTGCGGGCCGATCTGGAATCGCTTCCGCCACCGGCGCCAGCCGCCCCGGCGGCGCCGGCGGCACCCCTGCCGGCCGGCTCCTCCGAAAAACCGCTGCAATGGAAATGACAACCGATGCCGGCACCGCCGGCCCAGGAGGGTGAACAGATGAAAATCGTTCCACGCAAACTCTGGATCCTGGCAACGGCCGGGCTCGCGCTCGCCGCCGCGGCCGGCTGCCGCGCCCCCCAAACCGCGGGGATGGAGGCCGGCGGCACCATCAGCGCCACTCCCGAGGGCGACACCCAGATGACCAAGTTCGTGGTCATCAACAACCAGAAGCTCGCCCGCGGCCTGCAAGTCGTTGATGCCCGCCACACCTTCGCCAACGACATCCTCCACGCCAGCATCACCATCGTCGCCAAGGGCAGCCGCGACCTCCAGTTCCAGTACAAGTTCGCCTGGTTCAACGCCAACGGCATGGAAGTCGAAGCCGACCGCTACCCGTGGACGCCGGTCGTGGTCCACGGCTTCGAAAGCAAGACGCTCCAGGCGGTCGCCCCCAACCCGAGCGTCCGCGAGTTCCGCCTCAAGATCCGTCCCCTCTGAACCCAACCGCGCGATTGCCCAACCTGAGGAGGCTTGCCGATGAATGTGAATGCCCTTGCCGCGCCGCTGGCCGCGGGTGCCCTGCTGGCCCTGGCCACCGGTTGCCAGTCCACCGTGCAATATGGCGACCCGACCGCCGTCCAGTCGCTCTCCTACACTTTCAGCTCCACTGACTTGCAGATGTATGCCGCGAGCATGGTCGATTCGCTGCTGACCTTCCCGCCGATCGTCGAGGAGACGAAGAGCCGGCGCCCCGTCATCCTGGTCTCCACCATCAAGAACAAGACCACGCAGCACATCGACATGGAGGCGCTCACCGACACCGTGCGCACCAAGCTGCTCCGCTCCGGCAAGTTCCGCTTCATCGACCGCACCACCGACGACGCGGCGATCCAGGAGGTCAGGACCCAACTGGAAAGCGGCTTGGTCGATCCGGCCACCGCCGTGCGCTTCGGGCAGCAGATCGGCGCCGAGTACCTGCTCACCGGCAATTTCGCCCAGATCACCCAGGAGGCCGGCCGCACCAAGGATGTCTACTACAAGCTGACCATGAACCTCAAGAACCTGCGCACCGGCATCCTCGAATGGTCCGACGAAAAGGAGATCCGCAAGATCCGCGAGAAGCCGGTGGTCAACTGGTGACTTCGGCCAGGCCGCCCGCCCCGGCGCGCGGCGGCCTGATTTTTTTGCGTTCCCGACTTGTTCCTACGGGACAACGCATTAGTTTAGATGGAAATACGGAGCATCCCTTCAACCCTGCCCCTGCTGCTGCGGCCACTCACCGAGGAATCCACCCCATGACGAAGCGCGACTTGGCAATCCGCATCGCCCACCAGACCAACCTGAACCAGAATGACGTGATGAACGTCATCCAGCTCACGCTCGACGCCATCGTCAACGAAGTGGCCGCCGGCCGCAACGTCGAGTTCCGCAAGTTCGGCGTGTTCGAGGTGGTGGTCCGCAAGCCGCGGATCGGCCGCAACCCCAACTCGCCCCAAGACACCGTCGCCATTCCCGAACGCGTGGTCGTGAAGTTCAAGCCGGGCAAGATCATGGAAGCCAAAGTGGCCAGGATCAGCGCCAATAAGCTGAAGTGACTGGGTGCCGCCACCCGGCGGCGACGGCCATCCGGCCTTACCCCCCCCCCCTGCCCCCGGCGAGCCGGCTCCTGCCGGCTCCTTTTGCTTGCCTTCCAGGAACCACACCGCCATGTCCGACCAACTGGAACCCTTGCCCGGCACCGCCGACCTTTGGGAGCCGGAAACCAGCCAGTGGGTTTTCCTCGAGCGCCAGGCCCGCGAAATCTTCCCCCGCTACGGCTATTGCGAACTCCGCACGCCCGTGTTCGAACGCACGGAAGTGTTCGTCCGCGGCATCGGCGGCGAGACCGACGTGGTGCAGAAGGAGATGTACACCTTCACCGACCGGGGCGGGCGCAGCCTGACCCTCCGTCCCGAGGGCACCGCCGGGGTGATGCGCGCCATCGCCAACGCCGGGCTGCAGGAAGGGGAGGAGAAGCGGGTCTTCTACATCGGCCCCATGTTCCGCGGCGAACGTCCCGCCGCCGGCCGCCGCCGGCAGTTCCACCAAGTCGGCGTCGAGTGCGTCGGCAAGGCTGCCCCCGCCGTGGACGCCGAAAACATCGCCATGCTCCTGCATTACCTGGAAGCGCTCGGCATCACCAACGGCAAGCTCCTGCTCAACACCCGGGGCGCCGCCGCCGACCGCCCCGCCATGAACCAGGCGCTCCGCGAACACTTCGCGGCCCATGTCGCCAGCATGTGCCCCGACTGCCAACGCCGGTTCGAGACCAACATCTCCCGCATGCTCGACTGCAAATGCGAGCCGTGCCAAGGGCCGATCCTCGCCGCGCCGGACGTCACCGCCGTCATGGGCGAGGCGAGCAAGGCGTACTTTGCCGCCGTCCGCGCCCACCTGGACCGCCTCGGCGTCCACTACATCGTCGCTCCCCGGCTGGTGCGCGGCCTCGACTATTATGAACAGACCGTGTTCGAAGTCACCCATCACGGGCTCGGCGCCCAAAGCGCCATGGCCGGCGGCGGACGCTACCGCATCGCCCTGCCCGGCTCCGACCGCACCGTCGAAGGGGTCGGCTTCGCCTGCGGCATGGAACGGCTCCTCATGGTGCGGGAGCATCTCCGGCTTGCCGCCCATCCCGCCGCCGCCCCCCAGGTCTACCTGGTCTGCCTGGGCGAACCGGCGCTGGCCGCCGCGCTGCCCCTCGCCCAGCAGCTCCGCCACGCCGGCCTGCGCGTCCTCGCCGAAACCGCGCCCCGCAGCATGAAGGCCCAGATGCGTGCCGCCAACAAGGCCGGCGCCCGCTTCGCCCTCATCCAAGGTGACGACGAGCTGGCCAAGGGGACGCTGCTCTGCAAGGATCTCGCCGCCTCGACCCAGGAGGAAATCCCGGTGGCGGCCGCCGCCGACCGCCTGCTGGCCGCCTTGGCCTGAACCCCCGCCCAGCCGCATAGCCTGACTTATTCACGAACAGCGAACTGTAGGCACGGGCGTACCGCCCGTGGTGCGGGGTGCAGCCCCGCGCCTGGAGTCCGGCATCGGGATCGTTCCCGCCCCCTTCGCCCCCGATCCCGTAAGCGTCGCTGCTGACCCATGTTGCCCGCGGGAGCGGACGGCGGGATAGTAGGAGCCAGCCACGGCAGCCGGTGCCGGAGCTGGCTCTTTGACATTCCGGGCGGGATTCAGGCCGGCGCGGGGGAAGTGTTTTCTCCGTGGTTTCCGTGTGCTCCGCGCGAAGACCAGATTTGCCTGTCCCCTCAAGGCTGGCATCACGGGCGGCGGTGCCTTCGCCGGAATGGATGCGGACGGTCAGGCGCCGGCGGTCCGGGTCGGGGAGGAGGTCGGCGGCGCGGGCGAAGAGTTCCTGGAGCAGCGAGCGGACATCTTTTCCCCTGCCGCCGCCCCGTCCGCTCGGGGACGGGGGTGCCTTCAGCCTTCACTTGGAGCCCGGCTTCTCCACCGGCAGCCCCTGCCGGCAAAGGGGGCATTCCTCCGGCTTCCAGGTCGGGAAGGTCAGTTTCACCAGGCTTTCCATGGGCACGTCGAAGGTCGTGGCGCCGCCGCCGCGGTCAACGATCACCGCGACGCCGACCACCTCGCCCCCGTGCTGGCGCACCAAATCGATCGTCTGCTGCACCCGCCCGCCCTTGGTCACCACGTCCTCCGCCACCAGGACGCGTTCGCCCGGCCGGATCGTGAAGCCGCGGCGCAGCAGCAGGTTCGACTGCTCGTCCTTCTCGGCAAAGATGGCGCGGACGCCAAGGGCGCGGCCGACTTCCTGGCCGACCACCACACCGCCCAGCGCCGGCGAGATCACCGTCTCGACTTCCCGCCCCTGGAAGCGGGCCGCCAGGGCCGCGCACAGCTCGGCGGCAATCCGGGTGTGCTGCAAGACCAGGGCGCACTGGAAGAAATGGTCGCTGTGCAGGCCGCTGCGCAAGAGGAAATGCCCCTTGAGCAGCGCCTTGGTTTCATAGAAGGCTCGCAACGCGTCCTGTTCAGTCATGGTCGTCGTGCCTCGGGTGGTCGTGCCGCCGGGCGGCGGCGGGTGGATGGGGTTGATGGGGAAAAACGGGGTGCCGGGGTGCGGAGTCCGCACGGTCAGTCCGGGGGCGGCGGCGGCGCCGCCGCCGCGCCGGGCTCCTGGATGGCCCGGGCGAGGGCCGCCAGGAAGGTGCCCAGCACTCGGCCTTGCAGGTCGGCGGTGCCGCGGATCCCCCGGTACTCCCGCGCCAGCCGCCGGGCCTCGAGGCGCAGGTCCGGCAGGAACGGCTGCGTGTCGTCGCAGATGCGGAGTTCGCGCACCGTGAGCTGTAGCCGGTCAATGCGCAGGTCGTCGGCCCCGCCGGCGCGTGCCGCCAGGGCCAGCGCCGCGGGGGCCGCCGCCGGATCGCCGGCCGTCAGCTCCAGGCGCAGGATCGGCTTGGCCGCCCGCGGCGTCGGCGCCACGCCCGGCAACGGCCCCAGCAGGTAGGGCGAGTGCGGGTCGAGCCGGCGGATGAGCGTGTCCAGGTTGGAGACGGCGTCGGGCCGGCGTTCGACGTTGAGCCGGGCGAGATCCAGGGTCAGGGCGTGGAAACTGGGGCGGCGGTGGCGATGCCAGTCGCGCCAATTGGCGGTGAAGCGCAGCTCGGGCAGGAGCAGGAGGGCCTGCGACTCGTCGAAGCCCGGCGGGTTCCAGACGGTCACGTCCGCGATTTCAAAGCGGCCGGTGAAGGGATTGAAGCGCGTCCGCCCCGCCTCCAGGCGCAGGCCGAACTCCGTCCGCGCCGTCTCCACCAAGGCATTCCGGAGCATGCCGCCCAGGATGGGGGGCAGCGCCAGCCAGGCGAGGGCGCCGCCCAGCACGGCCAGCGCCGCCAGCACCCCTGCCGCCACCGCGATTTTCCGCCGCAGGCCCATCCCGCAACCCGTCCCTTCCCGCTGCCGCCGCTTGACGAATGGCCAAGGCCGGCTACGCTACTGCATCCCTTCCGTCTCGGCCGCCAGCCGCAAAACCCGGTCAACATACCATTGGAACCTTGGGTTGCCATGTCCACCATCTTCTCCCCCTTCCGTCCGTCACGGCTCCCGGCCGCGCTGCTTGCCGGGCTGCTGCTCCTGGCCGTGCCGCTCCCCCGCCTCGCCGCCGCGCCGCGGGATGACCGGGCGCGCGACCTCTGGATTGGCGGCTACCTCAAGTTCGAGGAGGCGGCGAAGGAGGAGAAGGCCAGCAACCAGCTCCGGGCGCTGGAGCTCTACCGGACGGCGGTCGCCGTCTTCCAGCAGGTCCAGGCCAAATATCCCGACTGGAACGTCTCCCTGCTCGACTACCGCATCCGCAACTGCCAGGCCAAGATCGCGGAATTGGAGGCCGCGGTCGCCACCCGCAACCTGGACCTGTCGAAAAGCGACCTGCTCACCCTCACCCGCACCCAGGACGCCCAGCTCAAAAGCATCTCCGGCGAACTCGCCGCCGCCAAACGCCAGCTCGCCGCCGCCCTCCAGGCCCGCGACCGGGCCCAGGCGGAGTCCGCACGCATCCTCACCCTCGCCAACCAGGCGGAAAAGCTGCTCCAGGAAAAGCAGGCGTTGCAGGACGCCCGGCTCGCCGCCGAACGCAATGCCGAACGGCTCCAGGGCGAAGTCGCCCGCCTGGAATCCGCCGCCGGCATGAAGGCGAAGGCCGAAGAACTCCAGCGCCGGCTCGACCTCGCCCGGGCCCGCCAGGCGGAGCTGGAAGCCGCGGCGGAGGAGCGGCTCGCCACCCTCCAGACCCTCAACGACAAGGGGCAGGCCCTGTCCAAGGAGGTGCAGACATTGACGGCCGCCCAGGGCAAGGCCGAGAAGGCAATCGCCGGGCTGAAGGCCGACCTGAAACGGCAGGCGGAGGAAACTACCGCCCGGGAAGAGGATCTCGACCAGGCCCGCAAGGAGCAGCGCCGCCTCACCGATCAGCTCGCGGACGAACGGAAGCTCACCGCCAAGCTGACGGCACGGCTGGAAAAGGCGGGAAAAAAGCGGGAAAAGCCGGAACAGGCCGCCACCCCGCCGGAAGCGGTCGCGGAGCAGGTGGCCCGCGAACAGCAGCTTGCCGCCCTCACCCGCCGCAATGCCGAACTGGAAGGGCAGGTGCGGACACTGACTGGGCAAGTGGCCAGCTTGCGCGTCGCCGCCGCACAACTGGAAGCCAGTGCCCAAAAGGGGCGCCAGGAGCTGGCCAGCGCCAAGGCCGCCGCCGCCAAGCCCCCACCCGCCGCCCCGGCCGCAAAACCCGCCGCCCCCGCCCCGGCCGATTCCGGGCTGCTCCAACGCTACGCGGAGAGCGTCGCCCTCAGCCGCCGCCTGGAAGAGCGGATCCGTGCCCTCGAAGCGAAGCTCAAGTCCCCGGCCGCCCCCGCCCCGGCGGACGCCGGCCGCGAAACCGCCTTGCTGGCCCAACTCGCCGCCGCCCAACAGGAACTTGCCCGCGAAAGGGCCGCCAAGGCCGCCGCCCCGGGCAGCGACGCGCTTCTGGACAAGCTCCGCCAGATGAACCGCAACCTCGA
This sequence comes from Lentisphaeria bacterium, assembly GCA_041648735.1. Taxonomy (GTDB): domain Bacteria; phylum Verrucomicrobiota; class Lentisphaeria; order Oligosphaerales; family CAITYL01; genus JBAZOO01. Next base: position 9,787 of record JBAZOO010000027.1, read on the forward strand.
CACCGAGAAGGAGCGGAGCCGCACCTTGGAAGCCGCCCTGCAACAGGCCACGGCCAAGGCCGCCAGCATCACCCCCGCCGCCCCCGCCGCCCCCGCCCCGCCCCCCGAACCGCTGCCGGCAGCCGCGCCGGTGCCCGACGACCAGCTCCGCCGCGACCGCGAAAACCAAGTCCGCGAATGGCTGCGCCAGGCCGTCGCCGCCGAGGGACAGAAGCAGAGCGAAGCCGCCGTCTGGAACTACAAGCGCGTCCTCGGCCTCCAGCCCGACCACAAGCTCGCCGCCAAACGCCTCGGCCTGCTCCTCGCCGCCGGCGGCGACCCGGAGGAAAGCAATGCCTGGCTGCGGAAGGCGTTCTACCTGGATCCGGACGACGTGGAGGTGCTCATCCCCCTCGGCTACAGCCTGGTGCGGCAAGGCAAGGCCGACCTGGCCCTCTCCATGCTCGCCCGCGCCGCCGCCCTGCGCCCCACCGACCCCCAGGTCCACCGCGCCTACGGCGTCGCCTGCAGCAGCCTTGGCTGGCTCGACGCCGCCGAAGCCCAGTTCCGCCGCACCCTGGAGATCGCCCCCGCCGATGGCGAGGCGGCCTTCAATTTGGCGGTCCTGCTCGCCACCCGGCAGCCGGAGCGCCTCAAGGAAGCCCGCGACTATTACCGCAAGGCCCGCGAACTCGGGATCCAGCCGGATCCGGGGCTTGACCGGCTCTTCGGCATTCCCTGAGCTGGGCGCCGCGCCGGCGGCCGTCAGCCGGGGTTGGGGCCGCGGTGCGGCTGCAACGCCTTCGGTGGCGGCGCTGGCGCCTGGGCGGCCGCCAGGCGGGCGCGGAACAGCTCGTAGGTGCGGCGCTGGCTGCGGGTCTCCTGGTGGGTCTGGCGGGGGACGGTGTAATGGCCGTCGGGCAGGAGGGTGCGCCCCTTGCGCCGATCCGCCAGCGGGAATTGCAGCAGGGCGTCCAGCAGCCCGCGGGCCGCGGGATCCTCCACGGGGAAGAGCAGCTCGACGCGCCGGTCCAGGTTGCGCGGCATCCAATCGGCGCTGGAGAGCCAGTATTCGGGGTTGCCGCCGTTGGCGAAGCGGTAGATGCGGCTGTGCTCCAGGAAACGGTCAACCACGCTGACCACCCGGATGTTGCCGCCATCGTCCACGCCGGGCCGCAGGCAGCAGATGCCGCGGACGACCAGCTCGACGCGGACGCCGGCCCGGGCCGCGGCCACCAAATGGTCAATGATCTCCGGATCCACCAGGGAATTGACCTTGGCGGCGATCCGCCCCGGATGCTGCGGCGTGGAGAGGCGGGCCTCGCGGTCGATCAGCTCCAGGAAGGTCTGGCGCAGGTTGAAGGGGGCGGCGGCGATCTTGCGCCAGGCGGGCGGCGCGCCGAGGCCGGTCATGACGTTGAAGAGCGACGCCACGTCCAGGCACAGGTCGGGGTCGGCCAGGAAGACGCCGATGTCGGTGTAGACCCGGGCCGTGCGGTCGTTGTAGTTGCCGGTGGCGAGATGGACATACCGGCGGATGTGCCCTTCCTCCCGACGGACGATCAACAGCGCCTTGCAGTGGATCTTGAGGCCGACCACGCCGTAGATCACATGCACCCCCGACTGCTCCAGCGAATGCGCCCACTGGATGTTGCGCTCCTCGTCGAACCGGGCGCGGACCTCGACGATGACCGTGACCTGCTTGCCGTTCTCCGCCGCCCGCTGCAAGCTCCGGATCACCGGCGAGTCACCGCTGACGCGGTAGAGGGTCTGCTTGATCGCCAGCACGCTCGGGTCGGCGGCGGCCTCCTCCAGCAGCCGCACGACCGGGTCGAACGCCTCATAGGGATGGAACAGCGGCAGGCTGCCGTTGCGGCGGATGGCGGCAAAGAGGGATTCCCCCGGTTCGAGCAGGGGCGACGGCAGGGGCGGCCATTCGGGATCCAGCAGCGCCGGCCGCCGGACCTTCTCCACGAAGGCGAAGAAGTCCGCCAGTTGCAGCCAGCCATCAATTTCATAGACCTCGGCGGGCTCGATGTTGAGCTGGCGCAGCAGCCAGGGCAGCATCGCCCCGCCGCCGCGGCACGGCAGCTCCAGGCGGATCGGCTCCCGGCGCCGGCGGTGGCGCAGCTCCGCGGTGAGCACCTTGAGCAGGTCGGCGGCGCCTTCCTCGTCCAGGCTGAAATCCATGTCGCGGGTGATGCGGAAAGGGAAGGCGTGGAGGATTTCCATGCCGGGGAAGAGCTCCCCCAAGTGGCCGAGGATCAGCTCCTCCAGCGGCACGAACCCGTTGCCGCCCCCGCCCTCCCGCGGCCGCCGGCCGTGGACGGGAATGAAGCGGGGCAGCAGCCGCGGCACCTCGACGAACGCCCGGAGCGGCCGCTTCCCCCCCGGCCGCCGCAGGCTGACCGCCAGCTCCAGGATCCCGCTGGCGAGCAGCGGGAAGGGGTGGCTCGGATCGACCGCCACCGGCGTGAGCACCGGCATCACCTCCTGCATGAAATGCTGGCGCATCGCCGCCGCCTCGGCGGGCGAGAGCTCCGCCAGCCGGCGCAGCCCGAGGCCCTGCGCGGCCAGCCCCGGCAGGATTTCCCGCGCCAGGAGCCGCTGCTGCCGCCGCAGGAGCATCTGCACCCGCCGGCGGATCCGCCGGAGCTGCTCGGCGGGGGTCAGCCCCAAGGGATCCTTCACGTCGGCCCGGGCATCCACCTGCCGGTGGAGGCCGGCGACCCGGACCATGAAGAACTCATCCAGGTTGTTGCTGAAGATGGCGATGAACTTGAGCCGCTCCAGCAGCGGCAGCGTCCGGTCGGCCGCCTCCTCCAGGACGCGGCCGTTGAACTCGAGCCAGCTCAGCTCGCGGTTGAGGAAATGGTTCGCCGCCGGGGCGGATTGAGGTTCGGTCTTGGCTGCCATGTCGGTTCCCCTGCCATTGTCCGCGAATTTCCGCCAACCCCGGCTTTTGCCCAAGGCGCCGGGAAGGCATTCCTGGCCATTCGTGGACAAGGAAGCCTTCATCCTGGCGTCCGGTCCTTCGTGCCGGCGTGGCGGCTGATTCCGGTCAGCCATTCCCCAGCACGACCTTGAGGCCGTAAAGTTCGGTGAAGAGATCGCTCTTGCGGGCGAGGCCCTGCCGTTCCAAAGTCAGGTCCCCCGCGGCCGCCACATGGAGGCTGAGCCGGTCCGCCTCCAGCTCCAGGCGCAGCTCGCCGACCTGCTGCCGGTGCGACCGGTCCAGGGCGTCCGCCAGCCGCAGCAGCGCCGCCAGCTTGGCGACCCGCACCCGGTCGGCCGGCGGCAGCGCCATGAACTCGGGATGCGAGCTGCGGGGCGAGGCCCGGCGATGGTAGCGGCAGATGAGGGCGACCAGCTCCTGCTCCCGGGGCGAGATCCCCGGCAGCTCGCTGTTGCGCACCAAGTAATAGGAGTGCTTGTGGTGCTGCCGGCTGCTGACGAAGAAGCCGGCGTCGTGGAGCCGCCCCCCCAGTTCGAGGAGCAGCCGGTCGCGGGCGCCTAGGCAGTGCAGCGGCCGCAGCTCGTCGAAGAGCCGCAGGGCCAGATGGGTGACGGCCTGGGAATGGGTGGCGTCGCAGCCGAACTTGAGCGCGAGATGGTCGGCGGCGTGGCGGATCTCGGGCAGGAAGAGATCCTCGCCACCCACGCTTTCGCGCCAGAGGTCCCGCAGCAGGGCGTCGCGCGTGCTGATCATGGGGATGATGAGGCGGTCAGCCTCGGTGATCTCGAAGAAATGCTCCAGCATGATGCAGCAGGGATCCAGCCCTTCGGCGATGACGTCATGGAGCTGGTGGCGAGCCGCGAGCTGGGCCGGGGTGATGCCGGCGATCTGGCGGCGGCGGCTGGCCAGCTCCTCCCGCGTCAGGACGGCCACCGGCCGGGAGCGGCGTCCCGCCGCCCCCAGGTCCGCCAGCGCCCGGACCGTCGCCCCCAAGGCAATGAACCGCACCGGTTCCGCGGCCTCCTCCAGCCGCGAGAGGCGGGCGACACTGTTGAGCACGGCGCCGACGAAGGGGTCGAGCAGCTCGCGCAGCCGGCTGGCGCGGAGGCCGCCCCCCAACTCCTCCTTCAGGCGCAAGGTGCCCAAGCGGATGGTCTCCGTGGCGATCAAGTGCCCCTTTTCCAGGAAGAGCACCTGGCTCACGTCCGGCCCGATCATGCACATCAAGGCGTTGCGCAGCCCCGGCGCATAGCGGCCGCGGAGCACTTGCCGGGCCGCCAGATAGGTGAGGCGGATCTCCTCCGGCTCCTCCAGGCATTCGAAGGCGATGCCGCTGATCTCCTTCAGCCGCTCGAGGAAGATGTCCCGGTTGCTCGCCTCCCGCAGGGCGCCGTTGATCACCGCCTTGCAGGTGACGGCGCCATAGTCGCGCAACAGACGGCTGAAATCCCGGGCAATCTCCCCGGCGAGGCGGATGTCGGTGGCGGGAATGGCGCCTTGGCGGTAGATGCCATAGCCGAAGGGGACCGTGCGCGTCATCCCCTCCAAGGTCTCCCAACTCCCGGCCGGGGTCACTTGCGAAATCTGGATGCGGGCCAAATGGCCGCCCATCTCGATGACCGCAAAGCTGCCGCCTGGTGCCGGCGGCGCCGCATCCGCGGAAGATTGGCCTTGCCGTTTCGCCATTGTCCACTCCCGTCTTCTCAATGGTCCAGGATGGCCGCCCCCAGCGCCACCGCGTCGTCCCCGGTCTCCGCCAGGCGGAGCACCATCTCCTGCGGATCCATGCCGAAGAGATGCCGCTCGGCGCTGCGGCGCACCAGCGGCAGCAGCTCCTTGCCGAGCGCCTCGATCACCCCGCCGCCGAGGACGACGCAGCCCGGCATCAGGATGGCCATGATGTTGGCGACGCCGATCCCGAGCATGGTCGCCCCCTTGTCGAGCACATTGCAAACCACCGGATCCCCCTGCCGGTACGCCTTGGCCAGCAGCTTGCTGCGGACATTGCGGAAATCGCCCCCGGCCACCAGCCCGGGCAACTCGCTCTTGATCCCGCGGCGGTTGATCATCTTCTCGAAGCGGCGGCCAAAGGCGGTCTTGGAGCAATAGGCCTCCAGGCAGCCGCGGTGGCCGCAGCCGCATTTCCGCCCATGGTGGCGGACGATCATGTGGCCGAACTCCCCGGCGCCCCCATTGCAGCCGCGGAAGAGCCGCCCGTCCAGCACCAGCCCGCCCCCCAAGCCGGTGCCGACAAAGAGCCCCGCCACGCTGGCAACGCCGCGCCCCGCCCCCAGCCGCGCCTCCGCGAGCACGCCGCAGTTGACATCATTGTCCAGATGCACCTCCCGCCCGAAGCGCTTGGCCAGGAGCTGGCGGACCGGCTCGTTGCGCCAGCCCAGGGCGACCGCGTGCAACACCCAGCCACGCTTCTGGTCCACCGCCCCCGGCAGCGCCACGCCGACATGCTGCACCTGCTCCCATTTGAGCCCGGCCTCGTCCAAGGCCTGCCGGCTCAGGTGGTGCATGGCATCCAGCACCCCGCCCACCCCCTCCCGCGCCGGCGTGTCGCCCTTGGCGCGCGCCAGGATCCGGCCGTCCGCCGCGTCCACCAGCACGGTGAAGATCTTCGTGCCGCCGACATCAATGCCCACTTTGCAGGCCGTCGCCATAACTTCACCTCATTGCCGCTTTCCGACCATCATAGCTCCGGCGACCGCCGCCGCAAGTCCGGCCGACGCCAAAAACCGCAACCCGCACGCAATTCTAACCGAACCGCCGCCTCTTTCCCCGCCAGTTGCAAAACTGTCCCGGCAATGATACAATAGTCATGGAGCTGAGGAAAGTGGGGAAGCTGGCTTTGGGCGGCTGCCACCCAGGGTCGCAATTGCGAAGGAGATGGGGTTATGCCTGAACTGAAGACAGGAGAACGCGCCCCGGCCTTCACCCTTTCCGACCAGTTTGGCCGGATGGTGAGCCTGGAGGGATTCAAGGGCACAAAGTTGCTCTTGTTCTTCTATTCGCGGGCCGACACGCCCGGCTGCACCGCCCAGGCTTGTGTTGTCCGTGACGCCGTTTCCGTCCTGGCCGCCAGTGGCGTGCGGGTGATGGGGGTCAGCCCTGACCGTCCGGAAACCCAACAGCGCTTCGACGAGAAGTTCAGCCTCGGTTTCCCGTTGCTGGCCGACGAGGATCATGCCGTGGCCGAATGCTACGGCGTCTGGGGCGAAAAGGACAAGGACGGCCAACACATCCAAGGCGTCCGCCATGCGGCCTTCCTGCTGGATCCGGATGGGGTGATCCTGCGCTGCTGGTACCACATCCTGCCGGCCGAGACGATCCGCCTGGCGCTGGAGTTCCTCAACGCGCCTGGTTGACCGGCTGACGCTGGCGGAAAGGGGCAGGGAAGGAGTTTGCCGGCGTCACGGCGGCGGAGTTGCCGTCACGGTGTCGCCGGGCGCGAGTTCGCCGACCCAGAGGCTGCCAGGCGCCTGCCGCTGCAACTCCCGCAGCCGTTGCCGGTCCGCCAGCGTCAGGCGGCCGCCGCCGAGCAGCAACTCCAGGCGCTGCCCCGGCTGCCCCGCCGGTGGCAGGGCGGGCAGGAAGACGTTCGCCACTCCCCAGGTGATGCCGGGGCCGGCCGCCACCTTCAGCGGGGCCAGCGCCAGCATGAACTTCGCGGCGGGCGGCCGGGCCAGGCGCGCCACCAGCAGCGTTTCCGCCGGGCCGGCGGCGCCGAGTTCCCGCAGCGGATAGAGCGTCACCGCCACCCCCATGCCGGTCGCCATGGGGTGGCGTTGGCAGCCCTGGGGCACGGGCAGGGAAAGCGCGCCAAAGTCGCGCAGGCTGGCGACGTTGAGCGCATCTTCGCTGCCGCCGGCCTGCGCCAGCGCCGCCGGCACCCGGCCCAAGCGCCGATGCAGGCGTGCGCCGGCCTCCTGGGCGTGATGGAACCGGATCACCTGGCCGGCGGTGGCCGGATAAAGCGTCCAGAGATTCGCCGGCAATTCCGCTTCGAGCTTGGCAAAGATTCCGGCCCAGGCGGGGGGCGTCCACGCCGCCACCTGCGCCGGTGCCGCGGCGAGGGCCAGGACGGCCAGGGCGGCGGCCAGCCACGGCCGCCATCCGCCGGGGCGGCAATGGGGGAGCCGGTCCGCCAGGGCCAAGGCACCCTGGGTGGCCAGGAGGAAAAGGGGCGGCAGCAGCGGCAGGTAGACCCGCGCCTCCCCCGCCGCGGTGGCCACGGCCCCCAGCAGCGGCCCGAGGACCAAGGCCAGCCCGAGCCAGGTCCACCCCCGCCGCCAACTGCCTGCCACGCCGAGGGCCGCCAGGCCGAGGACTGGCCACGGCGCCAACGCCGCCAAGGTCTGGCCGGCAAACTTCAGCCATTGCCACGGCCCGGTGATGGGCAGGCCGAAGCGGCTCCGCCCCGCCTGGAGCGCCGGCCATTCCAGGCCGAGCCAGCCCAGCATCAGCAGGCCGCCGCCGGCCAAAACCAGCCAATCCCCGCCGGCGAAGGGGATCGCGGATCGGCGTTGGCGCCGCCGCCACGCCAGGAACCGGGCACCGGCGAAGCAACCGAGCAGGAGGCCGACATACATGAAGCTGGTCGGCACGGTGAGCAGCGCCGCCGCGGCCAGCGGCACGGTGCCGGCCGCCCAGCGCCAGCCCGCGCCGCTGCCCGGCGGCTCCCGGAAGAGCCGCTCCAGGACGAGCCCCAGCGCCAGGAGCAGCGCCAACTGCAACGCATAGCCGCGCGCCGTTTGGCTGAAATGGATCAGCGCGCCGCTGCCGGCCACCAGCGCCAGCGCGAGAAGGCTGCCGGCGGCGTTCCCGGCAAAGATCCGGCGGGCCAGGAGCCCGGCCAAGAAGAGGCTGGCGGCACCGGCCAGGAACGCCGGCAGGCGGATCCGCCAGGCCATCCCCGCGCCGGGCAGATGGAGGGCCGCCCGCATGGCAAGGGTGTTGAGCGGGTGGTTGTTCGGCGTAGCGATGTCAACCAGGACTTGCCCGGCCGGCTTGGCGGTGGCCGCGTAATGCACCAAGGACCAGATTTCGTCGTATTCCAGCTCCCGTCCGGCCAGGCCGTCAAGCCGGAGGCCCAGCCCCGCCGCCAGCACCGCCGCCAGGGCCAAGGCCGGCAGCCACCACCAGCGGCGGTTCCGGGCGGGCGCCAGCGGCACGCCGGCGGTGGCAAAGCTGTTTGCGGACGACGGATTCGGAGGAACGGCGCTCATGGCGATCCCGGCCGCTGCCTTGGGGAAGTCATGCTGGACGGAAACGGCGGCAATCCTTGCCCAACCTTAACCGGGTTTGCGGACTCCGCAACCCGCGGCGGCCAGGCGCTGCCAGCACCCGGCCGGGCCGCGGCGGATTCAGATGCCCAGGCGGGCGCGGCGCTGGAGTTCGCCCAGCGTCTGGTTGCTCGCCGGGGTGTAGCCCTTGAGCGGCAGGATGCGCTCATGCACGGCGTCCACCAGCCAGTGCGGCTGCGGGAAGAACATGGTCTCCAGCTCGGCGGCGGGGCTGATCCAGTTGCGGGCGCCAAGGACGACCGGCGGCGCGTCGAGGTGGTCGAAGCAGAGCTGGGTCAGGTTGGCGGCGATGTTGTGCAGCACATTGCCGCGTTCGACGGCCTCGCTGGCCAGCAGCACCTTGCCGGTCTTCTTGACGCTCGCCACGAGCTTGTCGTAGTTCAGCGGGCAGACCGTGCGCAAATCCACGATCTCGGCATCCACGCCGTGCTTTGCCAGCTCCTTGGCGGCGTCGAGGGCCTTGTAGAGGGTCGGGCCAAAGGTGATGATCGTCAGATCCTGGCCTGCCTTCTTGACGTCCGGCTCGGCAAGGTCGATCTCGTAGTAGCCCTCGGGCACGCCGCCCGGGTGGAACAGCTCGCCCAGGTCATAGGCGGTCTGGCTTTCGAGGAACACCACCGGGTCGGTGCCGGCCAGGGCGCTGTTCATCATCCCCTTGGCGTCGTAGGGGGTCACCGGATAGACGACCTTGAGGCCGGGGATGTGGTTGAGCAGCGCCGACCATTCCTGGGAATGCTGCGCGCCGTACTTGGCGCCGACCGAGATGCGGAGGACGACCGGCATCCGGAGCACGCCGCCGGACATGGACTGCCACTTGGAAAGCTGGTTGAAGGTCTCGTCGCCGGCGCGGCCGAGGAAGTCGCAATACATCAGTTCGGCGATGGCCCGGCCGCCGGCCAGGGCGTAGCCGACCGCGGCGCCGACGATGGCGGCCTCGGAGATCGGGGAATTGAAGAGGCGGTGGTAGGGCAGCGCCTCGGTCATGCCGCGGTAGACGGCGAAGGCCCCGCCCCAGTCGCGGTTCTCCTCGCCGAAGGCCACCAGCGTCGGGTCAATGTAGAAACGGTGCATGACCGCCTCGAAAATGCCGTCGCGGACGTTGTACTGCTTCATCTTCGGATGCGCCTTGCCGGTGGCGTCCAGGGCGAAGCGGTGCTTCTCCTTGATCTGCTTGACGCGCGGGTTCTCGGCGTAGGGATGGTTGACCTCCGGCTGGCGGTCGTCGCACTTCTCCAGTTTCCGGTTGGAGAACATGACCGTGCCGAGGAACTCGGAGGTGAGCGGCTCGCGCGGCGACTTCTCCATGTCCACGGCGAGCTTGAACATCTCGTAGACCAGGCCGTCCACCCCGCCCTTCACCGCCGCCAGCCCCTCCTCGGTGGCGACCTTGGCCGCGGCCAGGCGCTTGGCGTAGGCGGGGATGGCGTCGGCGGCGACGAAGCGCTCGATCTCCTCCTTGCTGCGGTAGCTGGAGGCGTCGGAGGGCGAGTGGCCGGAAACACGGTAGGTGACGGTGTCGAGCAGCACGGGGCCGCGCCCTTCGGCGAGGATCGCCTTCTTGCGGCGGACGGCATCAACCACCGCCAGCGGATCGTAGCCGTTGACGCGCTCGGCGTGCATCTGCTCGGGGTTGACGCCGGCGCCGATGCGGGCCAGGAACTTGTAGCCCATGGTCTCCCCGCAGGTCTGGCCACCCATGCCGTAGTGGTTGTTGAAGCAGTTGAAGAGGATCGGCAGGCCGCCGCCGAGGCTCTTGTCCCACAGCTCCCGGTATTGGTCCATGCTGGCGAACTGGATCCCTTCCCAGACCGGGCCGCAGCCGAAGGAGGCGTCGCCGATGTTGCAGACCACGATGCCGCTCTTGCGGTTGGCCCGCTTGAACAGCGCCGCGCCGGGGGCGACGCTGCCGCTGCCGCCGACAATGGCGTTGTTCGGATAGATGCCGAACGGGGTGAAGAAGCAGTGCATGCTGCCGCCGGCGCCCTTGTTGAAGCCGGTTGTCTTGGCGAAGATCTCGGCGAAGGCGCCGTAGACCAGGAACTTGCGCGCCAGTTCCTTGACGCTGCCGCCGTGCCCGGCCTCGACCACCCTGAGCGTGGCGCCGCCGAAGAACTCCCGCATGACCGCCATCAGCGCCGCGTCGTCCAGCTCGCGGATCGCGGCAAGCCCCTTGGCCAGGATTTCGCTGTGGCTGCGGTGCGAGCCGAAGATGTGGTCCTCGACCTTGAGCGCAAAGGCCTGGCCGACCGCCGCCGATTCCTGCCCCATCGACAGGTGCGCCGGGCCAGCATGGTTGTAGGTGACTTCCTTGTACTTCCCCTTGATCTTGATCTCGTTCAGGGTGTTCTCGAACTCGCGCAGCAGGCACATGTCATGGTAGATCGTGACCAGCTCGTCCTTGCGGAACGTCTTGGCCTTCAACTCCTGTTCGACCGTCCGGTCATAGGCGTTGACGAGAATGTCCTGGAACTCGATCTTGCCTTTGGCAAAGATGGTTTCGGGGCGGATTTCCTGGCACTTGGGCATGGGGGGTATTCCTTTGGTTTTCCGCGCTCGCGCTCGCGCTCGATGGTCGCACTCGATCCGTTGCTTTGGTTTTTCCGCGCCCGCGCTCGCGCTCAATGGTCGCACTCGATCCGTTGCTTTGGTTTTTCCGCGCCCGCGCTCGCGCTCAATGGTCGCGCTCGATCCGTTGCTTTGGTTTTTCCGCGCCCGCGCTCGCGCTCGCGCTCGATGGTCGCACTCGATCCGTTGTTTTGCTTTTTCCGCGCTCGATGGTCGCACTCGATCCGTTGCTTTGATTGTCGAATTCTACGCCGTCATCTTGGTCAGCATGGCGGCAATGCGGTCTGCCATTGCTTTCCCGTGGGTGAGTTGGTCTTGCATGATCAATCCACACGCCGTGGCGATATCGATGCAGGCGGCACATTCAAAACATGAGCCGCGGGCGATTTCCAAAAATCGTTTCCGGTCCTCGGTGGAGCGCTTGCCATTGCCTTCGGCGATGTTCAAGACGATGGAGTACGAGGCCCGCCACAACTGGTCTCTGAAGGCGTGGTACCCAGCCATGGATTTTCCTTGTTCATGCGCCCATGCGGCGAACTGCAAGGCCACCTGATACACGTCAAGTTTTTCGTGGTCGAATGGCATGTGCCAATTCCTGACTTGCGAGATCCGCCGCAGGATTTTCGAGGGCGACAATCGAGCGCGAGCGCGAGCGCGGAAAAAGCAAAGCAACGGATCGAGGGCGACAATCGAGCGCGAGCGCGAGCGCGATTTTCGTGAGTTCAGCCCGCGTGCAGCAAGGCCACCTGATACACGTCAAGTTTTTCGTGGTCGAATGGCATGTGACAATTCCTGACTTGCGAGATCCTCCGCAGGATTTTCGAGGGCGACAATCGAGCGCGAGCGCGAGCGCGATTTTCGTGAGTTCAGCCCGCGTGCAGCACGGCCTCCTTCAGCGCCTCGCTCACCGTCGGGTGCGGGAAGATGATCTCGCGGATCTCCTCGACCCGCTGCTCGCTCTCGATCAGCGCCGCCGCCGTGGCCACGAACTCGCCGCAGCAACCCCCGATCATGTGGACGCCCAGCAGTTCGCCGTGCGCCGCGCCCACCAGCGCCTTGACGCTGCCGGACTGCCCTTCGTACTCGACCAGGAACCGCCCGGCCACCCCCATCGGCAGCAGCGCCTTCCTGTACGCCACGCCGGCTGTTTTCAGCTCCTCCTCCGTGCGGCCAACGCTGGCGACCTCGGGATGGGTGTAGACGACCGACGGCACCGCGCTGTAGCGCATCCGGTCGGGACGCCCAAACATGTTGTTCACCGCCACGATCCCCTCGCGCGTCGCGGCGTGGGCGAGCTGGCAGCGGCCGGTGACGTCGCCGCAGGCCCAGACGCCGGGAAGGTTGGTCTTCCCGAACTCGTCAGTCTTGACCCCGCGCCGGTCGAACTCCACCCCCGCCTCCTCGAGCCCGAGGCCAGCCAGCACCGGCACGCGGCCGGTGGAGTTCAGGATCCAGGTCGCCGGCCGCGTCTGTTCCTGGCCGTCCTTGTCGAGGAAGGTGAGGGTGCTGCCTTCAATCTTGGTGACCTTGCAGGAAAGGTTGAATTCGACGCCGGCCTTCTTCAGGGCGAGTTGCAGCCGGTTGGCGATCTCCTCGTCAATCACCGGGGCGATCCGCGGCAGCATCTCGACGACCGTGACCTTGGTCCCGAGTTCGGCGAAGAAGCAGGCGAACTCCAGCCCGATGACGCCACCGCCAATGACGACCAGCGATGCCGGGATCTCCTGGAGGTCGAGGATGCCGGTGGAATCCAGCACCGCCGGGCTCTCCTTCAGCCCCGGGATCGGCGGCACCGCCGGCCGGGAACCGGTGGCGAGCAGGATGTTCGCGCCTTCCAACACCTGGCCGTTGACCGCGACCTTCCCGCGGCCCGCCAGCCGCCCTTCGCCCTGGATGACCTCGACCTTGGCCTTCTGCAACATGCCGGCAATCCCCTTGGCCAAGGTCGCGACGACCTTCGCCTTGCGCGCCTGCACCTTCTTCAGGTCGAGCGTTGCGGACTCCGCACCGGCGACGCCGTAGGCCGCCGCGGCGTGGCAGTCGGCCAGGGCCCGGGCGCTGCGCAGCAAGGTCTTGGTCGGGATGCAGCCGACGTTCAGGCAGGTGCCGCCGAGCGCGTTCCTCTCGACCAGCGCGACCTTCTTCCCGAAGCGCGTCGCCGCATACGCCGCCGCCTCATACCCGCCCGGCCCGGCACCAATGACAATCAAGTCGTACATGGAACAATCCTTTCACCACGAAACCACGAAGGACACGAAGTCCAATCGAAGAGTTTTAGCCCACAAAGCTTCACAAATCCCCACCAATCACTAAAACCCACAAAACAGCACGAAGCTTTCGTGTCAATTCGTGCCAATTAGTGGTAAAAAAAAATTAGCGGACTCTTAGCGTTTATTAGCGGTTCAAGCTTCAACTTTTTGTCCGAGATTTGAAAGTTTCACCCCGCCACGGCGACCAGGTCGAAGCTTTCGAGGATTTCGCGCAGGGCCTGGAGGAACTTCGCGCCGGGCGCGCCGTCAATGACGCGGTGGTCAAGGGTCAGCGACAGGCCGATGTGCTCGGCAAACTCGACCTGGCCGGTGGCGCGGCGAACCGGCTTCAGTTCCAGGCCGCAGACGCCGAGGATCGCCACCTGCGGGGCGTTGATCACCGGCGTGAAGGAGCTGATGCCGAAGACGCCGAGGTTCGAGACGGTGAAGCTGCCGCCCGCCAAGTCATCGGGGCTGATCTTGCCCTCCTGCGCGGCCTTGGCCAGGGCCTTGGTTGCCTGCGCAAGCTGCCCCAGGGTCAGGCCTTGCGCATTGCGGATGACCGGCACCATGAGCCCCTTCGGCGTGTCGCAGGCGAAGCCGAGGTGGATCGCCGAACGGGCGTAGACCTTGCCATCAATGAAATCGGCGTTGAGCGCCGGGTGCCGCTTCAGCGCCTGGACCGCGGCGAAGTTGACCATGTCATTGAGGCTGATGTCAGCCAGGCCGAGCTTGCCTCCGCCCTCCTTCAGCCGTTTGCGCAGGGCCAGCAGCGTGGTCGCCTCGGCGGAGGCGTTGAGGGTGTACTGGGCCAGGTTCTGGAGCGACTCCACCAGGCGTGCGGCAATGAGCTTGCGGATCGGCGGCAGCGGCTTCCCTTCCTCGGCAGCCACAGCCGCGGCAGGTTGTGCGCCGCCGGCTTCGCCCGGGGGCGGAAGGGCTTCGGGCCGCCCCATGTCCGCGGCCCGCACGCTGCCGCCGAGGCCGGTGCCGCTTGCCGGCGCGGCCAGGCCGGCGGCCCGCAGCGCCGCCGCCACCGGGGTCAGCCGTGCGGACTCCGCAAAGGCCGCCCGCACGTCGGCCTCGATGATTCGCCCCCCAGCCCCGCTGCCGCTGATGGCGGGCATGACGAAGGGGTGCTCCGCGATGAACTTCTTCGCCCGCGGCGACATTGCCGCGCCGGGGCCGCCGGCGGCGGCTGCCGCCGGCGCCGGGGGGGCGGCGGGCTGGCCAGACCGGTCAGACCGGTCAGACTTGACCGGCGGCTCGGCCGGCGCCGCCGGCGCGCCCCCCGGCCGGAAGGCGGAAACGTCCTCCCCGGGGTTGCCGACCACGCCGACGGCGACTTGCACCGGCACCAGCTCGCCTTCCAGGTAGAAGCTGGCCAGCAACGTCCCCGCGACCGGCGATTCCAGCTCGAACGAGGCCTTGTCGGTCTCGATGTCGGCAATGACCTCGCCGGCGGCGACCGTCTCGCCCGGTTGCTTGCGCCATTTCGCCAGCAGGCATTCTTCGACGGTGACGCCCTGCTTGGGCATGAGGATGGGAGTGGCCATGATTGGAACCCTTTTATTTACCCACGAAACACACGAAAGGACATGAAAAATTACTGGAGTGGCTATCCTGAATTATTCACCACAAGCGCCGCGGAGCGGCACGGGCCGCCAAAGGCGGCGGCGAAGCGTCAACGCTCGATCTGCATGAAGACGGATCGAAGCGTGCCGGTTGATCAGAAAAATCTTCGCTTTGACTTCGTGTCCTTCGTGTCTTCGTGGTGAAAGTTTTAGTTTTACAGGGCACTATGGAACGCTTGTGATTATTTTTAATTTTGTTCCACCGATTGCCGATTTCGTTTTTCCATTTCGTGCCCCTTCGTGTGTTTCGTGGGCAAAAGCGTTCAAGCCAGGACGACTTCGACCCCCCGCTCCTCAAGGGCGGCGCGGAATTCGTCGCCCATGGCTTCGGTGATGAGCACGTCGAGATCCTCCAGGGTGCCGCTGCGGGCAAAGGAGGGGACGCCGAGCTTGGAGCTGTCGGCGAGGAGGAAGACCAGGTTGGCGCGGTTCATGGCCTGCTCCTTGGTGAAGGCCTCGCCGGGGTCGGTGGTGCTCATCCCCTCCTCCAAGGTGAGGCCGATGGTGCCCATGAAGGCCTTGTGGAAATGGAGGCTTTGGATGACGGGCGCGGTGAGCGGGCCGACGAGGGTGCGCGCCAGGGGGCGGAACTCGCCGCCGACCAGGATCAGGCGATGGGGCTGGGCCATGAGCACGGCGGCGGCCATGAGCGAATTGGTGACCACCGTCAAGTCGCGCTTCGCCGCCAGCAGCCGGGCCAGCATCAGCACCGTGCTGCCGCCGTCGAGATAGAGGATGTCGTGGTCATCGATCCGTTCCAGGGCGCGGGCGGCGATGCGCTCCTTGGCGGCGGCATTCTGCGCTTCCTTGGCCTGGAAGAGCGGTTCGGCGCGGGCCAGGTTCTTGACGGTGGCGCCGCCGCGGACGCGCTGGAGCAGCTTGCGTTCCTGGAGGCTGTGCAGGTCGCGGCGGATGGTGGCCGGGGAGACCCCCAGCTCGGCGGCGATGCGGGCGACGGCGAGCAGCCCGTGGCGGCGCAGCAAGTCGAGGATTTTCGTCTCCCGTTCCGCGGTCAGCAGCCGTTGGTCTGTACTCATGGGTTCGCGCACCTCCGCTCGCTTACTGAGCAAATTTAGCGCACCGACAATCAATTTCAATCAAGATTGCGCAAAAAAACCGGCGGGTGAGCCTGGCCGCCGCCGGTGCGGGGCGCTCAGGGAGTGGCGGTGGCCGCGGCCGCCGGAAAGAGCTTCTCCAAGGCGGGGAAGAGGAGCCGGGCGACGGTGTCGCGCGCCTCCAGGCTGTGGGAGGCGATTTCGACCGTGGTCTGGGCCGGGGCGGCGGGGGTGAAGAAGACGCCGACCTCGGTGGTGTCGATGCTGCCGGGGACGTGGAGGAGCATCAGCCGCTGGTTCGGGAGGTCGTTGACGAAGAGGAGCATGGATTCGGCCTGGGCGGCATCGAGCGCCGCCTGGCGGCAGATCACGAGCGGGGCGGGGAAGGTCTGGCGCACGGCTTGGCTCCGGGCCTTTTCGACGTGCTTCATGGAAGTGCCAAGGATGGCCTGGCAGCCCGTGGTGGCGAGAAGGCCCAGCGGCAAGGCGAGGAGGAGAGCGAAAAGGCGAAGGCGCCGCCGGGGATTCGCCGGTTGCCGGGTGGCGGCGCGGGCTGACGGCGGGACGGGCGGGCGGCGGCGGGCAGGCAAGGTCATCTCAGGGCTCCGGGAAGTTCCTGGCGATTAGGGCAAGAACGTAACGTAGAGAGTGGCGAAGGGAAATCAAGGCGCAAAAAAAAGGCCGGTCGGCGGACCGACCGGCAGGCGCACGCACGGGATCGCGGGGATCAGCGGGCGTAGTATTCGACGACCTTCATGATGTTGACGTTGGCCGGGATTTCCTCGGCCAGCGGCAGGCGGGCAAGGGTCACCTTGCAGCTCTCCTTGTCCAGCTCCAGGTACGGCGGCGGGACGATGTCGGTCTTCTGGGCGGCGGCCGCAATGGCGGCGGAGCGCTGCGGGTCGATGGAGACCACGCTGCCCGACTTCACTGGGAAGGACGAGCGGTTGACGACCTCGCCATTGACCCGGACATGGCGGTGGAGCACGATCTGGCGGGCGGCGAAGATGGAGGGGGCCAGGCCACTGCGGTAAATGATGGAGGCGAGGCGGGTTTCGAGGATGCGCAGGAGGTTCTCACCGGTCTGCCCCATGGCCTTTTTCGCCTTGGCGAAGAGGTATTCGAGCTGGTGCTCGGAGAGCGCATAGTGGGCGCGGAGCTTCTGTTTTTCCAGCAGCAACTGGCCGTAGGTGGAGAGCTTGCCCCTCCGGCCACCCTTGACGTTGCCGTGCTGGCCGGCGGGGAAGGGGCGCTTGGCGCTCGGGCACTTGGGGTTGCCCCAGATGCAGGAGCCGAGACGGCGGCAGAGGGTGTGCTTGGGTCCTTGACGCATGGATTTCCTCGATGGATACGGGTGATGGGCGCCGCCGAAGCCGGGGAAGCCGGCCTGTTTTCCAGATGGCTGCGTCACCGGCTACGGCGGCTGTCTCAACACGGCCGGCGACGAGTGCGTTACTATAGCGGTGATTGCGCCGGCGGCAATTGCGGCCGGCGGTTGTGGCGGCGCGGATGGCGTGCCGGCGGCCCGCGATTATAATACCCCACCGCCCGCGCATCCCCCAAAAACCACCGCCGCCCGCCCACCGCCGCCACGCTTATGCCCTTACGCTTCCACAATTCGCTGAGCCGCCGCCTGGAGGAGTTCACGCCGCTCGTCCCCGGCGAGGCCCGGCTCTACACCTGCGGCCCGACCGTCTACAACTACGCGCACATCGGCAACTTCCGCGCCTACATCTTCGAGGACCTGCTGCGGCGCACCCTCAAGGCCGCCGGCTTCCGGGTCACCCAGGTGATGAACCTGACCGACGTGGACGACAAGACGATCCGCGGCGCCCGCCAGGCCGGCGTCCCGCTGCGCGACTTCACCCAGACCTTCAAGGACGCCTTCTTCGCCGACCTGCGGACGCTGCGGATCGAGCCCGCCGAGCACTATCCCGCGGCCACCGGCCACATCCCGGAAATGGTCGCCCTCATCCAGACCTTGCTGGACAAGGGGTTCGCCTATCTGGGCGAGGACCGCTCCGTCTATTTCTCCATCGCCCGCTTCCCCGCCTACGGCCAGCTTGCCCGCCTCGACCGCGACCAGATGCGCCCCGGCGTCCGCATCAAGACTGACGAGTACGCCAAGGAAGCGATGGCGGACTTCGCCCTCTGGAAGGCGTGGGACGAGGCCGACGGCGACGTGAAGTGGGACAGCCCCTGGGGCCCCGGCCGCCCCGGCTGGCACATCGAATGCTCCGCGATGAGCATGAAGTACCTGGGGCCGAGCTTCGACCTCCACACCGGCGGCATTGACAACCTCTTCCCCCACCACGAGGACGAGATCGCCCAGAGCGAAGCCGCCAACGGCGTCCAGTTCGTCCGCTACTGGCTGCATTGCGCCCACCTCATGGTCGAGGGGGAGAAGATGTCCAAGTCCCTCGGCAACTTCTACACCCTGCGCGACGTGCTCGCCAAGGGCTGGTCCGGCCGCGAGGTCCGCTGGGCCTTGCTGGGCACCCACTACCGGCAGCAGCTCAACTTCTCCTTCCAGGGCTGCGCCGACGCCCGCGCCGCCCTCCGGCGCCTCGACGAGTTCAAGCTCCGCCTCGCGGAAGCCCGGAACTTGCCCGGCCAGGATCCCGGCGCCGTCCAGGCCCGGGCCGGCCAGGCTGGCCGCGAATTCCGCGCCGGCCTCGAGGACGACCTCAACATCTCCGCCGCCCTCGCCGCCCTCTTCAATTTCATCCGCGACGCCAACCGGCTGCTCGACCAGGGCGAACTGGCCGGCCCCGCCGCCGTGGCCGCCGCCACCGGCGCCCTCCAGGCAATGGACGCCGTGCTCGGCGTCCTCGACCTGGAAAAGGCCGGCGAGGCCGTGCCGGAAGCCATCCTGGCCCTCGCCCAGGAGCGGCAGGCCGCCCGCAAGGCCAAGGACTTCGCCCGCGCCGACGCGCTCCGCAACCAGCTCGCCGCCCAAGGCTGGCTCCTGGAGGACACTCCCCAGGGGCCGCGGGTGAGGAAAGCCGACACCGCCGGCTGATCCGTCGTGTGGGCAGCGTGGCACAGACATCCTTGTCTGTGGGGAGCGTGGCACAGGCATTTTTGCCGGTGCGCATTGCTGGGCGCCGCCCCGGGGGCAGGCTGGGCGCCGCCCCCAGGGCCGCAAGGCCGCGGCGCTTACTTCACGCTGCCGACGAAGATCAGGCCGAAGACCATGGCGAACAGCGCCACGGTCTCGACCACGCCCAAGGCCAGCAGGTTGTTGGCAAACCCCTTGTTGGTCTCGGCGAAGGAGTCGCAGCAGCCCGCGGCGGCGCGCCCCTGCATCCAGGCCGACACGCCCATCGCCAGGCCGGCGCCCACCCCCAGCGCCAGCAACGCCGGCGCGGCCAGGGCCACCGCCTCGGCGCGGGCATTGATCTGCAACATCAGGATCAGGCCGTAGATGGTCTGGGAGAGCGGCGCGCCAATGAACGCCACCAGGAGGAACGGCGCCAGCCGGTTTTGCGCGTAGCACTTCTTCCAGGCGCCGACGCCGGAAATCGCCGCCTCCCCCGCGCCCAATGCCGAGCCGGTGGCCGCCAGCCCCAGGGCCGCCGCGCCGCCAATCTTGCCGATTGCCGTCAATGTCTGTGCATCCATCTTTTCATTCTCCTCTGCGTTGGTGGTTGTCCGAGAGTCCTTGCGGGGCTGCCCCGCCGCATCACGCCTTCCGTCACGGGTGGAACGATCAGGAACCGGGCTCGAGCGGCTTCAGGGGCTTGTAGGGGACGCCGCTGAAGGTCAGCCCCAGATGCCCCGCGAACTCGAGCACGTTCAAGCGCACGCCATGCACCAGCACGCCCAAGGCGCACAGGGCCATGTTCAGGCCGTGGCCGGCAACCAGGATCAGGGCGCCGGCAAGATGCAGCAGCCCCGGCGGCAGCGGCAGGGTATGCGCCATGTTCAAGACGCTCTGCTCGATCGCCAGCCCCGCCATGCCCACGGCGAAGAGGCGGACGTAGGAGACCACGTCCACGAAACTGTTGACGATCCCCATGAGCAGCGCCCCCAGGCCGAGCCCGACCGTCTTGAACGGGTTGCGCTGGAACTCGGAAAAGAGCACCACGCCCGCCATGCCGCCGCCGTACAGCCAGAGGAGGAACGGCGGCGCGGGCTCGTTCAGGATCATCTGGCAGGCCAGGAAATAGTTGCCCCAGAGGATGCCGGCCCAGCCAAGCTGCCCCAGCGCCTTGAGCCGCGGCTTTGCCAGCAGCGCGTTCCAGAAGTGCGCCAAGGTCAGGTGGATCGCGCCCAGAAGGAAACAGAGCTTCTGCACGTGGCGCGGCTCGGCGAGCCAGGCCACCTTCAGCGGCGGATTGGCGATGTCCATGCCCAGATAGCTGCCGCTCATCACACCCCAGGCCGTGGTGGTCACCCCCAGGA
Organism: Lentisphaeria bacterium; assembly: GCA_041648735.1. Classification (GTDB taxonomy): domain Bacteria; phylum Verrucomicrobiota; class Lentisphaeria; order Oligosphaerales; family CAITYL01; genus JBAZOO01. The sequence goes on from JBAZOO010000027.1 coordinate 29,944, forward strand.
TCGCCATCAGCCCGAGGTAGCGCCGGGGCAGCGCCGGGAACTTCAGCTTCACCGCCACCAGCGCCAGCAGCAGCAGCAGGCCGTAGACCGCGTCGCCAATGAGCATGGCGAAGAAGATGGAGAAGAAGAGCAGGAACCAGGCGCTGATGTCCACCTCGCGGTAGCCGGGCATGACGCCGATGATGTCCAGGATCACGCGCACCGGCTGGGCCCAGCGGGCCAGCTTCAGCTTGGTCGGCACGTGCGGATCGTCCTCCGCCGGCGCCACGGTGCGCAGGGCCCAGCCGTGGGTGCGGGCTGCCACCAGGAGGGCGTCCGTCTCCGCCGCCGGCACATAGCCTTCGAGATGGACGAGCGCCCCGTGGTCGCCCATGCCGTCCCGCGCCTGGCAGAACTGGATTTCGCCTTCGAGCCGGTGCAGCTCCCGCTGGATCCGGGGCACGGCCGGCTTCATGGCCACCAGCTCGGCGCGCAGCCCGGCCAGCCGCGCCTGGGCCGCCGCCTCGCGCCGGGCGATCTCGGCCGCGGCCGTCAGCTCCGGCAACGGTGCCAGCGGCAAGGCGTCCAGAGCCACCCCCGGCTTGGCCAGCGCCAGGGCATAGGCCAGCCCCCCCCTGACGCCCAGGGGCTGCAGGGCCGCCCCCGCCGGCAGCGCCGGCGGCTGCGTCTCCGGATAGGCGCATAGCCGCACTTGGAGGCCGGCCTGGGCCAGCCGTTCCAGCAAAGTGGCATCGAAGTCGCCCCAAGGCGCCAGGAGCTGCCGGTTGCGCTGGAGCCGGACGATCTCGGCCTCCACCTGGGCGACCGTGTCAAGGAACGCCAGCACGGCGTCGGCCACTTCGCCCGCCGGCAGGCCGCCGGCCGCGTCCGCCTTGGCCGGATGCCCCTTGAGCGCAGTCAGCACCGCGACGATCCGGGCCAACCGCCCGTGCTCCGCCTGCAAGGCCGCCAGCTCCTCCGACTCGGGGGGGCGCACGGCGAGGACATGCATGGAGCCAAGTTCGCGCAGCCGCTCCACCGCCGCCTGCCGGTCCGCCGCCAGGCAGACCAGGGTCACTTGTGCCATCGGTTCAATCACGGTCGTCTGCCCCTGTTCCCATCATTGCCCGACGGCCGCGGGCAACGCCAGCGCCGCCGAATCGCGGGCCTCGCATTTGCCTTTGGCGATCTTGGCGCGGCCGACCGCGCCGGTCTGCTGGTCGCCCAAATAAATCTGGATCTTGCGGATCGCCTGTGCCGCCTCGGGGATCTTCACCTTCTCGAAGAGGTTCACCCGCTGGGTGGTGACGCGCAGCTCCTGCTCCAGCAGCCGCACCTGCTCGCGCAGCACTTCGCTCCGCAGCTCGGACTCCACCAGCCGCCGCCCCGCCGCCACCGCGTCGTCCAGCCAGGGATCGGTGGCAAAAAGGTCCACCTCCGGCTCGGCAAAGGCGAGCTTCTCGAACAGCGGCACGTCAATGCCGGCGATATTGCGGACTCCGCACTCCCACGCCGCCACCGCGAGGAATGGCGGCAGCAGCCCCTCGGCCGCCGCCGCCAGCACGGCCGACCATTGGGCGAGCTCGCCGCGGTAGGCCTGCTCCTCATGCGCCAGGGCGGCGAGCGCCTCGCGGGCCCGGCTCACTTCCAGGGTGAGCTGCTGTTTCTTGAGCTGGAGCGTCGGCAGGAAGCGCTGGAAGCGCTTCAACCCTTCGCGCCGCGCCTTCAACTCATTCTTGGTCAGCCGGACTTTCGCCATGGCGTCCTGTCATCCTTGGTGCCGCGGAAAAGGGGATGGGGCCTCAGCCCTTCGGCCAGAATTGCTGAAGGAGGTCGGACTTGATCCCGCTCTCGGCGGGCTCGAAACATTCGGCCAGGGTCTTCCACCCCAGGTCGAGCGCCGCCTCCAGGGGCAGGTTGACCTTCAGGTCCATCATCCGCGCCTCGAACAGCTTGCCGTACTTGAGCAGCTTCTGGTCCCAGCCGCTCATGCGGAAGCCCATGGATTGCTTCTCGAGCGCATCCTTGTACTCGGCGTAGAGGCGGATCATGCCGTCCATCACCGCCCGGTGGTCGGCGCGGGTCTTGCTGTTGACGAGCTGCTTGAGGCGGCTGAGGGAGCCGAACGGCTCGATGCGGCCGTTGACCAGGTAGAACTGCCCTTCAGTGATGTAGCCGGTGTTGTCGGGCACCGGATGGGTCACGTCGTCGCCCGGCATGGTGGTGACGGCAAGCACGGTGATGGAGCCGGCGCCGTCGAAGTCGACCGCCTTCTCGTAGCGTGCCGCGAGCTGGGAATAGAGGTCGCCGGGATAGCCGCGGTTGGAGGGGATCTGCTCCATGGTGATGGCGATCTCCTTGAGGGCGTCGCAGAAGTTGGTCATGTCGGTGAGCAGCACCAGGACGCGCTGCCCCTTGATGGCGAAGTTCTCGGCGACGGCCAGGGCCATGTCGGGCACCAGCAGGCATTCCACCACCGGATCGGAGGCGGTGTGGACGAACATGACCGCCTTGGAGAGCGCGCCGTGCTCGTCGAGCGTGTCGCGGAAGAAGAGGTAGTCGTCATACTTCAACCCCATGCCGCCAATGACGATCACGTCCACCTCGGCCTGCATCGCGATGCGCGCCAGCAGGTCGTTGTACGGCTCGCCGGCAATCGAGAAGATCGGCAGCTTCTGGCTCTCCACCAAGCTGTTGAAGACATCGATCATGGGGATGCCGGTGCGGATCATCCGGTGCGGGATGATGCGCTGGGCCGGGTTGACCGACGGCCCGCCGATGTCGGAGAGCTCGTCGGTCAGCCGCGGCCCGCGGTCGCGCGGCTCGCCGCTGCCGGTGAAGATGCGCCCGAGCACGGCGTCGGTGACCGGCACCTGCATCATCCGCCCGAGGAAGCGCACCTCGCTGTCGGTGGAGATGCCGCGGCTGCCGGCGAAGACCTGGAGCGAGACGCGCGTGCCGTCCAGCCGGATGACCTGGGCCAGCGACCGGCGGTCGCCCGTCCGGACCTCGGCCAGGGAACCGTAGCCGACGTCGTCCGCCTCGACGGTGATGACGTTGCCGCTGATCTGGATGATGCGATGGTAGACTTTTCTCATGCCGGAATCCTGCGTCGAAGCCGTGAAACCCGAAAGCGGAAAGGGGAAAGGGGGGCGGCGGCGGCCTGCTTACGCCTTGCCCAGCAGCGTGGCGATCGCCGCTTCCGCCGTCTGGAAGGCGGCATCGCCCATGGCGATGTAGTTCCAGTCGATGAACGTCTGGCGGAGCTGGAGGAAGAACTTGCGGGCCGCGTCCTTGTCGGCGAACTGGAACGGCCGGTCCACCACCGCCACGACCTTGGCGAAGACCCGGCGCTGGCGCTCGGCGTTGGTGGCGCCGTCGGTCTCGTCGAAGGTGTTCTGCTGGAGATAGACGGCGTCGAGGAACTCGCCCTTGAGGTAGGCGACGAAATCGTCCATCACCGTGCCTTCCTCGCCGATGACCTTCATCATCTGGTTGACCTCGGCGCCCCGGCGGAGCATGGCGCGGGCCCGCTCCAGCGCCGCGGCGTCGCCCACCCCCTGGTATTTGCTCCAGCTCTCCAGGGGATGGATCGAGGGGAAGCGGCGGGCGTTGGCGCGCTCGCGGGAGAGGCCAAGGAAGCTGCCGACGACCTTGAGGGTCGCCTGGGTCACCGGCTCCTCGAAGTTGCCGCCGGCGGGGCTGACCGCGCCGCCGATGGTGATCGAGCTGACCGTGCCGTCGTGCAGCTTCACCAGCCCGGCGCGCTCGTAGAAGTCGGCCACGCGCGATTCGAGGTAGGCTGGGAACGCCTCCTCGCCGGGGATTTCCTCCAGCCGCCCCGACATCTCGCGCAGCGCCTGCGCCCAGCGTGAGGTGGAATCGGCCAGGAGCAGGACGTGCAGCCCCATCTGCCGGTAGTACTCGGCCAGGGTCACCGAGGTGTAGATCGAGGCCTCCCGGGCCGCCACCGGCATCGAGCTGGTGTTGCAGATGATGATCGTCCGGTCGATCAGCGCCCGGCCGGTGCGCGGATCCTGGAGGTGCGGGAACTCCCGCAGGATCTCCACCACCTCGCCGGCGCGCTCGCCACAGGCGGCGACGATCACCACGTCCACCTCGGCGTTGCGGCTGATGGTGTGCTGCAAGACGGTCTTGCCCGCGCCAAAGGGGCCCGGGGTGCAGAAGGTGCCGCCCTTGGCGACCGGAAAGAAGGTGTCAATGACGCGCACGGTAGTCACCAGCGGCTCCCGCGGGAGCACTTTCTCCTGGTAGCAGGTGATCGGGATCTTGACCGGCCAGCGCTGGACCATCGTCACCTCGCGCTCCGCCCCCTGGGCGTCACGCACCTTGGCGATGGTGTCGCGCACCCCGTAGGCACCCGCCGGGGCGATCCAGCCCAGCGTCCACTCGCCGCTCCACTGGAACGGCAGCATGACCTTGTGGGTGAAGATGCCTTCCGGCACGGTGCCGAGCGTGGCCCCGGCCCGGAGCGTGGCCCCAGCCTTGGCGACGGGCGTGAAGTCCCACTTGCGGTCCGTTTGCAGCGCCTCGAGGTAGAGGCCGCGCTTGAGGAAGAAGCCCGCCTCCTCCGCCAGCCGCGGCAGCGGGTTCTGCAAGCCGTCGAACACCTGGCCGAGCAGCCCCGGGCCGAGTTCGACGGAGAGCAGCTCGCCCGAAAACTCGACCGCGTTGCCCACCTTGATCCGGCGCGTGTCCTCGAAAACCTGCAAGTCGGCCCGGTCGCCCCGGACACGGATGACCTCGCTCTTGAGCCGCTCCTCCCCCACCAGGACGTAGGCGACCTCGTTCTGGATCACGCGGCCGCCAAAGGTCGCGGTCACCATGTTGCCGTTCACGCCGGTCACCCGGCCCTGGTCACGTTCAAGCTGCATAGGATTTCCGTGTCCCGTGTTCCGTCATTCCATAAATTCCCAAAACCCAGCCGCCCTCAGGCCGCGTCATGCCCGGCGGCCCGGACGCCGGCGGCACCCGCGCCAGCCGCCTTCACGGCCGCGGCCAGGCGCTCCGCCCCCGCCTCCGGCTGCCAGCCAGCCTCCTTCTCGACCAGCAGCAGCCGCAGCCGATAGTTGACCAGCGCGTCAAAATCCATTTCGTGCCCCGGCACCAAGTCCTCCAGCCGCTGCCAGCGCAGCCGGTCCAAGGCACGTTCCCGGGCCAGCGGCGTCGGCGCCGCCAAGGCATCATCGATCTGGCGGCGCCAGCCGGGGAACACGTCGCGTTCCGCCCGCAAGTGCGGCTGAGCCTCGACCTTGAGCGTAGCCGCCCGCTTTTCCGCGATCCGGTTGCGCAGGTAGATCTCGAACTCGTCCCAGCGCCGCTGCGTCTCGCAGCAAGGCTTGCCGGCCGGCACCAGCGCCACCGCCGCCAGCGCCGCAAACTCCGCCGGTGCCAGATGCGGCTGGCAGAGGTCGAGGAAACGGGCGGAATCCACCACCGGTTTCTCCCCCAGCCGCGGCAGGGGCATGGAACTGATCAGGAAAGAGGTGAGCGAGCCAGCCACGGCAATGCCTCGGTGACGCGTCGTCGGTTGCACGGACGCCGCCGGGCGGACCGCCGCCCGGCAGCCAGGGTCAGCCAGCCGTTTCCTGCTTGAGCAGGTCGGCCAGCTTCGGATTGAGGAACTGGCTGAGCGCCTCCGCCAGCGCCGCATCGGTGAAGTCGTACACCACGTCGGTGCCATGCACCGCCAGCTTGAAGCCGCCAGCCACGCCCGGCACTGGCTTCAGCTCCACCGTTTTCTTCAAGTCGGCGCCCAGCGCCCCGAAAAAGCCGGCCGCCAGCTCCTGGCCCACCGCGGGGGAAACCTGCAGCTCGACGGCACCCCCGGCCTGGGCCAGATACCCCTTGACCACCTCGGCAAGGATGCCGGCCAGCCGTTCCGGCGCCAGCGCCTGGCCGGTCGCCGCCTTCACCACCTGCTTGAGCCGGTCCTGAAGCTGGCCGCGGAACGTCAGCAGGGTGTCGCGCGCCGCCTGGCGCAACGCCTCGCGTCCCTTGCCCACCAGCATCTCCGCCTCCTGCTTCGCCTTCGCCACCATCGCCGCCGCGGCGGCCTCGGCCTCCTTGTGGATGCGCGCCGCCTCCGCCTGGGCCTGCGCCAGCAACGCCTCCCGCTCAGCCTGCGCCTTCGCGACGCCCTCGGAGTGGATCCGTTCCAGCAAGCCCTGCAAATCGTCAGCCATGATGCGCCATCCTCACAAACGCCAGCATCCGGGAATCCGGCGGCCACCGGAGACTGATAGACAATGATTAAGGAAGGGGACGGGAAAAATAGGCAACTACCATAAGCCCGTTTTCCTGGATTTCCACATCCGCGGCAGCCGCGCGGCCGCTGGCCGGAGCGGCTATAGTTCCCGGATCATGCCTGCCCCAAGCCCCACCCCCGACCCCCTGGAAACCCCGGCCGTGCGCACCCTCGCCCCCGGCGTCGGCGTGCGCCAGGCCGTGGACAACCTCGGCTGGCTCGAACTCGCCGGCGGCCAGCTCGCCGTGGTTGACGCCCTCAGAACAGCCGGAACTGGCCCCGGAAATCGCCGCCATCCTCGCCCGCCACGCCCCCGGCCGCACCGTCGCCTGGGTGCTCAACACCCACCTGCATCCGGACCACGTGGCGCTCAACGGCTGGTTCGCATCCCGCGGCGCCCAAATCCTCAACGCCCGCACCATCCCCCTGCCGCCGGAGGGCCTGACCATCGCCGGCCGCCTGCGCTTCATCCCCCTCCCCGGCGCCCACACCCCCGAGGACGCCATCGCCTGGGATCCGGAGTCGGCAACCCTCTTCGTCGGCGACATCTTCGGCTGGGGACTGATCCCCTGGGACCGCCCCCTGACGGCGGAGACGCGCGACCGCATCGTCGCCGTCTACCAGCGCCTGCTCGCCTTCAACCCCCGCCACGTCGTCCCCGGCCATGGCCCCGTCGCCGGCCCGGATCACCTCCGCCGCTGGCTGGAGTATTTCGCCTGGCTCCAATGCGAACTCCGCACCCTCCTCGCCCGCGGCGTCCCGGAAGCCGCGCTGGTGGCTGGCGACGCCCTGCCGCCGCCCGCCGACCTGCGGGACTGGTGGCGCTTCACCCAGTGGAAGCACCGGGACAGCGTCAAGAAGGTCTGCCGCGCCCTCCGCCTCGGCCGCCTCTGACCGCCCCCCCGGCCCCGGCTGGCGCGCCGCCGCCCGCCAAGCTATAGTTACCGCCAGTAACGTTACCCGCGCGCCCCCGCCCCGGAACCAACCAGCCCCGCCATGGCCACCACCCCCGACAGCCACGCCCGCCACGAACTCGAACTGCTGCGCCACGTCGAACAGGACGCGCGCCTCAGCAACCGCCGCGCCGCCCAGAAACTCGGGGTCAGCGTCAAGCTCGCCCACGAACTGCTCAAGCGCCTGGTCACCAAGGGGCTGCTCCACGTCAACGTCATCCATTCCCGGCGCTGGGACTATTTCCTCACCCCCGCCGGCCTCGCCGAAAAGACCCGCCTGACCCTGGAATTCCTCGACTTCTCCCTCCACTTCTACCGCGAAGCCCGCAAGCGCAGCGCCCAGCTCTGCCGCGACCTCGCCGCGGCCGGCCAGCGCAACGTCGCCTTCCTCGGCACCGGCGAACTCGCCGAAATCACCTGGCTCGGCGTCCAGGAATGGGGGCTGGACCTGCGCGCCGTCTATGCCGCCGCCGCCGACCACCACCCACCCTCCTTCCTCGGCCACCCGGTCTCGCCGCCGGGCGAACTCCGCAACGACCGCAACGACGCCATCATCGTCTGCCTCTACGACCCCCGGCACCCCCTGGGCGGCCGTTTCCTGCCACCCGCGATCGCCCCCAGCCCCAAGCTCCGCTGGATCTTCGCCGCCGCCCCCGCCCAATGAGCCAAACAAGACCTTTCTTGCCCGCGAATTCCCGCGAATGCAAAGCTTTGCTCGTATCCAAGATAAAGATTCGCCTGAATTCGCGGCCAAAATTCGGCAACCGGAAATCATGACCGCCCCCACCCCCACCCCCGAGACCATCCGCATCCAGCCCACCAGCGGCTGGCGCTTCCTCGACCTGCGCGAGCTGCTGCACTACCGCGAGCTGGCCGGCTTCCTCGCCTGGCGCGACATCAAGGTGCGCTACAAGCAGACCGCCATCGGCGTCGCCTGGGTCGTCCTCCAGCCCCTGCTCATGATGCTGGTCTTCTGGCTCTTCTTCGGCAAGCTCGCCAAGCTCGACCAAACCACGGAAGGCGTCCCCTACCCCCTCTTCGCCTTGGCGGGGCTGCTGCCGTGGCAACTGTTCTCCCGCACCCTCAACGACTCGGGCAACAGCCTGGTCACCAACCAGCGGCTGATCACCAAGATCTACTTCCCCCGCCTGATCGTCCCCATCGCGACCACCCTCGCCGCCCTGCTGGACTTCGCCATCGGCCTGCTGCTGCTGGCGGGGGCTCTGCTCTACTTCAAGATCCCGCCCACCCTGCACCTGCTCTGCCTGCCGCTCTTCCTCCTGCTGATGCTGGCCACGGCGCTCGGCGTCGGCTTCTGGCTGGCGGCGCTGAACACGGAGTACCGCGACGTCATGTACGCCGTGCCCTTCCTCACCCAGCTCTGGATGTTCGTCACCCCCGTCGTCTATCCCGCCGCCCTGGTGCCGGAACGCCTCCGCTGGCTGCTGGGGCTCAATCCCATGACCGGCGTCGTCGAAGGCTTCCGCTGGTGCCTCCTCGCCGGCACCCCCCGCCCCGGCGGCGAGCTTTGGCTCTCCGCCGGCATCGCCCTCCTCCTCCTCCTCTCCGGCATCGCCTGGTTCCGCTGGCGCGAACGCACCTTCATCGACACCCTCGGCGGATAATATCGTCCACGGATTTCACGAATGGGCACGAAGTAAAATGCTGATTTATCAAAAGGAAAGTTATCGAATCATCGGGGCATGCATGGAAGTACATGCCGAACTCGGCCCTGGTTTTTTGGAGCCGGTTTACCAGGAGGCGCTGGCGGTTGTCCTGACGGAAAAAGGCGTACCGTTCGCGCGTGAAAAGGAATTGCCCATTTTCTTCCGTGGAAAAGCGCTGGCCAAACGCTACATCGCAGATTTCGTCTGTTTCGACACGATCATCGTTGAACTGAAAGCCCTTGATTGCCTTGCGGGCGAGCATGAAGCGCAGGTTCTCAACTACCTCAAGGCCACCCGCTTCAAACTCGGGTTGCTGGTCAACTTTGGAACGACGAGCCTTCAGCAGAAACGCCTGGTTCTTTGATGGGTGTCAATTCGTGAAATTCGTGGACAACCTCCCATGAACGAAATCGTGATTTCAGCAGAGAACATCGGCAAGCGCTATCGTCTCGGTGGGCGTGTCCCCTACAAGGCGCTGCGCGACACCCTCGCCGGTTTCGTGAAGACGGGGGTTCGCAACCTGCGCCACTTTTCACGGATGCCCTTCAAAAATTCGTGTCCTTCCGTGAAATTCGTGGACAAGGCCCTGGACTTCTGGGCGCTGAAGGATGTTTCCTTCGAGGTCAAGCGCGGCGAGGTCGTCGGCATCATCGGCCGCAACGGCGCCGGCAAGAGCACGCTGCTCAAGATCCTCAGCCGCATCACCGAACCGACCGAGGGGCGGATCGATCTGCATGGCCGTGTCGGCAGCCTGCTCGAGGTCGGCACCGGCTTCCATCCCGAACTGACCGGCCGCGAGAACATCTTCCTCAACGGCGCCATCCTCGGCATGAAACGCGCCGAGATCCGGCGCAAGTTCGCCGAGATCGTCGAGTTCGCCGAGACCGAGAAATTCCTGGACACCCCGGTCAAACACTACTCCAGCGGCATGTACATGCGGCTGGCGTTCAGCGTCGCCGCCCACCTGGAACCGGAGATCCTGCTGGTGGACGAAGTGCTGGCCGTCGGCGACGCCGCCTTCCAGAAGAAATGCCTCGGCAAGATGAGCGCGGTCGCCCACGCCGGCCGCACCGTCCTCTTCGTCAGCCACAACATGGCCGCAGTCGAAAAGTTGTGTGGCAATTGCTGTCTGTTGCAGGACGGAAAAATCGTCAAGACTGGGAGAACACCCGAAGTCATCCATGCGTATATGCAGCAGACGGTAATGGCGCCGCAAAACCTGTTGAGCCGAAACGACCGGAATGGGAACGGCGTGCTGCGGTTTACCGGCTTCACACTGAGAGACAGCCGGCAAAACCTCCTCCCGTCATTCCGGACAGGTTCCACTGCGATCTTTGAAATCAGCTTCATCAATCCTGGCGACATGCCCCTGCGAAACGTCAGCATCAGCCTTGGTATTGATAATTTAATGGGAGAGCGGATTGCCGTACTGGATAACGAAATGACCAATCAAATCTTTGGCGTGATCGCACGATCAGTGAAATCCATTTTAATTGAAGTTCCTAACCTACCATTGTTGCCAGGAAGATACGGGGTGACATTATTTGCCAAGGCTGGATCGGAAATTGCCGACTGGGTTCAAAATGCTGGCTCTTTTGACGTCGATAGTGGTGATTTTTTTGGCACAGGGAGACTAGCTACTGGACAGGGGCATATCGCCATCGCTCATTCCTTTCGCCTGCAGACGTAACAGGAGATGCGTAACCGCGAACAGAAGGCAGGAAAGCATCAAAATGATATTGTTCTACCCACGAACCTATTTTTGGGCTTGCCGACAACATGCCCAGGCAATCCATCTGCTGGATCTGTTCAGATCGTATCTACCTTGGCGCAAAAGCTTGAAGGCTGGACATAGTTCCCTGTCTGACGCGCAGCCGTGGATTTGTTTTGAAGCAATTCGCCACATGGCCGCTTATTTGCAGCCTGACATGCGGGTGTTCGAGTACGGCTCGGGAGGATCAACCCTGTTTTTCGCGTACCGGGCCGCCAATGTCGTCTCAATCGAACACAACCAACTTTGGTGGCAACGGGTTGCCGATGCAATCCATGCCCGACAATTCAAAAATGTTGATCTGCGGCTTATTGAGCCAGAAGGTACACGACCGCTTGACGCCGATGACTCGGATCCGGATCAATATGCTTCCAGCGATGCCGTCTACCAAGGAAAATCGTTCGTGAAATATGCCTCTGCGATTGATGTCTTTCCCGATGCGTTCTTTGACCTTATTATGCTTGATGGACGCGCCCGTCCAAGCTGCTTCAAACACGCCATCCCCAAAATTAAACCTGGCGGAATGATTGCCTGGGACAATACTGAGCGGGAAAATTATCAGAAAGCCATGAAGCTCCTTCCGCCACCGGCAGTCCGCCACGATTTTTTCGGTCCATGCCCGTATGCATTAACTTTTGCCGCCACGACGATATGGCGACTTCCTGTCATGCCGTAAACCACAGATGACGCCAATGGAAATGACATCCACCATACCAATCGTTTTATTCGCCTACGCTCGCCCCGAGCTTCTGCGCAAGACGCTGGATTGCCTTCGGGAAAATCATGTGCCCTTACTTTATGCATTCAGCGATGGGCCACGAACCCCTGACCTGAACGACTCAGTAACGCAGGTTCGCAATATCCTGCGATCCATAGACTGGTGCGAAGTTGTGCTGCGAGAACAAAAAACGAACCTGGGCTTGGGGGTTTCCATTCGCACGGGCGTTTCCGAAGTCTTGAGCAAGCATGAAATGGCTATTATCTTTGAGGATGACTTGATCTGCGTTCCCGGAACCTATGAATACCTTTGTGCGGCGCTTAGGCAGTACAAGCATGACCCGCGGGTTATGAGTGTGACCGGATGGACACATCCAAAAATCACGCCGGAGGACGTGTATGACCAACCCTATTTTGATGGGCGCGCGGAATGCTTGGCGTGGGGAACCTGGGCGCGGGCATGGAACGGCATGAAAGAAGATGCCATGACGCTTATGCGCCAATGCGAAGCCAACGGCATTGATGTCTACCGGTATGCCGCAGATTTGGTGGAGATGGCCAAAACCGAATTGCGGCGGAACATTTGGGCCGTACGGTTCCTCTATTGGCATATCCTGAATCATGGCCTTTGCCTGCGCCCACCCCATAGCATGGTTGAACACCTTGGGTTTGGCACGGGGACAAACTGTACCGCCGAGGAATTGCCGTGGTTTGTCAACCCGCCATTGCGGAGCTGTCCGCCCATCCCGACAACATGGCCCGAACCTGTCGAAAACACGCGTTGCTGGACTCTGCACCAAGCCATGTGCGGGGGAGGCCGCCCGCCGCCGCGGGCCATCCGGTCACGGGTCATGTCGCGCCTGCAAAGATATGCGCGGCGCCTGGCGTCTGCCGGAAGAGAAGGCAGCAGGCTGATCCCGCGAATCCTTCATGGCACCATCCCCCCGGTTCTGTGGAACGTGATGCGTCGCTTGCGCGAATGGTCACAAACCGCAAGCCACTCAGCACATGGATGGTCCGGCAATTATGCGACGTGGGACGAAGCCGCGGCCGACACAACGGGCTATGAAACCGGGGAAATTCTGCGCAAGGCGCTGGACGCCGAACGCAAAGTGCGCCGGGGAGAGGCGGCATTCGAGCGGGATACCGTCACCTTTGAAAAAGAGAATCATTCGTGGCCCACCCTCTCGGCTCTCCTGTATTGCGCCGCCGCATCCGAAGGCCGGTTGAGAGTCGTTGACTTTGGCGGCGCACTGGGTAGCACCTGGTCGCAATACCGGCATTTGTGGCTTGGATTGCGTGATGTTCACTGGGCCATTGTCGAACTTCCCGCCTATGTAGAAGCCGGAATGCGGCACTTGAGCGAACCCAAGCTCTCTTTTCATACATCCATTGAAGACGCACAAAGAGAAAGCAAGGCGACCATTTTCTTCTCTTCCAGTGCGATTCAATACCTTCCCGAACCGTATCGCTTCCTCAAAGAGATCTCCATGCGCGGATTTGATTTCCTCTTCCTGGATAGGATCAGCTTGACCTTGAATGATCAGGATCGGATCACCGTGCAACGCGTGAACCCCGAAATCTACACGGCCTCGTATCCATGCTGGTTTCTTTCTGAAACCAGGTTACGGGAAGCCATCGGCTCCAATTATCGGTTAACCGTTTCGTTTGCGGCGTTGGACAAGGCAAACGTACCCTCAGTGTTTCGTGGATATCTCTTTGAGCGGAAGGGCCGCAGGGAGAAGTCTCAATGAGCATGCCAACGGCAGAGGACGCGCACCTCCCATGAAGCACTATTGCACATACTTCGACCAGCATTATCTCGCCCAAGGCTTGGTGGCCTGCGAGTCCCTTTTACGGCACTCTTCCGACGCCAGCATCTGGGTTCTCTGCCTGGATGAAACAACTTATGATTACCTGGCAACGTACGCCTTGCCTTCCATATTGCCAATCCGTTTGGAAGATTTTGAAGCTGGCGATGCCGAACTGCTTGCCGCCAAGGCAAACCGTTCACGGGTGGAATATTATTTTACCTGCACACCTTCAATCATCCTGTATGTCCTGCGAAAAAACCCGGACGCCACCCTTGTAACCTATATTGACGCCGACCTGTTTTTTTTGAGCTCTACAGAGCCGTTATTCGAGGAATTCGGAAATCATTCCATTGGAATTATTGAACATCGTTTCTCTCCCGGACTCGGATCCCTGGCGGCAAATGGCCGATTCAATGTAGGCTGGCTGACTTTCCGGGCGGATCCAGCGGGAATGGCCGGCTTGCAATGGTGGCGGGAAAAGTGCAACGAATGGTGCTATGACCGCGTTGAGGAGGAACGTTTTGGCGACCAAAAGTATTTGGATCGTTTCCCCGCATTGTTCCCTAGGGTTAAGGTGTTTTCGCATCCCGGTGCAAACGTGGGACCATGGAACGTTTCAAATTCCGTTTTTACCTATCGGAAAGGGCAAGTACTGGTTGACGGACTACCGTTGATCTTTTACCATTGCCAAGGACTGCGCCGAATATGGTTGAATGTTCATGACCTTGGGTTTCGCGCCTTGAATGTTTATCCTTCGAAGATTATTGTGCGGCAAGTTCTGAAACCATATCTAATCCAAGTTTATGAGAGTGTCGCCAGAACTGGAACGGGAATGGCAAGTTTAAGGAAACGTCATACAAAGAAGAAGACTGCTCTTTCTAGTATCCGTGAATTTGCGGCATCCGTCAAGTCCTTGTTACTGGGCCAATACATTTGGCTACGGAAGTGACGGTAAAATCCATTGTTACAATCAATTACTTTGAGATTACACGATGAGCACGCTCCCTCGCATCAGCATTGTCACTCCCAGTTTCAATCAAGCTGCGTATTTGGAGAAAACGATTCAGTCAGTTTTGGAGCAAAATTATTCCAATTTGGAATACATAATCATGGATGGCGGCAGTACGGATGGCTCGGTCGAAATCATCAGGAAATACGCCACTCGCCTCGCCTATTGGCAAAGCCAACCCGATGGTGGACAAGCCGCCGCCATCAACGCCGGCTTTGCCCGCGCCACTGGCGAAATCATGAGCTGGCTGAACAGTGATGACCGGTTGTTGCCAGAAAGCTTGTCGGTAGTCAGTAGCTATTTCATCAATCATCCGCCCTGCGATTGGCTCGCCGGCGCGGGCATCCATTTTGATCACCGGAAGCGATACATTGCAACCCACCACCCACAGGAACTTATCCGGCAAAACATCCAGCAATGGGCGAAACATGGCATTTGTCAACCAAGTGTATTTTGGCGGCGGAAATTCTGGCAGGTTTCTGGCCCCTTGGATGAGCGATTGCAGTTTGCCATGGATTTTGATTTGTGGATGCGCTTTGCCGAAAAAGGCCACGGTGAAGTCATCCCGCAAGTATTGTCGGCCGCGTTGCTACATCGAGACACCAAGACAAGAACCCACGCCGAATCCATGTTCGCCGAAATGGCCCTTGTGCTTTTCAAACATGGGGAGATTGATGCCGCGCGAAAACAAATTGTCCGTGCGATTCGACCAGCATTTTTTTTAGATCGAACCTTTAGCTTTATTACCCGCAATCCACTGTATCGTCGCTGGCGTGAACGTAAAGATTCGCCACTCCCATGATTTTCGCCATCGAAGCCACCCTCGCCCAGGGCCCGGCCACCGGCTTGGGCGTCTATGTCCGCAACCTCCTGCGCGAACTGGCGCGGCAGGCGCCGACCGCTGAGTTCCTGCTGCTCCATGCCAGCCGCCGCTGGTCCGGCCCGGACTTCGGCCCCAACTGCCGCCCCGTCTCCTACTGGTGCGGCAAGCAGTCCCTGGCCATCCGCTTCCGGCTCAACGCCGTGCTGCGCCGGGAAGGGGCGGCGCTGTTCCATGCCACCTGCACCACCGGCGCGCCGCCAAGCTGCGCCGTGCCGGTCATCGCCACCGTCCATGACCTCTACCCGTTGATCGAGCCCGGGCAGTGCGCCCTGCCCTTCCGCCTTTGCTTCCGCCAGCTCTGGAACTGGACCTTGCAAAGCGCCACCGCATTCCTCGCCAATTCCGCGTTCACCGCCGCCGAATTGCAGCGCCTCGCCGGCATTCCGCCCGGACGCATCACCGTGACGCCCCTGGCGGCGGATGCCGCGCCCCGGCCACGCCGCCGGCCCACCATGGCCGGACTGCCGCCGGAACCGTTTTTCCTCTGCCTCGGCGCGGTCGAGCCGCGCAAGAACCAGCTCCGGCTCGCCGACGCCTACGCGGAACTGCTCCGGCGCGATCCCGCCGTTCCTGACCTGCTCTTCGCCGGCCCGGACCGCGGCCAGGGCGAGGCTCTGGCGGCACGGCTGCGGAGTCCGCAATTCGCCGGCAAGGCACGCTGGCTGGGGGAGGTCTCCGGAGAAGAGCGCGAAGGGTTGTATGCCGGGGCGCTGGCGTTCCTTTTCCCTTCCCGCTACGAAGGGTTTGGCCTGCCGGTGCTGGAGGCCATGCAGCGCCACCTGCCGGTGCTGGCCGCCGACATCCCACCCCTGCGCGAAGTCGCCGGCGACGCCGCCCTCTTCGCCGCACCGGAGGACACGGCCGCCTGGGCGGCGGCCATGCTCCACCTGGCCCGATCCCCGGAAACCCGCATCCGGCTGCGGGACGCCGGCCTCGACCGCGCCCGCCTTTTCTCCTGGAACCGCACCGCCGCCCAAACCCTTGCCGCCTACCAACGACTGTGCGCGCCGCCGCCGGGAGGCAGACAATGACGCCGCCGCCAAACACCATCGCGATCCTGGCCGGCCACTGGCTTGGCGACACCTTCTGGGCCACGCAGACCATTCCGGCACTGAAACGGCATTTCCCCCAGGCCAGGATCATTGTCTACACCAAGCCGTGGAGCCGCGACCTGTGGGCCGGGCTGATCCAAGACGACAACCTGCGCGCCGCGCCATGGCTGACCAGTGACCGGCGGCGGGAAAAAACGGACTTTCCGGAATGGCTCCGCCAAACCTTGGCTGCCCGCCGCGAACGCTTCGACGGCATCCTGGACTTCATGGGCAACCGCTATTCTGGCAGCTTCGCCCGGATTGCCCGCCCAGCGGCGGCCTATGGCTTCAATGGCTTCCGGATGGCTTCCTGCTTCTACTCGCGGATGGCGGTCATCCCCGCTGGCGAGCACCTTTCCCGCCGCCCCTTCCGCGTCCTGGAACTTCTGGTGGGGCAGGATGAATACCAGCGGCCGCGCCCCGTCTGTCGCCCAGCATGCTCCTTTGCCGAAGCTGCCGCCCAGGTTGGGCTTGACCCGGCGCACCCTCCAGTCGTGATCGCCCCCACGGCCGGCTGGCCGGCCAAGGAATGGCCCTTGGCCTGTTTCCGCGAACTGGCCGGCCGGCTGGCCGCCGCGGGAACGCCAATCCTGCTTCTGGGCGCCGCGGCCGACGCGGAGCGCCTGGAAAGCGTCGCCGCCGGAGCCGCTCCCGGACTGGCCCGAACCGCCGCCGGACTGCCACTGGGGCGGGTGCTGGCGCTGCTTTCCGGCTGTGCGGCATTCGTGGGCAATGATTCCGGCCCTGGCCATCTCGCGGCCGCGTATGGCCGGCCAACCAACATCCTTTTCACCGGCACCACCGACCCCGCCATCTGCGCCCCGCTCGGCCAGGACGTCCACATCTGGGACACCCGCGCGCGGGAAACCTCGCCGGAGACGATCGCCGCCGCCCTCCGGTGACGCCGCGCCCCGCTGAGCCCGCCAATTTCCGCGCCGCGCCGCCCTTGCATTTCCCGGGGCGGGCGGCATGGTATGCCCGCATTGCGCCGATCCGCGGGGCCGACCGCCAACGCCCGCGGAGCGGTCCGCCCCCGATCCCGACCGCGCCCGCTCCGGCATCCACGGCGATGCCGTCCCCCCTTGCTGATCCCCGTGTTGCGAAGGAGGCCGTCGTGAGTCTGACCATCCTGGTGTTCGCGAAACAGGTGCCGGACACGAAGAACGTGACCGGCAAGGCGATGAAGGAGGACGGCACGGTCAACCGCGCCGCCCTCCCGGCAATCTTCAATCCCGAGGACCTGGAGGCGCTGGAGACCGCGCTCCAGCTCAAGGAACGCTTCGGCGGCCGCGTGGTCGTCGCCACCATGGGTCCGCCCGCCGCCACCGCCATCCTCCGCCATGCGCTCTACATGGGGGCCGACGAGACCGCGCTGATCACCGACCGCAAGTTCGCCGGCGCCGACACCCTCGCCACCAGCTACACCCTCGCCTGCGCCGCCCGCAAAATCGGCCAGTTCGACCTCATCCTCTGCGGCCGCCAGGCCATTGATGGCGACACCGCCCAGGTCGGCCCCCAGCTCGCCGAGAAGCTCGCCCTGCCCCAGCTCACCTACGTCGTGGACGTGCTCGACATCCAGAAGGGGCGCCTCCGCGCCCGCACCCAGGTGGACGGCGGCTACGAGGTCGTGGAAACGCCGCTGCCCGCCCTGCTCACCGTCGTCGCCACCCCCACGCCGCCCCGCCCGGCCGGCGCCAAGCGGCTGATGCAGTACAAGAAGGCCGTCACCCGCTCGGAACTGCTCGCCCGCCACAGCGGCGCCACCTACGAGGACGCCACCAGCTTGGCCGACGAGGAGGGGCGGCTCCGCACCCTTGGCCTCTGGATCCATGAATGGAGCGCCGCCGACCTGGAGGCCGAGCCCGGCCGGATCGGCATGGCCGGCTCCCCGACCAAGGTCAAGGCGATCGAAAGCGTCGTGCTGACCGGGAAGAAGGACACCGTGCTCGTGCCGCCGACCGCCGAAGCCATTGGCAGCCTTGTCCACGACCTCGTCAAAGACCACATCCTGAGCTGACTTTCCAACGGGGGTTTGCAATGAGCAAGAATGCGCCCGGCAACGTCTGGGTTTTCATCGAGCAGGACGCTGGCCGGATCGCCGACGTCTCCCTGGAGCTGGTCTGCAAGGCGCGGGAGCTGGCGGACACGCTCGGCGTCAAGGTCGAGGCCATCCTCCCCGGCGCGGCCGTCGCGGCCCTGCCGCCGCGGCTGCACGAACTCGGCGCCGACAACGTCTTCCTGGCCGAGGATCCGCGGCTGAAGCACTTCTCCGCCGTCCCCTTCACCAAGGTCATTGTCGGCCTGGCCCGCCAGCACCGCCCCAACATCATCCTCTTCGGCGCCACGGTCACGGGGCGCTCCCTCGCGCCGCGGGTCGCCTCCAGCCTGCAAGTCGGCCTCACCGCCGACTGCACCGACCTCAAGATCGACCATTTCGAGGACAAGGCCAACAACCGCGTCCTGGAAAACCGGCTGATGCAGATCCGCCCGGCCTTCGGCGGCAACATCATCGCCACCATCGTCAACACCTGGGACGACCCGCAGATGGTGACGGTGCGCGAAGGCGTCATGAAGCTCGCCCCGGCCCAGCCCGGCCGCAAGGGCAAGGTCACCCCAGCCAAGGTGGAGCTCGACGCCACCGACCTGGCGGTGGCGCTGATCGAACGGGTCACCGAGGAGAAGTCGGTGGACCTCAAGGGCGCCCAGGTGATCGTCGCCGGCGGCTACGGCATGGGCTCCAAGGACGGCTTCGCCCTGGTGCGCCAGTTCGCCGAGGCCATTGGCGCCGAGGTCGCCGCCAGCCGCGCCGCGGTTGACGCGGGCTGGATCGGCCACGACCACCAGGTTGGCCAGACCGGCGTCACCGTCCGCCCCCGCCTCTACATCGCCTGCGGCATCAGCGGCTCGGTGCAGCACCGGGCCGGCATGGACCAGAGCGCCAAGATCATCGCCATCAACCAGGATCCCGCCGCGCCGATCTTCGCCATCGCCCATTACGGCATCGTCGGCCGCGTCGAGGACGTGCTCCCCAAGTTCATCAAGGCGTACAAGGGCCGCGGCTGAACGCGGCGCGAAGACGGATGCAACCAGCCTTGGCCGGCCCCGCCGCGGCGGTTCCGGCCCCAGCGAGAAAAGGGTCTGCCCATGCCGGAGAATTTCTACCAGGACAATCCCGACATCCAGTTCAACCTCTGCAATGTCGGGCTGGAACAGGTCGTCGCCCAGCGGGAGCACGGCTTCACCCAGGCCGCCACCTTCCCGGCGGCGCCCACCGACTTCGCCGACGCGCTCGACAGCTACAACAAGGTCCTCACCATGGTCGGCGAACTCTGCGGCGAGAGGATCGCCCCCCGCGCCGCCGCCGTGGACGCGGAAGGCGCCACCCTCAAGGACGGCAAGGTCGAATACGCCGCCGGCACCAAGCTCAACCTGGCGGACCTGACCAAGGCCCAGCTCATGGGGGTCATGCTCCCCCGCGAGTATGGCGGCCTCAACTTCCCCGTCACCCTCTATTCGATGATGACCGAAATGGTCTCCCGCGCCGACTGCTCCCTGCAAAACCTCTTCGGCCTCCAGGACATCGCCGAAACCATCTGCCGCTTCGGCTCCGCCGAGCAGAAGAGCCACTACCTCCCCCGCTTCTGCGCCGGCGAGGCCGACGGCGCCATGGCCCTCACCGAGCCCGAGGCCGGCTCCGACCTCCAGGCCGTCCAGCTCAAGGCGCATTTCGACCCCGCCAGCAACCAATGGCTCCTCAACGGCATGAAGCGGTTCATCACCAACGGCTGCGCCAAGGTGCTGCTGGTGCTCGCCCGCTCCGAGGAGGGGACCAAGGACGGCCGCGGCCTCTCCATGTTCGTCTGCGAAAGGGGCCCGAACCTCCTCGTCCGCCGCATCGAGGACAAGCTCGGCATCCACGGCTCGCCCACCTGCGAACTGCAGTTCAACAACGTCCCCGCCGAACTGGTCGGGGAACGCCGGCGCGGCCTGACCCGCTACGTCATGTCGCTCATGAACGGCGCCCGCGTCGCCATCAGCTCCCAGGCCCTCGGGGTCGCCGAGGCCGCCTGGCGCCAGGCCCACAAGTACGCCAAGGAACGCACCCAGTTCGGCAAGCCCATCCTCAAGTTCCCACCCGTCTATGAAATGCTCGCCCGCGACCGCGTCCTCATCCTCGCCGCCCGCACCCTGCTCTACGAAACCACCAAGTATGTGGACCTGCGCGACAACGCCGAGGAGGCCTGCAAGCGCGCCGACGGCCCCAACCCCGCCCTGCGCCAGGCCGAGAAGGCCTACACCAAGATCGCCGCCGAACTCACCCCCCTGGCCAAGGCCTTCCTCACCGAACTCGCCAACCAGGTCGCCTACAACTGCATCCAGATCCACGGCGGCACCGGCTACATGAAGGACTTCCCCGCCGAACGCCTCTACCGCGACGCCCGGATCACCAACATCTACGAAGGCACCACCCAGCTCCAGCACGTCGCCGCCATCGGCGGCGTCATGCTCCGCGTCCTCGACCCGCTGATGGACGAAATCAGCCACCTCCCCTTCGAGGGACGCCTCCGCCGACTCGCCAGCGCCGTCGACATGGCCCGCGAAAAGCTCCAGCGCGCCGTCCGCTTCGTCGAGGCCAAGAAGGATCCCGAATACCACGACCTCGTGGCCCGCCGCCTCTGCGAGATGGAGACGATCATCCTCTGCTCCTACCTCCTCCTCCGCCAGGCGCTCAAGGACAAGCCCCGCGAACTCGTCGCCGACCGCTACATCGCCGAGATGCTGCCGCAGGTCGCCCTCCATGCCGAAGTCGCCCTCCGCGGCGACCTCGCGCTGATCGACAACCACGCCACCATCCTCGCCATGTGACCCTTCCCTTTCCCGGTTCCGGCATTACCTTCCCCGCCCCTCCACCACCCGCTCCGGAACCTTGCCCATGCCCGCCGCCACCAGCCCGCCAACCACCTTCGCCGACTGGTTCAACCGCCAGCGCCGCCACCTCGCCGGCAACGGCCTCTGGCTCGACGGCGGCGAGCCGGGACGCCAGCCGCCGGCGGAGTTCGCCACCGCCCGCGTCCGCATCCTCTTCTGCCGCCTCTCAACCTACGCCGGCACAACCCCCTCGATCACCCACCGCCTGCTCTACTGGGCGGCACGCCAATGCCCCGGCGTCTATGCCGACCTCGCCTTCCTCCCGCCGGCCACCGACACCGCCTTCCTCCAGCGCGAAGGCGTCCCCTGGTGGCTCGCCACCGGCAGCAAACAGCCGCCCGCCGCCTTCGACATCGTCGCCGTCAGCCTCTCCGTCCCCCAGGAGACCATCAACCTCCCCGCCGCCCTGAAACATTCCGGGCTCCACCTCGGCGCACGCCAGCGCCTCGCCGACCCCGCCCAGCCAATCATCCTCCTCGGCGGCAACGCCGCCCCATCGGCACCATTCCTCCATGGCGACGCCGCCGGCGACGGCAGCGGCGGCCTCGTGGACGCCGTCTGCAATGGTGACGGCATCACCTTCCTCCAACGCTTCCTGGCAGAGTTCGACGCCTGGAAGCACCCCCGCCAACGCCAGGCCGACGCCAACGCCGGCGGCAAGGCCGCCTTCCTCGCCCGCCTCGCCGGCGAACTCCCCGGCCTCTACGTCCCCACCCTCTACACCCACGCCACCGCCACCGGCGCCGCCGGCACTCCCGCCCTGACCATCACCCCGGCCGCGGAGTCCGCACCCTTCCCCGTCGCCTACCGCACCGACCCGCCGGAAAGCTGGCTCGAAGGCTACGACGGCGGCTACATCCCCTTTGCCAACGAAGATTTGGAAGAGACCCTCCCCCTCGCCATCGGCTGCCACTACCGCTGCCGCTTCTGCCAGACCGGCTGGGGCCGCGGCCCGGAAACCGACTCCCCCGTCCCCGCCCTCGCCCAGGCCGCCCGCCGGCTCAAGGCCGCCACCGCCGCGTCCGACCTGAACCTGCTCGCCGCCGACGCCGCCAGCGTCCCCGCCCTCCACGAGGCGCTGGCCGCCCTCCGCCCCCTCTTCCGCCAAGTCTCCCTCAAAAGCCTCGCCGTCACCAGCCTCGCCAAGGAGGACACCGCCCGCGACTTCCTCGCCCGCCTCGACAAGCACGAGTTCTCCCTCGGCGTCGAAGGGATCAGCCACCGTCTCCGCGCCTGGCTCGGCAAACAATGCGACCCCGACGACCTCCTCCGCGTCCTCCGCACCCTCGCACCCCTCGGCCTGCGCCAGGTCAAGCTCTTCCTCATCGCCACCGGCCGCGAAACCGCGGCCGACGTCACCGAGTTCCTGGAACTGCTCGCCAACCTCCGCGCCGCCTGCCCCGCCGGCCGCTTCATCCTCAGCTTCACCCCCCTCTTCCACGCCCCCTTCACCCCCCTCCAGTTCGCCCCCATCCACCCCCCCGACCCC
>JBAZOO010000028.1:0-51333 GCA_041648735.1 Lentisphaeria bacterium
AAAAAGTAAAAGTGTAGTTACTTTTTTATCGGCTCTCAAGCCCCGGAAAAAGTAAAAGTGTAGTTACTTTTTTATCTGAGTGTTGAGAATCAACCACTTATGATGTCAAGTGTTGAACTCGGGCTAGATCCCGTCCAATGTGCCGGTGTAGGCGGCGAGGGCGTCGGGGACGGGGATGCGGGCGACGATCTTGCGGCCGTTGCGGAAGAGGAGCTGGCGTTGCAGCGTGACCTCGCCGACGCAGGCGAAGGGCACCCCTGCCAGCAGCGCCTCGAAGCGCTCCCGGTTCGCCGGCGCGACGGTGGCGACAAAGCGGCTGTTGCTCTCCGAGAAGAGCCGCTCGACAACGCCGAGGCCGCCCTGGACCGGGATTTGCTTGAGGTCCACCTCCAGCCCGAGGTCGCCGCCCATGGCGACTTTGGCGAAGGCGACGGCGAGGCCGCCGAAGACGGGGGTGTGGAGGGAGTGGCAGAGTTCGGCGTTGGTGAGGGTGGCGACGCGGCGGTAGAGCTCCAGGGCGAGCACGGGCTCGACCTTGGGCACTTGGTTGCCGGTGGCGCCGAGCTGGTTGTAGAACTCGCTGCCGCCCAGCTCGTTGCGGGTCAGGCCGAGGACGTAGACGAGGTCGCCGTAGCGCTTGGCGTCGAGGGTGACCGCCTTGCGGACGTCGGGCATCTTGGCGATGGTCGAGAAGAGGACGGTGGGGGGGATGGAGATCTTGCGGCCGCCCTTGGTGGAGTCGTTCTTCATCGAGTCCTTGCCGGAGACGCAGGGGACGTCGTAGGCGGTGCAGAGGTCGTAGAGCGCCTGGTTGGCGCGGACGAGCTGGGCGCACTTGTACTCGCCGTCGGGCGTCTTCGGCCCCTGGACGGGGTCGGGCCAGCAGAAGTTGTCGAGGCCGGCGATGTGGCCGAGCTGGCCGCCGACGGCGATGGTGCGGCGCACGGCGATGTCAATGGCCGAGGCCATCATGTGGTAGGTGTCGATGTCGGAATAGCGCGGGCAGATGCCGGCGGCGAGGATGACCCCTTCCGTGGCCAGCGGCGCGACCAGGCTGACCGTGGCGTCGCTGGCGAGGTTGCCGTGGGCGCCGACGTAGGGCTTGACGACGCTGAGCCCCTTGACTTCATGGTCGTACTGGCGCGCCTTGAACTCGCCGGAGCAGACGTTGAGCCGGCCAAGCATGGTGAGCAGCGCCGCTTCCAGGTCGAAGTCGGCGGGCAGCTCGGGCTCGGGGAAGGCGGGCGGCACCCAAGTCGCCTTGAGCTTGAGCTGCGGCAGGCCGTCATGGAGGAAGGCAAGCTTGAGGTGGGCGACGGTCTTGCCCTGGAAGGTGAGGTGCAGGTGGCCGCTGGCGGTGAACTTGCCGAGCACGGCCGCCTCGACGTTGCGGCGGCGGGCCAGCTCCAGGAAGGGCTCGGCCTTCTCCGGCGGCACGGCCAGCGACATCCGCTCCTGCGCCTCGGAGACGAAGATTTCCCAGGGCTGCAGCCCGGCGTACTTGAGGGGTGCCTTGGCCAGTTCGACCTCGACGCCGCCGCAGTGGTCGGCCATCTCGCCGAGGGATGAGGAGAGGCCGCCGGCGCCGTTGTCGGTGATGAAGCGGTAGAGGCCGCGGTCGCGCGCTTCCAAGAGGAAGTCAGCCATGACCTTCTGGGTGATCGGGTCGCCGATCTGGACGGCCTGGACCGGGGAGCCGGCGTGCAGCTCCTCGGAGGAGAAGGTGGCGCCGTGGATGCCGTCCTTGCCGATGCGGCCGCCGCACATGACCACGAGGTCGCCCGGCTGGATGCTCTTCTGCTCGGCGGGCTGGCCGTTGAGGGTCACCGGCAGGGTGCCGACGGTGCCGCAGTAGACCAGCGGCTTGCCGAGGTAGCGCGGGTCGAAGTATTCCCAGCCGCAGGCGTAGGGGATGCCGCTCTGGTTGCCGCCGTCAATGACCCCCTTGTGGACCTGGTCGCGCAGCCGGCGGGGGTGGAAGAGGCCGGGCGGCACCTCCTCGGGCGCGGTGAACGGCGAGCCGAAGCAGTAGCCCCAGACGTTGAGCAGCAGGTCGGCGCCCATGCCGGTGCCGAGCGGGTCGCGGTTGACGCCGACGATGCCGGTCATGGCGCCGCCGTAGGGATCCAGCGCCGTCGGGCTGTTGTGGGTCTCGGCCTTGTAGACCAGATGCACCTGGTCGTTGAACTTGATGACGCCGGCGTTGTCGTGGAAGACGCTGACCAGCCAGGCGACCCGCTGCCCCACCTCCTCGGTGGCGCGGCGGATGTAGCTCTTGAACAGCGAATCCACGGTTTGGGTCAGGCCGGTGGTGGTGTCGGTGTACTCGATCTTGGCGGCGAAGATCTTGTGCTTGCAGTGCTCGGACCAGGTCTGGGCGAGCACCTCCAGCTCGACGTCGGTCGGGCAGGGGGGCAGCCCCAGCTCGCGGCGCGGCCCGGCCTCCTCGCGGAAGTGGCGCTGGATCGCCTTCATCTCCTCCAGCGACAGCGCCAGCACGCCGTCGCGGCTGATCCGTTCCAGCTCGGCGTCGGCCACTTCCAGATTGAAGGACGTCACCCGCGGCGGGGTGGGGTCGAGCACGACCGGACGGTTGGCGGGGATGCCCTGGGCGGCGGCTTCGGCGCGGCTGAGCACGGTGCTGGTCTGGATCAGGTCGTTGGCCAGCAGGCCGGAGGCGAGCCGCTTCAGGTCGGCGGCGGTGAGCTGGTCGCCCTTGACCAGGTATTCGACGGCGGAATAGACCTCCTCGTCGTCCCGCGGCGGCCGCCCCAAAATGTCGGCGATGGCGCTGCGGGCGGAACGGGCGACGTTGTCGGTGACGCCCGGCTTGAAGCCGACGATCACCAGCCAGTCCCAGCTTGCGTCCGGCACGGTGGCCCCGACTTTCCCGGCTTGGATGACCGGGTTGGTGAAGGCGTCCAGGATTTCCTGGGCCTGGGCCGGGGTGGCGTCCAGGTAGAGCGAATAGACGTCCCGCGTCTCCACCGCCGCGACGGGCAGGTGCAGGAAGTCGCGGGCCTGGGCGCCGACGTGCTGCCCGCGCGGGTCGGTTTCGCCGGGGCGCACGGAGATTTCGAGACGGTAGTCCATGACACGCAGGGGTGCAAGCCGTTCCGCGCCGGCGCCGGCGCGGCCGGCCCGGCGGCGGGCTGCACCGAAAAGCCGCCAGATGGGGTTGCCAAGCCGAGGGGAAAGGTGTACTATATCCGGCCGCCGGCGGAAAACGAACGCCCCGGCAAGCGCGGGCGCCGTTGCGGAGTCCGCAATCCGGCGCGCCGGCGCCGCACCCCAGTTCCGCGGGGCCCAAACAGTCGTGGCTTTTCGGGGAATTCGTGGACACGGGCGATTGGATGGGGGATTGGAATCAGCCAAGGAGTTGGCCATGGCCTGGATGGACTGCAAGTTCTTCTCCGAGACCCTGGGGCTGAGCTGCTCGATGTACGTGCTCCTGCCGCAGCCGACCCGCGGGCAGATCGGCTTGGCGGGCGCGGCCGGCGCCGGGCGGCAGCCGGTGCTCTTCCTGCTCCACGGGCTCTCCGACGACCACACGATCTGGCTCCGGCGCACCGCCATCGAGCGCTACGTGGCGCCGCTCGGCCTGGCGGTGGTCATGCCCGCCGTGGACCGCAGCTTCTACGCCGACATGGCCTGCGGCGGCCGGGACTACTGGAGCTTTGTCAGCGAGGAGCTGCCGGCCCTCTGCCGCGGCTTCTTCCCGCTCTCCGCCCGGCGCGAGGACAACTTTGTCGCCGGCCTCTCCATGGGCGGCTATGGCGCGTTCAAGCTCGCCCTGCGCCACCCCGACCGCTTCGCCGCCGCCGGCAGCTTCTCCGGGGCGCTGGACATGGCCGCCACCTGGGAGCGCAACGACTTGCAGAACCCCCGCGAACTCCGCAACGCCTTCGGTACGCCGGAGCAGTTCCGGGGGTCGCACAACGACCTCTTCGCCCTCGCCGGCCGGCTGGCGGCGGCCCCGGGACCGAAGCCGCAACTCTACCAGTGCTGCGGCACCGAGGATTTCCTCCACCGCGACAACCTCGCCTTCCGGGACCACGCCCGCAAGCTGGGGCTGGAGCTGGCCTACGAGGAGGAGGCCGGCACCCACGAGTGGGGCTATTGGGACCGCAAGCTCCGCCGCTTCCTCCACTGGCTGCCGCTGGCGAAGCCCTGAGCCTACGCCGGCGGCGCGATGCGGTCGAAGCCGGTGTAGGGGCGCAGCACTTCGGGGACGAGGACCGAGCCGTCGGCCTGCTGGTAGTGTTCGAGGATCGCCAGCGCCACCCGGTCGGTCACGGCCGTGGCCGAGATGGTGTGGACGTACCCCTTGCGCCCCGCCGCCTTGTCGGCGAAGCGGATCCCCAGCCGCCGCGCCTGGAAGTCGGTCAGGTTGGTGTTGGAGGTCACCTCGCGGTAGTCGCCGAAGCCGGCGAACCACGCCTCGATGTCGTACTTCTTCCACCCCGGCGCGCCCATGTCGCCATCGCAGACGTTGACCACGCGGTAGTGCAGCCCGAGCTGGCGGAGCAGGTGCTCCTCGTTCTCCAGGCAGGCTTCATGCATCTTCGGCGACTCCTCGGGCAGGCAGAAGACGATCTGCTCGACCTTGTGGAACTGGTGGACGCGGAAGATGCCGCGGGTGGCCTTGCCGTAGCTGCCGGACTCGGTGCGGAAGCAGGGGGTGAAGGCGGTGTAGCGGCGGGGGAGGCTGCCGGCGTCGAGCGTCTCGTCGGCATGGAACCCGACCAGGGTCTGCTCGGAGGTGCCGATCAGCGCCAGGTCCTCCTTCTCCAGCTTGTAGGCCTGGTCGGCGAAGAAGGGCAGGTAGCCGGTGCCGAAGAGGGTGTGCGCCTTGGCGACGCAGGGGGTGTAGAAGGGGGTGAAGCCGCGCTGGACCAGTTCCCGCTTCGTCCAGAAGAAGAGGGCATCAACGAGCTGCGCGCCCTGGCCGATCCAGTAGTAGAAGCCGGCCTGGGCGACCTTGGCGCCGCGCTGGGTATCGATGATCCCGAGCCGCTCGAACAGCTCCTGGTGGTCCTTCGCCGGGAAGCCGAACGCCGGCTTCTCACCGCCGAAGCGCAGCGGCACGTTCGCCTTGTCGTCGGCGCCGGCGGGCACGTCGGGGGCGAAGAAGTTCGGCAGCCAGGCCATCTGCGCGTCAACCTGCGCCTTGGCCGCCGCCAGCCGCGCCTCCTTGGTTGCCAGCTCCTCCTTCAGGGCCTTGACCTCTTCGCGGGCGGCGGGGTTGGCCGCGCATTCCTTGCTCAACTGGTTGCGCCGGGCCCGCAGCTCCTCGGTCGCCTTGACCAGGGTGAGGTATTCGGCGTCCAGCGCCGCCAGGGCGGCGATGTCCACCGTGCAGCCACGCCGGGCGGCGTTGGCCTTGACCAGTTCCGGATTCTCACGGAGGATTTTGATGTCGATCATGGGGAATGCGCTCCCGGCGGCGGCCCACCGCGTCGTTTGGCAAAAAGGAAGTTCCTACTTTAATGCCGCCCCCGCCCCCGGCAACCCTGCACGCCGGCGGCTTGCAACGCCCCGGGTGGCATCTGGATTTTGTCGGAGATGCCTGCCGCCCAAACGCCGACCGGCGCCAGCCCAGGCGGGGCGGCGCCGGTCAAGATCATCCGAAAAGGGACGATCAGGCTTCGCTCTTCAGTTCGGCGAGCTGGCGTTCCAGTTCCTTGATCATGCTTTTCTTGAAGCTGCGCTCGGCCTTGGCAATGGCATTGGCGACGTCGTCATAGAGGGCGGCATCAATGCCGGCCCAGAACTTCGGATTGACGAACTGCACATTGCTTTCGAGCGCCTGCAAGGCGGCTTCCTTCTGCGCCTTGGCGTCCTTGCGGGCGGCCTGCATCGCGTTCTTCTGTTCGGGGCTCAGGGATTTGCGGGGCATGTTCCGTTTCCTTCCTGCATTCCGTTGTTGGCTGGGGGATCCGATTGCCTCCGTCTTTGGACACAACGTGCTGATTCCCCAGATTGGAAGGGAAGATAACGGTTTTTCCGGAAAATGCAATCCCGCTGGCAAACCGGCATTATACTATTCCACCGCCATCCCATGGTCGGCCCGTCCGGGGGCGGGATCGGCATCGGTCCGAAAGCCCCGGCGCTCCCGATTCCGATTCCGATTTCGCGGAAGGCAATTCCCCCGCGCGGCGGCAAAAGCAAAATTGGCGATTTTAATTTTACAAGATCCGCGGCGGCATGGGGCCACGGTGATTGGGATTGATGGATGGTAGGCATGGCCGATTGCATTCATATCGTTGGGGCGCGCCAACATAATCTGAAGAACATCGAGGTCTCGATCCCGCGCAACCGGCTGACGGTCGTCACCGGCTTGAGCGGTTCGGGCAAATCCTCGCTGGCGTTCGACACCTTGTACGCGGAAGGGCAGAGGCGGTATGTCGAAAGCCTTTCGGCCTACGCCCGCCAATTCCTGGACCGGTTGCAGAAGCCGGAAGTTGATCATATCGAAGGCTTGTCGCCGGCCATTGCCATCGAACAACGTTCCGCCGGCAGCAATCCCCGCTCGATTGTCGCCACGACCACCGAAATCTATGACTATCTCCGGCTGTTGTATGCGCATGTGGCCAAGCCCCACTGCCCGAAATGCGGCCGCCCCATTGCCCGGCAAAGCGCCCAGGCAATCACCGACCGGCTGGCGGAATTGCCGCCCCGGCGCAAGCTGATGCTTCTGGCGCCCTATGTGTCCGGCAAAAAGGGGGAACACCGCGAAATCCTGGAGAAGATGCGGCGCGACGGCTTTGTCCGCGCCCGCATTGACGGCCAGCTCCGGGCGCTCGACGAGGAGATCCGCCTGGAGAAGAACCTGCGCCACACCCTGGAGGCGGTGGTGGACCGGCTGGTGACGGGCGACGCCTCGCGGACGCGGCTCACCGACTCGGTCGAACTCGCCCTGCGCGTCGGCGGCGGCCTGCTCCGGGTGCTGCTCGAGGACGCGGCGGCCCCCGGCGGCTGGGGCGAGGAGCTGATCAGCGAACACCTGGCCTGCGCCGAGTGCGGCGTCAGCTTCGGCGAGCTGGAGCCGCGCAACTTCTCCTTCAACAGCCCCTATGGCGCCTGCCCAGTCTGCAACGGCCTTGGGGCGCGCCTGATCTTCCTCCCGGAAAAGGTGGTGCCCGACCCCACCCTCTCCATCCGCAACGGCGCGCTGCCGCTGCTGCGCCGGGGGCCGCGCAACGTCATCATGTACTACAACCATCTCCTGCGCTGCCTCGCCGAGCAGTTCGGCTTCAGCCTCACCACCCCCTGGCGCGAACTGCCGGAGGCGACCCGCCGCCTGATCCTGCACGGCAGCGGCGGCGAGACCGTCACCTTCGACTATTGGATGCGCGGCAAGATGCACCAGTGGCGCAAGCCGTGGGACGGCGTGCTGGCGCTGCTGCTCAAGCGCTACAACGAGACCGAGGTCGAGGAGGTGCGCGAACGGCTCCAGCCCTGCATGGGGTTCGAACCCTGCTCCGGCTGCCACGGCGCCCGGCTCAAGCCGGAATCGCTGGCGGCGACCCTGGCCGGCAAGTCGCTCTGGGACTTCTGCTCGCTCAGCGTCGCGGCCGCCGTCGCCTTCGGCCAGGAACTGGAGTCGCTGCTGACCGACACGGAGCGGCGGATCGCCGGCGAGATCCTCAAGGAGGTGCGCTCCCGCCTCGGCTTCCTCCAGGCGGTCGGCCTCGGCTACCTGACCCTGGCGCGGGAGAGCGGCACCCTCTCCGGCGGCGAAGCCCAGCGGATCCGCCTCGCCACCCAGGTCGGCAGCGGCCTGGTCGGCGTCCTCTACATCCTCGACGAACCCTCCATCGGCCTGCACCAGCGCGACAACGCCAAGCTGCTCGACACCCTCGGCAAGCTGCGCGACGCCGGCAACACCGTGGTCGTCGTCGAACATGACCTGGAGACCATCGAACGGGCCGACTACATCGTTGACCTCGGCCCCGGCGCCGGCCGGCTCGGCGGCGAGGTGGTGGCGGCCGGCACCCCGGCGGAGGTCGCCCGCGTCCCCGCCTCCCTCACCGGCCAGTTCCTCAGCGGCGCCCGGCGCATCCCGCTGCCGGAGCGGCGGCAGGCGGGCAACGGCCACGAGCTGGTCGTCCGCGGCGCCCGCGAGAACAACCTGAAGGGGATTGACGTGCGCTTCCCGCTGGGGCAGTTCATCTGCGTCACCGGCGTCTCCGGCTCCGGCAAGAGCACCCTGGTGCACCGCATCCTCAGGAACAGCCTGCTGCGCCAGCTCCAGCTCCAGCACGACCCGGTGGGCGCCGCCGCCAGCGTCGAAGGAATGGAGCATGTGGACAAGCTGATCGTCATCGACCAGAGCCCCATCGGCCGCACCCCCCGCTCCAACCCCGCCACCTACACCGAGGCGTTCGGCCTGATCCGCGACCTCTTCGCCAAGGTGCCCGACGCCCGCGCCCGCGGCTACAAGCCCGGCCGCTTCAGCTTCAACGCCAAGGGCGGCCGCTGCGAGGACTGCCAGGGCGCTGGCATCAAGAAGATCGAGATGCAGTTCCTCCCCGACGTCTTCGTCCCCTGCGAAGCCTGCGGCGGCAAGCGCTACAACCAGGAGACCCTGGCCGTGAAATACCGCGGCCGCAGCATCGCCGACGTGCTCGACCTGACCGTTGACGACGCCTGCGAGTTCTTCGCCGCCGTCCCCGCCATCCTCCGCAAGATCCGCACCCTCCAGGAGGTCGGCCTCGGCTACATCCACCTCGGCCAGGCCGCCACCACCCTCTCCGGCGGCGAGGCCCAGCGCGTCAAGCTCGCCACCGAACTGGCGCGCAAGCCCACCGGCCACACCCTCTACATCCTCGACGAGCCCACCACCGGCCTGCACCTCGCCGACATCGGCCACCTGCTCGGCGTCCTCCAAGCCCTGCGCGACCAGGGCAACACCATCCTCGTCATCGAACACAACCTCGACGTCATCAAGGTCGCCGACCACCTCATTGACCTTGGCCCCGAGGGCGGCGACGCCGGCGGCACGGTGGTCGCCACCGGCACCCCCGAGCAGGTTGCGGAGTGCGCCGCCTCCGCCACCGGCCAGTATCTGAAGCAAATCCTTGACCGGGAAGGGCGCGCCCTGCCGCCGCCGCCACCACCGCCCCGGAGCGCCAAGCCGGCCCCGGCCGCCCCCGTCACCACCGGCGGCCGGACAAGCAAGAAAGCCGCCAGCGGCACGGCCCGCGCCGGCCTGGCCCGCCTCGCCCAGGCCGTGGCGGCGGCCAAGCCGCTGAAGCGCCGCGGCCGCCCCCCCAAAAATGCCCCCCGCTGAACCCCGCCGCGGGGGCAACCTTGGCCTGGGCGGTATAGTATCCGGAAACCGCAGCCACCACCACCCGCCACCCGGAAACCGCCATGCCGGACACGCCCTCGTCCCAGCCACCCCCGCCGCCGCTCCCGCCCGCCAAGGCCGCCCCCGGCAAAAAACCGCGCAACGGCTTCTGGACCTTCTTCGGCTGCGTCGGCATGCTCGCCTGCGGCGGGCTGCTGCTGGGAACCTTCCTGGCCGTGGCGCTGGCGGCGGCCGCCGTCGCCAACGCCGGCGGCGGCTTCGGCTCGGTGGCGCCCCGGCCGCCGGTCAAGAAGCAGATGGTCGAGGGCAATCCCCGGGCCCGCGCCACGGTCGCCGTGGTGGAGGTCCGCGGCATCATCCGCAGCGGCAGCCTCTTCGACGGCGCCTCGACGGAGCGCATCCTGGCCGAACTCCAGGCGGTGCGCGAGGATCCGGCCGTCACCGCCGTCATCCTGGACATGGACACGCCGGGCGGCGAAGTCACCGCCAGCGACGAGATCCGCCACGCCGTCAGCCAGGTGCGCGAGGCCGGCAAGCCGGTCGTCACCTGCATGCGCGGCATGGGCGCCAGCGGCGGCTACTTCATTGCCTCCGGCACCGACTACATCGTCGCCAACCGCCTGACCATGACCGGCAGCGTCGGCGTGATCATTGCCGGCTACAACCTCCACGGGCTCATGCAGAAAGTGGGCGTCGAAGGGGAGACCTACAAGTCCGGCGCCATGAAGGACATGCTCAACCCGGCCCGGCCGCGGACCGCCCTGGAGGCGGCCTACGTGGAGCAGTTGGTGCAGGACACCTTCCACGAGTTCGCCGACGTCGTCGCGGAGGGGCGGCCGGAGCGCTATGCCGACCGCGCCGCCGTCCTTGCCGCCGAGTTCGCCGACGGCCGCATCCTCACCGGCACCCAGGCGCTGGAGGCGGGGCTGGTGGACGAACTGGGCTACTTCGCCGAGGCCGTGGCCAAGGCCGCCGAACTGGCGAAGGTGGCCGACTTCAAGGTCGTCCGCTACCAGCGCGGCGCCACCTTCACGGAGGTCTTCCTCAGCATGAAGGCCCCCCTGCGGGTGAGCCTGCCGGGCGGGCTGCTGCCGGAAGGCGGCTTCACCCCGCGCCCTGGCCAGGCCTATTACCTGCACCCCGCCTGCCTCCCCTACTGAGCGGCCGCCCCAACTTTCGCCGGTCAGCGTCCGCCGTTCGGGACGGCGGCAAATTTCACCTGTCCCCAAGCACCCACCGCGTCCGCGCGGTGTGAAACGTAACGGTCAATGCTCGTGTTCGCTTCCGTATTTCAGATGCTCTTCCCTGACGTTGAGCGTCTTACTGAGGCGCTTGCCCATGGCATCCGAATAGGTGCGACGCCCGTGCTCGTAGTCGCTGACCATATTCTGACGGATGCCCAGTTTGTCGGCGAGCTGACCCTGGGTCAGTCCGGCCTTCAGACGAGCGCCGGCAAGAAGGTTCCCAATACGGTTCTTCTCCATCTTCTTCCAGTACTCGGTGCTTTCGATGGAGACAAACTCGTCTTCGGGCTCTTCCACGAGCACGGCAACGTCGTACTTCTTCTTGATCCAATCAACCAGCTCTCCCACGTGCTCGCCCTGGAGCGAGATCTCAATATGGGGCTTTTTCACGAGAGCCAACATAGTACACCTCTATTACGATCTCGTTCTTTCGGCATCGCCAGCATGCCACATATCTGTAGTTCAGATGGCAGTGGTACCGCTCGCCTCCCAAGGGCGAGAAGTTCCGCCATGTCTTCTGGATCGGCCCATCTGCCTGCAAGTCCGCCACCAGCAGGAAGAAGAGCTTTTGGCTCTCAGAAGGCAGCCTCGTCAGACCGCGCTCGATCTTCCGTTTGATCCGGGTAGTGACCGACGCCGCATGGACAGAGGCGCGTAGCCGGTTCGCTTTCTTCCCATGACATGTAGTGTGGCTTCAGAGCGCCTAACAATTATTATTCGGAGATACCATACAGAGAGTTCACGGGGGATGCAACCCGCCGGGTGCAAGGTTAAAATGGCGCTTTCCGAGCCCACGCTGAAGCGTGGACTCCAGTCCGGGCGGCCCTCTACACTCCCTGGCGACGGCCGCCGCCGCAGGCGGGGCAATCGGCGGCCCGCGCCACGGGGACTTCCCGGAAGCGGGCGGCGAGGGCGTCGTAGGTGAGCAGGCGGCCGGCGAGCGGCGCGCCCAGCCCCAGGAGGTGCTTGATCGCCTCCATGGCCTGCAAGGTGCCGATCACGCCGGGGACGGCGCCGAGGGGGCCGGCGGGCAAACGGTCGCCGGGGCGCTCCGGCGGCGGCGCCCCGAACACGCAGCGGTAGCAGGCGGAGCGGCCGGGATGCACGGCCAGGAGCTGGCCGGTGAACGCCAGGATGCCGCCGTGGCAGAAGGGGATGCCGTGGCGGACGCAGGCGTCGTTGATCTGGAACTTGCTGGCGAAGTTGTCGGTGCAGTCCAGCACGAAGTCCCAGCCGGCGAGCAGTTCCGCGGCGTTCGCCGCCGCGAAGCGTGCCCGGAGCGGCTGGAAGGTCAGGTGCGGGTTGAGCGCGGCCAGCCGGCGTGCCGCCTGTTCCGCCTTGGGCTGGCCAAGGTCGGCCGTGCCGTAGAGGATCTGGCGCTGGAGGTTGCTGGCCTCGACCACGTCGGCATCCACCAGCCCCAGGGTGCCGACGCCGGCGGCAGCCAGTTGGAACAGCGCGGGGGAGCCGAGCCCGCCGCAGCCGATGACCAGCACCCGGCCACGCTTGAGCCGGAGCTGCCCGGCCTCGCCGACCTGGGGCAGGCGCAGGTGCCGGGCATACCGTTCCCGTTCCGCCGCGCCGAGTTCGCCCATTGCGTCCATCGCCAGTGCCCCTCCTCCTTCAGGATGCCGCCGCCGCGCCGACGGGCTCGCGGTAGGCCGCGTCGGCATTCTTGAAGACTGGTTCCAGGGCGCGGGCGCGGAGCATGGCGCAGAAGCTGGCGGCGTCCCGGCCGTCGCTGACCTCGAACTGGGCGGCGGCATCCCCGGTGCCGATGGCGGCGCCTTCCGCGACCGCATAGCCGCCGACGGTGGTGCGGCTGTTGACGCTCATCCGGTTGATGCCGACGCCGGCCATGCCGTCGCGGAAGGCTGGGCTTTCGCGGGTGGAGAGCACCAGTGGCACGTCGGGCAAGCAGAGGCGGAAGGCCCAGATGATCCGGGCCAGGAAGCGGTCGTCCACCGGGAACTCGGCCTGGAAGCCGCCGGCCTGGGGGCGGATGCGGGGGAAGGAGAGGCTGACGCCGGCGCGCCACCAGCGCTGGCGGAGGTGGCGGAGGTGGCGGTAGAGGGCGAGCATGTCGAAGGCCGGGTCGCTCAGCCCGAGCAACGCGCCGAGGCCGACCTGGCGCAGGCCGCCGGCCAGGGCCCGGGCCGGCGCGTCGAGCCGGGCCGCAAAATCCTTCTTCGGCCCCCAGCGGTGGAAATGGTCGTAGCGCGCCGGGTCGTAGGTCTCCTGGTAGATCGTGACCCCCGTGCAGCCCTGGTCCGCCAGCCGCCGGTAGTCAGCCGCCGGCATGGGAAAGACTTCGACCTGGACGGAGGGCATCACCGCGGCGGCGATGCCGACGCACTCGGCAAGGTAGTCGAGGCCGGCCTGCGCGGTGCGTTCGCCGGTGAGGAGCAGCACATCCTGGCAGCCCCAGGCGCGCATCGCCGCCAGCTCCTGGCGGACGGCGGCGGGTTCGAGCCGGCGGCGGGGGGTGCGCCGGTCGGCGGCAAAGCCGCAGTAGAGGCAGCCACCGGAGCAATAGTTGGAGAGGTAGAGCGGCGCGTAAAGCGAGACGGTGCGGCCGAAATGCCGGCGGGTCAGGCTCAGGGCCCGCCGCGCCAGCTCCTCCAGGTGCGCGTCGGCCGCCGGCGACAGCAGGGCCGCCAGCTCGCGCTCGCCCGGCTCGGCGCCGGCCAGCGCCTGCCGCACCTGCGCCGGGGTCGCCGTGTGCGCCAGCTCCAGCCAGGGGGTTGGGTCAAGCCATTCGGGGAGCCGCGTCATGCGGTCCCTCCCAGGAAGGAGGTCAGCGGGCTGGTGGCGACGGCGTGGCCAACCGCGCCTTGCGGCATGAGTCCGGCACGGCGGGCCAGCCGCCCGGCCTGGACGCCGAGGGCGAACGCCTGCGCCATCCGCGCCGGCTCGTCGGCGGCGGCGATGGCGCTGTTGACCAGGACGGCGGCACAGCCCAGTTCCAGGGCCAGCGCGGCTTCGGAGGGGGCGCGCAGCCCGGCGTCCACGATCACCGGGATGGAGCATTCGCGGACCATGATCCGGACCATGTCGCGGGTGGTCAGGCCGCCGCCACTGCCAATGGGGGCGCCCAAGGGCATGACGGCGGCGCAGCCGACATCCTCCAGCCGCCGGGCCAGCACGGGGTCGGCGGGGATGTAGGGGAGCACGAGGAAGCCGTCCTTGGCCAGTTCCGCCGCCGCCGCGTAGGTCTCGAGCGGGTCGGGCAGCAGATGGTGCGGGTTCGGATGGATCTCGACCTTGACGAAGCGGCTGCCGCTGAGTTCGCGGGCCAACTGGGCGGCGCGGACGGCCTCCCGCGCGTTCATGGCGCCGGAGGTGTTGGGCATGAGCCGGACGTTGGGCAGGGTGGCGAGCGGCCCGAGCAGGTCGTCGGCCGCCCCCGGCCCGCGGCTGAAGCGGCGCAGCGCCACCGTGACCAGGCCGGTGCCGGAGGCCTGGATGGCGGCCAGCATGGCCTCGACGCCGCTGAACTTGCCGGTGCCGAGGATCAGGCGCGAGGGGAGCTCGACGTCGCCGAGCCGGAACGGGTCGGCGGGAAGCGGGGCGTTGGCAGGAATGGCGGCCATGGTCAACCTCCTCCAGCAAAGACCAGCACCTCGACCTCGTCGCCCGCGGCCAGGCGGACGGCGTCGCGGTCGGCGCCGCGGAGGATGCGCCCATTGAGCATGATGGCGACGCGGCCGGGGTCGGCCCCCAGTTCGGCCAGGAGCGCCGCGATTGTGGCGTCGCCGCGGTGTTCGTGCGGCGCGCCGTTGACGGTCAAAGTCAGCATGGTTGGACAGGTTCCCGTGGGGTTGGGCGCCCGCCTCCGGGAAGCACGGCGGGAGGCGGCTCCGGCGGAGGGGGAGCCGCACCCGGTGGCCGGGGCGGGGGCGTCTGCCAACCAGGCGCCCGTCTGCATTCCCTACGCTGGCATGATCCAGATCAGGTCCAAGGGTCACGGACGCGGCAACGGTCCGTATCTCAGCCGGCTAGCCCGGCTCCCCCAGCAAAAGATGTCAAGTACCATAGCGCCCGGACGGGTGATTGCCAGTTGCCCGATCAGTCGGGGGCAAAGCCGGGATTTGACTGCCGACGAACGAGGGCTGGTGCCGGCGGCTGAGGACATCCGCCAATTCAGGTCGCCCGCCAGATCGGGGAACCAGACGGAAAAGCGGCGCGTCGTGGGCGACAGTTCGCGCAACCCGCAACAGGCTCCAGCGCCTTGCCCGGATTGACAGCATCTTTGGCGAAGACGGAATCCTGTGCCCGCTGCCCGGCCCCAGACTATATTGCAGCCTGGCCCCGAAGGCTGGCCTCCCTCCCCACTGCCAGCCGCCCCGGCCCGGAGTTCCGCCCCGGCCATGATCCCGCCCCAACCGCCCGAACCGCTGCTGCCGCCCCAGCCCGGCGACGAGGAGCGCCTCGCCCCGTGGGCCATGCGCGCCGCCGAGTCCCGCGGCCGGCGCCACCCCGAGCCGCCCCATCCCTTCCGCTCCCCCTTCCAGCGCGACCGCGACCGGATCATCCATTGCCGCGCCTTCCGCCGGCTCGACGGCAAGACCCAGGTCTTCCTCAACGGCACCGGCGACCATTACCGCACCCGCCTCACCCACACCATCGAAGTCGCCGCCATCGCCCGCACCCTCGCCCGGGGGCTGCGCCTCAACGAGGATCTGGCCGAGGCGGTTTCCCTCGCCCATGACCTGGGGCATACCCCCTTCGGGCACATGGGCGAACGGGTGCTCAACGAGCTGCTGCCCGGCGGCTTCGACCACAACGCCCAATCCCTGCGGGTGGTCGACCGGCTCGAACGCAAGTATCCCGGAATCGAGGGGCTCAACCTCACCTGGGAGGTGCGACGCGGCCTGCTCAAGCACGCCGCCGCCGGCGGCACCCTGGACGGCATCCCGGTCGAAGCCCCGCCCAGCCTCGAAGCCCAGGCCGCCCACATCGCCGATGACATCGCCTATTGCACCCATGACTTGGACGATGGCCTGGAGTCGGGGCTGCTCACCCCCGCCATGCTCGACGGCCTGGAACTCTGGCGGCGGGCACGGGAAACCGCCTTGGGGCAGGGGGGCGATCCCAGTGCCGGCTCCTTCCTCACCTTTGTCGTCCGCTGCCTGGTCGATCTCCTGGTCGAAGACGGGCTCCAGCACTCCGCCGCCAGCCTGGCGCGGGCGGGGCGCGCCGGCACGGTCGGCCTCTCGCCCGCCCTCCAGCCATTGGTCGCCCAGCTCGCCGAACGCCTCTTCCAGCGCCTCTACCGCCATCCAGAGGTCATGGCCGTCAACCGCCGCGCCGGCGACGTTGTCCGCCGCCTTTTCCGCCATTTCACCGGGCATCCGGAGGAATTGGGCGAATCCGCCCGGCAACGGGCCGTCGGCGAGGGGCCAGCCCGCGCCGCCGCCGACTACCTGGCCGGCATGACCGACCGCTACGCCCTGCGCCTCGACAAGGACCTCAAGCTGCGCCGTCACCGCCCGGCCCCCCATGAAGACGCCGCCGCCCACCTGCTGACCCCGCTCCTCCCCTTCCTCGACGAGTGACGGGGCGCGCCGCCGCCGCCCGTGCGGACTCCGCAACTTTCCGCCCCTCAACCTTCTTCCGCCCCCGGCGCGGCGGCCGTCAACAGCGCCAGGAGATGGGCGGCGCTGTTCTCCCGTTGCAGGGTGGCGCCGCCGGCCAGCGCCCGCTGGCGGTAGGCGGCGTAGTCGGCGCGGATGCGGCAGGCCGCGGCCCAGAGCGTTTCCGGGGCGAAGTCGGCCAGCGCCACCCCGGCATTGAACCGCTCCGCCAGCCGCGCCATCCAGGTGCCGGCGGGGACGATGACCGGGCTGCCCTGGGTCAGGGAGTCGAGAGTCACGCCGCTCACCCGCTCGCCGGCGAAGGCCGCCGGGTCATAGGGCTGGAGGCTGATGGCGCCGCGGAAGAGGGCGCGGTATTCCTCGGCATCGAGGGTCTGGCCGAGCTGGACGAGGTGCGGGTAGCCGATGGCCGCCAGCCGCGCCAGCTCCGCCACGACCCCCGGCTCGTGCCGGCCAGTGTGCGGCGGCGAGGCCTGGATCAGCACCGGCACCGCCTCCCCCAGCCGCTGGAGGAAGGCCACAAGGTCAACGACGCGGGCGAACCCCTTGTCCAGCCGCGCCGCCCCGGCGAAGAGCAGGTGGCGGAAGGGTGCCGCGGCTGGTTCCAGCGCCGGCGCCGGGGCGGCCGGGGTGATGGGGTAGGGGACGACTTGGGCGTTGCGGAAACCGCACGCGGCCAGCGCGTCCCGCACCCCGGCGGTCGGCGCCAGGAGCTGGAGTCCGGGCTGGCGGCGGGCCAGCCGCGCCAGCGACCGCCGCTTGCCCGGGGTCAGCTTGAGCCAGTGGACGTAAAGGAAGGCCTTGCCCGGCGGGATCGGGCCGCGCGCCGCCCAGTCGAGCAGCAGCAGCTCGGTGCGCGTGGCGGTGGCGACGAAGAGCCGCCCCGGCGCCCGCAGCAGCCGGCGGAAGAGGAGGAACGTCTGGAGCCGGCGCAGGAGGGGGGTGAAGAGCGGATGGAGGCGCAGCCCCGGGGCTTCCGGGAAGAGGCCGGCGGCGGCGCCGCGGGCCGCCCACAGCTCCAGGCGCGGCGTCCCGCCGGCGACCGCCGCGAGGAGGCTCAGGATGAAGCTGTGGCAGTGGCCAGTCTGGTCGCGGAGCGTGGGCTCGACGATGTGGATGGTCGGGCTGGCGGGCGGCATGGGTTCCCCCGGGGAGTGGCGGCGGCGATAACGTAGCGTTCCCTCCCGCCGTGGCGAACCGGTTGGCCAATTGCCGGGCCTTTCCATTGGGCGAACTTGCCGAAAGCGCCCGCGGCCATTATTGTTTCCTAGTCGCTTGCCGTGCCCTTGCCGCCTCGGATTGCGCCGCCACCGCCCGCCACTCCAGGAGCCGGAACCCATGGCCGAACCCGTGACCGTGCCGCCGCCCGCCGCGGAACCTGCCGCCGCCTTCCGCGAACTGGATGCATTCCTGGCGCACTTCCCCGCCGAGTTGCGCACCCGGACGCTGCTCATCCCCGCCTTGCAGAAGGCGCAGGAACTGTTCGGCCATCTGCCGCCGGCGGTGCAGCGGCATGTGGCCGCCGCGCTGGGGCTGACGGCGGGGGAGGTCTACGGCGTGGCCACCTTCTACCACTACTTCCATCTCCAGCCGCAGGGGCGGCACGTGATCAACGTCTGCCTGGGCACCCCCTGCTATGTCAAGGGTGCCCGGGGCCTCCTGGCGGCGCTCCGCCGCGAGCTGGGGATCGACTTGGGCGGCACGACCCCCGACCGGCGGTTCTCCCTCGGCTGCCAGCGCTGCGTCGGCGCCTGCGTCCTGGCGCCCATCCTGATCATTGACCAGAAGGTCCACAGCTATGTCACCCCGAAGAAGCTTGCCGCGATCCTGGCGCAGTATCCCTGAAATGCCTGCGCCGCGGTGGCGGCCCTTGGAGGCCAGGCCATGAACGATCCCGCCCGGTTCCATCTCCTGCTCTGTGCCGGCGGCTGCTGCCTCTCCTCCGGCATGGCCTCCGTGCGCACGGCGCTGGCGGCGGCGCTGGCGGCCCACGGGCTGGCGGAACAGGTGCGGGTGACGGCGACCGGCTGCATGGGGCTCTGCGCCCAGGGGCCGCTGCTGGTGGTGAATCCGGACGGCGTCTGCTATTGCCGGCTCCAGGCGGCGGACATGGCCGAGCTGGTCCGCGGCCACCTCGTCGGCGGCCAGGTGGTCGAACGGCTGCTCTGTCCGGATCCGCTCACCGGCGCGCCGGTGCGGGCGCTGGGAGACCTGGACTTCTACCGGCGCCAGCGGAAGGTCGTGTTGCGCAACTGTGGAGTGGTTGACCCGGCCAGCCTGGCGGAATACGAGGGACGCGGCGGCTACCAGGCCCTGCGCCAGGCCCTCGGCAAGATGACGCCGGCGCAGGTGGTCGAGGAGGTCAGCCATTCCGGCCTGCGCGGCCGCGGTGGCGCCGGCTTCCCCACCGGCCTCAAGTGGGCCGCGGTGGCGAAGGAGCCGGCGACGCCCAAGTATGTGGTCGGCAATGCCGACGAGGGCGATCCTGGCGCCTTCATGGACCGGTCGCTGCTCGAAGGCGACCCCTACAGCCTCATCGAGGCCATGACCATCTGCGGCTATGCCGTCGGCGCGCGCCAGGGCTACGTCTACGTCCGGGCCGAATATCCGCTGGCCATCGAGCGGCTGGAGGCGGCGGTCGCCACCGCCCTGGCGGCCGGCCGGCTGGGGCCGGACATTTTCGGCAGCGGCTTCGGCTTCACCATGGCGGTGCGCACGGGGGCCGGCGCCTTCGTCTGCGGCGAGGAGACGGCGCTGCTGCACTCGATCGAGGGGCGGCGGGGCGAGCCGCATCCCAAGCCGCCCTTCCCCACGGCGAAGGGGCTGTTCGACCAGCCGACCGTGCTCAACAACGTCGAGACCTTCGCCAACGTCCCCTACATCCTCCGCCACGGCGCGGAGCAGTACCGCGCCCTCGGCACGCGGCAGAGCCCCGGCACCAAGATCTTCGCCCTTGCCGGCAACGTGGTGAACAACGGCCTGGTGGAGGTGCCGATGGGGATGTCGCTGCGGGAGATCGTCTTCGACATCGGCGGCGGCATCCCGGGCGGGAAGATGTTCAAGGCGGTGCAGATCGGCGGCGCCGCCGGCGGCTGCCTCCCCATCGAGCAGCTCGACACCCCCGTCACCTACGAGGCCTTGCCCAAGGCCGGCGCGATGATGGGCTCCGGCGGCCTGCTGGTCCTCGACGAGGACACCTGCATGGTTGACCTCGCCCGCTACTTCCTCGAGTTCCTCCAGGAGGAGTCCTGCGGCAAATGCACCCCCTGCCGCCTGGGGATCAAGGCGATGCGCGACATCCTCGAACGCATCTGCGGCGGCGAGGGGGAGGAGGGGGACATCGGCAAGCTGGAGCTGCTCAGCGACTACCTGGCCCAGAGCGCCCTCTGCGGCCTGGGGCAGGCCGCGCCCAACAACCTGCTTTCCACCCTGCGCCATTTCCGGGTGGAGTACGAGGAGCACATCCGCCGGAAGCACTGCCGCGCCGGCGTCTGTCCCGCGCTGGCCCCGGCCCGCGCCGCCGGCGAGGAGGCCCGATGAGCGTACACCTGACCATTGACCGGATTCCGGTGGAAGTCCCCGAGGGCACCACCCTGCTCGAGGCGGCCCGCGCCGCCGGCGTGACCGTGCCCACCCTCTGCCACGTGCCCGGCGTCGCCAGCCCCGGCACCTGCCGCGTCTGCGTCGTCGAGGTCGAGGGGATGCGCACCTTGCAGCCGGCCTGCCTCGCCGAGGCGCGCGAGGGGCTGGTGGTGCGCACCGCCAGCCGCCGGGCCCGGGAGTCGCGCCGCCTCACCGTCGAGCTGCTGCTGGCCGCCCATGGCGGCGACTGCCCAAGCTGCGCCCGCAACGGCGCCTGCGACCTGCAGCGGCTGGCGGAAAGCCTCGGCATCCGCGAACTCCGCTTCCCCCTGCCCCACCGGGAGACGCCCCCCGACCGCTCCACCCCCGCCTTGGAGCGGGACATGCGCAAATGCATCCTCTGCCGCCGCTGCGTCGCCGTCTGCGCCGAGATCCAGGGGGTCGGCATCCTCGCCCCCTGCGGCCGCGGCCTCGCCACGGAGATCGTCCCTGGCGGCGAGACGGAGCTGGCCAACACCCTCTGCGTCCAGTGCGGCCAATGCAGCCTGGTCTGCCCCGTCGGCGCCAT
This sequence comes from Lentisphaeria bacterium, assembly GCA_041648735.1. Lineage (GTDB taxonomy): Bacteria > Verrucomicrobiota > Lentisphaeria > Oligosphaerales > CAITYL01 > JBAZOO01. Next base: position 20,308 of record JBAZOO010000028.1, read on the forward strand.
TGCCGAGCGGGACGACGTCCCGCGGGTCTGGGCCGCGCTCGACGACCCGGCCAAGACGGTCATCGTCCAGACCGCCCCCGCCATCCGCGCCGCCCTCGGCGAATGCTTCGGACTGCCTCCCGGCAGCCGGGTCACCGGCCGGATGGTGACCGCCCTGCGCCGGCTCGGGTTCAACGCCGTCTTCGACACCGACTTCGGCGCCGACCTGACCATCATGGAGGAGGGCAGCGAACTGCTGGAGCGGCTGCGCCGGACGCTGGCCGGCGGCGAGCCGGCGGCGCTGCCCCTCTTCACCAGTTGCTCCCCCGGCTGGATCAACTGGCTGGAGCAATACGCCCCCGAGCTGATCCCGAACCTCTCCACCTGCAAGTCGCCCCAGCAGATGTTCGGCGCCATCGCCAAGACCTGGTACGCCCAGAAGACCGGCGTCAAGCCGGAGAACCTGGTGGTCGTCTCGATCATGCCCTGCACCGCCAAGAAGTACGAATGCGTCCGTGAGGAGATGTGCGCCTCCGGAGTGCGGGATGTGGACATCGTCCTGACCACCCGCGAACTCGGCCGCATGATCGCCGAGGCCGGCATTGACTTCCTCCACCTCCCCGACGGCCCGATGGACGCGCCCCTCGGCATTTCCACCGGCGCGGCGGACGTCTTCGCCAACACCGGCGGCGTCATGGAGGCGGCCCTGCGCACCGTCTACGAGCTGGTCACCGGCCGCGAGCTGCCGCTGCCCAAGCTGCACGTCCTGCCGGTGATGGGGCTGGCGGGGGTGAAGGAGGCGGCGGTGACGCTCACCGGGGTGCTGCCGGAGTGGTCCTTCCTGGAGGGGGTCACCCTCAAGGTCGCCGTCGCCCACGGGCTGGCCAACGCCCGCGAGGTCTGCGCGGCGGTGCGGGCCGGCAACCCCCAGGGCTGGCATTTCATCGAAATCATGTGCTGCCCCGGCGGCTGCATCGGCGGCGGCGGCCAGCCGCGGCCAGTTGACCAGGCCGTGCGCGAGGCGCGGATCCGGGCGATCTACGAGGAGGACGAGGGGCGGCCCCTGCGGAAATCGCACCTCAACCCGGCGGTGCAGGCGCTCTACCGCGAATTCCTGGGCCGGCCGCTGGGGCCGCTCAGCCACCAGCTCCTCCACACCCACTACCACGACCGCCGCCCGGCCGAGCCCTTCCCGCCGCCGGCCAACATCCCGCCCCCCGCCGCCACAAACAGCCCACGCTGAAGCGTTCGGCGCTGGCGGCGGGCGGCCTGCCGCCGGAAGGGTCCGCCCGCCCCTATTTCTCGGTGGGGACGACGATGCCGCGGAGGATGAGGTTCTGGCAGAGCGCGAAGATGAGGAAGGTGGGGATGGCGGCGATGGCGAGGGCGGCGTAGACCACGGCGGGATGCGCCTGGGTCTGGAGCTGGTAGATCCAGACCATGAGGGTCCACATCTTGGGGTCGGGGATGATGATCAGCGCCATCATGAAGGCGGAGTAGGCGCCGGTGAAGGCGTTGAGGGCGAGGACGGCGAGGATCGGCTTGGAGAGGTTCATGCTGAGCATCCAGAACTGGGTCCATTCGCTGGCGCCATCGATCTCGGCGGCCTCGTAGAGTTCCTTGGGGATGCTGTCGAAGAACCCCTTGAGCAGGAAGATGGCGAAGCCGTTGGCCATGCCGGGGAGGACCAGGGCGGCGAAGCTGTTGAGCAGGCTGGTGGTGGCGAGGGCGGGGGCGAGCCAGGGGAGGAGGAGGCCGCCGCTGGCGAGGCCGGCGGCGAGGGCGGCGAGGGCGCGGCGGCTTTCGGGCCAGCGGGGGCGCAGCCGTCCCAGGAGCCAGAAGAGGGCGAGGGCCGTGGCCAGCCCGGTGAGGATCGGCCAGAGCGGGAAGCGCTTGAGCAGGATGAAGCCGGGGATCATGGTGACTTCGCCGGGGAAGGCCATGGTCGCCAGGCAGAAGAGCAGGAGCTTGTAGGTGGCGGGGAGCTTGAAGCGGCTCAGGGCATAGGCGGCCAGGGGGTTGACGAGGAGCGCGGTCGCCACGGCCAGGGCGCAGTAGACGAGGGTGTTGCGCAGCCCGTTGCCGTGCAGGGCGATGTAGTCGAAGACCTGCCAGTAGTTGCGCTGGGTGAACTCCCAGCGGAGGGCGGCCTTGTGCGCCAGGCAGTCGGCCCAGTCGCTGGCGGCGATGATGGCGCCGAGGCCGGGGTAGCCCGCCGGCAGCCGGCCACCGTGGCGGGCGGCGAGGAAGTCGCGGAAGCGCCGCTCGGCGTCCACGATCCGGATGGCGGCGGCCGGGCAGGCGTTGGGATCCTTGAGGAAGGCCTCGAACTCGATCCGCAGCTCGGGGGCGGCGTCCAGGCGGCTGGGGAAGGGGATTTCCGCCAGGCTGGCGACCGGCGTCTGCTGTTCCTGGTTGAAGTGGGCGACGCTGGGGTGGCGGCTGGCGAGGAAGCGGCGGAAGGCCGGTTCCGCGGCGGGTTCGAGGCGGATGAGGGCGAGGGGGATTTCCTGGCGCACAAACGTTTCCCAGTCCTGGCGGGTGGGGTCGCCGGGCTCGGGGGCGCGGTCGGGGAAGGGCACCTCATCGTAGCTGGCGAAGGCCGTCTGGTGGGCCTGGTTGTAGGGGGCGACCTGGCTGGTGTAGCGGCCTTGGAGGTAGCCGAAGGCGTACTGCCCGCGGGCAGGGGTCACGACCAGGTCGGTGGCGGGGAGGGTGGCCCGCCAGCGGAGCAGTTCCTGGCGGAAGGCTGGCGGGAGATTGCGGTTGCGGTAGCGGCCCAGTTCCTCCACGGGCAGGCGGACGGCGCTCCAGGCGGTGGCCAACTGGTTGGCGGCGCGGTTGTAGGCGTCCAAGTCGCCGGCGAAGAGCCGGGCCATGTGGCGGCGGTAGGCGCGGAGGTTTTTCGGCAGCAGGCCGCGGGCGGCGGTGTGCCCCGGCTGGCGTTCCTCCGGGGTGAGCTGGGCGCGCCAGGCCCGGAAGTCGCGAAGCCAGGTGGGGGCGACGGGGGGCGGCGGCTCGACTCTCCGCCAGCTCGCCACTGGCTGGCACCAGGCCTGCTGGACGGCGCTGGTCGCGCCGGTGTATTTGGCTTCCAGGAACTTCCGGAACAGCACCCGGTCGTTGAACCAGAATTCGGGATAGGGGGTGGCGGTCCAGGGATCGGCGTCGCTCTTCACCGAGCCCGCCAGCATGAGCAGGAGCGGATAGAGCATGGTGGCCGCCCCGGCGAGCAGGACCAGGTAGATGGTGGCGTGGAGCAGGCGGACTTTCAGGCTGCGCTTGCCGATTTCGCTGATGATGGGCATGGTGGGGAGGGGAAGGGCTGCGGGCTGCGGGCTGCGGGCTGCGGGCTGCGGGCTGCGGGCGGCGGGTGACGACGCTTGCTCAGGAATGGGTCTTGGACATCATGCTCCCAATCTGGAAGCTCAATTCGGCGGAAAACCGGATCCATTCGCTGGCCTTGCCCTCGGCAAGAAGGCCCACATCAAGGGCAAGATGCAACAGGGAACGAACTTCGCCGCAGGAGCCTTTGGCAATCGCCAAAAAATGATGGAATTCGGTATCCCGGTTACGCTCTTTGCCCTCCGCGATGTTGGACATCACGGAAACAGCCGCCCGGCACAACTGATCGCGCAAGTTCCAATCCCGCCCAAGATCGGTTTCCCGACATAGTTGATAGACGCCACATGCCAACTTCCTCGCCCCCTGCCAAATGACGAGGTCTTCAAACCCCTGTCCCATAAGCCCCACCTTGCTTTGTGCCACCCTGTCAACGGGTGTTTAGCCTGGTCTTTTCACGATTAGTATAATCTTCTGGTTTCAAGCCGCCCGTAGCCCGCCGCCCGCCGCCCGTAGCCCGCCGCCCGTAGCCTGATCCATCATTGCCCGCCGGCGGCCTTGAATTCCAGCTTGCTGAGGCGTTGCAGGCGGTGGACGGTGAAGCCGATGAGGATGGCGCCGAGCACCCAGGCCATGGCGGTGGCGACGCCGAAGCGGAGGTAGCCGAACGCCTCCCAGAAGATGTGCAGGCCGATGACCTCGGTGGCGCCATGGGGGGTGTAGGGGCCGCCGCCAGTCATGGCCAGGATGAAGCTGCTGCCGCTCTGCATGCAGCCAATGGCGACGCCAATGAAGTTGATGGCAATCAAGGGCTTGAGGGTTGGCAGGGTGATGTGCCAGGCCTTCTGGAGGGCGCCGGCGCCGTCGAGGTCCGCCGCCTCATACAAGTCCTCCGGAATCCCCTTCAGCGCCGCCAGGTAGATCAGGCAGCCGGGCCCCATGCCCGCCCAGATGGTGGGCAGGACGCAGAAGAAGAGGGCGACGGTGGGGGAGCTGAGCCACTCGGTGGTGAACTCCGGGAGGCGGGTGCCGGCGAGGGCATTGAGGGCGTGGACGCCGAGGTTGAGCGCCTGGTTGATCATGCCGTGCTGGCCGTAGAACCCTTTCCAGAGGAAGATCACGACGACGCCGGCGAGCATGGCCGGCAGGTAGTAGAGGGTGCGGAAGAGGAGCTTGCCCCTGGGCACTTCGCTGAGCAGCAGGGCCAGGAGGATCGGCGCGCTGAAGCCAAAGCCCATGAAGAGGAGGGTGTAGAGCAGCGAGACGCGCAGGGCGAACCAGAATTCGGGGCTGAACAGGACGGTGGCGAAATTGGCGAAGCCGACCCAATGGCTGAAGCCGCGGACGTTGTAGTCCTGGAAGGCCATGGCCGTGCCGCGCAGCAGCGGCCAGTAGCTCCAGACGGCGATGGAAAGCAGGGCGGGGAGGAGGCAGAGGTAGGCGAGCTTGTGGCGGCCGAACTGCCAGTCGCCGCGGGCCCGGTCCGCCGCGCTCCGGACCAGGTTTTGGGAAAAGTTCTTGAACACCTGGCGCAGCACGAGGAGGAAGGCCGTGAAGGTGGCGAGGGCGGCGGCGGCGGCCACGCGGGTGCGGAAGGCCCGGACTTTGGCCGGCAGGATGTCGAGCATCTTCTGGTTGGCGATCCCGACCCGGACGTCGAGGATTTGCTGGATGCGCCGCTTGGCGCCCGCTGCGTCCCCCGCCCGGATGCCGCGCCGGACCTCGGCGTCGGTGCGGATCTGGTCGATGGCCTGGCTCATGTAGCGGTAGACCATCTGGCAGTTGCGGCCATAGGGCTCCGGCACCCCGGACTCCTGGGCGGCAAGGGCGGCCTCGGCCCAGCCGGGCGGGACTTTCGCCGCCAGTTCGGGATAGCCGGCCTCCCGCAGCAGGCGGGGCTGGACGAATTGGCCGAGGCCGTTCTCGACGTAGGCCTTGGCCTGGATCAGCCGGGCCTGGCGGCCGCCGAGGAAGGCGATCCAGTCCCACGCGGCCTCCCGCAGCCGCGGATCCTCCCCGGCCCCGGCGTAGATGCCGGTCATTTGCGCGTTGAACTCGCCGGCGCGGCCCCCGGCGGGGCCCTTGGGCACGGGGCCGAAGCCGGCGATGTTCGGGTCGAGCTGCTGGAAGGTCTCCTGGTCGAGGTAGGCGAACTGCATGGCGTAGCGGATGGCGGGGTTCTGTTCGCCGACATTGACCACCCCTTCGAAGCGGCCATGCCGGTTCTCGAACGGCTCCAGGAACAGCCGGGCGATGAAATGGCTGGCTTCGACGGCGGCGGGGGAATTGAAGACGCAGCGCCAATTCCCCGCGGCGTCCGGCGCCACGGCCCGCGCCCCGCAGGAATAGAAGAAGCTCAGGGTCGAGTAGGCCGTTTCGCTCAAGGGGAGGCGGAGCCCGTAGACATTCTCCTTGGGGTTGGTGAGCTGGCGCGCCCAGGCGAGGAGCTCCTCCATGGTTTCCGGGGCGCGGTCCGGCAGGCCGGCCTCGGCGAAGAGGTCCTTGCGGTAGTGGAGGGCGGTCACCAATTGCCGCTGCGGCAGGCACCAGACGTGGAAATGGCGGGCGCGCGGCGTGCCGCCCCAGGCCTTGACGTAGGGGCAGGCCGCGCCATGGGGGCACTCCCGGCGGATCACTTCCCAGCATTGGGGCGGCAGCCGCTCGGCGAACTCCGCGGCGTAGCGGGGGGCGCGGCGCAGGGCCGCCGCGTAGGCCGCATTCTCCAGGAGCTGGCCGTCGGGGATCTCCAGCCCCGCCTCCCGTTCGAGGCACTTGTCCAGCGGATAGAGGAACTGGTTGGCGATGTAGGTGCTGGACTGGCGGAAATTGACGTAGAGGACGGCGGGGGCGACGTCGCCGGCGATCTGCATCAGCGGGATCATGTCCAGGCTGCGTCCGGGGATGCTGAGGCCGGTGGCGGGCACGGGGTTGACGTCCGGCCGGCGCTGGCGGAAGGCCGCCAGGATGCGCATGGCGGCCTCCCCCTCGGCGCCTGTCGCCGTGCCGTCCGGCACGCCCCAGGCCTTGAGTTCCAGCGGGGCCGGGGTGGCGGCGGCGGCGGCGGCGGCCGGCGGCGACACGCAGCCGAAGAGCAGAAACAGGAGAAGGGCGGCGGCGGAGGGACGGAGCATCCGGGTACTATACCCTGGGCGCTTTCGCCTGCCCCCCCCCCGGCCCCGGCCCCTCAGCGGCGGAAGATGGCGTCGGGTTTGGCGGCGGCTTCGAGCTTTTCGAGCGCGGGCAAGGGGTTGCGCGGGGATTTGGCGAACTTCGCGAGGGTGGCGGCCTGGGGCGGTGGCAGGGTGGCGGCGGCGGCGGCCAGGAAGCGGCGGGTTTCGCCCCAGTCCACCCGTCCCTGGCGGGCGGCGGCCAGAAGCCCCTGGAGCAGCGGTTCCGGCACATGCTCCGTCTTTTCGGCGGCAATCCGCGCCAGATACCAGGCCAGCACCTCCTTCTCGTTCCAGTCGGCCAAGGCGCCGTGGACGCGGAGCAGCGCCGTGGCGGCGTCGCCCCGGCCGTTGCCCGGCCAGTAGCGGTCCTCCTGGAGATGCTCCAGGCGGCGGCGCAGGTCGCGCAGCCCTTCCGCTTCGGCCGCGGCCGCCGGCGGCAGGCCGGGTGGCGGGAGGGCGAGGGCGGCAAAGGGGTCGGGCAGGCTGGAGTTGCCATCCGCCCCCGCCGGCCCATAGGCGAGGAAGGGGACGAAGGTGTCCAGGTCGGCAACATGGCCGCGGACGCCCCGGACGCCGACGAAAATCAGGGCGTTGGCGGCTGGGGCGACCTGGTCGCCGGCGGCGCGGCGGCAGGCTTCGAGGAGGATGGCGCAGGCCTCCTTTTTCTGCCCCCGCCAGGTGCGCATCAGGCCGCGCTGGATCAGGGCTTCGACGTCGGTGCCGAGGGTGGCTTCGGCGGCGGCGAAGGCCTGTTCGCGGACGGGATCGGCGATGCGGGGGATGGCGTCCAGCGGGTTGGTGAGGTCGTCGGCGGTTCCCGGCGTGCCATCCTTGCCGGCGGGGCCGAAGCGCTGGAAGTCGAGGAAGAGCGTGGCGCGGTCGGATTTCTTGTCGAGCTGCTGGAGGATGCCGACGATGCGGTTGCCGCTGATGATGATGCGTTCCCTGGTATCGGCGATGTCGAAGCAGCCGCGGGCGGTTTCGAGGGCGGCGGGGAGGTTGCCGGCCTGGAGCAGGAGGTCGATGCTCTGCCATTGGGCGTCGACCCAGTGGGCGTAGCCGGTGGTCCCCGCCTGGGCGGTCACGACTTTGGCGAGGGCGTCCAGCGCGGCCGGGGCATTTTTTTCCGTCTGCCAGCTTTGGGCGATGGCCAGCCACCAGCGCTGGCGGATTTCGGCGGATGGTTCGGTGGCGATGAAGGTTTCGTAGGCCTGGCGCGCCTCGGGGAGGCGGTTGAGTTTCACCAGGCAGTCGCCGAGGCGGGCTTGGGCCCGGAACTGGAAATCAATGGCGAGGTCGCCGTCCTTGACGAGGTCGAGGAGCTGGCGCAGGGGAGTGATGGCCTTTTCGAGGTCGTTGGCGTACAGGGCGATGTCGGAGGCGAGCCAGAGGCTGTCGGCGACGCTGCGCCAGTTTTGCGCCTGGCGCGCGGCTTCGGCCGTCCTGGCGGCGGCGGCGGTGGCTTCCGGGTAGCGTTTGGCGGCCAGCCAGTCAGTGGCGGCTTGCCAGCTCCAGGTTGCGGCTGGGCCGGGGTCGTCGGCCGCCAGGGCGGCGGCGCACGCGTCGGCGAATTGGCCGGCGTCGGCGGGGCGGTTGAGGTCATGGCGGAGGAGGTAATGGCGGATTTCGCGGGCGGTGCGGCGGCCGTCGTCGTTTGCTGGCAGGATGGCCAGGAGCCGGTCGATGGCGGCGAGGGCGTCGGCGGGTTTTTTCTGCTGGCGTTTGCCATCCACAATGCCCCAGAGGCAACCGACTTGGGTTTCGAGGGGGAGCTGGGGCTTTTTCAGGAGGGTGTCATAGGCGTCCAAGGCGGCGTCGTACTGGCGTTGGGCACGCAGTTGGTCAGCTTTTTCGAGGGCGGCGTCCTTGGCAAGGGCGCGGGGGGCGAACGCCAGCAGGGCGAGGGTGGCGGCGGCCAGGAGGGCGAGGCCGCGGCGGGAGAATGGCTGTTGCGGGGTCATGGGTTTTCCTCCTCGGCCGCCGCGGCTTCGGCGGAGGTGTAGAGGGCGACTTGGTCGAGATAATACTCCACCGGCTGGCTGGCGGTGCCGGAGAGGATCAGGGCGCTGACGATGGCGGGCTGGAAGCCGTCGGCGTTGCCAATCAGGCGCGAAATCGGGACGATGATGTGCTGGAACTGGCCGGTGAATTTGCCGCCTGGCACGAAGCCGCCCTTGATCAGGGGCAGGGGCGGGGTGGTGGTGGAGTGGCCGAACACCGGGGAGTCGCGCAGTTGGAGGCTGAGTTCGTCAGTGCTTTCCTTGCGGAAGCGGATCCAGAAAGAAAGGACTTGGAAGCTGGAGATGTCGAGGGTTTCCCCGCCCCAGCCGCGGTAGTAGGCGACGCGCCAGGGGCCAGGCTGGTCAATGCCGAAGCCCGAAATCTTCTGGCCATTGCGGAAGACCGTGCTCTCGTAGCCGATGCCGCGGAGCTTGCCCTGCTCGACCCCGACGCCGCCGCCGCGGGGTTGGACGAAGGGGCTGCCGCCGGTCCGGCGTTCCACGATGCCGAGCACGCCGATGCCGCTGGCGAGGTCGCCGTCGGCGGCGATGGCGGTGACGGTCAGGCCGATGGGGCTGGGCCACGACTGGCGCCAGTCCTCATTGCGGTTTTGGACATAGCGGATGTCCACGGGGAAGCTGGCGGTGTAGAGGCCGGCGCCGGCCGGGGCCATCGGGGTGCGCGCGTCGAGGCTGAGGCGGCTGAGGTCGACGGTGACCTGGCGTGGCGGCTGGCCGGCGGCGGCGGCGTCAACGAGGGCGGTGATGGTCACCCGGCGGCTGGCGAGGGCGGCGTCCTGTTCGGCCATGGCCTTCTGGAGGGGGGGGGCGGCGGCACGGAGGTCGGCGGTGGCGTTGAAGGCGCGGAGGCGGGCATTGATCCGGGTGAAGGCTTCGGCCTCGAGGGCCAGGTTGAAGCGGCTGAGGGGGGGGGTGAGGGCGACGGCGCGGACGGCGGCGGCGGCGCGTTCGCCGCGGTAGAGCAGGGAATTGAGGCAGGCATAGAAGACCAGGCCGTTGGCATTGGCGCGGAGCTGGGCGCCTTCGCGGACGATGGCGCATGTGAGCAGGCCGGCGCTGGCCGTCTGGTAGGCCGGCGCGGCCGGCGGGGGTGGATTTTCCGCCGCGGCGGCGGTGCCGCCGCCGGCGGGGTCGAGGATGACCATGCCGAGCCGGGTCGGCTCGAAGGCGTAGACGAGCTGGCTGTCGGCGGTCGCGCCCCAGGTGACGCCGATGCCGGCCCATTCGTCAATGCCGGCCGGGGCGATGTTGCGGACGACGCCGGCGTTGCGGCTGACGCGGAGGATGCCGCGGTTGGCGGTGGCGACGAGGAGCCAGTCCTCGCCCCGCAGGCGCGGCACGGCAAAGCCGGTGACGGTCAGGTCACGCCCCAGCTCCTGCCAGGGTTCCGTGAGCGTGGGCATGATGAAGAGGCGCGGCGCGTCCGGCTCGCTGGCCTTGGCGGCGGCGAGGAAGAGGTTCTGGTTGGCGCCGGCGGTGAAGATGGCGTGGACATGCCAGTCGGGGAAGAGGACGGCCCAGCTTTGGCCGCCGTCGAGGGAGCGGGAGAGGCCGGGGGCGGCGTCGCCGTGGGCGACCAGGAGGGTGCGGCCGGCGGGGTCGTTGAGATAGGGTTCGAGGGCGAGGGCGTTGTCCGCGGCCAGCCCCGTGGCCTTGCTGCCGAGCTGGCGGAAACTCCGGCCGTTGTCGGTGGTCAGCCAGACGCCGCGGCTCTTGCTGGCGACGTAGAAGCTGTCGGGCTGGCCCGGGCGGAAGGTGATGCCGTTGACCGGGCCGAGGCGCTGGACGTCGCCCGCGGGCAAGGGGTGCCAGCTTTGCCCCTGATCCTCGGTGAGCAACAGGCCGGCCCCGGTGGCGAGGAGGGCGCGGCCGGGGATGAGCGGGTGCGGGAAGACGGCGTTGGCGTCCTGGACGTTGGCGACGCACTGCCAGGCGAGGTTCAGGGCGGGATAGGCGCCGGCATGTTTGGGCAGGCCGTGGACGGATTCGAAGGGGGGCAGCTCCGCGGCCGGCGCGGCGGCGGCCGCGGGGGCTTCGGCCGCGGCCAGGGCGCGGGCGCCGGCAAAAGCGAGGGGGAGCAGGAACAGCGCGGCGAGCCGGGCTGGCCGGTGGCGGGGAGCGCGTGCCAGGTTGGGGAGTGGGTGATGCATGGGGATGGCCTTCACGGGGCGGGCGGCGCCGGCTGGCCGAACCCGGTTTGTTTGGCCAGGAAGCCGACGGCGCCGTCCTTGTCGCCGGTCAGGGGTTGGTAGCCGTCGGGGCCGAGGGCGCTGGCGCCGTCGCTCTTGCCGGTGTCCTCCAGCAGGGGGTGGCCGTTGGGCAGGCGCCGGCCGGCCCAGGCCGCCTCGTCCGGCGGGTTCTCCGGCACCAGCGGCAGCAGCACGTCGTCCTTCTTCTCAACCGCCGGGTCGGGGGGCGCCATTTGTTTGGCCGGCGGGACGTCGGCGGCGCCGTAGAGGCGGCGGAAGATTTCGCGGCTGCGGCGGCCCTGGACGAGCCAGCCGTCACTGCCTTTGGGCAGGCGCTGGCGGGCAATCCACTGGGCAAACTCGTGGGAGGCGGCGTTGAACGCCGTGAGCAGCGTCAGGGGGCGGCCCGGGGCGGCGAAGGGCTGCTCATCCGCCGTGTTGGTCAGCTTGCCTTCGAGGGTGAGGAGGAGGAATTCGGCGAACTCGGAGTCGGCGGTTTCGCTGGCGCCGTTGGCGGCGACGAGGATCCGGCCGGGCTTGGCCAGGGCGGGGATGGCGGCGCCGGAGCAGGAGGTGAAATCGAGGATGATCTGCCGTTCCGCCGGCATGGGCTTGAGCGCTTCGGCGAGCTGGGCTGGGGGCAGGTCCGGCCCCGGCAGGGCCAGGGCGCCGTCGGGCTGGCCGTGGCCGATGAGGATCAGGATGAACTGGTCTTGGGGGGCGGTGCGCTTGGCCAGGCTGGCGATGGCCTCCTGGAGGGTGGCGGCGGTGGCGGCGCCGGTGCGGCCGGGGATTTCCGGCTGGGGGGTGAGCAGGAGAAGGTCGGGGGCGGCGCCTGGGGCGGCGCGGTCCAGGAGGAGCGAGCGGAAGCGCGCCAGCCAGTTGGCATAGTGGCGGGCATGCATGGGGGTGCCGGGGGTGCCGCCGACGAGGAGGGCGCGGCAGCGGGGGGCGGCCGGCGGCGGTTCGGCGGCGGGAATCCAGGCCGCCGGCAGCAGGGTCGCGGCCAGCGCCAAAACCAGCAGAAGATGATGTTTGGACATGGCCGTTCTCAGTGGGTCAGGAAGTAGATGATGATGTTGATGCCCATCTCGATGGCTTGCCGGTCCTTCTCGGGGCCGAAGAAGCGGCAGACCCAGCCGCAATGGAGGTCGCCCGGGGTGACGACCGTCATCAGCCGGCCGGTGCCGGGCTCGAAGAGGCCGTAGGCGCCGTGGGGCACGCCCTGCAGGTGGGGGGCGCCGTTGGGGAAGTCGTAGTAGCAGTGGAAGATTTCGTGGTCGTAGGGGATCTTCCGCATCGGGTTGCCCGGGAAGAGGCGGTTGATCATTTCAATGTAGCATTTGAAGAAGCGGTCCTCGCCGCGGTAGACGCAGTCGTCGGCGTGGACGAAGCCGCCGCGCTCCAGGAATTCGCGGAGGTTCTTCTCCTCCTGCTCCGGGAGCTTGAAGCTGCCTTCCGAGGTCATGAAGACGAAGGGGTAGCGGCACATCTCGTCGAAGTCGCCCAGATGCACGACCTTGGGTTCCTGGCTGACGTTGATGTTGGTCAGCTCCTGGAGCTTGGCGCGGAGGTTGACGTCGCCGATGGGGGAGATGTTCCAGAGGTCGGTGGTCTCGTCGTAGACGGTGAATTGGAGGCGGGGGAAGATGAACTGGCCGGTCTTGACTGCCTGGGCGGCGTTGGCGCTGGAGGTCAGGAGCCGGGGCAGGAGGCCGCCGGCGAGGATGGCGGCGAGCAGCCCCTTGCCGCCGCGGCGGAAGAAGTCGCGCCGGCTCATCTTCTGGTGGGCGGCAGTGAGGAAGAGGTCAAGGGGCTGGTTGGGGAAGTGGCGGTTCATCGGTTGTTCCTTTGGCCATCAGGCCAGGCCGGCCCGGCGGCGGGCGAACCATTCGGCGCCCATCAGGGCGAGGGCGGCGAGGAAGAGGAGGGGCATGTCCCAGAGCGGATAGTCCTGGGGGATGGCGCGCTGGGTGGCCGCCTGCCGGACCTGCCCCTTGACCGCCTGGATCAGGCTGGGCAGCTCCTGGAAGTCAAAATACTTGCCATGGGTGGCGGCGGCCATCTGCTGGAGGGTTTCCTTCTTCAGCCCGGCGTCGGCGAACTCGGCCACCGGGGGATTGACCAGGAACCCCTTTTCCAGCGGCGCGTTTTCCCAGCCTTCGACCCGGACCGCGAGCTTGTAGGCACCCTCCAGTTCGGGAATGTAGCGGCATTGGTAGACGCCCTCTTCGGTGAGGATCCAGTCCATGACCAATTCCTGGGTGTTGCCCAAGGGGTCGGAGACAACGGCCCGGACCCTGGCGTCATTGACCGGGGTCAGGTCCTTGCCGAGGACGACGGCGCGGACCGTGACGGGGTCGCGGCGGGCGTAGATTTCGGCGTCGGTGTCCACGGTCAACTGTTCCTTGACGCCGACCACCAGCCAGCGGACGAGCTGCTTCCAGAATTTTTCGTGGAACTCGTCGCTGGCCGGCAGGGACATGCGCCAGAACCAGGAGCCGCCGCTGGTGAAGGCGGCGACCCGGCCGCCGCCGTAGTCCTGGACGGCCAGGACCGGGCGGCCGCCCCGCGGGTTTTTGAGCAGCAGGCTGGCGCCGGGTTTGAGCCCGGCGACCGGGGTGATGCCGAGCAGGGGCGGGGCGGCGTTCCAGATGCTGGCGTTTTCCAGGGGGTCGCTGGCCAGCTTCATGACCGGGTGGGTGAGCTGCGCCGCCTCGGGCGTGGCCGGGAACTCCTCGTCGGAATAGGGCGGATCCTGGGGGGAGATGGCCACGGGCAGCATCCGGCCGACGGGGGTGCCGGCGTAATGCCCGAGGCCGAAGGAGTTGACGCCGCCGAGCATGAGGAGGCCGCCGCCGCGGCTTTTGACGAACTGTTCGAGCAGCGCCAGTTGCGCCGGGGTGAAGACATCGGCCTCGATGTCGCCGAGGATGACCGCCTGGAAGCGGAAGAGCTGTTCCGCCGTGGTGGGGAAGCCATCCTTGAGGAACTCTTCGCCGGCGTTGGCGCCCTGGATGAAGAAGCGGTTGGGGGCCAGGCGCAGGACGCCGACGAGGCGGAAGTCGGGGTCGCGGAAGAGGGCGCGGCGGAGGTAGCGGTACTCGGTCCGCGGGCTGCCTTCGATGTAGAGGACGGGGAGGCGGTCGTCCTGGATGGCGAGGGCGAATTCGCGGGCGTTGTTCTGGGTGTATTTCTCGCCGTCGCCGGGCGGGATTTCCAGGCGGTAGGTGGCGGTGCCCTCATGGTCGGGGGTGAAAGGGATGCGCAGGCGGGTGATGTCGCTGCCCGGCCGCGGTTCGACGGTGCGGGCGAGGACGAGAGTGTCGCCGCGCTTGAGCTGCAGCTCGAACGGCTTGGGGAAGCCGGTGTGGCGGAGGGTGACGTCCAGCTCCACCGCGGAATTGCGCCGGACGCGGCTGGGGGCAAGGAGCTGGACGACTTCGCGGTCGGCCGGCGGCGTGGAGTTGCCCAGGCCGAGGATGAAGAGGGGGACGCCCCGGGCCTGGAGCAGGGCGGCGGCGTCGGCGGTGGTGCCGCCGGCATTGCGGCAGCCATCGGTGAGCATGACCACGGCGGCCAGGGGGGCGGCCTGGAGTTCGGCGTCAACGTCGTGGATGGCGCGGAAGAGGTTGGTGGCCGGGCCGCGGCCGTCCAGTTGCTGGGGCCGCTGGAGGCGGCTGGGGGCGTCGGCGAAGCGGTAGGTGACGACCTGGCCACCCTCGCCCAGGGCGCGGACCAGGGCGGGTTCGCCGGGGGCGGTGCCGAAGGCCGCCTGGCGGGCGGCGTCAAGCCGGCTGAGGGTGCGGTCGGCGGCGGCCACGTCCTCGATGGTCATGGACGCCGAGTTGTCCAGGAGGAGGGCGGTGAAGCTGCCCTCCTTCTGGGGCTTCTTCACCCGCAGCACCGGCGCGCCCAGGAGGAAAAAGAGGACGGCCAGCAGCGCCAGGCGCAGCCCCAGCAGCCAGCGGCGGGTGGCTTGGGGCAGCCGGCCGGCGGCCCGCCGGTAGAGGAGCCAGACGGCGGCGGCGGCGGCGGCGAAGAGCAGCAGGCGCAGCCCGCCCGGGAGGCGGCTGGTGAACTCCAGCTTCCCCTGGAGGAACAGCTCGGGGGGCTGGTTGCAAAGCCATTGGAAGATGCGTGAGGTCATGGGGGTCGGGGCGCGCCGTTATTTCGGGGTTGACAGGGCTTCGAAGTATTGGTTGACCAGTTGTCGGTACTGCGGCGGACATTCTTCGCGCTGGGCGGCGGCGAGGTTCTTGGCGGCGAGCATGGCCTGGTAGGCGGCCTCCAGCCGGTTCTGGAGGCGGGCGGTGAGCTGGACGAACTCCGTGCCCTTCGCCGCCTCTTCGAGCTGCCGCTGGATGGTGGCGGGGGTGGTCATCAGCCCGTCCAGCCGCTTGGCGTCCTGTTCCGCCTCGGGGTCGCCCTTGGTCAGGTCGCGCAGCTTGAGATGGCGGGCCAGGCGCTGGGCTTCGTCCACGGCCTGGGCCGCGGCCGCCGCCCGTTCAGCGGCGGGGGCGGTGGCGAGCCGGGCGATGGCTTCCTGGATGCGGTCGGCCTCCCCCTTGGCGCGCTTGAGTTCGGCTTCGTAGCCGGTGGCGCGGGCGTCGTTGGCGACGCGGATGGCCTCCAGCACCTTGGCCAGGCCGGCTTCGGCCTTCCGCTGTTCCGGGGCCGCGTTTTCCGGATGGCCGGCCACCAGTTCGATGGCGGCGTTGGCGGCTTTTTGCGGCACGCGGGCGCGGTTCATCTGCAAGCTGGCCTCTGCCAGTTGCTTGGCCATTTCGGGCTTGATGAGGCCGCCGGCGGCGGCGTCCCGCAATTGGCCGAGCAGCTTGGCAAAGGGGGCGATGTCGGCGTTGAGCCGGGCCTGCTGGGCGGCCAGCGCCTTGAGGCTGCGCTCCTGGACGGCGTCCGGGGCCCGCCCCCGCAATTCCGCGGCCAGCGCCTCGGCCTTGGCCCGGGCCGCCGCCTGTTCGCGCATCAGCCGCTGGGCGGTGCGTTCGGCATTGTCGAGCAGGCGGCCGAGTTCATCCTGCGAACCGGCCTTGAGTTCGATGACCAGGGCGGCCAAGTCGCGGAGGGCGATCTCGGCCTTCTGTGTCCCCTTTTCCAGCTCCTGCTTCTCCAGGGCGGCGCCCGACTCGAACATGTTGCGGGCGGCCTGGGCCATCTTTTCGCCGCTGCTGGCGCTGGCGGCATTTCCCTTCAGGGCGTCGGCCATGGCCTTGGCCTGGGCGGCGAGCGCCTTCTGGGCGGCGGCGTTGGCCTGGGCGGCACCCTTGGCGGCGGCCGCGGCCTGGGCTGCCGTCCCCTTGGCGGCGCCTGGGGCCTGGGCGGCGCCGGCGGCCACCCCGGCGCCGGGCTGGGCGGCGTCTTTCATCTTGGCGACCAGGGCGCGCTGGGCGTCCATGAGTTTGGCGGCTTTCTCCGCCTGCTCCTTCGCCGTTTCGGCTTGGGCCATCGAGGCTTGGGGCGCGGCGCCTGGGTCCTGGGCGGCGGCAGGTGGCGGGGCGGTGGCCGCGGTTGAGGCGAGCATCTGCATCTGCGCCTGCTTTTTGGCGGCGGCGCTGCTGCCGCCAGCGCCGGCGGCCAGGGGCTTGACCTCCAGGAGGCCCGCCAGGGCGAGTTCGCTGAGGGCGGCGCGGAAATCGCCGATGGCCCGATCCGTCGCATGGGTCGTCAGATCCTTGTGTCCGCGTTCGATCAGGGTGACGGCGTTCTGGGCGTGGGCGAGCGGCTCGCCGGAGAGTTCGTCCATGTTGTGGACGAAGGGGAGCAGTTCTTTGGTTTCCGGGTCGAGCATGGTGGCGGCGAGTTCTTCGGCCTGGGTGTTGAAGTCGTTGGGCGGGAGGTAGTCCTTTTGGGCGTGGATAGTCCAGGCCGCCTTGAGGATGGCTTCGAGCTTGACGGTTTCGGCGCTGCCGGCGCCCAGGTGGGGCGGCGCCCAGGTGGTCCAGGGGTCGAACGGCCCGACGGTGACCAGCACGAGGTCGGTCACGGCCTTCTGCCCCTTGAGGTCGCGGCATTCCAGGTAGCAGATGAGGAGGTCGCCGGGCTGGACGGTGGGGGCAAGGGTCTCCAGCCGGAGGACGGTCTCGCCTTGGTCCTTGGCGATGGGGAGGGGCAGGCGGGTCTCGCCAGCCTTGGGATCCAGGCCGCGGGTGAAGAGCAGCTCGGCGCCGGCGATGCCGAAGTCGTCGGCGAGTTCGGCGGTGAAGGCGATTTCGCCCAGGGGATGGGTGGTCAGCATCGGTTCCGGGGTGAGGAGCTTGATGGTCGGCGGCTTGTCGGCGATGGCGCGGACGGCGACCGGCCCCGGGCTGTGGAGGCGCTGGCCGTCCACGTCCACCAAGGTGTAGGTGTAGGCGGTGTCGGCCTTCACCTCGAAGCGGATGAGGGCGGCCTGGGGATTGGCCGGATCCGGGGTGAAGGCGGTGGTCGTGCCGTCCTGCCACAGGGCCTGCCCCTCCTTCAGGGGGCGGTTGGTTTCGAGGGCAACGGTCACGCTGGCGCCAACCAGGGCCTGGACGTCGGGCGCGGCGGCCTCGGCCACGGTCTCGTCCGGGCGCTTGAGGTAGGCCGGGGGGTGGATGGTGAGGCGGCTGTTCAGCAGGATCAGCGGGTCGTAGACGGTGATGCGGTGGGTGGGCGACTTGAATTCGCCGGTGGCGACGAAGAACTCCAGATCCTCGTTGACGTCGGGCAGGGCGAACTGGTAGCCGTTGAGGCGCTCGACCGGCTTCAGCGGCAGCTCTTTCCAGGTGGCGGCCTTGCCCTTGGGGTCGAAGGCGCGGAAATGGAACTGGACGGGAGCCTGGGGCTTGCGCGAGAGGGTCGCCTCCAGCTCGAAGGCGCTGCCGCGGAGCAGGCTGGTGGTGGCGCGGGAGAGGGTGATGGCGATGGGCTTCTTCAGTTCGGCGGCCTGCCACAGGGCCTCGATTTCCTCCGGCGTCGTTTTCCAGGGGGCGACGACGCGGGCCATGTGGCGGCCGACGCTTTCGGGCAGGACGGCGCCGAGGATCAGGTAGGCCGCGACCAGGCCAGCGGCCAGGACGCCGTATTTGCGGAAGCGGCCCAGGTCCAGCGCCTGGCGCAGGTCGAAATGCTCCGCCCGTTCGACAGCCTCGTGGATGATGCCCTGGATGATCTGGGCCTGCCGGGGGGTGAGTTCCTGGCTGGGGCCGAACTCGACCGCGGCGATCAGGGCGCCCTCGAAGCCGGGGTTGTGCTCTTCCAGGTAGAGGGCGAGCTGGGCGTCCGTGACCTTGCGCAGCAGCGGGGCGAGGATGTGGCGGGCGACCAGGAAGAGGGTGGCGGCGCCGACGAGGGCCAGCAGCACCAGCCGCCCCGGCCGGTCCAGCGCGAAGAGCATGTCGGCCAGGACGGCCAGGGCGACGATGCCGAGGACTTCGCTGACGGCCACGACCAGTCCGGAAAGGGCGGCAGTGCGTTTCCAGGCCCGGCGCGCCTGGGCCAGCCGCTGTTCGAGCCGGATGAATTCGCCTGTCGGTTGCGGCATGGACTTCTCCGTCATTGTTCCGCCGTCCGGTTGGCGACCCAGAGTTCGGCGAGCAGCAGCAGGGCGAGCGCGGCGAGCAGCCAGCCCCAGATTTCCCGGCGCGGGCCGAGGCCGGTGGCCGCCGGCTGGCGGCTTTCCGCCTGGAGGGTGCCGGCTTCCGCCCCTTCCACCTGGAGGGCGGCGCTGATTTCCTTGGGTGCCACCGTCGCGGTGTCGGCCTCGGCCGGATCCTGGTTCACGGCGTAGCGGAAGATGGTCTGCCCCTGGGCGTCCACGAGCGAGTAGAAGCCGGCGCGGGTGGCGACCGGCGGCTGGCCGGCGGCAGTCGGCAGCGGCTTGTCGTCCGGGTCGTGGAGGGTCTGGCCGGGCGCGGGCGGCGGCAGGGTCTGGCCGGCGAGGAAGGCGGTCGGCCGTTCGCCGCGCAGGGCCAAGTGGCGCATGAGTTGGTGCAGGGTGGGGAGGAAGATGGCGCGGAGCGGGAGGTTGCCCCAGGCCAAGTCGGTGGGACAGGCCAGGAGCATGGCGCTGCCGCCGCCGGCCAGGCTTTTCTCCAGCAGCAGTGGCCGGCCGTCGTCAAGGCGGACGGGGATGCGGCAGAGCTGGGAATCGGTCACTTCCCAGTAGCGGTCGAAGGCGAGGGTGGAGAAGTCGCCGTAGTGGGGCCGCTGGAAGAGTTCGAAGGCCGGATGGTCGAAGTCAACCTTGCCGATGACGGCCTTGGCGTTGCCCTGCCGGCCGGCGGCGGCGGTGAGGATGCGCCGCAGCTTGGCCGGGGCGAGGCCGGCGAAAGTGGCGTTGAAGCTTTCGGGGCGGGTCTGGGCGCCGGGGAGGAAGAGCAGGCCGCCGCCGCGCGCCGCCAGCTCGTCCAGGGCGGCCTTGAGTTCGGGGGGGACGGCGGCGACGTCCGCCAGGAGCACCACCGCCGCCGGCCGGATTTTGGGGACGGCGGCGGCGTCGGGCTTGGCGAGTTCCGCGACAAAGGGGGAGTCGGCCGACGGCGTCAGGGCGGTGCGCAGGAAGAAGATGCCGTCCGCGGCGCCAGGCTCGCCGCGGGCGTTGCTCAGGATCAGGATGGGAATGCGCGGGATGAGGCGGGTGTTGAAATGGAAGCGGCGCTGGGGGGCGTCGCCGCCGGCCACGGCGACCACGCCGGGATTGTCGCCCGCCGCGGTGAAGCGGTGGCGGAAGCGGACCGCCGCCTGGCCGTGGGCGGGCACGGTGAGCTTGGCGGTTTCGACCAGCTTGCCGGCGACGGTCAGGGTCACGGGCACTTCCTTGGCCTCCGCGCCGGTGGCGTTGGCGACGCGGACGGAAATGGCCCGGGGCGCGTTTTCCGCGACCACGCTCTGGGGGGAGTCGGCGGCGGTGATGGCCAGGCCGCTGTCCTTCTCCGGCTCCAGGGGGTGGACGGTGAGCTTCACGCCCGGCTCCAGGCTCCAGTCGCCCCGGAACCGTTCCCAGCCGGAGCGATGCAGGTCGGAGAGGCAGACAATTTCGCGGACGGGTGCCTGGACTTGGCGGAGGAGGTCGCCGGCCTTGCGGATGGCGGCGGCGAGGTCGCTGCCGCCCTGCCCCGGCGCCAAAGTGCTGGCGGCCTCGCGGACGGCGGCGAGGTCGCGGGTCGGCGCGGCGAGGACGCGCACCGACTGGTCGAAGCCGACCAGCCCGACGACGGCGCCGGCCGGGAGCTCCTGGAGGGCGGCCTGGAGGGCCTGCCGCAGCTTCGCCGGCAGGTCGCCGCGGTTCATGGAGCCGGAGAGGTCGGCGACGACTATCCGGGCGGCCGGCGCCTGGAGCCGCCCCGCGAGCACCGGATCCTTTTCGGCGAAGAAGGGGCGGGCAAAGGCGGCGGCGAGCAGGGCGCAGGCGGCGACGCGCAGCGCCAGCAGCAGCAGCTCCAGCGCCTTCTTCCGGCGCACCATGGTGGTGGCGGCGCCGGCGAAGAAGCGGAGGGTCGAGAAGGCCACCTGCTTCACGCGCTGGCGGGTCAGCAGGTAGACCAGGATGGGGATGGCGACTCCGGCCAGCCCCAGGAGGAATTGGGGGTTTCCCAGGTGCATCAGTGTAGCCGGCTCCGTCGGTGCAGGTATTCGCTCAAGGCGAGTTCCAGGGGTGACTGGGTGTTGAAGAGGCCGTAGTCCGCCTTCACGTCGGCGCAGGCCTTCTGCACGTCGCCCAGGAATTTCTTCAGTTCGCGCAGGTAGGTGGCCTTCATCCCGGCGGGGGAGACGACGGTGGCCTGGCCGGTTTCGAGGTCGGTGAATTCGGTCAGGGCGTCGAAGGGGAAGGTCAGCTCGGCGTCGTCCAGGATGTGGAAGACGATCAGGTCATGCCCCTGGAAGCGGAAGCGGGAGAGGGCGGTGCGCAGCCCTTCGACATTGGCCAGGAGGTCGGAGATGATGATGACCAGGCCGCGGCGCTTGAGTCCCTCGGCCATGGCGTTCATGGGGCCGGCGAGGTCGGTGTCGCCGCCGGGCTTGAGCCCGTCCAGCTCGGTCAGGACGCGCTGGAGATGGGTGGGGCCGAGGCGCGGCGGCAGGGCGGCGCGGATTTGGTTGTCGAAGATGGTGAGGCCGGTGGCGTCGCGCTGGCCGATCATGAAATAGGCGAGGCAGGCCGCCAGGGAGGCGCCGTATTGGAGCTTGGAGAGGCCGTCCGCGCGGGACTTGTAGCTCATCGAGGCGGAGGCGTCCAGCAGGATGTGGCAGGCCAGGTTGGTCTCCGCCTCGAAGCGCTTGATGTAGTAGCGGTCGGTCTTGGCGTAGACCTTCCAGTCAATGTGCTTGATCTCCTCCCCGGCGGTGTATTGGCGGTACTCGGAGAACTCGACGGAGGAGCCGTGGAAGGGGCTGCGGTGCAGCCCGAGGAGGAAGCCCTCGACGATCGCCTTGGCCAGCAACTGCATGTTGCTGACCCGGGCGAGGACTTCGGTGCTGAGGTAATGGCTGCCGGCCATGGGTGGACCTCGGGGGATTAGAGGCCGGACGCGGGCGCCGGCACGGCCTTGAGCAGCTTGGCGACGATCACGTCGGCATTCACGCCTTCGGAGGCGGCGCGGAAATTGGTGATGATCCGGTTGCGCAGCACCGGCAGCGCCCCCGCCTGCACGTCCTGGAGCGAGACGTGGTGGCGGCCGGCGAGCACGGCGCGGGCCTTGGCCGCCAGGATCAGGTAGTGCGAGCCGCGGATGGAGGAGCCCCAGGCGACATAGTCGCGGACAAAATCCGGCGGGTTCGCCTGCCGCGGCCGGCTGGCGGCGACCAGGGAGACGGCGTAGCGCAGGATCGGCTCCGCCACCGGCGTGGCGCGCACCAGTTCCTGGCAGGCCAGCAGTTCGGCGCCGCCCAGCACCTTCTGGATGTCGCCCACGGAGACGCCGGTGGTGGAGTTGACGACCTGGACCTCCTCGTCGCGGGGGAGGTAGTCAATGACTAGGCTGAACATGAAGCGGTCCTGCTGCACGGGCGGCAGGGGATAGGTGCCTTCCTGCTCCACCGGGTTCTGGGTGGCCAGGACGAAAAAGGGCGCCGGCAGTTGGTAAGTCTGGCCGCTGACCGTCACCTGCCGCTCCTCCATCGCCTCCAGCAGCGCCCCCTGGGTCTTCGGCGGGGTGCGGTTGATCTCGTCGGCCAGGAGGATTTGGGTGAAGAGCGGCCCGGGGCGGAAGCGCATGTTGCGGGCGCCGGTGGCGAGGTCCTCCTCCAGCACCTCGGTGCCCGTCAGGTCGGAAGGCATCAGGTCCGGCGTGAACTGGACGCGGGTGAACTTGAGATCCATCGCCTTGCCCAGGCTCGAGATCAGCAGCGTCTTGGCCAGCCCCGGCACGCCGGTGATCAGGCAGTGGCCGCCGGCGAAGAAGGAGGTGATGACGTTCTCCACCACTTCCTTCTGCCCGACGATCACCTTGCCAATCTCGCCCAGCAGCCGCTCGCGGTACTGCCCGATCTGGCCGATGGAGAGGGCGCCGGACGGAGTTGCGGTTTCTTCAGCCATAAGAAATCCTCTTCGAAGCTTCGCGTTCTTCGTGACGGGGTGGAGACGGGAAGGGGGTCACGCCGCCGGCGCGGGGACATGGGCCAGCAGTTTTTCGATCACCTGGTCGACGCTCACCTTGTCCACTTCGGCGCGGAAGGAGAGGCCGATCCGGTGCCGCATGACCGGGTGGATTGACTTCTTCACGTCGCCGATCGCGATCGTCTCCCGCCCATCCTGCGCCGCCAGCGACTTGGCCGCCAGGGTGATGTTCTGGCTGGCGCGCAGCCCGGCGCCCCAGGCCACGTATTCCTTGATGAACGGGAGGGCGTTGGCCAAGGTCGGCCGGCTTGCCGCCACCAAATCAACGATGTACTGGCCGAGCCGCGGCGGCAGTTCGACCTGGCGCACCGCCTGGACGAACTCCAGCAGGTCCGCGCCGCCGATGACCCGCTGCAGCTCCGATTTCTGGATGCCCGTGGTTCGGCGGACCACCGTGATCTCGTCAGCCACCGGCAGGTACTCCATGAGGATCGAGA
The DNA here is from genome assembly GCA_041648735.1 of Lentisphaeria bacterium. Taxonomy (GTDB): domain Bacteria; phylum Verrucomicrobiota; class Lentisphaeria; order Oligosphaerales; family CAITYL01; genus JBAZOO01. The sequence continues at coordinate 43,045 of JBAZOO010000028.1, forward strand.
GCATGAAGCGGTCCTGCTGCGCCTCGGGCAGGGGATAGGTGCCCTCCTGCTCCATCGAGTTCTGCGTCGCCAGCACGTAGAAGGGCTTGGGCAGGGGATGGGACTGGCCGCCGATCGTCACCTGTTTCTCCTGCATGACTTCCAGCAGCGCCGCCTGCGTCTTCGGCGGGGTGCGGTTGATCTCGTCGGCCATCAGGATGTTGGCGAACACCGGCCCCTTGACGAACTTGATGATCCGCCGGCCGCTCTTCTGGTCCTCCTCCAGGATTTCCGTGCCGCTGATGTCGGCCGGCATCAGGTCCGGGGCGAACTGGATGCGCTTGAACTGCAAGTCCACCACTTGGGCCAGGGTGGCGATGAGCGCGGTCTTGGCGGTGGCCGGCGGGCCCTGGATCAGGCAGTGGCCGCCGGCGAAGAGGGCGGTCAGCACTTGGTCAACCGCCTCCTCCTCGCCGACAATCACCTTCCGCACTTCCCGCAGGATGGCCTGCCGGGTTGCCTGGATCCGCCGGAACACCTCCGCGCCGCTCTGGGTTTCTGAACTGCTCACGTCTGCCTCGCCGTTGCTGCCCTTGGGCCCCGCCCCGACCCGCCGGCCCTTGGGGGCGGCCGGGCGGTTGGAGCCGGTCAGGATTTGCTGTTGAACAGGGATTAATCCTCAAGGATCGAGCTGCGCACCGCCTCCCAGGCGCTGCCCTTCCGCCGCAGCCGCCAGGTGGCGATGCGGTTGGCGGCGACGCCGCCCAGGTCGAGCTTCTGCCCCAGCCACTCCAGCGTGGCCGGGCACTCCTGGCCGGCGGTCTCCAGCACCCGCAGCACCAGGCCGCGGCCGTCCTCCGCCCGCTTCAGCGCCAAGAGTTGCAACGTCGCCGGGCTCAAGGCCGCCAAGGAGCCGGAGCGCGGCAGCTTCCCCGCCTTGGCCGGCACCACGAGGCTGACCGGCGGCTGCTCCAGCCATTGCGCCAGCGCCGGCAGCTCGGCGTTGCCCGGATTGAGCAGGAAGCGGAACTTCAGCTCCCCGTTGTCCATCGCCGGCCGCCAGGCCGGGAAGTCCGTGGGGCGGCCCTGGGTGTAGCCGGCGGCCCGCGCCACCGTGGCGCGGAACTCGCCGGCAAAGCAGTCGAAGCCGTAGAGCGCGTCGCTGGCAAAGCCGAATTTGCCGGCTTTCCCGGTGACCCGCACCCAGCGGCCGCCGGGGACTTCGCCGCACGGCTTCCGGCAGACGCGCGCCGCCGGCGTCTCGAACTCCGCCTCGGTCGCCCCCACTGGCATGACGAGCTTCAGCCGCGCCTGGCGCTCGTTCCACAAGACGCGGGCGGTGACATCCACGGCGTCGCGCCCGCGGCACAACTGGAAGGTCAGCTCGATCCGGGAGCGTTCGCCGGCCAACTGCACCCAGAGCGCGGCCCGCTCCGGCCCGCGTTCGATGGTCTCGACCTGCGTGACCCGCCAGCGCTCCAAGACCGTGGACAGGCTCTGGGACTCTTCCGCATCCGAGCCCCAGGCACCGCCCTTGTCCTCGACCACAATCGCGGCCAGCCCGTCGCCGGCGAACAGCTTCTTGCCGTTGCGGGAAATCGCGACCCCGGCGGCGCCCAGCTTGGCCTGCACCCGGTAGTTGTCGTTGGCAATCGTGCCGGGCGCCGGGGCCGCCGCGCCGCCGGGCGCCGCCGCCAGTGCCGCCGCCCCCTCGACCCAGCCATACTCGAACACGTTCCAGCCGAATGCCGGCAATTCCACCGGCACGACCACGCGCTGGCGCCAGAACCACTCCGCCGACTCAAACAGGTTCTCCACCGGCACGCGCTGGAACGGCAGCGCCCGCCCCGCGGCGTCGAGCACGCGCAGCGGCACGGCCTCCGGCCGCCCCTTGTATTGCGCGAGGTTCCGGTAGTCCAGGTTCGCCTCCAACTCGAGGTGGCCGCGGAACGGCCACGGCTGCGGATTCCAGGCCAGCATCACGTTCGCCGCCGGATAGTCGCCGGCCGGCTTGGCGACCCGCGTGTCCAGCCGCTGGGCCAGCGCGTTCAGCGCCGCCAGCTCGGTGCGCTGCGCCTGGTGCAGGGTGCCGCCGAGCCACGCAAGCTGGTCGTCGTAGGCGCGTTCAATGCTCGACCCCGGCAGGATGTCGTGGAAGGAGTTGAACAGCACGGCGTCCCAGGCCGCGCCGAGGTCGGCCACCGGCTGCCGCAGCGCGCCGCGGATCATGCTCTCGGTGCGTTCGGCGCTGGCAAGGGCGGCTTCGGTCTTGCGGTAGGCAAACTTGAAGTGGGCGGCGGAGGCGTAGCAGCCGCGCAGGGTGAAGTTCATCTCGCCCCGGTGCGTCGGCAGCTCCTTGCCTTCCGCCCGCAGCGCGGCGATGAGCTGGTGCAGGCCGGAATGGACGACCTCGACCTCGGGATGCTCGGCGGCCCACTGCCGGATCTCCCGCAACTGCTGGCGGCAGGGGCCGCCGCCGTGGTTGCCCATGCCGTAGAAGATGCCGACGTTTTCCAGGTCGCATTTCCCGGCCGCCGCCAGCGACTCGTCAAGCCGCTTCCGGATGTCGTCCCGGTCGGTCCCGTACCACCCCACCGGCGGCCGGTAGCCCAGGATGCGGGCGCCCCCCGGCCCTTCCCACCAGAAGGCCGGCTTCGCCAGCGTCAGGACATCGGCCATCGGCCGCGTGAAGGCGAAGCCCTCGATCCCCGCCGCCGCCATCACCTCCGCCAGCCCCGCGCAGTGGCCGAAGGAATCCGCCGCCCAGGCGACGCGCGCCGCCTTGCCGAAGCGCGAGAGGAAATAGTTCTGGCCGCGGGCAAAGTGGCGGGCGAACGTCTCCGCCGCCGGCAGGTTGGTGTCCGGCTGGATCAGCGTCCCGCCGACCACGTCCCAGCGGCCGGCCGCGACCTGCTTCTCAATCCGCCGGAAGGTCTTGGGGTCGTGCGCCTCGATGTGCTGGTAGACCGCCGCCTCGCCGCGGACGAAGGTCAGCTCCTCGAACTCGTCCATCAGATCCAGGATCGTCCGGCAGGTGATCATTCCCTCGTTCATCCCCTCGCGCCAGTCCCAGAGCCAGACCGGATCCAGGTGGGCGTTGCCGATCAAATGGAATGTCAGTTTCTTCATGTTCGTTGCCATTTCTTCCTCATCCGTCCGTCGTGCTGTCGAAGTTGGGGGCTGGCCGCCGGTGGCCGCGCGGAAATTGGAACTCCAGCCGCCGCCAAGGTCGCCGTCCTTGACGCTCCAGGTGCATGCGGCCCACGCATCCCTACATTGCGGTGGCCCCGCCACTTTTCGTACATCAGTATTCCCGCGCCAGAAGGTCCGGCGCCGTTTCGGCCAGCGTCACGATCAGTTCGCCGAAAAGCGTGTTGGCCCAGGCGAACCACGGGCGCGTGAAGCGCGCGGGCTCGGCCACGTCGAACGCCTCATGCATGAAACCGGTTCCGGCATGGGTGTGCTTCAGTTGCGCGAGGCAGGCGGCGATTTCCGCCTCGTCGCGGCTGGTCAGGGCGCGCATCACGACGCTCATGGGCCAGGCCATGCCCATCCCGACGTGCGGCCCGCCGACGCCTTCGCCATGGGCGCCCTTGAAGAAGAAGGGATTGTCCGGCCCCAGCACGAATGCCCGGGTGCGGCGGTAGATGGCGGCGTCCGCCGGGCAGCAGCCGAGGTAAGGGAGGGAGAGGAGGCTCGGCGCGTTGGCGTCGTCCATCAGCAGATGGCTGCCGAACCCGTCCGCCTCGTAGGCCCAGATCGCCCCGTGCCGCGGATGCGGGACGACGGCGTGGGCGGCCAGCTCCGTCTCGACTTGGGTGGCCAGGGCGCGGGCGTCGCGGGCCAGCTCCGCGCCGGTGCCCGCGGCGTCGAGCAGCGCGGCCAACTGCCGCAGCGCCGTGACGGCGAAGAAGTTCGCGGGAATCAGGAAGTGCAGGAGGCAGGCGTCGTCGGAGGGGCGGAAGGCGGAAGCGATGAGGCCGCAGGGGTTGACCGGATAGCCGGCGCCGCCGAGCGGGAGGGTGTCGCTGGCCTGTTCCGTCAGCCGCTGGAAACGGTAGGGGCCGGCCCCGGCGAAGCGCTGCTGCTGCCGGAAGGTCGCGAGGATGCACCCCGCGGCTTCGAGCCAGGCGGCATCCATGAAACCGGTGTCGCCGGTGGCCTGCCAATAGCCGTGGGCCAGGCGGAGGACGTAGCAGAGCGAATCAAGCTCCCATTTGCGCTCGTGCAGTTCCGGCCGCATTTCGGTGCGGTCGCTGGCCCAGTGGCTGCCGGTCGGCCCCGGGTTGAAGGCGTTGGCATAGGGATCGAGGCGGACGCTGGCGGCCTGGCGGTGGATCACCCCGAGCAGGAGGTCGCGCAGGGCGGGATCCTGGCCGGCGTAGCGGACATAGGGCCAGACCTGGGCCGTGGAATCCCGCAGCCACATGGCCGGGATGTCGCCGGTGATCACAAAGGTGTCGGGCCGGCCGTCGCGGACGCCATGCCGCACGGTCGTGTCAAGCGTGTTCGGGAAGCAGTTCCCGAACAGCCAGGCCAGTTCGGCATCACGGATGCGGGCCTTCGTCTCGGCGAGCACCGTTTCAATCGTCGCGTTTTGGAAACAGCGGTCGCCCGCGGCGGGGCGGCGGGAGGGGAATGTCATCTGTTGGCTCCTCTATGCGCCACTTCCGCGTGATCCGGCCAAAACCGGTTTCCGCGGCCTCTTTCCCGATCAGGCTCCCATCCGGTCTTGCGTGGAGGGATCATGCGGGGGGGCGTTTTTCTCCTGTCCCTAAGCTCACATATTGCGCCGCCCCCGCCCCTTTTCGTACAGCCACCCACGGGAGATGGAAATTCCCCGGAGTTTGGCACAAGTCAGGGTTCAAAATGGCACCAACTTTCGACAGTTGAAGGGACTTGGGCTGTTGGATGTCCCGACCCTTGGGGCGGGGAGGCTTGATTTCACGGTCAGTGCAGGGGCAGGCCATCGTTGTCCCACCACTGGCTGATGCCGTGGTAGGTGCCGGAAGTCCAGGCGCCGTCCGGGTTGAAATTCGCCACGCCGCGCAGCCGTGGGCGGTCGCAGCTCTCGGCATGGCCGTCGGCGAACCAGGCATTGGCGCGGTTGCCGGGATGGGGCAGCCACACCGCTCCCCTCTGGCCGCCGCCCGTGCCGCAGCCGCCCCCGGTCCCAGTTTCGTAATTCCCCACCGGCTCCTTGTACCCGAGGGGGCCCCAGCCGCCATCGCGGATGGCGCTGTCGATCAGGACCACGTAGTCGCGCGACTGCTGCACCCCCGCCAGGCGGACGCCCCGGAAGCTTCCCGTTTCCCACTGATTGCCTGGAACGGTGGGATCCCACGCCGCCCAAATGTCGCTGGCCTGCCAGGGACTGGAGTCGAGCCCGCCCCACGTGGCCGGGTAGTACGGCCAGTAGCGCGGTTGGAGGGCGGCGTAGGAACCCGCGTTATCGCCGTCAGGGGTGATGAAAGTGCTCCAACCCCACCACGCGCCCGTGCCTTGCTTCCCGTTCTTCGGACAATGCCAGGCCGCCGTGCGCACGGGCAGGTACTCGAAGCCCGAAAACTGGAGCCCTTGATACTTCTGGGCATTGAGGAAATTCAGCCAGGGAAAGTCTTGCCACGGATAATAGCCCTGGTTCGATCCCAGGTTGCCACCCATGGCGATCACGCCGTCAAAATCGCCCGCATAGGCCAGCATCGCCATCCCGCACTGCCGCTGGTTGCCCAGGCAGAAGGCCGTCTTGGCGGCTTCCTTGGCCCGCTGCAAGGCCGGCAGCAGCAGCGCCGCCAGGATGGCGATGATCGCGATCACCACCAGCAGCTCGATCAGCGTGAATGGGGTCTTGCGTTTCATAATTTCACCACGCCAATTTTCCCCACAAATCTTCACAAATCCCCACAAATGTTATAGCCCACGAAACACACGAAACTACACGAAAAATTTAATTTTTAGATTTTTAGCGACAATTGGAAGGTTTTATGGGTTTTAATTTGTTGTAAAATCGGTTTAGCGGTTTGATTCGTGTTGTTTCGTGTGTTTCGTGGGCTAAAAAAGGGTCGGAGTTTTTCGTGGGCTAAAGGGATCGCCGGGACGGCAGGTCCCACACTAAAGTGTGAACTCCAGCGGGGGCGTTTTTCTCCTGTCCCTAAGCTCACTACTTGCGGTCCAGCCGGGTCACGGTCACGCTCTGGATGTAGTACTTGCCGGGGCTGATGCTGAAGTTGTACGCCCACATGCTGACGAACTGCGCGTCCGTGATTTTCCATTTCGCCGTGCTCCATTCCGCGCTTTCGGGAATCTCGTACGCGGGCAGCTTCTTGTAGCCGCTCGTGGATTCGTACTCGATGCCAATCTTGGCGGGTTTGTTGTCAGGCCCCCGGTGGCAGACAATGCTGATCTCGATGGGGGTCGCGTCATAGGAGAGGAAGTTCGGATCGACCAGGAAGATGTTGCCGCCGGGGACATTGCCCACGCGCGCCCCGCCGCCGTAGCCGACCACCGCCGCGGCGACCGACGCCGCCGACTGGGTGTGCAACCCCTTCTCGACGTTCTTCTCGCCAAAGGTGATGGAGACGGACTTGGCGTTGCTGTAGTCGCCGCCCCAGGGGATCGGCTGGTTCCGGTTCGCCCTGGCCGTCCGCAGCAGCGCCTCGGGCACGCCGTCCACCAGGATCGGGGCGAGGGTCAATTCGCAGGTCTTGGCTTCGCTCACGTTGCCGGTGAGTGGATCCACGATCTTGACCGGCTGGCCGAAATCCACGCGGTCGGCTTCCTTGCCCGCCGCCCAGGCGGCCAGCACCGTGCCCTTGGCGCCCTGGAAGACAAAGCCGTAGTGCTTGCCGTTGAGCAGCACCCAGCCGAGGTACTGGGGTTTCTGGCTGAAGTGCTTGATCATCTGGGCCATCGCCGTGTAGGCCGGCCGCGGCTTGCCCCGGGCGTCCATCAGCCCCATCGGGCCGCTGTCGCCATCCATCCCCTCGAACCATTGGAGGCAGGCGACCCCCTGGACAATGGCCAGGGTGTAGTACTTGACCACGGCGTAGGCCTGGGTGTCCGGCCCGCCCTTGTTGTACTGGCCGCCGGCGGCATAGCCGAGTTCGGTGAAGATGACCGGGCAGTTGACCTTGGCCGGATCCCGCGCCGCCAGCATTTTGCGCACCGTCGGCACGATCTGGAGGTAGACCGGCTCCGTGCCGGGGTGGTCCATGATGCAGCCGGCCGTCTCGTAGGGATGCAGGGTGATGTAGTCGAAGTGCCCCGCCGCCCCGGCCGCCAGGGCCTGATCAATGTAGTTGATCGCCGCCGACTTGGCCGCGATGCCGACCAGGCAGTCGGGATCGCCCTTCTTGGCGGCGTCATAGGTGGCGATGGCGAACCTGGCGTAGTCCGCGGCCGTCTGGCCCGGGGCGGTGCCGTTGGGCGGCTCGTTCCAGATTTCCCAGTACTTGATCTTGCCCTTGAAGTGCGCGGTGAGCCGCGTCACGTCGGCCGCCCAGCCCGGCAGGTCGTCCATGGGCAGCCCGTACTTGCCCTTGCCCTGGCGATAATTGTAGAAGCCGCCCCCGAAGCTGATGCCGTGCCGGGCCAGATACTCCGCCTGCCAATCCACATTCGCGTAATTGCGCTCCGCCTCCCCCGTCCAGCCGGTGCCGCCGAGGCCGCGGACCGTGTTGATGCCGATGGCCGCCATCTGCGGAATCCAGGTCTCATAATTGTGCTCGCGCGTCCGGAAGTTGCAGCCGCCGATGCCGAACACCCCGGCGATTTCGCCGCCGGCCGGGGCCGGATTCGGATTCGCCGCCGCGGAAGCCGCCGCCGCAAAGGCGAGGGACAGCGCGGCGGGGACGGTGGCCAGAAAGCGTTTCACCGTTTTCATGCTCAGCCTTTTCATCTCGCAATCGTTGTCGTCGTCGTTGTCGTCATTACCAGCCTTTTCCCCACGAAACACACGAAACAGCACGAAAGCTTTGTTTTTTTCGTGTGTTTCGTGGGCTAAAGGGATGCCTGGACGGCAGGTCCCACACTAAAGTGTGAACTCCAGCGGGGGCGGCTCGGGTTGGAGTTCACGCTTCAGCGTGGGCTGTTCGGCTCGGGTTGGTGGGCGTTTTTCTCCTGTCCCTAAGCTCATAAGGGCGGCCCTTGGGATCGGTCATTGGTCTCATGGGACTCATGGGACTCATGACGGTGGCGGAAGTGGGTGGCACCGTCTCCGGTGCCACCCTGGCTCTTCCTTCAGGCACCATCTACCGCCCGGCGAATTTTTTGGCTGGCCGGCAGGTCCCTGGCCGGCAGATCCCCGCCTGG
>JBAZOO010000029.1:0-48286 GCA_041648735.1 Lentisphaeria bacterium
CCCCCGTTTTGGCGTGCCATCGGTACGCCGGGAGATCGTCAACATCCGGATTTCCGATTTTCGAATGCCTGGACGGCAGATCCCCCGCGTACCTACGGCACGCGAACCATTGGCAACAACCTGAAGCCGGGGCGCCGCCCCTGCCTATTGTCCGCCTGTCCTTACGGGACAGGTCACGCCCGCCCGATCGCGATTTCGATCCCGATTCCGATTCCGATCACTATGGGAAGAAGGCCCATGGGATGCCTGTGTTCCTTTTTTGGGTTGCCGGAACCAGGGATCAAAAACAACAGGTCGGATCGGCCCCATGGGACTCATGGCAGTTTGGCGGGCGTGTTCGCCGCCAAGGCGTTCCCCCGGCGCGCCACCACCACCCCGGCGCCCGTCGCCGGGCCGGTGGATTCGCCGACGAAGAGCGGCACCGCCGCCCCGAAGCTCAGGCAAACTCCCAATTTTCGAGGACATGCAGGGGGCCTACGGGCGCGGGACTTTGGCCGGGATCAGCCAATTCCTGCGGGCGCGGCACAGCCCCTGGCAGGTCCAGAGGGAGCCGAGCCGGGTTGCCGCCCCGATCCAGGACCTGGCGACCTGGGACGGCGACGGCGTGATTGCCGAAGCCTGGCAAGAGGGAATGCGCCGCCAATTGTCGCGGTTGCCTCGGCCGGTCGTCAACACCTCGGATCACTTGCCCAGCCCGCCCTTCGCCACGAGCGTCCTGGCGGACAGCGCCAAGATCGGGACGCTGGCGGCGCGGCACCTGCTGGAACGCCGGTTCCGGGCAAGCCTCGACCGCTCCATCGGCGAACAGATCGGCGTCGCCCGCATCGCCCGCGCCAAGCAGGTCCTGGTCAATTGCGATGCGCCGACGGCGGAAGTCGCCGCGCGCGCCGGGTTCCAATACGTGCAGCAGTTCAACGCCATGTTCAAGCGCATCACCGGGCTGACGCCGGTCGCGTACCGCCGGCAGTTCCTGACCGGGTAGGGGGAGGCGGATGGCCTGCCGACGGCGGGGACGGGCGCCGGGGACGGCGCCACCACTTTCTGGGGGTGCCCAAAACAGTGGGCGGGGCGTCCCCGCTCCGCGGTTCACCGCTCCCCGCGTGAGAGCAAACCGGATTCCTTTCGGGGAAAGTTCGCGTTGGTCAGCGGTTGATTTTGAAACCGCGGCGGAAAGGCGGGATTTCCGGATTATGTTTTCGCCCAGAAGGCCGGCAGGCATGGCAAAGCGCAAGGAGATGAAACTATGGCACGAGTCCTGATCATTGGCGCGGGCGCCGTCGGCGGCGTGGTGGCCCACAAGTGCGCGCAAGAGCCGGTGTTCACCGACATCCTCCTGGCCAGCCGCACCCGGAGCAAGTGCGAGGCCATCGCGAAGCAGCTCAAGCGCCCGATCCAGACCGCGCAGGTAGACGCGGACAATGGCGCCGAAACCGCGGCGCTGATCCGCTCCTTCAAGCCCGACCTGGTGATGAACATCGCCCTGCCCTACCAGGACCTGCATCTCATGGATGCCTGCCTGGAGACCGGCGTGCATTACCTGGACACCGCCAACTACGAGCCGCTCGACACCGCCAAGTTCGAGTACAAGTGGCAGTGGGCCTACCAGGAACGCTTCCGGGAAAAGGGGCTCATGGCCCTGCTCGGCTGCGGCTTCGACCCCGGCCAGACCAACACCTACACCGCCTACGCCGCCAAGCACCACTTCGACGAAATCCACACCCTCGACATCCTCGACTGCAACGGCGGCGACCACGGCTACCCCTTCGCCACCAACTTCAACCCGGAGATCAACATCCGCGAGGTCAGCGCCAAGGGGCGCTACTGGGAAAACGGGCAGTGGATCGAGACCGAGCCGATGGCGGTCAAGCGCCGCTTCGACTTCGCCGAAGTCGGGCCGAAGGAGATGTACCTGCTCTACCACGAGGAGCTGGAGTCGCTGGCCAGGCACTACCCGTCCTGCCGGCGCATGCGCTTCTGGATGACCTTCGGCGAGAGCTACCTGACGCACCTGCGCTGCCTGATGAACGTCGGCATGACCAGGATTGATCCGGTGGACTTCCAGGGGCAGAAGATCGTGCCGCTCCAGTTCCTCAAGGCGCTGCTGCCGGACCCCGCCAGCCTCGGGCCGCGCACCAAGGGGAAGACCAACATCGGCTGCATCGTCACCGGCGTCAAGGCCGGGCAAAGGCGCGTCTACTACATCTACAACATCTGCGACCACCAGGCCTGCTACCGGGAGGTCCAGAGCCAGGCGGTCGCCTACACCACCGGCGTGCCGGCGGTGCAGGGGGCGAAACTGATGGCCACCGGCGTCTGGAAGGGCGCCGGCGTCTTCAACGTCGAACAGCTCGACCCCGACCCGTTCATGGCGGAGATCGGTGCCCGCGGCCTGCCGTGGCGGGAGCGCTTCCTCGACGAGGCGTTCCTCCGGGAGACCGGCCTGGCGTGAAGCCGGCAACCGCTCCCGCGGCGGCCCGGGCGGCCGCGGGGGCCAGCCCGGTGTGGCGGCGGAAGAGGCGGCTGAAATAGGCCGCTGACTGGAAGCCGACCTGGCCGGCGATCTCCTTGGCGCTGAGGGAGGTGGAGCGCAGGAGGTTGCGGGCGGCATGGATCCGCGTCCGGTGCAGGTGCTGGATCAGCGTCAGCCCCGTCCGCCGCTTGAACTCCCGCTGGAGATGGCCGGCGGAGAGGTTGGCCCGGGCGGCCAGGCCGGCCACGGAGAGCGGCTCGGCGAAATGGCGCTCCAGGAAATCCTGGATTTGGACCACGGGATCGGCGGCGGTCCGCCCCGGCCCCGGCCCCGGCCCCGCCAGCCCCCGCTCCCGGAGCAGGAACTGGGCCAGCCGGAGAAAGGCGAGCTGCACCCGCAGCAGCCGCTCCGGCGCGGCGGGTTCGGCCAGGGCCGCCACCAGTTCCGTGAGCCGCCCCAGCCCTTCCCGCAGGGCCGGCGCGGCGAGGTCGGCCACCGGCGCCAGCTCGGCGGCGGGTTCGGGCTGCCCGGCCAGGGCCGCCAGCAAGCCGGCAAAGCCCAGGCCGGTGGCCCCGGCCGGCGCGGACAGGTGGAAGGTGAGCTCGGAATAGCAGCTCTCCCCCGGGAGCAGGGGCCCGAAGTCGTGCGGCATCCCTGGCGGCACCAGGGCCAGGGTGCCCGGCCGGCTGGCCACCGCCCGGCCGGCGAGCAGGAACTGGTTGTCGCCGGCCGTGAACAGGACGACGTGGAAGACGTCGTGTTGGTGCAGGGCGGGCGCCGTTTTCCGGGCGCTCAGGGCGCACCGCCGCTCCCCGAGCGTCGCGTGCAAGAGATGCAGGGCGCCCCAGCCGCCCCTGGCCGTCGGGAGCGCCAGCGCCGGGAGCCGTTCGCCCGCCGCGGCGGCGGCCACGAATCGCCTCAGGCATATCATTTTTGTGCAAGCAATCTTGTTTTTGGTGGCTGGCAATCTGATGAAAACATCAGTATAATCCTGGAAGTTTCAACCAGCAAGGAGTTCCATCAGCCATGAGCCTACAGCCCACGGAACAGCATCTGGCCCTCGCCCGGCAACTGGTCGCGGAGGCGCACGCGGCGCCGGACGGCTTGGCGCCAGTGGACCTGGAACGCTTCTGGGCGGATGACGCCCAGGCAAAGAAGGACCCCTTCGCCGCCGATTGCCCGCAGGTGCCGCTGGGGGTGATGATGTCGCACGAGTGCGTGTTTGCCGAGCTGGGCGAGCCGGAGCAGTGGGGGAAGCTCATCCATGATGAAGCCTACCGCCTCGGCCTGTGCCGGCGCTACAACGACCTGGCGGCGAAGATCGTCGGCCGGCGGATCCTGCCGGAGACGATGGCCAATCCCGCGCACAAGCTGCCGCCGGTGAAGGAATTGCACGAGATTTTCGAGGGACGCAACACCTGGCACGAGGAAAGCTGGTCCTACTGGCTCCACTCCGCGGCGGAGAGCGAAGACGACCTGGCGCGGCTGCTGGACCGGGTGGAAACGCGCCTGGAAAAGCTGCGCGAGTTCATCCTGCCCCCGGGCTGGGACGAAGCCAAGCGGCGCGTCCTCGCGGCCGGCGGCACGGCGCCCCTCTACCGCGGGCAGCGCGGGCCGGTCACCTTCGCCATGTCCATCTTCGGCGTCGAGAAGCTGATCTTCCTGATCCTGGACAACCCGGAGCTGGCGGCGCGCTACCGCGACCTCATCCTGCGGGCCATGCTCGAGCGCGCCCGGATCCTGGACGAGGAGGCCGGCTTCACCCCGGCAACCGCGCCGCACGGCTTCGGCTTCGCCGACGACAACTGCTGCCTGCTCTCCGCCGAGATGTACGAGTTCTTCGGCTGGCCGATCCTCAAGGCGATGTTCGACCGCTACAGCCCGGCGCCCGGCGACAGCCGCTACCAGCATTCCGACTCCGCCATGGGGCATCTGCTGCCGCTGCTCGGCAAGCTCGGGCTGACCGGCGTCAACTTCGGACCGACCCTCACCGTGCGCGAAATCCGCGGACACCTGCCCCAGGCCGTGATCCACGGCCAGCTCGCGCCGTTCACCTTCAGCCGCCATGAGGAGGCCAACATCGTCGCCGAATTCCTGCGCGACTTCGAGATGGCGCGGGAGACGCGCGGCCTGCAGTTCGCCACCGCCGGCAGCATCAACAACGGCTCGCGCCTGGCCGGGATGCGGCTGATCATGGCCGCCATCCAGCGCTGGGGCCGCTACGCCTGAGCGCCCCGCCCAGCGGGGCGGCCGCTGTTGAACCGCCGATCCGGCTGGATATAGTTGCGATTCCGCGGCCGGGGCGCGCACGCACCGTCCGGATTGCATCCTTCAACGAGACCGGCCATGCCCCAAAACATCCTCCGCACCCCACTGGATCCGCCGGCAATCGAACGGGTTTTGGCTTCGACGCGGGGGCGGCCCCTGCTGCCGCCGCTGGGCGATCCGGCCTGGGAAAAGGCGGCGCGCCGGCCGCTGGCGCAGGGGTGGATTGAAGAACTGAAGCGGCTGGCCGGCCAGGAGCTGGCGGAACCGCTGCCGGAATTGACCGCTGCGCTGTACGCGGACTTCGCCCGGACCGGGAACCGGCTGAACTTCGAGCACCTCTATTTCGAACGGCGCCGGCGGCTGGGACGGGCGGCCATCTGCGCCCTGCTGGAAACGGACGCCGCCGCGCGGGGGCGCTGGCTGGAATCAACCGTCGCCAAGCTGCGGGCGGTCTTCGCCGAGGTTTCCTGGGCGTTGCCGGCGCATGTGGCGAACCCCACCGGCCAAGACCCCAGGCGGCTGGACCTCTTCGCGGCGGAGACGGCAAACCTGATGGGGGAGATGCTCACGCTTTTTGGCGAGGCGCTGCCGGCCGAGCTGAGCACGGCGATGACGGCGCGGCTGCGGCGGGACGTCTTCGACAACTATCTCGAGCATCCCGAAGAGAATTGGTGGACCACGCTCACCAACAACTGGAACGCGGTCTGCCACCAGGGGGTGGTCGGCGCGGCGCTGGCGGTCGAGGAAGACGCGGGACGGCTGGCGCGGCTGCTGGCACTGGCGGCACGCTTCCTGCCCACCTATCTGGGCGGATTCACCCCCGACGGCGGCACGGGCGAGGGGCCGGGCTATTGGGAGTATGGCTTTGGCTGGTTCAGCACCCTCAACGAGCAGTTGGAGAACCGGACCGCCGGGCAGCTCTCCCTTTTCGAGGGGGATCCCTTGATCCGGAAAATCGCGCGCTACAGCCCCTTGATGTGCCTGAGCCATGGCTGGGTCGTGAACTTTGCCGATTGCGGGCCGCGCCAGTCCACGCGCGCCTGGTTGCCACTCTATTTGGGCGGGCGCCTGGGGGAGGAGGCTTGCCTGGCCACGGCCCGCGCCCAGTACCGCCATCTGGCCAGGACGGGGATCAATTGGCAGGAGGAGCGCTGCGACCTGCTCTACCTGGCCCGCAACTTCCTCCACGCCCCGGAGGAAATCCCCGCCGAAGCGGCGACTGTGCCGGAGGACGCCTGGTTCCCCGACCTGGGCGTGCTGGTGGCGCGGGGGCGGGACCGGACGGGGCATTTGTGGGAATTCGCCGCCAAGGCGGGGCACAACGCCGAACACCACAACCACAACGACTGCGGTAGCTACCTGCTGAACCTGGACGGCGAGCGGCTGCTGATCGAGATCGGCGCCCCGGAATACACCCGCGACTTCTTCGGCCCCAAACGCTATGAATCCCTGGCGGCGCGGACGCTCGGGCATTCCCTGCCGCTGATCAATGGCTGTGAACAGGCGGCGGGGCAAGAGTTTGCGGCGCGGGTGCTGGCGGAATCCCACTCCGGAACGGAAGCGCGGCTGGTGCTCGACTTGACCCACTGCTATCCGCCGGCGGCGCGCTGCCAGGAATACGTGCGCACCCTGCGTTTGGACAAGGCGGCGGGCCGCCTGGAAGTGGCGGACCAGTTCGTCCTCGAGGCGGCCCTGCCGGTGGAAACGGCCCTGATCACCGAAGCCAAGGCCGTGGCGGAGGGCGGCGGCGTGGCCATTGCCGGGAAGACGGCGCAACTCCGCGTCACGCCCGCCGAGGGGACCGTGGTGGGGGAAATCCAGGTCCATGGCTATCGTGACCACGACGGTGCGGCGGCCGAAGTCCGGCGCGTGGTCCTGCGCCCCAAGGCGCCCGCGGCGCGGCTGGCCCTGGCCTACACGCTGACGGCGGGGTGAGCCGCGGCTTGGCGCAGATCCCCCGGCTGAAGCCGGGGGCTTTATTCTCCGGCCCCGCCGGGGCCACGCCCATCCCACCATCCCATTTTTTTGCCTGTCCCCAAGCACACCACCCCGCTGGAGTTCACACTTCAGTGTGGGACCTGCCGTCCAGGCGATCCCTTTAGCCCACGAAAAACTCCGACCCTTTTTTAGCCCACGAAACACACGAAAAAAACAAAGCTTTCGTGCTGTTTCGTGTGTTTCGTGGGGAAAAGGCTGGTGAGCTTAGGGACAGGAGAAAAACGCCCAGCAACCCGAGCCGAACAGCCCACGCTGAAGCGTGAACTCCAACCCGGGCCGCCCCCGCTGGATCAGGCGAGGCGGGCGAGTTCGTCGCGGGCGAACTCCGGCAATGGCTGGCGGCTGCCGTCGGCGGCGACCAGTTCGCAGAGGCGGGGGCGGTCGGTGAGCCGGCCGATGACGGCGGCGGGGAAGCCATAGTCGCGGAAGAGGAGCAGCGCCCGCGGCGCCACCGTTTCGGGCAGGGTCAGCAGGAGGCAGCCCGAGCTGAGCAGCCCGAGGGGATGGCAGCCGGCGATGTGGCAGGCCTGGATCGTTTCGGGGCGGATCAGGAGGGCGTCGGCCCGGATTTCCAGCCCGGCGTGGGAGGCGGCGGCCAGTTCGCGCAGGCCGGTGGCCAGGCCGCCTTCGGTGGGGTCATGCATGGCGCTGACCGGCAGGTAGTGGACGGCGGCGAGGGCCGGCTTGACGATGGAGAGGCCTGGCTTCTCGCGGAACGCCGCGGCCCGGGAAAGCAGTTCCTGGCTGACCCCGGCAATCTTTTCGCGGCACATTTCGGCCAGGACCGAGGTGCCCTCGATCCCCAGCGGGTTGAGTTGGATGACCGCATCGCCGGGGTGGCCGCCG
The DNA here is from genome assembly GCA_041648735.1 of Lentisphaeria bacterium. Classification (GTDB taxonomy): domain Bacteria; phylum Verrucomicrobiota; class Lentisphaeria; order Oligosphaerales; family CAITYL01; genus JBAZOO01. The sequence goes on from JBAZOO010000029.1 coordinate 7,583, forward strand.
CCGGTGCGCACCGGCTCCTCCCGCAGCATCGGGCCAAACATGGTGGCCGAGACGACCGGCGCGGTGACGGCCGGGGTGATCTCCGTGTGGCCGCCGACCAGGGTCACGCCCAGGCCGGCGGCGGCGGCGACGGCCTCGCGCATGAGGGTGGCCAGCCGCGCCTCCGTGCTGCCCGGGGGCAGGAGCAGCGTCAGGGTGAACCAGCGCGGCTCGGCACCGGTGACCGCCAGGTCATTGGCATTGATGTGGACGGCATACCAGCCAGGCTTGGGGGTGGGGAAGGTGATCGGGTCGGTGGTCACGGCCAACAGCCCCGGCGGCAGCCGCAGCACCGCCGCGTCCTCGCCATAGGCCGGCCCGAGGATCACCTCCGCGCCGCCGTGCGGCGCCAGCGCCAGGAGCCGCTTCAACACCTCGGGCGAGGCCTTGCCCACGGGCAAGGGCTGGTCAGCGGAATGTGACATGGTCGAACGACTCCCATTGCGTTCTCCGCAAAGCGGATGCCGCCGCGGACTCCGCGGTCACGGCCGGGTCGGCGGCGTCGGCTCGGGCTCGGGCTCGGCATGGTCAACCAGCCCCCAGCGCCGCGAGAAGGGCCACCAGGTGAAGTTGGCGACGCCGACCAGGTTTTGCCGGGGCACCGTGCCCCAGAAGCGGCTGTCGGCGCTGTTCTCGGAGTTGTCGCCAAGCATGAAGAATTCGTCCGCCCCCAGCTTGAAGGTGGCGTCGGGGCGGTTGAGGTGTTGGGCATGGCCGGGGAGGTTGGCGTAGCCGCGGTAGCCGCCGGTGAAGCTGTAGAGGCGGCGGAAGGGTGGCGAGCCGTCCACCAGTTCGAACCGGTCGCGGCCAGGCGTCTTCACGTAGAGCCGGCGGTCGCGGATCTGCAATTCATCGCCCGGCAGGCCGGCCAGGCGCTTGATGTACCAGCGGCCGCCGAGGCCGCTGCCGTCGGCGTTGCGCAGGCCGTCGGTGACGAAGACGGTGACATCGCCACGGCGCGGCTCCCGGAAGTTGTAGCGGGTGCGGTCGACGAAGAGGTGGTCGCCCATCAGGAACCAGCCATGGGCGAGGGTCTGACCCTGGCGGAGGAACGGCCGGCCGTCAACCAGCTCAAACTGGTTCTGGCGGATCAGGTATTGCTTGACGTTCTCCGGCGGCCCCGGCAGGCGGTAGCGGACGCCGCCGATGTAGAGGTCGGTGCGCTCCAGGTAGGGGATGGCCGGGTGGACCGGCAGCAGCGCCTCGACGAAGCCGTCCCGCTCCACCATGGCGTGGACGTAGCGCCTGGAATAGTGGAGGAAATCGAGGAAGGCGCCGAGCTTCGAGGGATCCGGCGTCCCCGGCGGGGCCGGCTGGAAATGCATGCCGTAGAGGGTGGGCTGCATGGAGCCGGTCGGGATCTTGAAGGGCTGGAGGAAGAGGCTGCGGCCGGCGAAGGCGATGGCGAAGGCGACGATCAGCACCTCCACGGTCTCGCGCAGGCCGGCGGCGGCGGGGGTTGGCACCAGCAGCTCCCAGCGTTCGTGGTAGGAGGCCAGGGCCGCCGCCCGCGCCGCCGCGTCCCCGGACTTCTTGACCGCGCGCACCGCCGCCAGCTCGGCAGCCAGCTTCTGGCATTGCGCCGCGCTGAGCCGGTCGCGGTTGGCATGGAGCTGGTGGTAGAGCCCTTTTTCCACCTCATAAAGCTGATGGCGGAGCTGCCAGCGGCGGGGGAGCAGCCGGGGGAGCAGCGCCGAGCCGCCCAGCAGGTAGAGCAGCAGCGCGTCGAAGAGGATGATGAAGAGGGTCTGGGGCATCAGTCCGACTTGGTCTTGAGGACTTCCACGAAGGCTTCCTGGGGGATGGCGACGTTGCCGAACTCCCGCATCTTCTTCTTGCCTTCCTTCTGCTTTTCCAACAGCTTCCGCTTGCGCGTGATGTCGCCGCCGTAGCACTTGGCCAGCACGTCCTTGCGCATGGCACGGACGGTTTCGCGGGCGACGACCTTGCCGCCGACGGCCGCCTGGATCGGGATCTGGAACATGTGCGCGGGGATCACCTCCTTGAGCCGTTCCGCGAGCTGCCGGCCGCGGTGCGGCGCCACCTCCGCGTGGACGATCGAGGAGAAGGCGTCCACCGGCTCGCCGTTGACCAGGATCTCCAGCTTGACCAGCGGCCCGCGCCGGTAGCCGGCCGGCTCGTAGTCCATGCTGCCGTAGCCGCGGGTGACGGTCTTCAGCCGGTCATGGAAGTCAACCACGATCTCGTGGAGCGGCAAGTTGCAGGTGAGCATGATGTGGAGATGGTCGACGGTGTGGGTGAGGAGGCCCTCACCGCGCTTTTCCTTGATGAGGTTGAGGATGGCGCCCATGTAGCTGGCGGGGGCCAGGATGCTGGCGTTGATGGTCGGCTCCTCGATGAAGGCGATCTCCGTCGGATCCGGCAGGTGGGCGGGGTTGTCCACCTCGATCTGCCGGCCGTTGGTCAGGGTCACATGGTAGACCACGCTCGGATAGGTGACGATCACCTCCATGTTGTATTCGCGCGACAGCCGTTCCTGGACGATCTCCATGTGGAGGAGGCCAAGGAAGCCGCAGCGGAAGCCGGCGCCGAGGGCGGGGGAGGTCTCCGCCTGCGCCACCAGCGCGGCGTCGTTGAGCTGGAGCTTGGAGATGCTGTACTTGAGCTGCTCGTAGTCGCGGTTGTCAACCGGATAGATGCCGCTGAAGACCATGGGGCGGATCTTCTGGAAGCCCGGCAGCGGCTCGGTGCAGGGCTGGGCGGCGGCGGTGATGGTGTCGCCGATCAGGATGTCCGCCGGCGTGCGGATGGTGGTGACGACAAACCCCGCCTCGCCCGGCCCCAGCTCCTCGGCGTTGACCATCTGCGGCTTGAAATAGCCCAGATCCTTGACCTCCGTCACCAGGCCGTTGCTCAGCAGTTGGATCTTGTCGCCCTTGCGCAGGGTGCCGCTGACGACGCGGACGTAGGTGACCACGCCGCGGTAGGTGTCGTACACCGAGTCGAACACCAGCGCCCGCACCCGGTTGTCGGCGGGGGCGGCCGGCGGCGGCATCCGGGCGACCACGGCCTCCAGCACCTCGTCAATGCCGATGTCCTGCTTGGCGCTGACCAGGATCGCCTCCTGGGCGGGGATGGTGAGGATCTCCTCAAGCTGCTCGGTGCAGGTGTCGATGTCGGCCGCGGGCAGATCGATCTTGTTGATCAGCGGCACCAGCTTGAGCCCCTGGCGGTTGGCCAGGTTCGCGTTGGCCACGGTCTGCGCCTGGACCCCCTGGACGGCATCGATCACCAGCAGGCCGCCCTCGCAGGCGGCCAGGCTGCGGCTGACCTCGTAGGAGAAGTCAACGTGTCCCGGCGTGTCGATCAGGTTGAACTGGTAGAGTTCGCCGTTCGCCGCCGTGTACATCATCCGCACGGGATGCGATTTGATGGTGATGCCGCGCTCGCGCTCCAGGTCCATGGCGTCCAGCACCTGATCCTGGAACTTGCGCTCCTCGATGGTCTTGGTGTGGAGCAGCAGCCGGTCGGCGAGGGTGGTCTTGCCGTGGTCAATGTGGGCGATGATCGCGAAATTGCGGATGTGGGAAATCGGGAATGCCATAGTCCGCGTACTATACTTGCCGCCGCCCGCTTTGCCGGGGGGGGGGCGGGGGCACCCCAGGCCAGCCAATCCTTGGTCTCGCCACGGAGACGCGGAGTCCACCCAAAGGACAATCGCCGGACGGATGAAATCCCGCGGCCATGACCCTTCCCACAATGGTGCCCAGTGCCCATTCTTCAGCTTGGCCCCGGACGCGCAAAGCTTAATGGCGGCAGCTTGGGGACAGGAAAGTTCAGACCAAGTCCACACCCGCCGCGTCGTCCACATCATCCGCCCTTGGAAGCACCGCGGCCAATGCCTGCCCCCAATGGCCCCATCCCCGGCCCCGCGCCCCGCCGCCCGCCCCCGCGGGCAACATGCGCCAGCAGCGCTGCTTACACAGGTTCCGGCTTGCATTCGGATTCCGCCAAGTATAGATTTCTAAGCTTTGCAGGCAAGCCGGTGGCCGCTCACGACGCCGGCTTCCGGGATCCTGTTGCGAACCAACCATCACGGAAGGGACTGTCATGAAGCGGTGGCCTGGAAAATGGGTGCTGGCCGGCCTGGCGGCCGCCGGCCTGCTGCTGGGCGGCGGCTGCACGGTGCCGATGCAGGGGGCGCCAAGCCTGTCGCTGCTGTCGCGGCAGCTCCCTCCCACCTCGCCCAAAATCAAGATCCTGGGGCCGGAAGTGGAGGAGTCGGACACCCTCCACTGGTTCCTGCTCCTGTTCATGGTCGGGCCGATGGTGCCCAGCCACGAGGCCGCCGCCCAGCGGCTGCTGGAAGCGCACCATGCCGACCTGCTGGTGGATGCGGAAATGGAGAGTTCCACCTACGGCATCCCCTACCTCTACATGCAAATCAACTCCACCGTCCGCGGCCGGCCGGCCGTGTTCGTGAAATGAGGCCGCCCATGAAGCGCATCCTGCCCCTGCTGCTGTTGGCCGGCACCGTGCTTGGCGGTTCCGCCGGCTGCGTCCACAAGGTGTTCACGGCGCCGGTGACCCTCTCGACCAAGGGCGAGGTGGCGCGGCACTTGACGCCGGTCAAGCCGGTCTCCGTCCAGCGCTCGGACTACATTTTTCTCATCATCCCCATCCTCCACGACCCGGCAACCGGCTATGACGAACTGCTGGCGGCGGCGCGGGCGGCCGGCGGCGACGCGGTGGCCGACGTCCAGTTCCGCACCAGGCCGGGCTTCTTCCTCGTCCCGTTCTTCCTGGTGAACAACTACGAATGGAGCGGGATGGCCGTCCGCACCGCCACGGAGTGAGCGGCTGGCGGGGGCGCCTCTCCACCCCCTGCCGCCGCCAGCCCCAACCGGAATCCCAAGGACTTCAGGAGCACGTCGTCGAGCGCGCGGTGGGCACGGGCGCCGGCTACGCAGCGCATAATCCTAATCAATTAGAACCCATGAGAACACCTGCAAGGAGTGTCACGATGGATGCACAAGTAAAAATAATCTATTGGCAAGATGGTGACTTTTGGCTCGGATATATTGAAGAATATCCGGACTATATGACCCAAGGAATGAGCCTTGAAGAATTGCGGGGGAACCTTAAAGATGTTTATAAGGAATTGAGTTCCGGAGCGATTCCCTGCGCCCGCAGGGAGGAAGAGCTGGTTCTGACATGAAACGGAATGAACTCATTAAGAAGCTTGCGGAAATGCGCTGTGAGTTCATATTCTAACCACGAATGGAGCGGGATGGCCGTCCGCACCACCACGGAGTGAGCGGCTGGCGGGGGCGCCTCTCCACCCCCTGCCGCCGCCGGCCCCAACCGGAATCCCCAGGACTTCAGGGACGCCGCTCCCGCGCCGAAGGTGCGGCGAGCTTGCACAGCCAGGCGGCGGCGGCAGCCTTGGATTTCTTCATGAGGGCGGCGAGGATTTCGGGCGGCGGCGGTGCGCCGAGGCGCTCCCCCACCAGGGCGGCCAAGTGGTTCCAGAGGGCGACGGTCATGAGCACGTCGTCGAGCGCGCGGTGGGCGCGGGTGCCGGCGGGGGTCTCCAGCCGCAGATGCCGGACCAGGGTGCCAAGCTGGTGGTTGGGCGCCTCCGGGACCAGGCGGCGGGCCAGGCGCATGGTGCAAAGGAAGGGGCGTTCGTGCGCCAGGCCGGCGCGCGCCATTTCGGCGGCAAAGAAGCGGGCGTCGAAGGCGGCGTTGTGGGCGACGCAGGTGTGGCCGGCGAGGAAGCGGTGGAGTTCGGGCATGACGGCTTCCGGCGGCGGCTGGCCGCGGACCATGGCGTTGGTGATGCCGGTCAAGCCGGTGATGAAGGTGGGGATGGGGAAGCCGGGGTGCATGAGCTGGGCGAAGGTGGCGACCACTTCGCCGTCGCGGACAATGGCGGCACCGACCTCGATGGTCCGGTCCCAGCCGGCGCTCAGGCCGGTGGTCTCAAAGTCAATGACCGCGTAGTCCGCCATTCCCTGGCACCCTCCATTGCGGGGCCATTGGCCGCCGCCAGCCGTCAGCCCCTGGGACGGGCGACGCCGCGCCCGCTCTTTTCCGCGAACTCCGCAAAATAGAGCGCCTCGGGGACGTTGGCGAACTCCACCCGGATTTTGGCGATCGCCTCCTCGGCGCGCAGGCCGCCGCGGAAGAAGATCCTGTAGACGTCCAGCAGCGCCCGGAGCTGTTCCGGGGTGAAGCCGGCGCGTTCAAGCCCGACCTTGTTGATCATCCGCGGTTCGGCGGGGGCGCCGTCGACGAGGGTGAAGGGGGTCACGTCCTGCACCACTTTCGCGGTGGCGCCGACCATGCTGAAGCGGCCGATGCGGACGAACTGGACGGCGCCGCCCATGCCGCCAAAGGTCACATGGTCCTCGACGGTCACATGGCCGGCGAGCTGGGTGCTGTTGCTCATCACCACGCGGTCGCCGAGGGTGCAGTCATGGGCGATGTGGCAGTAGGCGAGGAGGTGGCAGTCGTTGCCGACCACCGTCCGGCCGCCGTCCTGGGTGGAGGCATGGATGGTGACATATTCGCGGAAGGTGCAGCCGGCGCCGACCTCGACGAAGGCGGTGCCGCCCTTCCACTTCAGGTCCTGGGTCTTGCCGCCGATGCAGGCGAAGGGGAAGACCTCGCAGCGCGGCCCGAGGGAGGTGTGCCCCTCGACCATGGCGTGCGGGTGCAGCCGGCAGCCGTCCCCGAGCTTGACGTGGGGGCCGACATAGGCGAAGGGGCCGATCTCGCAGTCCGCCCCCAGCTCGGCGCCGGGCATGACCACCGCGGCGGGGTGGATCGTCGTGCTCACGCGGCACCCCCGGCCGGCGCCTCGCGGTCGACGATGGCGAACTTCATCAGGACTTCGCTCACCAGTTGGTCGCCGACGTAGAGCTTCGCCTCGCCCTTGCCGAACTTGGCGCGCATTTCCGAGGCGGTGTCGAGCAGGAGCTGGTCGCCCGGCAGCACGGGGGCATGGAAGCGCGCCTCGTCGATCGCCATGAAGAAGCCGAGCTTGCCGTGGTTGGCGGGGATGGACAGCGCCAGCGCGCAGCCGGCCTGGGCCGCCATCTCGACTTGCAGGTAGCCGGGGGTGAAGGGCAGCGCCGGCGCCGCCATGTAGGGTTCGTTGCCGGAAATGTTCTTGAGGCCGACGAGCCGCTGCGCCCCGGCGTCCATGTGCAGGATGCGGTCGATCAGGAGGAAGGGGTAGCGGTGCGGGATCACGGCCATGACTTCCTCCACCTTCCGGGGCGCGGCGGCGGGCAGGGCGAGATCCTTGCGGTTGGGCACCAGTGCGTCCAAGGGGCGGGTGAAGGCGGCGCGCGGCCGCCAGGCGAGGCGGATGACGCCTTGGCAGGCGACCTCGTCCTCGACGCGGGTCTGGGCGCTGAAGAGGCACTCGCCGGTGGCTTCGTCGCGCCCCTCAAAAGTGGCCTCCACCAGCAGCAGGTCGCCCGGCAGCACCGGCTTGCGGAACTTGATCTTCTGGACGGCGGCCAGCCAGGGCAGCAGCCCCGGCGCCGGCGGGGGCGGCAGCAGCAGCTCCGCGGCCTGGCTCATGGCGGCGACTTGGAGCACGCCCGGCAGGATCGGGGCGCCGGGGAAGTGGCCTTGGAAGAACTCCTCGTCCATGGAGGCGGCCTTGAGCGCCTGCACCTTCCGGCCGGGCTCCACCACCAGGGCGCGGTCCAGCATCAGCAGGGGCCGCCGCACCGTCAGCCGCTCCAGCAACTCTTGGTAGTCCAGGACTGCCATGTCGAATCCTCGTTACAGGTTGGTCTCGATGCCCAGGCCGTCGTAGGCCTTGAGATAGAAGGCAAGGATGAAAGCCAGCTTGCCGTCCTCCTCCTCGACGCCGAAGGTGCCCATCCAGCAATGGAGGTCGCGCCGGAGTTCGTAGAGCTGGCGGGCGAGGCGGCCGCCTTCGATGTCGTACTCGTAGCGGACGTGGCCGCCGGTCTTGGCGTTGATGGGGAAGGCAAAGTCGAGGGTGAGGAAGTGGTTCTTCTCGTAATAGCGTGACCAGAGGTAGTCGCCGCCGATGTCGGTGAGGGTGCTGCCCATGGAGTGGACGGTGCGGGCGGCATAGTTGGCGCGGTAGAGGTAGGAGAGTTCGGTCCGCAGCACCTGGGGGTCGCCGAAGTCGAGGCCGACGCGGCCGCGGTTGATGGAGCCGTCGCCCATGTCAACCACCAGGCCGCCGCGGAAGGCCAGGCGGTCGTTGGGGGTGATGGTGAGAAGGTTGCCGAAGTAGCCGGCCTGATCGAACCCCTCCTCCTGGTGGAAATGGAAGTCGGCGAAGTTCTCCAGGGTGGCGAGGGTGTAGATGCGGTTGCTGCGGCGGGTCTGCCAGCGCTGCTTCAAGCCGAGGCGGACGAAGTTCTGCTCGACGAGGCGGTCGATCTCGTCGAAGAAGTAGAGGTGGTCCCGCTCCTCGCTGGGCTCGGGGGCGTAGGTGTAGTTCAAGTAAGGCTGGACGACATGGCGGAGGCCATCAATGTCCCAGGCGGGGCGGCGGAACTCCTGCCAGGTGCGGAAAAACTTGGTGGAGAGTTCGAAGCCGAACTCGCCGGCCAGGCGCAGGGCGCTGCCGCCGTCGGCGTCATAGCCGGTGGCGCTGAGGTAGCCGAGGGCGTCGGGATCCTGGGCCGCCAGCAGCCGGTCGAGGTCGGCGGGGGTGATGGCGCGGCGGCTGGTGCGGCTGTACCAGGTGAGGCGGCCGCCGGCGCGGGGGAGGAACTGCCAGTCGCCGAGGCGCAGGGGGAGATAGAACATGTGGAGGGTGTCGAGCCGGAGGCTGTCGTAGTCCTCGTGCAGCTCGGTGAGGGGGGGCGGCGGCAGATCGAACTCGCGCCACTTCAGGCGCAGGCTGGCGACGGAGCTTTCCCCTTGGTAGTAGAGGCCGGTGCCGGGCAGCAGCTCCTGGCGCGGCACGGTCAGCTTGAGGCTGGGCAGCTCCTCGGTCTCGGTGTAGAAGTCGTTGACCCGGCCGCGGGCATGGAGGCTGAGGGAGAAGCGGTCGTGGTCCCAAGTGAGGTCGGCGAAGGTTGTCGGCTGCGGGTCGTTGCGATATTCCTTCGAATACCAGTTCTCGAGCATGTCGATGTCGCTGAGCTTGTCGAGCTGGAGGCGGAGGTTGAGGTCGTCGCGGATGGGGGTGTGGTGGTAGAGGCGGAGGCGGTAGCGGTCCTGCTCCACCGCGAAACGGCGGTTCCAGCCGTCGTCCGTCTTGGGGGCGTCGTTGTCAACCATGCCATACACCAGCAGGTCGGTCTGGGAGCGGCCGGCGCGGATCTTGGTCTCGTTGCCGATGGCGATGCCGTTCTTGCTGCGGAGGTCAAGGCGGAAGGTGGTGATGACGTTCTTGGAGAGGCGGAAGGAGCGGGCGAGGAGCAGGAAGGCACCGTGCTTGCTGCTGTAGCCGGGCTTGATTTCGACCACGCCGCCGCCGCCGCCGCGGGCGTCGTCCGGCCCACCCCAGATCACTGGCAGCCAAAAGACGGGGACGGCGCCAATTTTCCAGACGATGTTGCGGGCGACGAAGCTGCCGTCGGGATAGCGGGTGACCGCGCCGGCGGTGAAGCAATAATGGGGGTTCTCGGTGTGGTCGCAGGTGGTGAGGATGGCGTTGCGGAGGATGGCCCGCTCCTTGTCCACATACTGGACCTGGCCGGCCTTCATGTAGATGATGCCGGCGTGGGCGCGGGAGGCGCCGATGGTGAACTGGCGGGTGTCAAGGTTGCCACTGAGTTCGTCGGCATGCCAGGTGAGGTTGCCGCGGGTGAGGAGGACGTTGCCGCGGGCGGCAATCTCCTTGGTCCGGGTGTCGACGCGCAGGTCGTCGCACGTGACCTGGATGTCCGCATAATTGAAGCGGACGCGCCCCTGGCCGGTGGCGACGCCAGTGTTGACGTCGTACTCGTATTTCTGCGCCTGGATGTCCAGGGGGGAGGATGCGGCGGCGGCCGCCGCGGGCGGCTCGGCCGCGGCGCGGCCCGGGGCGGCGGCCAACAGCCCGAGCAGGACGAACGCCAAGGTGCCGGCGGAGCGGCGCGGCAACGGTGAAGCCATCGTTTGCATCCTTCTTGCAGGCGTTGCGGGGCGCCGGGCGGCGGCGGGGCCACCGGCAGGCAGGAATGGCGGTTAACATAAGGCCTGAAACCGAAAACGGTAGCGCGTTTGGCCGCGCCGGCCCCGGCGCGGGGCGGCTCAGAGGATGGGGGGGATCCCGGCCGGCGGCGCGGCGTGGCTGGGGGTGAAGGGTTGACGGAAGGCGCGGTCGAAATCGAAGCCATCGGCGAAATCGGCGGGCGAATCCTGGTCGGAGGCGCCGAGCAGCTTGTGCTCGACCAGGAGGAAGACGACGCGGCCGACGTCCTCGCTCTGGTTCAGCCCCCAGTCGGCGAGCACCGTCCGGGCCAGGCAGCCAAAGCGTTCGAGCGCGAGGTCGCGGAAGCCGGCGAGCAGTTCCTGGCCGCGGATGTGGCGGGCGGGCCGCTGGCCGCCGGCGGCGGGCGGGGCGGCCGCCTGCCGGCGTTGGACCGTGAAGGCGACGGCTTCGCTGACGAAGCGGAAGGCTTCGGCCCGGAAGGGGGGGTGCTCCGCGGCCAGCCAGCGGAGGGCCGTCTCGAACCGGACGGTGGCGGCGGCGCTCATGCGGCCGGCCCGCCTTCCGGTTTGGCGAGGCGCTCCCGGATCTTGGCGGCCAGCTCATCCCGGGCCGCGGCGTCCGCATACGGCCGGGTGCGGCTGGGAAGCTGGATGCCGTCGGCGGGGAAGCGGGGGATGACATGCAGGTGGGCGTGGGGGATCACCTGGCCGGCGGCGGCGCCGTTGGCGAGGAGCAGGTTGAAGCCATCGGCGTCCACCACCCGCATGAGGGCGGCGCCCAGGCGGCCGGCGACGCCGAGGAGGCGGCCGGCGGTGGCCTCGGGCAGGTCGCTGGCGGCGAAATGATGGCTCTTGGGGATCACCAGGGCGTGGCCGGGATTGAGCGGCGCGATGTCCAGGAACGCCACCACCAAGTCATCCTCGTAGAGTTTGGTGGCGGGGATGTCGCCGGCGGCGATCTTGCAGAAGAGGCAGGGGTTCATGGGGGTCTCCTCCCGGCCCGGGCGGGGCCGGATTCACTTCTGGCCGACGTTCTGGGCGTAGGCGCGGATGCCGTTGGCGATGCCGGTGGCCAGCCGCCCCTGGGCGGCCCGGGTCCCCAGGCGGGGGCCTTCCTTGGGATGGCTGAGGAAGCCGACTTCGACGAGGACGGCGGGGCAGGCGGCATCGCGCAGCACGGCAAAATTGGCGTGCTTGAGGCCGCGGTCGGCGGCGCCGCTCGCGGCCAGGAGCTGGCGCTGGAGGTCATAGGCGAGGCGGGTGTTGTAGCGGGCGACGGCGTGGTTCCGGCAGAGGGTGGTGAGCGGCCGGGTGCCATAGGTCGAGGGGGTGTTGCGCGGCGGCAGGAAGAAGGTTTCGATGCCATTCACCGAACGGTCGGCGGTGGCGTTCACGTGGATGCTCACGAAGAGGTCGGCCCGCAGCCGGTTGGCGATGGCCGGGCGCTGGGCCAGCTCCAGGGTGGAGTCGGTGGTGCGGGTGAGATGGACGGTGTAGCCAGACTTGCGCAGGCTTTCCGCCACCCGGCGGGCGATTTGCAGGGTGACAGCCTTTTCCAGGATGCCGCCGGCGGCGGCCCCCTGGTCACGGCCGCCATGGCCGGGGTCGAGGACGATGGTCCGGACACGGCGCCGGGGCAGGTTTTGCGGCCGGAAGATCGGGTCGAAGAGCAGCCGCACGTCCGGATCGCTCACCAGCCAGCTCTTGCCCAGCCGCTGGGCGGGATGGGAGAGGCTGACGGCGACTTGGTTGCAGGTGGCCTCGCGCCGCTGCTCGGTCAGCGTCATCTGCCGGCCCCGCCCCGTCAGCGCCAAGGTCTTGGGGCCGGCGGCGGCGCTCAAGCCGTAGAAGGCGGCAAGGTTGCTGCCACGATGGTAGTTGACCCCGCCAAGCTGGACGGTGCGGCCGGCCGGCCCCTGGGCCGAGGCGCAGGAGACCTGCGCCAGCGACAACAGGAGCAGCAACAGCGGTTTGGCGGCAGCGATTTTCATGGGGGCGGTTCCGGCGTGACACACGGCGCGGAAACGTAATGCCCCAATCCCGCTGCGCCAAACTCCCGACGCGCCGTTTTCACCGCTGCCGCGGCTCGGGCGGCGGCGCCGCCGCCGCGCTGGCGGCGATCGGCACGCCCCACTCCCGGAGATGCCCCGTGATGAAGCCAACCACCCGCTGCTGCAGCTCCCCCTGCGGCAGGTCGGGCGGCAACGGCGCCCCCAAGGCGAAGCGGATCGGCGCCGCCGCGCGGATCGGCCCCACGTCCTTGAAGGGGCCGCGGCCGTTCCCCCAGAAATCGGTGCGCAGCGCCACGGGGATGACCGGGACGCCGGCGCGCCGGGCGAGCTTGACGCCGAGGGTGTTGAAGCTTTCCGGCACAAAGGCCACGGAGCGCGTCGCCTGGGGGAAGATGCACAGCGACAGCCCCCGGCGGAGCAGCTCCGCCCCCTGCTCCAGCACCGTCTGCAAGTCCTGCCGGGGATTGCTGCGCGTCACGGGAATGGCCGGCAGGGCGCGCATGACCGCACCAAAGAGCGGATGGGTGAGCAGCTTGTCCTTGACCACGAACGCCAGCGGCTTCACGCGGGTGACGATGCCGGGGATCAGGAACGTCTCCAGCGAACTCATGTGGTTGCCGATGAAGACGGCGGCGCCGGGCGTCGCCTGGAGCTGCTCCAGCCCGGCCACTTCCAGCCGCCCCCCGCACCCTTCGACATAGCGGGCCACCTGCTCGCTGACGGCGGCCAGGGCCTCGTTGGTGAACCTGCCCGCGGCGGCCTGCCGCCGGGCGCACAGGACGCAATGGAGCATCCCGGCATAGAAGCGCAGGGTGACGCCGGGGAGGAGCCGCAGCCCCACGGGGAGGGGGCGGCCGGCGGCGGGCGTCCGGTAGAGCGGCGGCTGGAACAGCCCCGCAGCGGCTGGGGGGGGGGCGGAGGGCAAGGGCATGGGAGTTCCTTTCACTGGCACGGCGGCAAGGCCAAACTATATTATGGTTTTGATTGGCCGACGAACCGTGCGGGAGCTTTCCATGAACGACAGGCTTTTGGATCAGGTCAAGAAAATGATTCCGGATCGGCGGATCCTGATCAATGGCGCCGCCAAGCGGGCCGCGGAACTGGCGCGCGGCGCCCGTGCGCTCGTGCCGGTCAACCCCGAGGACGAAGAGAGCTACCTGGATGTGGCCCTGCGCGAGATCGTCGAAGGCAAGGTGATTATCCACGCCCCGGAGACGAGGGCCGCCCCCTGAGGCGGCCGCGGCCCGCGCCCCTCCGATCGGAAGCGCCCTCCCCTGATTCCAGCCACCCTTGGCCAAGGGTGTTTTTTGGGAATTCACTTGCCGGGGGGCAGGATCTCCAAACCGATGTCAATGGCCCGCACCGAGTGGGTGAGCGCGCCGATGGAGATGAAATCCACCCCCGTGGCGGCGGCGGCCGGCACGCGGGCGAGGGTGATCCCGCCGCTGGCCTCCGCCTTGGCCCGGCCGGCAATGAGGCGGACCGCCTCGGCCATCTCTTCGTCCGTCATGTTGTCGAGCAGGATGTGTTCGGCGCCCGCCGCCAAGGCGTCCGTCACGTCCTGCATCGTGTCGGCCTCCACCTCCACCTCCAGCTTCGGGTAGAGGGCGCGGGCGGCCAGGACGGCGCGCTGGATGCCGCCGGGGCCTTCGAGCTTGGCCAGCTCCCGGTGGTTGTCCTTGATCATCACCCGGTCATACAGCCCGAAACGGTGGTTCTGGCCGCCGCCGGCGACGACCGCGTATTTTTCGAGGAACCGCAGGCCGGGAGTGGTCTTGCGCGTGTCCAAAATCCGCGCCGGGTGCGGGCCGACGGCGTCCACATAGGCGCGGGCCATGGTGGCGATGCCGCACAGCCGCTGGAGGAAGTTGAGGGCGACCCGCTCGCCGGTGAGCAGGGCGCGGGCCTTGCCGGTGATCCGGGCCAGGACCTGCCCCGCCGCCGCCCGGCCGCCCTCGGGCACGTGGGCCTCGAAGCAAGCATCGGGATCCAGCTCCTGGAACACTGCTTCGGCCACCGGCAGCCCGGCCACCGTGCAGCCCTCCCGTGTCTGCATCACCGCCGTGGCCTCCAGCTCCGCGGGCACCACCGCCAAGGTCGTGGCGTCGCCGGATCCCACATCCTCGGCCAAGGCGTTCCGCACACAATTCTCCAGCCAAACCCGGTTCAATCCGCTCATGGCCCCATCCTTCCTTTGCCGAACCCTTGCAACACTGAAACCACGGCCAGCACCAGGGCGGCCTGCGCCAGCGGCAAGACCACCCCTTCCGGAGGCAGCCACAGCAACGTCAAGGCCCCGGCGCCGGTGACGAACACCAGCGCCAGCACCAGCAGCATCGCCAGCGGCCGCCCCATGCCCATCAGTTCGAAGCGGTGCGAGATGTGGCGGTTGTCCCCCACCCAGAACGGCCGCCCCAGCCGGGTCCGGATCGTCACCACGGCGCACAGGTCGAACAGCGGCACGGCCAGCACCAGCAACGGGATCAGCACCGGCGCCACCGTCGGGCTGGCCGGGCCGCGGCCGGGATCATAATAGGCGGTCATGGCCCCCAGCACCCCCAGGCACAGCCCCAGCACATGGCTGCCCGAATCGCCCATGAAGATGCTCGCCGGCGGGCGGTTGAACAGCAGGAAGCCGCCGGCGCCGCCACAGACCACCGCCCCGAACAGGGTGACGAAATACTGCTCGCGCAACGCCGCCACCGTCAGGAAAAAGAAGGCGCAGATGGCGGTGATGCCCGCCGCCAACCCGTCCATGTTGTCCAGGAAGTTGATGGCATTGAGGACGAGCATCAGCCAGAGCGCGGTGAGCAGCCAAGTCGCCAGGCCGTCGGCCAGGAAGAGGGAGACCCGCGGCCCGAACCAGGCCACGCCGGCGCACACCAGCGCCTGGATGGCGAACTTGGGCAGGGCCCGCAGCGCCTTGCGGTCGTCGAAAAGCCCCATGGCCATCAGCAAGCCGGCGCCGGTGCCGATCACCAGGAGCTGGGGCAGCCGGGCGTGGATCCCGGCCAGATGCGGGGCCGTCACCGCCACGGGCAGGAGCTGGACGGCCGCCAGGCCGGCGGCAAAGCTGATGATGAGGGCCCCGAAGATGGCCGGGCCACCGAGGACCGGCACCGGCTGCCGGTGCAGCTTGTGCGCTTCCGCGCAGGGGCGGTCCACGAAACCAAGGCGCGGCGCGAGGCGGCGGCAGAGCCAGGTCAGCCCGGCGGCCGCGCCGCCGGCCGTCACCCAGGCGAGGAGATAAAGGGGCAACCACTTCATGGGGATGGGGCAGCCGTCCGTGATTCGGGCGAAGGCGCCCGGCGGCGCCGTCAGCCCTGACTGTATAGCCCGGCGCGGCCAAGAAAAAAGGGAAGGCGGCGAACCGCCTTCCCTTTCTCCCTGCCCGCCGGCGCCGGAATCGCCTCAGGCGTTGGCCGGGGCGGCCTCGGCGGGGGCGGCGGGGGCGGCCGGCGCCGCGGCGGCAGGCGCCGGGGCATCGGCCGGAAGCAGTTCCAGGAAGCTCATGTCGGCGGCGTCGCCCACGCGTTGGCCGACATGGATGATGCGGGTGTAGCCGCCGGGGCGCGCCGCATAGCGCGGGGCGATCTCCGCGAACAGCAGCCGCACCACGTCCTTCTGCCGCAGGGCGGCGATGGCGCGGCGGCGGGCGGCGAGGGAGCCGTCCTTGCCGAGGGTGATCATCTTCTCCGCCAGCCGCCGCACCACCTTGGCGCGGACGGTGGTGGTGGCAATGCGCCCGCTCTTGTACAGGCTGCACACCATGTTGGCCAGCAGCGATTTGCGATGGCCGCCGTGGCGGTTGATCTTGAAGGTGTCTTTACGATGCCGCATTGGGAACTTCCTTCGCTTGCGCCGCCAGGCGAGTCTTCAGCGCGGCGCGGACTTCTTCTTTCATCGTCATGCCCAAGGCCAGGCCGAACTTCTCCAGGCTGCCCGTGATCTCGTCCAGCGACTTCTTGCCGAAGTTGCGGTACTTGAGCAGTTCGCTTTCGCCCTTCTCGACCAGTTCGCCGACCACGTGGATGTCGGCATTGCTCAGGCAGTTCTTGGCGCGGACGGAAAGCTCCAGGTCGTTGACCGAAGTCAGGAGCTTCTTGAGGAACGCCTGATCCTCGCTGTTGGTGATGACATCGGAGACGTCCAAGGCCTCCTCGACGCTGGCGGATGCCCCGGCGAGGAAGACCCGGGTGGTCTCCCGCAGGATGCGGGCGGCCTGCAGGACGGCGTCCTGCGGCTGGATCCGGCCATCGGTCCAGACTTCCAGCTCCAGCCGGTCGTAGTCGGTCTTCTGGCCGACCCGGCAAGCCTGGACGTCATAGCGCACCCGCTCGACCGGGGAGAACAGGGAGTCGACAGGAATGACCCCGATCACCTGATCCTCGTGCTTGTTCTCTTCGCTCGGGCAATAGCCGCGGCCGAGGTCGATCTCGATCTCCATGCGCAGGGGGCGGTCGCGATCCAGATGGCAGATCAGCAGGTCGGGATTGAGGATGCGGGTGACGCCGTCCTCCTTCACCGCCGCCGCCGTCACCGGCCCGGCCTTCTCGGCATAGAGTTCCAGCTTGCGCGGCAACTCGCCATCGCAGAGCACATGCAGCTTCTTCAAGTTGAGCACCACTTCCGTCACATCCTCGACCACGTCGGGGATGGTGGTGAACTCATGGGCCACGCCGTCAATCTTCAGCGAGGTGACGGCCACGCCTTCCATGGACGAGAGCAGAATCCGCCGCATGGCGTTGCCGACCGTATGGCCGTAGCCCTTTTCCCACGGTTCGGCCACGAACCGGGCATAGGTCGAAGTCGCCGTGGCTTTGTCCACCACTAGCGCATTGGGCATGGCAATTCCAAAAGTACCGGCCATGTTTCCTCCTACAGACATCTTGTCTTCATCTCCCGGCCGCACGCCAACCGCGGCGGCCAGGCTTGGATTGATCAGGAGCTTGGGCAAAGCAAAGCCGGAATCAAATGCGGCGACGCTTCGGCGGGCGGCAGCCATTGTGCGGGACGGGGGTGACGTCCTGGATCGCGGTCACCTCCATCCCGGTGGAGGCGACGCCACGCACCGCGGATTCCCGGCCGGCGCCCGGCCCAAAAATGCGGACTTGGATTTCGCGCATCCCCAAGGTTGCGGCGCGCTTGGCGGCATCGGCGCCGACCAACTGGCCGACATAGGCCGTGCTGCGCTTCGACCCCTTGAAGCCAAGGCGGCCGGAGGAGCACCAGCTCACCACGTTGCCGCGGTTGTCGGTGATGTAGACTTTCGTGTTGTTGAAGCTGGCCTCGACATGGGCCACGCCGCTGGCGACGTGGGCCCCGCCCTTCCCCTTCAACGCCCGCTTCTTCTTCGCTTCTTCGCCGGCCGGCGCGGCGGCCGCTTCCACTCCGGGGAGCACTTCGCCCGGGGCCGCCAGGTTCGTCGGCATGACCATTTCATCCGCCATGGGATTTCAAGCTCCTTACGTGATCGTCAGAAAAAAATCGCTCAGCCCGACTTCGCCAGGTTACGGGCGGTCTTGTCACGGATGGCGCCGACCGTCTTGCGGGCGCCCTTGCGGGTGCGGGCATTGGTCTTGGTCCGCTGGCCGCGCACGGGCAAGCCGCGCTTGTGGCGGCTGCCCCGGTAGGTGCCGACGGCCACCAGGCGGCGGATGTTCTGCGCCACTTGCCGGCGCAGGTCGCCCTCGACCATGTAGCTGTCCTGCAGCGTCTTGGCGATGGCGCCGATCTGCGCATCGGTGAGATCCTTGGCTTTCATGGCCGGATCGATCTGCGTCGTCCGGCAGATGTCCGCGGCAGTCGTCGGGCCGATCCCATAGAGATACCGCAACGCCACGTCCAGCCGCTTGTTGGCCGGAATGTCAACACCCATGATTCTTGGCATGTTCCAAATCCCCGTTCTTGTCAATGCTGGCGCGCGCCGGGCCGGGCCGCCGGCCTGGCCGCACGGTCAGCCCTGACGCTGCTTGTGCCGGACGTTCTTGCAGACAATCCGAAGCACGCCATTGCGGCGCACCACGCGGCACTGGTTACACATCCGTTTGATTGAGGCTCTGACTTTCATAATCCTTGCTGCGCTCCCGCCTTTCCGCCGGCCGGCTCCGCGGCGCTACCGCTCCGGCCAAGGCTGGCATTTCCAAGACAAAACAGATGGGTACTATAGCCGCCCCCAAACCTGATGCAACTGCTCCGCCTCATTTCTTGCGGTAGGTGATCCGCCCCTTGTCCAAGTCGTAGGGCGACATCTCCATGATGACGGTGTCACCCGGCAGGATGCGGATGGAGTGCAGCCGCATCTTGCCGCTGATGTGGGCCAGCACCTCGTGGCCATTGGTCAGCTCCACGCGGAACATGGTGTTGGGCAGGATCTCTTTGACTACCCCTTCGATGCGGATGGTGTCTTTGGACACGTGAGGATCTCCGGATTGCCGTCGGTGATGAGGATCAAATGCTCGAAATGGGCCGAGAGGCTGCCGTCCGCCGTGCGCACGGTCCAGCCGTCGCCCGCGTCCACCGAAACCTGGTGGGTGCCAAGGTTGACCATCGGTTCGATGGCGAGCACCATCCCCGGCTGAAGCTTGGGGCCGCGCGAGCGGGTGGCGAAGTTGGGGATTTCCGGCGGTTCGTGGAGCTGGGTGCCGCAGCCATGCCCCACAAAGTCCCGCACCACATGCATCCCGGCGGCCGCAACCACGGCCTCGACGGCGGCCCCGATCTCGCTGACGGCACGGCCGCCGCGGGCGGCGCGGATGCCCGCGTAAAGGCTGGCCTCGGTCACTTCCAGCAGGCGGGCCGCTTCCGGCGACGGGGGGGTGCCGCCGACGGCAATGGTCAGCG
This sequence comes from Lentisphaeria bacterium, assembly GCA_041648735.1. Taxonomy (GTDB): domain Bacteria; phylum Verrucomicrobiota; class Lentisphaeria; order Oligosphaerales; family CAITYL01; genus JBAZOO01. The sequence continues at coordinate 26,584 of JBAZOO010000029.1, forward strand.
CCGTGTCGCCAATGCCGCCGCCCAGCCGCACCCCAATGTCGAGGCTGAGCAGGTCGCCCGGCCGGAGCCGGCGCCCCGCGTGGCCAATGCCATGCACCACCTCGTCGTTCACCGAAATGCAGATTTGGCCGGGATAGCCGTGGTAGCCGAGAAAGGCGCTCTCCCCGCCCGTGGCGCGGATCAACGCGCCGGCGAGCTGGTCCAGTTCGCCGGTGGTCATGCCCGGGGCCGCCAGCCGGGCCAGCTCGTCCCGGACCGCGGCGGTGGCACGGGCCGCCACGCGGATGGCGGCAATCTCGCCGGGAGTGTGGATGATGACACGTCCGCTCTTCGCCATGCGGCTACAACCCCAGCGCCTGGCGGACACCCGCGAAGTTTTCCTCGCGGTTGCCGCCGCCGTGGATCCGCGCCAGGATCCCCTGCCGCCCATAGCGCTCGACCAGCGGCGCCGTCTGGGTCTCATAGACCGTGAGCCGCTGGCGGACCGTCTCCAGGGTGTCGTCGCTGCGCTGGTAGAGCGCCCCGCCGCACTGGTCGCAGACCCCTTCCCGCCGCGGCGGGCTGCTGAGCAGGTTGTAGATGGCGGGGCAGTTGCGGCAGAGCCGGCGGGAGGTGAGCCGCCGGAGCAGGAGGTCGCGGTCAACCTCCAGCAGCAGCACGGCATCCAGCCGCAGCCCGAGTTCCGCCAAGGCCTGGTCGAGGAGTTCGGCCTGCGGCAGCGTGCGGGGATAGCCGTCCAGCAGGAAACCGCGACTGCGGACGGCGGCGCTGGCGAGCGCCACCTTGACCATGCCGGCGACCACCGCGTCGGGCACCAGCAACCCCTGGTCGATGTAGCGGCGGGCCTCGCCGCCCAGGGCGGTGCCGGCCTTCATTTCCGCCCGCAACAGGTCGCCGGTGGAGATGTGGACCGTGCCGAAGGCGGCGACCATCATCTCCGCCATCGTCCCCTTGCCGGCGCCGGGCGCGCCAATGAAGATGCAGTTTTTCGGCATGGCCCCGTCGCTCCCGCCGCCGCCGTTCACTTCGTTTCCAGCTTGCGCTCGAAGAGGGCGCGGATTTCCTTGCCGACCACTTCGATCGGATGGCTGCCCAGCTCCTGGCGCTTGCGGAGCAGGGTCGGCGCCCCGGCCTTGGCCTCGGCCAGCCAGTTGCGCGCAAAGGTGCCGTCCTCGATCTCCTTCAGCGCCTGCTTCATCCGCTGCTTGGCGGCGGCGTCGATGATCTTCGGGCCGGTCACGTATTCGCCCCACTCGGCGGTGTTGGAGATGATCGCGTTCATCTTCTGGATGCCGCCCTCGTAGATGAGGTCAACGATCAGCTTCAGCTCATGCAGGCACTCGAAATAGGCCATTTCGGGCGGATACCCGGCCTCGACCAGCGTCTCGAAGCCGGCCTTGACCAGCTCGACGCAGCCGCCGCAGAGCACGGCCTGCTCCCCGAACAAGTCCTCGTAGGTCTCCTGGGCAAAGGTGCATTCCAGCACCCCGGCGCGGGTGAACCCCATCGCCTTGGCCATCCCCAGCGCAATGGCCTTCGCCTGGCCGGAGGCGTCCTGATGCACGGCGATCAGGCCGGGGACGCCGAACCCTTGGAGAAACGCCTTGCGCTCCTCGCTGCCGGGGCTCTTGGGGGCGACCAGGATCACGTCGGCATCGGCCGGCGGCACGATCTGCTGGTAGATGATGTTGAAGCCGTGGGAGCAGCTCAGCACCGCCCCCTTCTTCAGGTTCGGCGCGATCTCCGCCTTGTAGACATCGCCCTGATGCTCGTCCGGCAGCAAGATGTGGACAATCTCGGCCCGCTTCACCGCGGCGGCGATCGGCACCACCTCGAACCCCAGCTCCTTCGCCTTCTGCCCCGACGGACCGCCAGGGCGCACGCCAATGACCACCTTCACCCCGGAATCGCGCAGGCACTGGGCCTGCGCCGAACCCTGGCTGCCAAAGCCGATCACGGCCACGGTCTTGCCGGCGAGGACGCCCATGTCCGCGTCGCTGTCGTGCAAAATCTTCATCCTGTCAATCTCCTGCGGGGTTGCTCGGTTCACGATGGGGCCAAAAAATCAAACCGGAACTGTAATGGCCAGCCCCCGCTTTTGCAACCCTGTCCGGCGCTGTCCAGCCGCGGGGCCGCCGCCGGCGCCCCCCCCCCGGCCCCATTCCCCGCCATTTGTTTCCACCCGGACCGCGTGTATGTTGCCCGGAAGAGGCATTCCGGCGACGGCGGCCGGATGAAAAAAAACAACCTCGCCGGACGCCAACGGCGGCACGGCAACTTCAGAAGAAGGGAAAGATGCCATGAAGATTCTGCTGATTGTGGTCATGATTCTCGCGGCGGGGGTGATGCTCTGGGGCCTGGCCCAGCAGAAAAAGGGAGTGGCGGCGGGCAAAATCTTCGCGGTCCTTGGGGCCGTGGTCGCCCTGCTCTGCGCCTTGGGAACCGCGTTCACTGGCGGCGGGGTCAGCCCGGAAAGGGCGATGGAAGTGCATCTGGCCTACACCCGGGTCGCCACGGAGAAGCTCGGGCTGCAACTGAAGGAGAAGGCCCCCGCCGCGAAGGTGCTGCTTTTGGTCGGCCCCCGCTTTGCGGAAGGCGACAAGATGACCGACGCCCTGGCGGCCGGCCTGGAAAAGGGGCTGGGCGCCAAGGTGGAGCAAATGGAGCTGAAGCCGGAACTGCCGCCGGCCATGGCCCCGGCGGGGGCGGAGGCGCCGCCCGTGGACTTGGCCATGCTCCCCCCCGAGGTGTGGTTCACCGCGGCGGCAATGGACAAGGCGCTGGATGCGGCCACGGGCAAATACGAGGTGGTGGTCTCCTGCCTGGGGCTGCCGATGGACTTCAAGGCCATGCACTTCTGGCAAAAGCCGAACCGCCCCAAGCTGGCGCTCGCCCAAGGGGACATCTACCAGCTCCGCCCCGCCATTGAAGACGGCACCATTGTCGCCGCCGTCACCGCCAACCCGAAGGCCGAATACGACCAGAGCCGGCCGCCCTCCAACCTGGAGGCGGCCTTCGCCAAGCGCTTTATCCTGGTGACGACGGAAAACGTCAAGGAAATCGTGGCCCAGTATCCTGACCTGTTCCTGCAAACCCCCTGAAGCCGACCCCACCCGCCGCCCCGCGCCGCAGCAGGCTGCGGACGGGGCGTTGTCTTTGCGCCGGAGCCGAGAGAGAGGAGCCTCGCCGCCATGAGCCGCCCCATCCAACCCCCGCCACCGTCACATCGCCGCACCACCAACCTTGGCCGCTTCTGGTACGGCGTCGCCTACTATCCGGAATTGTGGGACGCCGAAACCCGGAAACACGACGCGGAACGGATGGCCGCCGCCGGCATCACCCTCGTCCGCATGGGCGAGTTCGCCTGGAGCCTGCTGGAGCCGGCGGAGAACCACTTCTATTTCGCCCTCCTCGACGAGACCGTCGCCACCTTGGCGCGCCACGGCATCGCCACCCTGCTCGCCACCCCCACCGCCGCACCCCCACGCTGGCTCACCCAGAAGCATCCGGAAGTGCTGCGGGTGGATGCGGCCGGCCAGCCCCAGTGCCATGGGTCGCGCCAGCACGCCTGCCCCAGCAACCCGGCCTTCCGCGAATACTCCCGCCGCATCACCCAGGCCCTGGCCCGCCATTTCCACGGCAACCCCCACGTCGTCGGCTGGCAGACCGACAACGCCTTCAACGCCGATTTCGCCGAATGCCATTGCCCCGCCTGCCAAACCGCCTTCCGCGACTTCCTCCGGCGCACCTACAAAAACCAGGTCCGCCGCCTCAACCAGGCCTGGGGCACCGCCTTCTGGGCCCAAACCTATGCCGGCTTCGAGGAGATCGAGACGCCACGCCCCAACCGCCCGACCCACCCCAACCCAGCCCACCAGCTCGACTACGTCCGCTTCATCTCCGACGCCATCACCCAGTTCCAGCACGACCAAACCCAAATCCTGCGCCGCGCCAACCCCGCCTGGTGGCTCACCCACAACGGAACCGGCCGCCACCTCGACTACCGCGGCGACTTCACCCGCGACCTCGACCTGCTCGGCTTCGCCAACCAGCCAATGGCCGAACCCGACCCCGCCCGCCGCCACCAGCGCCAAGCCTGGCGCCTGGACCAGGCCCGCGGCTGGTCCGGCAACTTCATCGTCACCGGCCAGCAGGCCGGCCCCGGCGGCCAGCCCCACTGCCTCCACGACAACCCCGAACCCGGCGAAATGCGCCAGATGGCCTACGCCGCCATCGCCCGCGGCGCCGACAGCCTGCTCCTCGCCCGCTGGCGCACCTGCCGCGTCGGCGCCGAGAAGCTCCACGGCGGCCTCCTCGACCATGACAACCTCCCCCGCCGCCGCTATGCGGAAGCCGCCCAACTGGGCCGGGAGCTGGCCACGCTCGGCCCCGCCCTCCAAGACACCACCGTCTTCATTGACGCCGCCGTCGCCAGTTGCGACCTCGCCGTGGCCACCGCCCACGCCCACTACTCCCTGGGCCTCCCCTCGCCCGACGAGGCCGCCGCCACCCTCCACGCCGCCCTCCATGAACTCGGCTACGCCGTCGGCGTCGTCCACCCGGCCGACGACCTCACCGGGATCAAGCTCTACGTCATCCCCCACTGGAACCTCTTCGACCCCGCCTGGCTCCCCAACCTGCGCCACTTCGTCGAAACCGGCGGCACCCTCGTCCTCGGCGCCCGCTGCGGCAGCCACGGCCTCCACGCCAACGTCGTCGCCGAAACCTTCCCCGGCTGCCTCCGCGAACTGGCCGGCGCCACCGTCGAGGAATACGGCCGGCAGAACGCCCCCCAGGCCCGCCCCCTCACCCTGGCCTTCAACTGCTGCGAAGGCGCCGTGGCCAGCGAATGGTGGCATGAAACCCTCCGCCCCGCCACCCCCGAAACCGAAATCCACGCCACCTGGAAAGGCCAGCACCTCACCGGCCAGACCGCCGCCACCCGCCACCGCCTCGGCAAGGGCTGCGTGATCTACGTGGGCACCTGGTTCACCCCGGAACTGGTCCGCGCCATGCTGCCCCACCTCGTCCTCCAGGCGTCGCTCCAGAAACCCTGGCCCGCCGCCCCCGCCGGCGTCGAAGTCGTCCGCCGCCAGAAGGATGGCCATCGCCTCTGGTTCTTCCTCAACCACAACGACGCGGCAGTCGCCATCCCCAGCACCCCCGTGGGCACCGACCTGCTCACCGGCCGCCACACCGACGGCGGCGAACTGCCCCTGGGCCGCCACGGCGCCGCCGTCGTCCACGAAGAACTCGCCACCCCGGCCTGAGCCCCACCCACCCCATGGCCGGCAAGAAAAAAACGCTCCCCTACTGGCTCGTCGCCCTCGGCGCCACCCTCTTCCGCCTGCTCCGCCACACCTGGCGGGTGACGGTCGAGGACCGCGCCGGGCTGCTCGCCGCCACCGCCCCCTGGCCCGCCGTCACCATCCTCTGGCACAACCGCATCCCCATCCTCGCCGATCTCTTCCCCCGCCGCCTGCGCCAGGGCACCGCCGCCCTCGCCAGCGCCTCGCGCGACGGCGAGGCCGCCGCCCACCTGCTCCGCGCCTTCGACTACCAGGTCGTCCGCGGCTCCAGCAGCCGCGGCGGCCACGCCGCCCTCAACGCCCTCCACGCCAAGCTCGACGCGGGAACCGGCGTCGCCATCACCGTTGACGGCCCCCGCGGCCCCCGCTACACCCTCCACGCCGGCGCCGTCCACCTCGCCGTCCAGACCGGCCGCCCCCTCATCCCCCTCGCCCTCAACGCCCCCCACCGCTGGGAACTCAAAGGCTGGGACCGCACCCAGATCCCCAAGCCCTTCAGCCGCGTCACCCTGGTCATTGGCGAACCGCTCCACCTCCAACCCATGCCCACCGACGCGGAACGCCAGGCCCAGCTCGAAACCGTCCGCCAGGCCCTCCTCGCCATCACCGACGACCGCCGCGCCACCACCACCTGACCCCAGCCCAGCGGCGAGGGCGGCCAGCCGCCCAATTCCTATTTTCCGCCCGGCGAGGGATCGCCTGGACGGCCGGTCCCCGCCGCCAGGATTTCCGCCACCGTCAGGTCCGGCCCCGCCAGCCGCGCCGCCAGCCGCCCCTGCTTGAGCACCAGCACCGCCGGCCGCGCCGAAACCTGCCACTGCCGCGCCTCCTCCTCATCCCCCAACCGGATCGCCACCCCCGCCGGCGGTTCCGCCCGCAAGGCCGCGACCGCCCCCATGGTTGCGGACTCCGCAACCCCAGCCGGCCCCGGCGCGGCGGGGAAGACCAGCAGCACCGTCGCCGCCGTCGCCCGCAGCCCCGTCCCGCCCGGCAGCACCGCCGGCCCGGCGGCGGACTCCGCCTCCACCCGGTGCTGCTTCGCCTGCTGGGCATCCCAGAGAATGAACAGCGCGCCGACGGCCAGCACCACGACCGCAATCAAGGCGATGCGGCTGAGGCGCGACCCCACCGGGCCACAGCAACTGCCACTGCCGGAACAGGACGCCTTGGCGCCGCAGGCGGAACAGGGGTTTGCCGCCGGCTTGGCCGGGGCGGATTCTTCGTGCTTGCCGCTCATGGGAGACTCCCCTCTGGAAAAACAACGCTTTCGGAAAAAGTCAGGGAAGTATACCGCCCCATCGCCCGCCGGCAAAACCGCCGCCGGCCCCAGCCCAGCGCAAACGGCGGCGGACAGGCTACGTTGTGCGGCCGTCCCCACCCACATCTCTCCCGCCCTGCGAAGAACTGCCTGGACGGCAGGTCCCCTGGACGGCAGATCCCATGCCCCACTCCACCCCACCCCATCCCGTCACCGTCACCGTCATCGGCGGCGGCCTCGCCGGCAGCGAAGCCGCCTGGCAGCTCGCCCGCCGCGGAATCCCCGTGCGCCTCTTTGAGATGCGCCCCGGCCACGCCACGCCGGCCCACACCACCGGCCGCCTGGCCGAGCTGGTCTGCTCCAACTCCCTCGGCTCCAAGCTGCCCGACCGCGCCACCGGCGTGCTCCTGGCCGAGCTGAAGCAGTACGGCTCGCTGCTGGCGGAACTGGCGGAACGCCACAGCGTCCCCGCCGGCGGCGCCCTGGCGGTCGACCGCGACGCCTTCGCCACCGCCGTCACCGCCACCCTGGCGGCGCACCCGCTCGTCACCCTCGTCCGCGAAGAAGTGCGCGAACTGCCGGCGGCCGCCGCCGCCACGCCGCTGGTGCTGGCCACCGGCCCGCTGACCTCCGACGCCCTGGCGGCGGACCTCGCCGCCCTGACCGGCGCGGAAAACCTGGCGTTCTTCGACGCCCTGGCCCCAATCGTCGCCGGCGAATCGGTCGACCTCGCCGTCGCCTTCCGCGCCTCGCGCCGGGACAAGGGCGAGCGCGAAGACGGCGACTACCTCAACTGCCCCTTCACCCAGGCGGAGTACGAACAGTTCTGGCAGGCACTGGTGACGGCGGAAACCCGGCCACTGCGCGACTTCGAGCGCACGGACAAGCGCTTCTTCGAGGGCTGCCTCGCCGTCGAAGTGCTGGCCAAGCGCGGCCCGCGTGCGCTCACCTTCGGCCCCCTGCGCCCGGTCGGCCTGGACGATCCGCGCACCGGCCGCTGGCCCTACGCGGTCGTCCAGCTCCGCCAGGAGAACCTGGCCGGCTCGCTCTACAACCTGGTCGGGTTCCAGACCAACCTCAAACAGGGCGAACAGGAACGGGTCTTCCGGCTGATCCCCGGCCTGGCCAACGCCCGCTTCGTCCGCTACGGCCAGATGCACCGCAACACCTTCCTCAACGCGCCGAACCTGCTGGCGGCAACGCTGGAGCTGCGCCGCCGGCCGGGGCTCTTCGTCGCCGGCCAACTGGCCGGGATCGAGGGCTACCTCGGCAGCGTCGGCACGGGCTGGCTCGCCGGGGTCAACGCCGCCCGCTGCCGCCACGGCCTGCCACCGCTGGCGCCGCCGCCGGAAACCATGCTCGGCGCGCTCTGCCGCTACCTGGCCCACGCCGATCCCGCCCACTTCCAGCCGATGAAGGCGAACTTCGGCCTGCTCCCACCCCTGCCGGCGCCGCCCAAGGGCAAGCGCGACCGCTACGCCGCCTACGCCGCCCGGGCCCAGGCCGCCGCCGCCACCTTCGCCGCGGCAACCGCCTGACCGGAATTGGCGGTTCGGCGTCCAATGTCCGACGTTGGCACGGGGAACGTGGCACAGACATTCTTGTCGGTGGGCTTGGGGAGCGGCGGCCAAGCCGGCGAGTTTCGAGCGCGAGCGCGAAGCGCGGGAGGGAAGGTTCGCACGGAGCACACGGAACCCACGGAGAAAACCAGGAAAAAGGCAAGAACGGCGGACGACAACGCGGATTCGCACGGAGCACACGGAACCCACGGAGAAAACCAGGAAAAAGGCAAGAACGGCGGACGCCAACGCGGGTTCGCACGGAGCACACGGAACCCACGGAGAAAACCCTTCCTCCCCCCCCGCGCCCGCCGTGATCTCCGGGCGAAACCCCAACCGTTTTCTCCTGTCCCCAACCTCCCCTCTCCCCAACCTCCCCAGTGGACAGGGTGAGTTGGGGGAAATTCACCTCTCCCCAAGCCCCGATGCCGATTCCTCCGCCCGTTCCGCCGCCGGCCGCGCCAGCAGTGCCGCCAGCCCCTCGCGGAACGCCTGGTCGCGGCGGAGGCCGAAGAGGTAGGCCAGCGCCCGCTTGCCGGCGGCGTAGAGCCCGAAAAAGACCGCCAGCGGGAAGACCAGGCAGTCGAAGACGTAGGCCGCCACCAGCCGCAACGCCTTGTAGGTCAGCTCGTGCGTCCGCTGCTTGACCCGCTCCACGGCGTCGCGCATCATGACGTTGAGCGAGGCCATGGCCCGCTCCATTTGGCGCTTGACGTTCAACCGCTCCCAGAAACCCTCCGCCGCCGCCGGCTCGGGCCGGATCGCCCGCTCCGCCTGCGCCAGAAGGTCCTTGAGCTGCCGCGCCTCCCGCTCGTCCACCGCCAGCTCCCGCGTCACCTCATCCAGCATCGGCCCGGTGATCCGCCGGGAAAGCCAGGCGGCGCCGGCCACCGCCGCCGGCAGCAGCAGATAGAGGGAGAGGGCGAGCATGGCGAAGAGGAAGGCCAGATCCCGCGGCATCTGCCACCAGAGCCGGCGCCGCGGCAGCAGCCACGCCGCCATGGCGGCCAGCAGCCCGGCCAGCAGCGCCCCCCCGAGCGCCCACGGCGCGGCCAGCGGCGCGGCGGCCAGGAGCACCCGCATCAGCGTCAAGGTCAGCATCCCCCAGAAACAGGCGTGCCAGGCGATGTCCACCAAGTCGTAGAGCGGCTGCACCACATCCCCGACCTCGACATCCACCCCCACCCCCAGCGGCGTCGCCTCGATGTCGGAGCCCTCGATGATGTCCAGCACCGCCTTGAGCCCCGAGACCGTCACGAACAGGGTGGCGGACTTGCGGAGCGACTGGTCGAGGTACTCCTTGTCCCAGGCCGTCAACTGGGCCGGGCCGCAGCGGCGCAGCGCCGGGTCGAGCCAGCCGGCCGCCAGCAGCAGCAGCAGCCCGGCGAGGAGCACGGGCTTGGCCCAGGGTTTGGCGGCCAGGGTGCGCAGGGCGGGCAACTTCATGGCGGGCCTCCGGAAAACGGGCGTCGGGGCCCACAATGTAGCCCGTTTCCGGCCGCCGCGGGCGAACTCCGCAAACCGGGCTACGTTGCCGGAATGGCCGCCCCAACCCCGCCGCCGCGGAGCCCGCCCATGCCCGACGCCACCGCCGACCGCATCCGCGAAAAAATGCACGCCGGCAGCTTCCCGCCCGAGATCGGCGAACAGTTCCGCCACCTGCTCAACTACTTCGGCCAGTCCCCGATCATCGTCCGCTCCTCCAGCCTCCTGGAGGACGCCTACGGCAACGCCTTCTCCGGCAAGTACGAGAGCGTCTTCTGCGCCAACCAGGGCACCCCGGAGGACCGCCTCCACGCCTTCATGGCCGCCGTCCGCACCGTCTACGCCAGCACCATGAGCCGCGACGCCCTCGCCTACCGCGGCCTGCTCGGGCAGGACGAGCAGATGGCGATCCTCGTCCAGCGCGTCTCCGGCGCCCTCCACGGCCACCTCCACTACCCGCAGCTTGCCGGCGTCGCCTATTCCTTCAACCCCTTCGTCTGGAACCCGGCCATCGACCCCGCCGCCGGCGTGCTGCGCCTGGTCTTCGGCCTCGGCACCCGCGCCGTTGACCGCGGCGGCTAAGACCACACCCGGATCGTCGCCCTCAACGCCCCCCGCCTCCGCCCGGAAGCGGGCGACGCCGAGGTGCGGAAATACACCCAGCGCTTCGCCGACGTCCTTGACCTCCAGGCCAACCGCCATGCGACCGAGGAGTTCACCACGGTCGCCAACGCCTCCCCCGCCCTGCCCGTCGAACTCTTCGCCAGCCGCGACCCCGAGGCGGAGGCGCACGCCGCCGCCACCGGCCAGCCCGCCGCCCCCCACTGGCTGCTCACCTTCGAGCCGCTGCTCGGCAACGACCGCTTCATCGCCGACCTGCGGGAAATGCTCAAAACCACCGAAGCCGCCTACAACCATCCGGTCGACATCGAGTTCACCGCCAACTTCACCACCCCCCATGACTGGCGGATCAACCTGCTCCAGTGCCGCCCCTTCCAGGTCAGCCGCGAACTGCGGGACATCCCCCTGCCGGAAAACGTCCCGCCCGCCGACGTGCTGCTGCGCACCGCCGGGCCGGTGCTCGGCCAGGGGATCGTCCGCGAACTCCGCCGCATCGTCTACGTCCTGCCCGCCGCCTTTGCCGCCATGTCCATGAGCGACCGCCACTCGGTGGCGCGCCTCATCGGCGAACTCAACCAGCTCGACCCCGAACCCGGCGGCACCCTCCTCGCCGGCCCCGGCCGCTGGGGCACCCAGATGCCGGCCCTCGGCATCCCCGTCGCCTTCGCCGAAATCCGCAATGCCGGCGCCATCTGCGAAGTCGTCGCCATGCATGCGGGCCTCATCCCGGAAATCTCCCTCGGCACCCACTTCTTCAACGACCTCGTGGAAATGCAGATCGTCTACCTCGCCCTGGTCCCCGGCAAGCCCGGCCATTGCCTCCAGGAAGCGGCGCTGCTGGCCGCGCCCAACCACCTGGCCGAGCGCCTCCCCCACGCCGCCCGCTGGGCCAACGCCGTCCGCGTCCTCGACGCCGCCGACCTGCGCCCCGGCCACCGCCTCCTCCTCCACGTCGATGCCTGCCGCCAGCAGGCCCTCATCTTCCTCGCCCCCACCGCCCAACCCTGACCCCGCCGGGCGCGGAGGGGCACCCCCAAAATTCGTGGTGCCCAATTCCGGTGAGGACTCAAAGGGCGGCCGCGCCGTAGAGCGCCAGGATCTTCTCCGGCGGCACTTCCGCCAGCAGGTTGTGGATGGCGCAGAAGACGTAGCCGTTGTCCCCGGCCAAATAGGCGGCGACTTCCCGCGCCTCCCGCGCCACCTCCGCCGGCGTGCCGTGCGGCAGGGTCGTCTGGGTGTTCACCCCGCCGCCCCACAGGGCGATCCGCCCGCGGCACTTGTCCTTCCATTCGCGCCAGGAATGGCCGCCGGCCGACCACTGCACGGGATTGAGCACGTCGAAGCCGGCGGCAATGATGTCGTCGAGGATGTCGTAGACGGCGCCGCAGCAGTGGAGGAAGCTCTTCACCCCCGGGGCGCACTCGTGGACGGCGGCGTTGGCGCGGCGGTAATAGGGCACGTACAGCTCGCGGAAGACCGCCGGCGGCAGGATGGTGCTGGTCTGGATGCCGTGGTCGTCGGCGGCGAGCATGACCACGTCCACCGACTCCGCAATCGCCGGCAGCAGCCGCCGCAGGTTTTCCACGGCCGCCGCCATCCGCAGGTCGTGAAGTTCATGGACCAGCTCCGGCTCGGTGAGGCAGAGCATGGAATAGGCGGCCATGCCGCCCGGGAAGCCGAGGGTTGCCCCGATGCCGTTGAAGAAAATGGCGCGGCCGGTGGCGGCGCGGATCCGCCGGAGATAGGTCGCCGTGGCCTGGACCTGCGCATCCGTGATCATCCCCTTTGCCAGCTCCGCCTTGAGCTTGCCGAGGTCGGGGCGGGCGATCTCCCCTTCCAGGTTGAGCGGCTCGCCGGCATGTTCGGTGTCGAAGACAAAGGCGTCCGCCGGCATCCGGCTGAGCCAGGGACCCTCGCCCTGGAGGATGGTGCCGTCGGACTCCACGCGGAAGTCCTCCGGCCGGTGCATCAGCGCCGGGAGGCGGCCGTTGAAGTCGTAGGGGCGCCAGGCGGCCGGCTCATCAAGGGCGTTGGTGCTGGGGGCCATGTCCACAGTCACCACGTCGCAGCCGAGGGCGTCGAGCACATCCAGCTCCGGCATGGCCAGCATCTGGGAGGTGTCGTAGAGCTTGGGCCGCCGCGGCGGCAGCCCCAACGCCTGCACCAGCTTCGGATAGGCAAAGGCGCTGATGCCGGTGGAACGCATGCCGCCCAAATCCTTGGGCAGCCGATCCGGGGTGCGGAAGTTCAAGGTCGCCAGCACGCGTTCACGGGAAGTCATGGTGCAGCCTTTCCGGCTTTTTATGTAAAATAGGCGGTTGCCGGACTATTTTGTATTCGCTTTGCCGTCAATAATTATGTTTTCCCGTCAAAGTGGGAGGCCCAATGCCCGCCGCCGGCACTGCAGCGAATCCACCCTGCACCGGCTGTTCCGCCGCCATTTCAACTGCTCCCCGGCTAATATGGCTCCTGAAGGAACGGATGGCCCGGGCGGCGGAACTGGTGGCCAACACCACCCTCCCCTGCCGCGAGATCGCCACCCTGGTGGGAATCGCCAGCCCCTACGACTTCTCCATGCTGTTCAGGAAGTTCCATGGCCACGGCGCCCGCCGCTACCGCACCGACTGCCGCCGCCTCTGACGCCGGGGGGGCGGTGCGCCGACGGCGGCCGGCCGTAGCGCCGGCTGAAGGCGCGGCTGAAATGGAACGGGCTGGAGTACCCCAGCCGCGCCGCGATCTCCGCCAGCTTCATCTCCCCCTCCCGCAGCCAGGCCACCGCCTTGGCCAGCCGCAGATTCTCGGCATAGCTCTTGGGCGGGCAGCCCGCCAGCTCCCGGAAAAGACAGCGGAAGCGCCCCGCGCTGAGCCCGGCCTGCCGCGCCAGTTCCGGCACCGGCGGCGCCGCCCCGGCCGCCGCCTGCATTTGCCGCATCACCTCCCGCACCCGCTTGCGCGCCCCCCGCTCCGCATCCTCCGCCCTCGCCCCGGCCAGCCGCCAGCGGTGGCAGAGCTGCAAGAGCAAGGCGGAGGCCAGCCCCGCCGCGGCGCCGTCCCGCTTCAGCAATCGCGCACATTCCTTCAGCAGCCCCGCCTCCCCCGGCAGCGCCGGAACCATGGCCGGCTCCTCCACGGGAAAGAGCAGGGTGCTGCCGCGGCCGCACTCGAACCACCAGAAGATCCACGGCGGCGTCCGGCAAGCGTGGCGCCGGAGCCGGGCCGGCGCCAGCAGCAGGAGGCTCCCGGCGGGACAGGCCAGCCGCCGCCCACCCGCCACCTCCACCAGCCCTTCGCCGGCCAGCGTCCGCACCAGGAGCCAGCCCTCCACCGGATAGCCGTTGGGGCGGGGATTGTCATAGGTGGCGTCCGCCGCCACCTCCCAGACCCGGTTCAGGAAAAGGAAGCCCGAAGGCGTCGGCACCGGCGGCTCAAACAGGCGGTTGTGCATCCTCGGCTCCTCGCCGCGCCGGGGCGCCCATCGCCCCGGAATTGGCAGTCGAAAAATATATCCAATGAACTGATTTTACCATGGAATGCCGCTTAAAAAGATATACTTTTAGTGCATGAACAATCCCCGGAGCCGCCGCCCCCCCCCGCCGCCGCGGGGGAGGGCAGCCGGCAGCCGGCAGGCAAGCAAGGAGCCCCCCCATGACCACGCCCCGCGAAAATCTGCTGCGCGCCCTCCGCCGCCAAGGCTTCGAAACCGTGCCGCTCGATTCCAACGCCTTCTGCGCCTCCCAGCTCGAGGCCTTCAAGAAACGCTTCGGCCATGAGGACTACCAGCGCTGGTTCGGCAATCCCTTCCGCGGCGTCGGGCTGCCGATGACCCGGACCTTTGCCGACCCCAAGGCGCTCTATCCGCGCGAAACCCCACCCGCGGACACCACCTTCGACGACTGGGGCATCGGCCATTCCCGCCAGCCCAACTGCTACCACATGACCCGCATGCACCACCCCCTCGCCGGCGACGCGCCACTGGCCGAGATCCAGAACTACCCCCTGCCCGTGATCGCCCCGGACGGGTTGGCCCGGGTGCGGGCCCGGGTCGCCGAAATCCAGGGCCGCGGCCTCGCCGTCATGGGTGACATGCCCTGCACCGTCTGGGAAACCGCCTGGTACCTCCGCTCCATGGAAGACCTGATGGCCGACATGATGGGCGATGACGACCGCGCCACCACCCTCCTCGACCGGATCACCGCCCTGGCCTGCGCCCGGGCCGCCACCTATGCCGAAGCCGGCTGCGACCTCATCCAGCTCGGCGACGACATCGGCATGCAACAGACCATCATGATGAGCCTCGACCTCTGGCGGAACTGGCTCAAGCCGCGCCTGGCCAAGGTCATCGCCGCCGCCCGCGCCGTCAAGCCGGACGTGCTGATCTTCTACCATTCCTGCGGCTACGTCCTCCCCTTCATTGGCGAGCTGGCCGACGTCGGCGTCGACATCCTCAACCCCGTCCAGCCGGAATGCATGGACTTCGCCGAGGTCCACCGCCAGTTCGGCGACCGCATCTCCTTCTGGAGCACCATCGGGACGCAGAGCACCCTCCCCTTCGGCACCCCCGCCGAGGTGCGCGCCGCCGTGGAGCGGAACCTGCGGATCTGCGGCGCCAAGGGCGGCATCGTCATCGGCCCGACCCACATGGTCGAGCCGGAAGTGCCCTGGGAAAACCTGGTGGCGCTCAAGGAAGCCTGCGAACAGTTCCGCCTCTGACTCCAGCCCGGTTGACTTGCCGCCGGGACGGGCTACCGTTTGGGACGAGTTCCCACGCCGGCATGGCGGCCGCGCCGACGGCGGCCATGCCGGCGTGGAAAAAGCCCGGAGGAGCCCGCCCATGCACCTGCATCCCAAGCTCGACCTGATCTTCGCCCGGCGCAGCATCCGGACCTACGCGCCAGACGCCGTCCCTGACGGCACCGTGCATGACCTGCTGGAGGCGGCCATGGCCGCACCCTCCGCCTGCGCCAAGGATCCCTGGCGCTTCGTCGTCGTCCGCGACCGCGCCCGCCTCGCCGCCATCGCCGCCGGCCTGCCCAACGGCAAGATGCTGGCGACGGCCCCCCTCGGCATCGCCGTCTGCGGCGACCTCGACGCCGCCCACGACCGCCAGCTCTCATTCCTCCTCCAGGACTGCGCGGCGGCCATCGAGAACCTGCTGCTGGCGGCCTCGGCCCTCGGGCTCGGCGGCTGCTGGCTCGGCGTGCATCCGCGGGAGGAGCGCATCGCCCTGCTCCGCCGCGAGCTGCGGCTGCCGCCCAGCTTCCTCCCGGTCGCCATGGTCGCCCTCGGCCAGCCGGGCGAAGCCAAGGAGCCGCGCACCCGCTTCCACGCCGCCCACGTCCGCCAGGAAGCCTGGCTGCCGTGAGCCGCCGCCGGAGCAAGGCGGCACGCTTCGTGACGCCCCGCCGCCGGCGGCCGGCGGCTCACGCCTCCCCCAGCTCCCGCAGCAGCGCCTCGACGCGGGCGACATCCTCCGGGGTGTCCACCCCCGTGCTGCGGGCCTCGGTCTCGACCAGCACCCGGATGCGGGCGCCGTGCTCCAGCGCCCGGAGCTGCTCCAGCTTCTCGCAGCGCTCCAGCCGGCTCGGCGGCCAGCCCACGAAGCGCTCCAGGAACTCGCGGCGGTAGGCGTAGACCCCCCAGTGCCAGAGCGCCCCGGCCGGCTCGCCGTCGGTCCGCTGGAAGGGAATCCCCGCCCGGCTGAAATAGAGGGCGTCGCCCGCCGCGTTGACCACGACCTTGACCACGTTCGGGTTGGCGAACTCGGGCGAGCCCGGCGCCAGCGGCACCGCCACCGTCCCCATCTCCGCCCGCGAACTCCGCATCTGCCGCACCAGTTCGTCAATCACCCGGCCGGGCAGCAGCGGCTCGTCCCCTTGCAGGTTCAAGACCAGCCCGGCGGAGACGCCCCGCACCGCCGCCGCAATCCGGTCGGTGCCGGAGGGATGCTCGGGCGAAGTCATCACCGCCCGGCCGCCAAAGGCTTCGACGGCGCGGCTGATCCGCTCGTCGTCGGTGGCGACGAGCACCTCGTCAACCAGCGTCGCGGAACGCGCCCGCTCGACCACGCGCTGGATCATGCTTTTGCCGGCGATCAGCGCCAGCGGCTTGCCCGGGAAACGGCTGCTGCCGTAGCGGGCGGGGATGACGGCGACGACGCGGTCGGGGGGGGTGGCGGCGGACATCGGGACGCTCCGGGGGTCGGGGTGGGCCACTCGCGGAAAGAGCGGAAAGAAGGAAGCCCCCAGTATAACCCAAGAATGGCGCCTTGCCCCGCCGCTGCCACACCGCCCGTTGCAATCGGCGGGGGCTTGGATATATTCGTCAAGCTTTTTCGTTTTTGCCGGGAGTTGCGGCAAAAAAAGAACCCGGTGCCACTGCGGCAGGAGCTGTCTTCCATGGGAAAAGTCCCGTTTGTCGATCTGAAGCGGATGCATGAACCGGTGCGGGCGAAGCTGCACGAGGCCGCCGGCCGGGTCATTGACAGCGGCGCCTACATCGGCGGCCCGGAAGTGAAGGGGTTCGAGCAGGAGATGGCCGCCTGGATGGGCGTCCCCGAAGTCGTCTCCTGCGCCTGCGCGACCAGCGGCCTGTTCAGTGTCCTGAAATGCCTGGGGCTCGGCCCTGGCGACGAAGTAATCACCACCCCGCACACCGCCATCGCCACCGCGGAGGCGGTCACCCTCACCGGCGCCAGCGTCGTCTTCGCCGACCTCACGCCGGGCGGCTACAACCTCGACCCGCGCGAAGTCCGCAAAAGGATCACCCCCCGCACCAAGGTGCTGCTGCCGGTGCATCTCTACGGGCAGCCGGCCGACCTCGACGCCTTCCTGGCCCTGGCCCGGGAGTTCAACCTCAAGCTGATCGAGGACTGCGCCCAGGCCCAGGGGGCGCGCTACAAGGGGCAATACGTCGGCACCTTCGGCGACGCCGCGGTGTTCAGCTTCTTCCCCTCCAAGAACCTGGGCGGCTTCGGCGACGGCGGCGCGGCCGTCGTGCGCGACGCGGCGCTCCGCCGCCAGGTGCGCATGTTCTCGAACCACGGCCGCGAAAGCAAGTACCTCCACGAGTTCGAGGGGATCAACAGCCGCCTCGACGCGCTCCAAGCCGCGCTGCTGCGCATCCTCCTGCCGCAGCTCGACCGCTGGAACGCCCTGCGCCGCGAGGCCGCCGGCTGGTACGCCGCGGAGCTGGGCGGCATCCCCGAGATGAGCTTGCCCACCGTGCTGCCGGGGAGCGAACCGATCTACCACGTCTACGCCACGCTCGTCCCCGACCGCGAGAAGCTGGCGGCGCACCTGAAGGCGCAGGGGATCGGGACGGGGATCCACTACCCCCATGCCTTGAACGTCCTGCCCGCCTATGCGCGGCTGAACCAGGGGCGCGGCAGCTTCCCGGTGGCGGAACAGGTCTGCGACCACGAGCTGTCGCTGCCGATGTTCCCCGGGATCACCCGCGAGGAAGTGGCCACCGTCGGCCAGGCGGTGCGTGCGTTCTTCGGGCGCTGAGAGGCCACGGACACACGGACGGGCACGGACGAACAGGGACGGACACAGACACACGGACAAGGCCGGCCGCCGCCTTCACACCTCACGCCTTCACACCTCACGCCTTCACGCCTCACGCCTCACGCCTCACGCCCACCCCCACGCCCACCCCCACGCCCACCCCCACGCCCACCACCATGCCTGACACCGCCAAACTCGACCTTTCCGTCGTCATCCCGGTCTTCAACGAGCGGGACAACCTGGCGCCGCTGCTCGAGGAGCTGGCCGGGGTGCTGCAAACGTTGGGGAAGCGCTACGAAGTCATCCTGGTGGACGATTGCAGCACCGACGACAGCGTCGCCGTCGCCCGCCAGCTCCAGAAGGATCGCCCCTGGCTGCGGCTGATCCGGCACCGGGTCAATTCCGGCGAGAGCGCGGCCGGCGCCACCGGCTTCCGTTTCGCCCGCGCCGAGTTCATTGTCACCATGGACGCCGACATGCAGAACGACCCGCACGACCTGCCGGCGTTCCTCGCGGCCATGCCGCCGGGGATTGCCGCCGTCTGCGGCGACCGCCGGGCCACGCGCAAGGCCGGGGACAATTGGGTGCGCCAGCTCTCCTCCAAGCTCGCCAACGGTTTCCGCAACCGCCTCACCGGCGAACCGGTGGCCGACGCCGGCTGCACCTACCGCCTGCTCCGCCGCGCCTGCCTCCACGACCTGCCGGTGTTCAACGGCCTGCACCGCTTCATCCCGACCATCCTCCGCTACCAGGGCTACGCAGTCGCCGAAGTCCCCATCCACAACCGGCCGCGCACCCGTGGCGTCTCCAAGTACGGGATTGGCAACCGCCTTTGGCGCGGCATCCGCGACTGCTTCGCCATGCGCTGGTACCGCCGGCGCGCCATCCGCGGCGACCGGGTGCTGGCGGCCGAATCGGACCTGTGAGCGGGCATGGGAAACGGGGCTGACAACATCGGTGACAGTGCGGCGGGCGCCGGAACGCCGGATTGGCGGCGGACGTTGAAGAAGGCCGGCGTCCTGCTGCTCGTGCTCGCCCTGCTGGCCGCCCTGGCCGCGGCGCCGCCGGTGCGGACGTTCCTTGCGGCGAACCTGCCGCGGCTGAAGGATGGCATCCGCGCCAGTGGCCCGTGGGCGCCGGTGACGTTCGTCCTGGTGGTGGCGCTGCTGGTCGGCACCGGCCTTCCCCGGCTGGCGTTCCATTTCATTGGCGGCGCGGTCTTCGGCTTCTGGGGCGGCCTCGGCTGGAGCTACCTCGGCGTCATGCTCGGCTATTCGGCCGTCTTCCACGCCGTGCGCCAGTTCGGCCTGGGCAACCAGCTCCTGCACCGGCACCCGGCCTGGCAGAAGCTGGCCGCGGCGCTGCGGGGCAACAGCGTGCCGGCCGTGATCCTCTTCCGCCAGCTCCCGCTGCCGGGGCTGGTCGCCAACACGATCCTCGGGCTCTCGCCCATGCGCCGCCGCGAATTCCTGCTCGGCACCACGGTCGGCCTGATCCCGGAGGCGATCCCGGCGACGCTGCTCGGGGCCGGCATCAGCAAGGAACGGCTGGGGCACAGCGTGGCCTACCTGCTGCTGGCCGTCGTTTTGTTTGCCGTGGCCTGGCTGGGCTGGGGCTGGGTCACCCGGCGGCTGCGCCAGCGGCGGGGCGCGGCGGGCGAAAGCTGGTAGCCCGGCTTGGCAACTGGCGGCCGGCCGATTATCTTTGTCACCCTTTCGCCAGTTCTGTCCATTTTTTTGCGAAACCCCTTTTCCCAGGTTGCGAACTCCGCGGAGGAGATTGGCTGACCCATGAGCAGCGAACCCAAGATGAAAGTCGCCCTGATCGGCTGCGGCCGGGTGGCGGAGAACCACTTGCGCGCCCTCACCGCCGCGGCCGTGCCCGCCACCCTGGCCGCCGTCTGCGACCTCGACGGCGCCAAGGCGAAGGCGAAGGGGGAGAAATACCAGATCCCCTTCTACACGGACTACCACGAGATGATGCGGCGGCATCCGGAGGTGGAGATGGTCAACGTCGCCACCCCCTCCGGCTTCCATGCCCGGCATGTGCTCGACCTTGTCCAGTACAAGCGGCACATCCTGGTGGAGAAGCCGATGGCGCTGCGGGTCGAGGACTGCACGCGGATGATCGCGGCGGCGGAACAGGCGGGGGTGCGCCTGTTCGTGGTCAAGCAGAACCGCTTCAACCCGGCGGTGCAGGCGGCCCGCCAGGCCCTGGAGGCCGGCCGCTTCGGCAAGCTGGTGCTGGTCACCACCCGCGTCCGCTGGCACCGCGACCCGGAGTATTACGCGACCGACAACTGGCACGGCACCTGGGCGCTGGACGGCGGGGTCATGTCGCAGCAGGCCAGCCATCACCTGGACTTGCTCCAGTGGTTCGGCGGCCCGATCGCCGCGGTCCATTGCCGGCAGGCGACCCGGCTGATGCCCATCGAGGTGGAGGACACCGCCGTCGCCACCTTCCAGTTCCAGTCCGGCGCGCTCGGCGCCTACGAAGCCACCGTCTGCGCCAACCCCGACAACCTGGAAGGGTCGCTGAGCATCCTGGGCGAAAAGGGGTCGGTGGTCATTGGCGGGCACGCGGTCAACTTCATCCAGACCTGGAAGTTCAGCGAGCCGCTGCCGGAAGACGCGGAGATCCAGGAGAAATATTCCCAGAACGTGCCGAACGTCTATGGGCACGGGCACAACCCCTACATCGCCCACGTGGTCGAGTGCATCCGCGGCAACCGCCCGGCGATGGTTGATGGCGCCGAGGGGCGCAAGAACATCGAGATCATGACCGCGATGTACGAGTCCGCCGCCCTGGCCGGCGCCCCCACCGTCCCCGGCCAGCCGACCCCCCATTGCCGGCTCGGCAGCGGCGTCGCCCGCAAGCCCGGCTTCCCCGAAATCGCCTGATGGGCGCCATCCAGCCATCCTTCCACGACTGGTTCCGCCGGCACCAGGATGAACTGGACGCCCTGGTCTGCGACATTGACGGGGTGCTGGCCGCCGGCGGCGCCCCCCTCCCCGGCAGCCGGGACTTCGTCCGGGAGCTGCGGAGTGCGCAGTTCCCCATCGCCCTGCTGACCAACGACGGCAACCACTCGGTGGCGGAGAAGGCGCGCTTCCTCAACCGCCACGGGTTCGACTTCCGCGAGGAGGAGATCACCTCCTGCGCCGACGGCCTGGTGGAGGCGGTCCGGGCGGCGGGGCTGGCCGGCCAGCTCTTCTTCATCGTCGGCGACCTGGGCGAGCCCTGCTTCGCGGCCAAGGCGGGGCTGCGCACCACCCGCGACCTGGCGCGGCTGCCGGAGTGCGCCGGCGTCATCGTCGGCGAGGAGAATTACGATTGGGCGGCGGTCATCAACGGCGTCCTGAACTTCTTCATCCGCAACCCGGCGAAGCCGTTCTTCGTGCCGAACCCCGACGAGTACTACCCCGCCCGCGGCGGCACGATCAACATTGCCGCCGGCGGCGTGGCGCGCTTCATCCAGCGGGTGGCGGCGACCTATGGGGTCAGCTCCCTCAACCCGGTCTACCTGGGCAAGCCGTACCAGCCGATCTTCGCGCATAGCCATGCCGCGCTGGAAGGCCGCCTGGGCCACCGCCTCCGCCGCCACCGGGTGCTGATGCTCGGCGACTCCCTCGCCGCCGACATCCAGGGCGCCAACGACTTCGGCTACCGCTCGGGGCTGCTGCTGACCGGCATCACCCGCGAGCAGCACCTGCCCGCGCACCCCAGCAAGCCCGAACTCGTCTTCCGCGGCTTCTGAGCGGTCGCCACCGGCGACGGGCGGAAAGCGTAGCACAGGCATTCTTGCCTGTGAAGAGCGTAGCACAGGCATTCCTGCCTGTGACTGGACATTGGCAAAACTCAAGCGGCGACGGCTGGGGCTCCGCCTGGCTCCCGTCGCCTCTGGCCGATGCCATGGCGAAGGAGTCGCACGAGGTCGCGGGCGGAGGGTCGCCGCATTTTGTCATT
>JBAZOO010000030.1:0-46814 GCA_041648735.1 Lentisphaeria bacterium
CCCCCGAACCGCTGGCCATGGTCAAGCCCTTCCAGCTCGCCTATCCGCCCCTCATCCGCTTCGGCGACGGCTGCCGCGCCGAACTCGGCGCCATTCTCCGCCAAACCCTCCGCGGCCAGCCCCCCCGCCCCTTCCTCGTCACCACCCGCCGCCTCGCCGACTCCGCCGAACTGGAACGCCTCCGCAACGCCTGCGGCGGCACCTTCGCCGGCGTCGCCACCGGCATCCCCCACGACCCGCCCCTGGAAACCATTGACCGCCTCACCGCCGAAATCCGCGCCGCCAACGCCAATGCCGTCATCGCCGCCGGCGGCGGCAGCATCCTCGACGCCGCCAAGGCCGCCGCCGCCCTCGCCCCTCTCCACCGCCCCGTCCACCCCTTCTTCGCCGGCCAGGAACCCATCCCCGGCCCCGGCCTCCCCCTGCTTGCGCTGCCGACCACCGCCGGCAGCGGCGCCGAACTCACCCACAACGCCGTCCTCACCGACCCCCAGGCCGGCACCAAAAAATCGCTGCGGAGTCCCCACCTCCTCGCCGCCGCCGCCCTCATCGACCCCGAACTGACCTGGAGCGCCCCCCCCGGCCTCACCGCCTGGAGCGGCCTCGACGCCCTCACCCAGGCCATCGAATCCTACATCTCCCGCAACGCCCACGCCGCCAGCCGCCCCCACGCCCGCGCCGCCGTCCGCCACCTCTGCCAGGCCCTCCCCGCCGCCGTCCGCAACGGCGCCGACCCCGCCGCCCGCAACCAAGTCGCCGCCGGCAGCCTCCTCTCCGCCATGGCCTTCTCCCAGAGCGGCCTGGGCGCCGTCCACGGCCTCGCCCACCCCCTCGGCATCGCCCTCGGCCTCCCCCACGGCCTCACCTGCGCCATCCTCCTCCCCCACATCCTCCGCCTCAACCTCCCCGCCTGCCAATCCGACCTCGCCGAGCTCGCCGCCGAACTCGGACTCCCCCCCGCCGCCGATGCCTTCCTCGAAGCCATTGACCGCCTCGCCGCCGAACTCGCCGTCCCCACCACCTTCGCCGCCCACGGCCTCACCCCCGCCCACTTCCCCAAGATCCTCGCCGACTGCCGCAGCGCCAGCATGAACGCGAATCCGCGCCCCCTCACCGACGCCGACCTCGCCGACCTGCTCCGCCGCCTCGCCCGCGCCGCCTGACCCAGCGTAGCACAGACATTCCTGTCTGTGAAGAGCGTAGCACAGGCATTCTTGCCTGTGCTCCCCCGCCTTGTATCCTCAAACCCCGGCGGCTATGCTACTGCCGCCCGATCCGCCCATGCCCCCGCCTCTGCCACCCCAAAAAAAACGGCGTCACGGCGTCACCCAGTCATTGCATCACCCAGTCATTGCGTCACTCCCATGACTCCCTGACCCATGACTCCCTGACCCATGACTCAATGACTCAATGACCCAATGACCCAGGTCTCCCGCCCTGCGAGGGTCGCCTGGACGGCAGGTCCCCCGCCCGGCGAGTTTTTTGGCTGGACGGCAGGTCTCCCGCCCTGCGAGGATCGCCTGGACGGCAGGTCCCCTGGACGGCAGGTCCCCCCGGGGTGGACGGGGCGCGGCGGGGGCTTATGGTACGTCCGCGGGAAGGCCGGCCCGGACCGGGCCGGGAAGGCGCAGCAACAAGCTTGGGCAAACGGGAAGGCCGGCCAGGAGTCCGCCATGGAGCCAGTGAGAATCGGCGTCGTCGGGGTCGGGGCGCTGGGGAAGATCCACGCGAAGCTGTACAAGGGGCTGGCCGGCGTCGAGCTGGTCGGAGTGCATGACGCGCAGCCGGCGGCGGCGGCGGCGCTGGCGGCGGAGCTGGGGGTGGCGGCGTTTCCGAGCGTGGCGGCGTTGCTGGAGCGGGTGGAGGGGGTGAGCGTCGCCGTGCCCACCGACCGGCACCACGGGACGGTGCTGCCAATCCTGGCCGCCGGACGGCACGTGCTGGTCGAGAAGCCGATCGCCGCGTCGGTGGCCGAGGCGCGGGAGATGGTGGCGGCGGCGGCGGAACACCGGCAAGTGCTGGCGGTGGGGCACGTCGAGCGGTTCAATCCGGTGGTGGAATGCCTGGACCGGACGCCGGGCGAGGCGCGGTTCATCGAGGCGGCGCGGCTGGCGCCCTATCCGCCGCCCCGGCCGGGGCTGCCGCCGCGGGGCACCGAAGTCAGCGTGGTGCTGGACCTGATGATCCACGACCTCGACCTGATCCTGCACCTGGTGCGGGCGCCAGTGCGGCAGGTGGACGCGGTGGGGGTGGCGATCCTGAGCGCGACGGAGGACATCGCCAATGCCCGGATCCTCTTCGGGAACGGCTGCGTGGCGAACGTCACCGCCAGCCGGGTCAGCCAGGAGCGGCTGCGCAAGATCCGGGTGTTCAA
Organism: Lentisphaeria bacterium; assembly: GCA_041648735.1. Taxonomy (GTDB): domain Bacteria; phylum Verrucomicrobiota; class Lentisphaeria; order Oligosphaerales; family CAITYL01; genus JBAZOO01. The sequence goes on from JBAZOO010000030.1 coordinate 2,375, forward strand.
GACCACCGCCTACCTGTCGCTCGATTTCGGCGCCAAGACGGGGGAGACGGTGACGCTCGGGCCGCAAGGGCTGGTGCGGGAGCCGGTGCCGGTGGAGGAGGCGAACGCGCTGGAGCGCGAGCTGGCGGAGTTCGCCCGCTGCATCGCGGAATGCCGGCGGACGGGGGTGCCGCCCGTGCCGCGGGTGAGCGGCGAGGCCGGATTGGCGGCGCTGGAGCTGGCCGAATTGATCCACGCCAAGATCCGGGAGACCGCGGCGATTGGCGGGGGGACCTGCCGTCCAGGCGATCCCTCGCCGGGCGGGGGGACCTGCCGTCCAGGCGATCCCTCGCCGGGCGGGGGGACCTGCCGTCCAGGCGACCCCTCGCCGGGCGGGGGACCGGGTTTTTAGGGGGTCATTGCGTCATTGCGTCATTGCGTCAGGGGAGTGAGGCAATGATGACGCCATGACGCAATGACGCAATGACGCAGGGGGGCACTGAGGCTGGGGGCTGGGTGCCAGGCCGGCGGCGCCTGGCCCCAAGGCGCCCGGGCGCCCGGCCAAGCCACCCGGACGCACAGGCAGGAATGCCTGTGCCACGTTCTTCCCCGCCCGGGAGGCCGGGTCAGGCGAGGGCGGCGAGCAGGGCGGCGGGCTGCTGGAGGCCGATGAACTGCTTCGCGACCTTGCCGTCGCGGATCACCAGCAGGGTGGGGATGGAGCGGACGTTGAAGTGCGCCGCCAGGCCGGCTTCGTCGTCGACGTTGACCTTCGCCACCTTGACGCCGGCGGGGAAGCGGTCGGCGGCGGCCATTTCCTCAAGGATTTTGCCCTGGGCCTTGCAGGGGCCGCACCAGGGCGCCCAAAAATCGACCAGGGTCGTCCCCTGCGCGACCGCGGCGGCGAAGCCCGCCTCGTCCAACTTCAGGATTGATTGTGCCATGTGATCGGTGCCTTTCCTGTCGGTGCCGGGGTTTCTGGTTCCCGGGCCTTCTGGGGTACTATAGGCCGGCGGCGGCATGGCGCGGCGGCGCGGCCGGCGCAAAAAAGGGGACGCCGCCTCCCAACCCTAAAGGAGGCGGCGTCCATAGCTTCCAACTTTGAAGCCCCTCCGGCAGGAAAAGGAGAGAGGAAACCTGCCGCAGCGGACTTCAAGGGGTGAGACCGCCGTTTTTCCGGATGGTTCCCGGGGGTGCCGCCTTTTTTTCACAGATGCGCTTGGCGACTGGTGAAAATAGCGCATGCCCGCCGCAACTCTCCTTGTCCCCATGCCCGCCTTCGCGCTCGAAACTCGAAACTCGCGGGCAGGGGCACAAGGGACGGGAGAAAAACCGGGGCGGGAAATCAGCCCGGGTAGAGGTCCGCCGGGGCGGTGATCTCCACCTGGAGCCCGCCCCAGGCGGCGGTGAACGCCCCGGGGTCGGCACCGGCCTGGAGGTGGACGGATTCCGGCGCCGGCGCCTGCCCTGGCGCCAGCAGCTCCAGCCCACCGACGACCTGGACGGGGCAAATCTCGGCGACTGGGAAGCCGGTGCGCGGCCCGTGATAACAGACTGCGTCCACAAAGGCGCGGCCGTCCTCCTGGCCGCATTCCCAGCGGACGGCATGGGCGCCGAACCGACCCGGCGGTGCGTGGATGATGGCGCGATGGTCGCCCGCGGCCAGTTCGAAGCGGTCGGCGGCGAGCTGCACGGCCCGCACGCCGCCGCCGGCCAGCTCATAGCGCAGACGGAAGTCCTCGGCCGGGAAGACGCCGTCCGCCGGATGGTCGAAGTGCGGATGCCAGTCGCCGCGGTCGGTGAGCAGGGTGAGGGCGGAAAGCACGCGCGGGCCGCCCTGGGCCTGGCGGACGAAGCCGGAGGCAAAGTCCCGGCCGTCGTGGAGGAAGCGCAGCCGCAGGGTGACGGCGGCGTCCTCCGGAGTCCGGAGGTAGCCAAGCAGGAACCGGCGTTGGGTCCAGGTGTCCTCGTGGTTGCAGGAGCCAAGGGTGGCGGCGGCGGAAAACCAGGTCGTGCCGCAACGGTCGCCGTACCGTTGTTCCGGGCAGGGGCGGGTGCCGCGTTCCACCAGGGTGTCGCTGCTGAAGCGGTCCGCCGGCGTCGCGTCCGGATCCTCGCGGCGGATGAAGCGGGTGCGGAGTTCGCACGGGTTTTGCGGCAGGGTGGTGAAGCGGGTGCGCCACGCTTCCGGGCACGGCAGCCCCGGCACGAGCCGCGGCATGATGGCGCCGCCGCCGCCGGCCCCGTGCGGCACAATGGCCACGCCGGTCTGTTGCGCCAAGTAATGCGCCAGGCTTGGCGCAAGATGGTTCGCATAGGCGCGGGCATGGGGGCCGGCCCACTGCTGCGTCGCGGGATGGAAATGTTCGGCGATGACCTGCCAGGCGGTTTGCCGGAGCTGCTCGGCGGCGGCGCGAACGCCGGCGTCCTGGGCCAGGTGCAGGACGCGCTCGCTTTCCTCCAACGCGACCATGGTGTAGGTCGGGCTGTTGTATTCGGTGAAACTGCCATGGTAGCGCACCAGGTTCATGACCCGTTCCAGGCGGGTGCGGCCGAAGGCGAGCAGCCGCGGTTCGCCGAGGAGTTCGCCGGCCACGGCGGCGACGCCGCCGCCCATGATGGCGATGTTGGTGTAGTCGAGGCGCACGTTGCGCCGGAAAATGCACCAGGCGGCGTGGCCCAGCGCCTCGCGCATCTTGGCCACCAGTCCGGCGGGCAGAAGCGCGGCATGGTCGTGGAGCATCTGGGCGAGGGTGGCGCCGCAGAAGTCGGCCCAGTTCCAGTCGGGCGGATCCATTTGCGCGAGCGGCTCGTCGGCGTACCAGGGCCAGACGCCGTAGGTCGAGTGGAAGGGATCGGTGTCCTGGAGGCTCAGGACTTTCGCGATGATTTCCGCGGCGCGGCGGTTGTGGGCGGCGCCGCCAGCCTGGAGCAGGCCCAGGGCATAATGGAGCGACTCGCGGATCGGATGCGCCCGCGTGCCGGCCGGCAGCCGTGAATGGTAGCCGGGGCCGGCCGCCGGCAGGGCGAGCAGCGCCGCCGCGGCGTCGTAGTTCCGGTCACAATTCGCCAAATAATGGGGCAGGTTCGCGTCTGGCATGGCTGTTTGTGGCATGGGTCAAAAGTTTCCGGGCTTTGCGTCGGCGGCTTGTTTGGGGACAGGAGAAAACGGCCAACGGGCAGGCGAGCTGCGCCGCCCCGAAAGTAGGGGCACCGTCCCCGGTGCCCCCATGGGACTGATGGCGGTTGCGGAGCGGGGACGCTCCGCCCACTATTTGGGAATATGGTTCGCTACCGCCGCAGGCGCAGGGTGAGCAGTTGATCGGGGGCGAAGGCCACTTGGACGCCGCCCTCGCGGACGGATGCCGGGGCGGCGGGGCGCTCCAGCAGGTCGCAGAATGCCGCGTCCGTCGGCGCGAACGGCAGCTCGAGGTTGGCCGTCCCGCGGCTGCCGTAAAGCTCGACCAGCCGGAGAATGAGATCGCCGGAGCCGTCCTCGGCCAGCTTGGCCGCCTGGACATGCAGCGCCGGGGTGTCGCTCCGGGCCAGGCTGCCGGCCGCCGCGGCCGCGGCCGTGCCGGGGCGGGCGCGCAGCGGCCAGTTGAGGTCGTAGGCGGCCTCCACGAGCCCGCCGCGGCGCCAGTCGCCGGCGTCGGTGAAGAGGGAATAGGTGAAGTGATGCGTGCCCTTGTCGCTGGTGCGGTCGGGGCGGATCGGGGCACGCAGCAGGCTCAGACGCAGGACATTGCCCTTCACGTCGCAGCCATACTTGCCGTCGTTGAGCAGCGCCACGCCGAAGCCGCCCTCGCCGAGGCGCAGCCACTTGTGGCAGCAGACCTCGAAGCGGGCCTGTTCCCAGGAGGTGTTGCGGTGGTTCGGCCGCTCCAGCACGCCGGCGGAAGTGTCGGTCTCGTAGTGCGCCGCGTGGACCGTGACCGGGAAGGCGACCTTGAGGATGCGTTCGGTCTCCTGCCAGTCCACGAAGGTCTCGAAGTCGATCCGCGGCAGCGTCGCCCAGAGGCGGATGATCTGCTCGGCGGAACTGGCGCCGAAGCGCCGGCGGCGGCGCACGGCCACGCTGACCGGGCCGTTTTCGACGACTTCCGCCGCTTCCCAGGGCGGCAGCGCGATGGGATGGTCCTCGAACCGGTCGAGCAAGTCCCAGGCGTTGTACTGGCCGGGGCGGTCCTCGAAGAGCTGCCAGAGGTTGCCGGCGCCGGCGAGGACTTCGCGGTGGTGCCGCTTGTCGAGCATGCGCGCCAGGTTTCCGGCGGCGTCGAGTTCGAGCCGGAAGAACTCGTTCTCGAGTTCGCGGGGGGTGACGGCCAGCTTCCGGGAGGCGGCGCCGGCCGGCGCGGCGGGTGCGAGGTCCGCAAACGCCAGCGGCGGCACGGGGCCGGTTTCGACGACGACGCGCTCGCCGCCGCCCGCCACCGCCTGCGCCTGCGCCTGTGCGGGCAGTGCCGCGGCGGCGGGCTCGACGATGGCGACGCCGGCGCGGGTGAAGCTGAAGGGGTTGAACACGCACAGCGCTCCCGCCTTGCCCGGCCGGGTCAGGGCGTCCCACGCGGCTTGCTGGCAGGCCGCGAACTGCCCGCGCATCTCCGCGTAGGTCTGCATCGCGTCGGTGTAGACCGGCTGGGTGTGGCTGCCGGGCAGGATGTCATGGAACTGGTTCAGCAGCAGCTTCTTCCAGGCGTCAGTCAGCGCCGCGCGGGGATAGGCGCTGCCGGCCGTCAACGCGGCGAGCGTGCAGAGCGCCTCGGTCTCCTGGGCGAGGAATTCCCCGCGGCGGTTCTCGCGCTTGAGGTCGGCCTTGGTGGTGAAGGTGCCGCGGTGCATTTCCAGGTAGAGTTCGCCGTCCCAGACGGCAAGCTTGTCGGGATTGGCGAAGGCGGTGTGCAGATATTCCTTGCCGGTGGTGAGGCGGACTTGGGGGAGGCCGGGCAGCTTCTGGACGCGCCGGAAGTGCTCGATCATCTCGTCGGTCGCGCCGCTGCCGCCGTCGCCGTAGCCGTAGAGGTGGAGCGATTCGTCGCAGGTGTCCTTGTCCAGGAAACGTTGCCAGTGCTCGGCGAGCTGGCCGGGCTCCAGCCAACTGATGAAATGCACCGGCGGCACGCAGGCGCAGACCTCCGTGCCGTCCAGGCCGCGCCAGCGGAAATTGTTGTGCGGGAAGGCATTGGTGTCATTCCAAGTGGACATCTTGTTGGAGACGAAATAGGGGATGCCGCCGGCGCGCAGGATCTGCGGCATGATGGCGCTGTTGCCGAAGACGTCCGGCAGCCAGCAGTTGTCCACTTCGACCCCGAATTTCTCCAGGAAATATTGCTTTCCGTAGAGGATTTGGCGGGCCAGGCTTTCCGCGGAAACCAGGTTGCAGTCGGGCTCGACGTACATGCCGCCGGCGATTTCCCAGCGTCCTTCGGCCACGCGCCGCCGCACTTCCGCGAAGAGTTCGGGATAGTACTTCTCCAGCGTCTCGTAGCACCAGGCCTGGCTGTGGGCGTAGAGGAATTCCGGGTGGCGGTCCATCAGCCGCAACTGGATCAGGGTGGTGCGGGCATTCTTCTGCACCGACTGGTGGACGCGCCAGTGGTAGGCGATGTCCAGATGCGAATGCGCGACGCAGGCCAAGTGGCCCGGCTGGCCGAAGGGCCCGGCGCCGGCGAAGACGCTTTCCCGGCAATAGTCGCGCAGCGCCGGCAGGCAGGCGGCCAGCTCCGTCCGCGGGCACTCGAAGGGCGGCATCCGGCGGAGCAGCTCGCGGACCTGTGCCTGGAGCCGGTCGCGCACATCCTCGTCAAGGAGGCTGCTGAAGGCGGCGCTGTACAGCACGTTCAGGTCGTGGCTGACGGCCTGGGCCAATTCGTCTACCACCACCAGCCGGGGCTGGTGGAAATGCTGGACGCAGCCGCGGATCTGCCGGGTTTTCACGTTGCGTTCGTCGTCGGGCTTGGACCGGCTGTAGGCCTCAAAGGTGAACTCCAGCCGTTCGCCGGCAACCGCGGCGGGGGTGAGCCGCACGCGGTCGCGGTTGGGGTCGAGGCCGTCGAGCATCTTGCCGTTGAGGTGGACGATCACCTCGGCGGCCACCGGCATCTGCAGCCAGAGCGGCTTGCCGGCCAGGCGCTCGGGGACGACGGCCGCGCCCGCGAACAGGGCCGCGCCGTCGGGCCGCCCCCAGAGGTCGCCGTCGGCGATTGGCGCGGCCGGCCCGTCCCAGCGGTAGCCGTCGGGATGGTAGTCGCCGACGCGCACGGTCCAATCCTGCGTCGGCGCGCCGTCGGCAATGACCAGTTCCTCGACCTGCTGGAACATCAGCCGCGCCCAGTGTTCCAGCGACATGCTGCGGCGTTCGACTTTGACGTGGGCCATGGGAAAACCTCAGCGGGCGAAATAGGGAAGTTGTTTGCGGATGACGACGCGGACGGGGCGGCCGCAATGGCGGCTGAGTTCCGTCTCCAGCCAGGCGCGGAGGCAGTCGCTGGTCGCCGGGCAGCCGGCGCAGTCGGCGTGGGCGTCAATCAGCACGCGGTCGCCCTCGACGCCGGCGAAGGTGATGTCGCCGCCGTCCACGCGCACTTTGGGGCGCAGTGTCGTTTCAAAAAAATCTTGCATGGTGACGATCCCGCTCATTCCAATTTTTGTGCGGCTTCGCGAAATTCGCGGCTGCTGGAATCAGAATTCCTCGCGGCGGCCGCCTTGCAGCGCCCGGACCTGGCCATCCCCGAGCCGCAGGGTGCCGGTGACGCCGGCGGGCAGGGTGACGTGGCCATGCAGCGCCGCCCCCTCCCGCCGCACCGCCATCTCGATCCGGCCGCGGGGGTGGACGAGGGTGCCGGCGGCGGACGGCAGGGCGCCGAGCCGCGGCGTGATCGCCACTGTCCGGAAGCCGGGGCTGGCGGGGCGGATGCCGAGGATGGTGGCAAAGCAATGGAAGAGCGGGTGGGCGCCCCAGGCGTGGCAGTCGGAGCGGCTCGGCTCCGGCCGTTCGCTGGTGGTCTTGAAGCCGAGCCGTTCGAGGTCGAACCAGAGTTGCAGGCGCGCCAGCATGGCGTCGGGCTGGCCGAGGAGGCGGTAGGCCTCGAAGAGGTAGTGCATGAAATAGATCGTCGTGCGGGTCAGGGCGGGATCGCGCAGCAACGCGGCGCCGGCCTTTTCGGCCTGGCTTGGCGGGAGTTCGCCGCCGAGGATGGCCAAGCATTGGGCGTGCTCGGAGAAATGGCGGTGCTCCAGGTCGTCGGCGAAAAGCTGCCGCCCCTCGTCCCAGAACGCCGCGGCGGTTTGCGCCGCCAATTCCCGGGCCAGCCGCCGGGCGCGCGCCGCCAGCTCGGGCTCGCCGAAGGCCGCCTCCAGTTCCGCGGCCATTTTCAGGGCCAGCACCATCTGCCAGTTGAGCACGCCGCTGACGCCGCGGGTGCCGTCGGGCGGGACGCCGCCGTCCCATTCCAGCGTCCAGTCCATGAAGTTCCAGCCGGTTGGGGCGGCGACCAGCCCCTGCGGGGTGCGTTCGGCCAGGAAGGCGTCGAGCACGCCGCGGACGCCGGGGAGCATCTCGCGGATGAACGGGGCGTCGTCACGCCAGAAGGCGGCGTCGTGGACCATGCCGATCCACCAGAGGGCGAAGGGCGGGATGACCTGGCGGACGCGGCAGGGGTAGCGGGACTGGGTGAGGCCGGTGGGGAGGCGCGAGGCGTCGAACATGCGGATCGCCTTGCGCGGCAGGCGGTCGTCGCTGGTGATGGCATAGGTCGCGAGGATTTCCAGGCGGGTGTCGCCGACGTACATGAGCTGCTCGTAGTAGGGGCAGTCCATGTAGGTCTCGTGGGCACACATCTGGAGGGCGCGGAGCATGAGCGGCTGGACGCGGTTGAGGCGGTCGTCGCCGCAGCGGAAGGCGCTTTCCATCTCCAGGGGATAGCGCGTCTCGCGCAGGCTGAGGCGGCGGATGGCCAGCGGCGCCGCCGCCGTCTCGATCCGCACTTCCAGGTAGCGCCCCGCCTGCCACCACAGGGTCTGGAAGACGCGGTCGGCGCCGCCGTCCGGGAGGAAGGTGTCGCCGACGCCGAGGAAATACTTGCCCGCGACCTCATCGCGGTTGCCCTTGGTCTGGTGCTCCGGCTCGCAAAAGAGCGCCTCCGCCCAGTTGACGTGGATGCTGGCGCCGGCGCCGCCGCTGGTGACGAGTTCGGGATAGGCGCAGCAGTAGTCCTCCAAGTCAAGGATGACGCGGCGGCGGGTTAGCGGCGGGATGGTGATCGGTTCGCCGCCGGCCAGCAGGCGCGTCCAGGCCGCACGCTCGGCCGGGAGGTCATCGGCGGGCCGGATCGGCGCGTTGGCGGCAAGGTCCGCGCCGACGAAGCGGGCGATCCCGGCGCCCCGTTCCCGCTCCAGCATGGGCGGCAGCGTGGCCGGCGCCAGCATGTGGACCGGGGGACAGTCCATGAAATCGCGGTAATTGATGCCGGGATCCCGTTTGGCGACTGGCCGCCACTCGCCGCCGGCGGCGGCGTCCTGCTCCCAGCCCCAGGGATAGGCCCGGCCGTCGAGGGCCATGTTCATGCCGGTGCCCCAGGCCGGCATGGGGGAATGGAAGGAATAGCCGGGCAGCGGCCGCGCCTCCCACGGGGCCACGCCGGTGCCGAGCAGGTCGAGGAAGGGTGGCTCCGCGGCCAGCAGAAAGCCAGGATAGACGCTCATCTGCGCATGCGGCGGCCAGTCGCCGAGTGTCCAGACCCGGGCGGCCAGCAGATGGGCGCCGGCGGCCAGCGGCAGGTCGTACGTCTCGTAGAACCAGTGGTCGCGGTCGCCGCGTTCCGGGCCGCGGCCGAGGCGCCGGCCGTCCAGGAACAGCTCGTAGCGCTCGTCGGCGGTGACATGGATGCGGATGGTGGCGGCTTCCGGCAGGTCGAAACGCCGGCGGTAGGCGGTCACGAACGGCGGCGCGCCGGCCTCGGCGCAGGCCACCCAATGGCCCGGCCAGTAGCCGCGCTGCCCGCGGGGCACGGCCTGGGTGGTGGTGGTGAAGGGATCGGCGGTGATGAAGGTGCGCATGGTTGAGCCCAACTTAATTCCAGTTCCCTTTTCTGCCCCACAAACAAAAAAGAGTGTTCGAAAGTTTCGGGCTTCTCGTGTGGCTGACGCTTCACTGCCGCCGGCTCAGTCACCAGGCTCGACGCTCCACAGGCCGTCGCTGTTGTAGGGATTGTTGTTGTTGACGGCAAAGTTCTGGTTGGTCACGGTCTCGAAGGGGCTCAGGGTGGCGGCGTGGCCATCGGCGAAGAGGTAGTTCCAGCGGCCACTCCGCTCGATGGCCGGGCCGCCATGCAGCGTCGGCCCGCTGGCGGGCACGCCCTGGGTGGCGTTCGCCTGCTGCGAGGCCACATAGCAGTCCTGGCTCCAGCCGAAGCGGTTCTGGGTCTTGCTGGGCCGTTCGCTGACGACAATGGTGTTGCTGGGGGCCTGGAGCTGGGCGATGTTCCGGCCCACGCCCACCCTCCGGGTCGAATCGGCGGGGTTTAGCACGCTCCAACTGATGCACTTCGCCTTGCCGTTGCTGTTGGTTTCGCCGCCGGCATTGTAGGCGTAGGTGCTCTTGATGTAGCCGAAGGTGTTCGGTTCCTGGTCGGCCGGGCAGCGGAACAGCTCGGCGGTGTTGCGATAGGGCTCGATCGTCGTGCTGTTGAAGGCGACGCGATCCTTGTCGGCGTCCGTCATTTCCTGGCCGAGATAGCCGAAGATCAGGTCCTGCCAATCCACGGCCCCGCTAATGAAGCTGGCCGCCGGCCCTTCCAGCCGCAGGGGCGGATAGAAGCCGCCGTTGTCGTCGCCGTAGCTCATCACGGCAATGCCGATCTGGCGTTCGTTGGAGAGGCATTTGGCGCGGTAGGCCGCCCCTTTGGCCTTTTGCAACGCCGGCAGCAGCAGTGCCGCCAGGATGCCAATGATGGCGATGACCACCAGCAGCTCGATCAATGTGAATGATAAATGGCGCTTCATCTTTCCTGTCCGCGGATTCCGCAAACCAACTCCTTCAACTGTTTGAAACGTCAGCTTCCGCCAAGGTTTCATTGCCACTTTCAAACCGTCACTGCGCCGGCACGGCTGCCGCCGGAGCGAGCAGGAAGCCGCCGAAGACCTTGGCGTCCACGCCGCGGCCCGCGTTGCGCACCTCGATCATCCGGTCGCTCTCCTGCAACTGGATCGTCCCCCGCCCGCGCACCCACTGGAACTTCCAGGGGCTGTCGTTCGTCAGGCGGAAGGCGCCGCGTTCCGTCAGCGCCCCGGCGTCCGGACCGGCCAGCACCGTAAACTCCTGGGCGCAGACCTTCGGCTCGCCGCCCTGCTTCCAGCAGGCCCAGAACTCGTAGTCGCCGCCCCGCGGCGCGACGGCGAGGGTGTGGCGGAAACTCACGCTCCATTCGCCGCTGCCCTTGTGCGCCGAGACGACCTCCGCCTTGCCGGGCGCGGCATAGTCGTCGCCCTCATGTTCGCCGACCTGCCCCGGGGCGACCACGCTGCCCGGGATTTCCGGCGCCGCATCCTTGCCCAAGGTCAACCGCAGCACCGGCTTTTCCGCCGTGCCCGCCACCGGCAGCTCGTCCGCCCGCAGCGCCGCCGGCGCCGTGATGGCCGCCGCCACCAGTCCAACCGCCACGATCATCTTGATTGCCTGCCTGACCATGATCCATCCCTTTCGTCTTTTTGCCCACGAAACACACGAAACAACACGAAAGAATCCAAACCCTTTTTGACCACGAATCCACACAAATCAACACGAATCAAAGCGCCGAACCATTTTTCTCCACGAATTCCACGAATTAACCCGAATCAAAACGCCGAACCATTTTTACAACAAATCAAAACCAATAAAACATTTTACCCACTAACTCTCGCCAATTGTCGCTAAAAATCTAAAAAGTAATTTTTTCGTGTTGTTTCGGGTGTTTGCTGGGCTAAAAGATTTGTGGAGATTTGGGGAAAATCCTTCGTTCGTGGCTTCGTGGTGCCGCCCCTCACTCCCAGCGGGTCAGCCGTTCATACTCCGCCTTGGCCAGGACATAGACCGGGCTGGGGCCGATCGGGAAGATGGCGCGGCCGTCCTGGACTGCGAGCGGCTTCGCCCGGCCGACCACGTCCACCAGCAGCCACTCCTGGGTGCCGTCGAGCGGCAGGATCCATTCCCCGGGGCGGTCGTCGGTGCGCCAGGCCATGAAGGTATTGCCGAACCAGGCGGCCTGGAGGTTTTTGTCCTGGGTTGCCACCGCGCGGTACGGGAGGCCGTCAATCAGCGCCCCGGCGGTGATCATGGCGGCTTCGCCGGGCTTGTGCCCCATGGAATAGTCCCAGAGCCGGCCACGGGCCCAGTCGTATTCGTAGCCGATGCAGAAGGCGATGCCGTGGTAATCGCTGCGGTGGTTCACCCAGGCGATCATCTTGGCCGCCAGGTCCGCCTGCCCGCGCCGGCCGGTGGCGCAATGGGCGGCCTTGGCGCCGACCTCGCCCAGCCAGAATGGCAGCGTGTTTTTGCGTCCGAGCTGTTCATAGGCAAGATTCAGCCCGCGTTCGTCCTCCACGGAACTGTTGCCGAAGGGGCCGCCGAAGGTTGGTGGCTTCTGCGGATAGGCGTGGACGTCCCAGGCGTCGTAGTGTTTGTCCAGGCCGAGCTTCAGGCATTCCAGGAACCACTGTCCCGGCCCGAGGATGCCAGAACGCTTGGCCGGGCGCATGTCGCCGGGGCGCACCACGCTGCCGCCCAGGTAGATGGCGTCGGGCCGGGCCCGGTGCGCGGCGGCGTGCTCCCATTCCGCCCGCTTGACCCAGTGCCGGGGCTCGCGCAGCGTGTCGAACGCCGCCTGGCCATGCCGGATGTCAATCTCGTTGGTGCCTTTGAAGAAGCGGGTGAACGGCGCGACGGCCGCGGCCAGCGCCTGGGCTTCCGCCGGGGAATCGTTGAGGTGGGGTTCGTCCCGGCTGAAGTCGGCAAAGAGGACCAATCCCCGTTGGTGAGCCGCCTTGAAGTCCGCCAGCATCTCCGCGTCCAGGCGTGCTTCCGCGCCGAAGTTCTTGAAGACGCCGGAGCGTTCGAGCCAGGTGAAGTCCTCGCCGGGCGTGCGGAAGCCGCCGCCCTTCTGGTTGTCCGCGAAAATATAGTAGTTGTTCAGCCACAACTTCTTCTTTTCCAGCCGTTCCCGCTGTGCCGCGGTGCCGCGGGCGACGGTGAAGCCGTCGGCGTACCAGGCCATGATCAGGCGCTCGTCCGGGGTGTGGAGGGAGGGATAGACGGCGTAGTAGCCGGCCTCCGGGGCCGGGCCGAAGTCCACCGTGACGGTGGCGGGGAAAGTCCCTTCGACCTCGCGCACGGCCAGCGGCTGGCCGGCAAAGTCGGTGAGGGTCAGGCGGAGGATTGCCGGAAAGGGGGCGATGGGGGTGGCGAGTTGCTTTTCCTCGCGGATGGGATGCCAGTCCATGTCAGCGTGGATTCGCAGTGGCTCGCCTGGCCGCGGCAGGTTGGCGGGCGCGTCCACGAAGATCAGCGGCCGGAAGCGGGCGGCGCGGGCTTGGAGTTCCAGGTCCGCGGTCGGATCCGTCACCTGCGTCCGGAGCGAGTCCAGCGGCTGGCCCGCGGCGGCGGTGAACTTGGCGGCGAAGAAGAACGCCTCCCCGGCGGCGTGCTGCATCACCATCTTCACCAGCAGGTTGTGCCAGCCCGGCGCCAGCTCCAGCGTGACGGTTTGGGCGGGTTCGGCCTTTTCCGGCATGGCCGTCATGCGCAGCCCCTCGGTGGTCAGGCCTTCCAGCGGCGCCTGGGGGCGGTCGCCGGGCTTGGGGAAGTCGGCCGGCGGTGCCGGGTCAGCCGCGAAGGGCAGCGGCTGGCCGTCGAGCCAGCCAGAAGTCTCAATGCCGCTCTGCCGCAGGTGCAGGACTGCCGTGACCGGCTGTTCGGCATAGAGGTAGAGCTGGGCATACCCCGTGCCGCGCGACCAGCCGTAGGAATGGGTGGTCTTCGGTTCGATGACAACCACGCCGTTGGCCGCCGTGGCGGCGCGCTCCCAGGTCCGGATTTTGCCCCCCATCATCTCTGAACTCAGGTAGGGCATCCCGGGGTTGGCACGCAGCACCGTCTCGGTGTCCAGCCCATAGATCGAGACTCCGGCGCGGCCATCATGGATGCCGCCGACCAGCCAGGCTTCAGGAATCCCGTGCCGCAGCGCGGCCGGCGCCAGCGCGGCCGGCACCGACGCGGCCGCCAGCCCAACCGCCACGATCATCTTGATTGCCTGCCTGACCATGATCCATCACTTTCGTCTGTTTGCCCCCGAAACACAGGAAACAACACGAAAAAAAGCGCCGAACCGTTTTTTACCACGAATCCACACAAATCAACACGAATCAAAGCGCCGAACCATTTTTACAACAAATCAAAACCAATAAAACCTTTTAACCACTAACTCTCGCCAAATGTCGCTAAAAATCTAAAAATTAATTTTTTCGTGTGGTTTCGGGTGTTTGCTGGGCTAAAAGAGTTGTGGAGATTTGGGGGCAAATCCTTCGTTCGTGGCTTCGTGGTGCAGGATTTCACTCCAGCCGGGTCAGCCGTTCATACTCCGCCTTGGCCAGGACATAGACCGGGCTGGGGCCGATCGGGAAGATGGCGCGGCCGTCCTGGACTGCGAGCGGCTTCGCCCGGCCGACCACGTCCACCAGCAGCCACTCCTGGGCGCCGTCGAGCGGCAGGGTCCAGTCCCCGGAGCGGTCGTCGGTGCGCCAGACCATGAAGGTGTTGCCGAACCAGCCGGCCTGGACCTCCTGGTCGGCCACCGCCACCCGGCGGTAGGGCAGGCCGTCAATCAAGGCGCCGGCGGTGTAGGCCGCCGCCTCGCCGGGGTTGCGGGCCATGGCATATTCCTCGGCGGTCTTGCGGCGGTCATGGTGGGCGGCACAGAGGGCGATGCCGAGCCAGTCCTCGCGGCTGTTGGTCCAGGCGGCCATCTTCGCCAGCGTGTCGGCCTGCCAGCGCAGGGCGGTGAAGCCGTGGAAGACCATGGCGCTGGTCTCGCCGAGGAGGAAGGGCTTGGTGCAGGGAATGCCGAGTTCCCGGTAGACATCGCGGACGCCGAGGTCGGTTTCCCTTGGGCTGTTGCTGACGGATGGTGCCTCCAGCCGCGGCGGGAACTGGGGGTAGGCATGCACGTCCCAGGCGTCGAGGTATTGGTCAAGACCGAGCTTCAGGCATTCCCGCAGCCACTCGCGCGGCCCGGGGATTTCCGGATGGTCGGCGCGGCGGCGGCTGTTGCCGGAGGTGTAGACGCTGCCGCCGAAGAAGATGGCGTCGGGCCGGGCCTGGTGGACGGCTGCATGCTGCCACTTGGTGCGCTCGACGTACTTCTGGGGCTGGCGCGAGATGTGCCACGCCACGCCCTCGTCGCCGCCGAAGCGCCCGTCCACCTCGTTGATCCCCTTGAAGTAACGGGTGTATTTCGGGGTCAGCGCCACTACGCCCTCGGCATTCTTCGGGTCGTTGTTCATCCAGTTGCTGTCGCCGGCAAAGTCGGCGAAGAGGACGATGCCGCGCTTCTTCGCATCCTCCCATTTGGCGGGGATGTCCGTGCCGCTGAGGCCAGGGGTGGAGCCGACGTTCTTGAGCATGCCAATCCGCTCCAGCCAGGGGGCGAACGTCTCCCAATCGTTGAAGGCGTAGTACCAACTGTTCATCAGCTCCTTCTTCTCGACCCGCTCCTTCTGGGCGGCATTGCCGAGGACGACGCTGAAGCCGTCGGGATGGAAGCGGTGGACCAGCCGGCCATCGGCGGTGACCAGCTCCGGCGTTAGGCTGTAGTAGCCGGCCCCCGGCGCGGGGCCGAGGTCGAGTTCCAGGATCGCGGGGAAGCTGCCTTTGGCCTCGACGGTCTTGATTTCCTTCCCGTCGTAGTCGGCCAGGCGGACGCGCAGGGTGGCATTGATCGGCAGGAACGCCGCCGGGCACCACTTGGCCAGGAAGGAGGGAGTGACCCGCAGGTCGGCGACCAGGGTCAGCGGCTCGCCCGGCCGCGGCAGGTTGCCAGGAATCCCCTTGAGCGTCAGGCTGGGCCAGAGCCCCGCCGCCGCCCGCGCCACCCCCAGCGGCACGGTGGGATCGCTGGCCTGGGTGCGGATGCCGGCCAACCCCTGGCCGTCTTCGCCCGTGAACTTGCCGGCGAAGAGCACCCGCGCCCCCTTGTCCTGGGCATGGACCAGCTTGACCACCAGGCAATGCCAGCCCTTGGCCAACTCCAGCGTGGCGGCCCGCGGCGGCTCGGCGGCCTGGACGGCCGCGACGTCATCATGGATTTCCTGCCCGGCCCGCTCCGCCACGACTTCCTTGCCAGCGGCCGCCGCCGGCCGCCCGAGGGTGAAGGGTGGCGCCTGGTCATCGGCCAGCGGCTGCTCGACCCCGTCCAAGTACAGTGCCGACTTGATGCCGGTGTGCTGGAAGCGCAGCACGGCCTTCACCGGCTGGTCCGCCTGGAGATAGACCACAGCATAGTTGGTGGCCTTGCCCCAGGCATAGGAGTCTTCCAGTTTCTCGGTGAGGACGCAGGCGCCATTGCCGTCCACACCCCGCGCCGACCACTCCCCCCGGCGGTTGCCGGCGGTGTAGTAGCCGTAGGCGATGAGGTCGCCGGGGTTCGGGCGCTGCATGGCCTCGGCGTCCAGCCCCCAGCGGCCGACGCCGTTCTGCCCCGGCCAGTTCACGCCGACCAGCCACTGGGCCGGCGCGCCATCCCTCCGCAGGGAGGTTGGGGCGGGGGTGGCCAGCTCGGGGTGCGGCGGGATGAGGCCAGCCGTGCCAGGCGAAGCCAGGAACTGCGCCACCTGGGCGGCATCCTTTGGCTCGGCCAGGACGCCGCGGACCTTGCGGTCGGCGTCCACCACCACGGCGGCTGGGGTGGCCGGCAGGTTCAGCCACTGGGCCATTTTTTCCGCTTCGGCGCCAATGAGGTAATGCACTTGGGCGGTCTCAAGCCATGGCTTGGCCGCGTCCTGCGCCAGGCCAGCGAAGAGCGCCGCGTCGCCGGCACCGGGGCCATCCACCAGGTAGAGCGTCGTTTCCGGCGTCGCCGCTGGCCGCCCCCCCTGGGCGAGGAAGTGGGCGCGGCGGGCGGCCTTTTCCGCCGTCAGCCACGCCGGCAGCGCCGCCTCGAAGCCGAGGGCGAACCCCTCGAAGACCTTGGCGTCATGCGCCTTGCCGCGGTTGACGATCTGGATCACCTGGTCGCCGGGGAGGATGGCGAAGGTCCCGTTCCCCGCCAGCCATTGCTGCTTGAACGGCGTCTTGTTGAGGGTCTGGAAACTGCCGCGCTCCCCCAGGCTCTGCGCGTCCGGCCCGGCCTTGACCGTGAAGCTTTGCCGCACCTGCGATGGCTCGCCGCCGCTCATGTAGCGGGCGTGGAAGCTGTAGAACCCCGGCGGCACCGGCCGGTCCAGCTCGAACTGGAAGGTCGTGCCGGTCTCGCCAAAGCCCTTCTGCGCCACCGTCGCCGCGGCGCCGCCAATGCTGGCGTACTTGACGATCGCGCCGTCCTTGGCCGCGATCGTGCCGGGAAAGAGGCGCACTGCCGGCCCCGGCGCCGGCTGGTTGAACGGCACTTTGCCGAACCCGAGCGCAATGACCGGCTGTTCGGCGCTGCCAGTGAGCGGCAGCTCGACCGGCGGCGGCGGCGGCTTCGGCCCGCCCAGGAGGAAGGCGCTGAAGACCTTCCCGGTCATCCCGTTGCCGCTGTTGCGCACCTCGAAGAGCCGGTCCTCCGGCTTGAGCGTCACCCGCGCCCCGTCGCGCCAGACGTGGCTCCAGCCGCCAGGCTTGAGTTTGGAAGCGCCCCGTTTTTCCAGCGAAGCCTCGTCCGGGCCAGCCCAGAGTTCGAAGGCCTGGGCGCTGGTGTTCGGGTCGCCCCCCTGCTTCCAGCGCGCCCAGAAAGTGAAGTCGCCCGCGGGATGCCCCGCCGGCAGCCGGAAGCGGAAATTCACCGCCCACTTGCCCTGGCCGGCGCGCAGCGACTGCACCTCCTCGGCACTGACCTCGATGCCGCGGTCGCCCTCGTGCCCGACCACTTCGCCACCCGCCACCACCGCCAGCTCCGCCGTGGCCGCGGCGGCCGGCGCGGCCCCCAGTTGCAGCAGGAGCTGCGGCTTTTCCGCCGTGCCCCTGGCCGGCAGCTCGGGCAGCGGCCCGCGCGCCTGGCCGGCACCCTTCACGGTGATCTCCCCGATTTTCTTCTCCGTGCCCGCCGGCGGCGGCGGATTGCCGGAAACCAGAAGAAAGGCGTCGAACATCTTCGCGTCCTGCGCCTTGCCGGCATTGCGGACCTCGACCACCTGGTCGCCGGCCTTCAGCTCCACCGCCACCGGGGCGTTGACCCAGTTGAATTTCCACGGATCGTCGTTGGTCAGGCGGAAGACGCCGCGCTCCTCCAGCGCCCCAGCGGCCGGCCCGGCCAGTAGCCGGAACTCCTGCGGGCAGAACCCCGGGTCGCCCCCCTGCTGCCAGCGTGCCCAGAAGGTGTACGGCCCCGCCGCCGGCGCCGCCGCCAAGGTGAAGCGGAAGGCGGCGCCGAACTCACCCAACCCCTTGTGGCCCAAGGTCACGCCCGCGGCGGTCTCCGCCACATACCCCACGCCGGCCTGGGCGACGGCCTCACCGCGGCTCACCGCCAGCACGCCCGCATCAGCCGCCACCGCCGCCGGAGACTTGCCCAGCTCCAGCAACAACACCGGCTTCTCCGCCGTGCCCTTGGCCGGAAGGTCCGCGGCCAGCGCGGCGAACCCCGCCGCCGCCAGCCAGGCCACCAGCGCCGTCACCGTCACCGTCACCCCTGCCTTGAGCCATTGCCGAGCCATGCTGCCGCCCTTCCTTCCTGGGTCTTATGAGTCCGATGGGACCAATGGGTCTTATGGTCTTATGGGTCTTATGGGTCCGATGAGCCGCTGGGTCAGGCACCCGGGAGCGCCACCGCGATCTTGTACTGCGGCACCAGGGTGATTCCCCGGATTTCAACCGTGCCGCTGTCGGCAATCTCCATTGCCGCCATCGCGCTGTACTGGACGTTCGGCCCGCCGCCACCGGGGCGCGCCGGCACGATGCGGATGACCAGCTCCAGGTCCCGGCCCGGCGGCATGAAGCGCTTCAGCCCAATCTCCCATGGCTGGCCGTTGCAGAAGTTGTCATGCACCAGCTTGCCGTTGATGAACGCCTGGCCAACATCGCCGAAGTAGTCAATGCGCAGGAAGAGGTCGTTGGCCCCTGCCAGCGCCGAAGCCGGCACCCGCACCAGCCGCCGCCCCGGCCCGCGGTCCTCGACCGTGAACGGCAGCGGCGGCCGCGGCACGCCGGTCGTGAAGTCATGGCGGACAAACGCGCCTTCCCGGCGGCGCGCCGGCGGTGGCGCCCCTTCCTCCCCACCCGCCGCCGCGAGGGCGGCCTGGGCCGCCTCCTCCGCCCCGGCCAGGAGCCAGAGCGTCGCGGCCTGGTTTCCGAGCGGCAGCAAGTCGAGGCGGTCGCCGCATGGCACCAGGTCGGCGCTCGCCAGCAGCAGGCGGCGGCGCCCGGCCACGGCGACCTTCCAGCAGTTCAGCGACTGCTCGGCGGTGAGCGTCAGGAGCTGCGCCTGCCGCCCGCCCGCCGCCGCCACCCGGACCAGGCTCTCCAGCCCCGGCTCGACCGTGAGCACATCCAAATCCCCCACCCGCCGCAGCGTGCCGGCGCCGGCGGCGACGCGCACCCCCGCCGCGGCGTCAAAGGCATATTCGCAGGGGATGCCGGGAATGGCGAAGAAGACCTGGCACTCCCCTTCCCCCAGCGCGGCCCGGGTCAGCGGCTGCGCGGTCGCCTGGCGCAGCTCCAGCCCGCCGCCAAGCGGCAGGTTGAAGGGGAAGATGGCGCAGGCATCCTTGCGCAGGGTGAAGCCGCCCGCCGCCGGCAGGCGCAGGGTCCCGCCGCCGCCGCCCAACTCCAGCTCGACCCGCACCCCCTCCTGATCCCGCAACTCGGCATGGTCCTGGTAGTTGTTGAGGAAGAGGAAGCCGCGGCGGCCGTCCGCCGCCACCCGCACCGCGCAGCGCAGCGCTTCCGAGTCCGCCGGCTCGACCTTCGCCAGCCCCTGGGCCAACACCGTCTGCATCGGCGCCAGCTCACCACCCCATTCCTCCAGGAACAGGAACTGCCGCTTCAGCCGCCGGTAGGCCTCGCTCAACTGCCCGAACTCGCGCACCGGCGCCTGGAAATCGTAGGAGATGCGCGGACAGCGGTGCTCGTTGAAATAGGCGTGCTTGCCCACCGGGTTGCTGCCACCGTGGTACATGTAGTAGCCAACCAGGTTTGTGCCGCTGCCCAGATAGGTCACATGCATCGCCTCGACGCTGCACGCCGGCACCACCGGCCGGTTGCGGTAGAACGGCTGCATCCCGCCGCCCAGCTCGCAGCAGGCCACCGGCACGCCCGCCGTGTCGAATTTGGCGGACTCCCGCCCGTGCCGCGCCAGGAAGACATAGTTCGGCGACGGCCCCTGCTGGCTGGGATCGTCCAGCCACGCATAGAAGGCATAGCCGCCAAAGAGCGGCAGGAATTCCGCCGCCTCGACCGGGCTCTTCCCCCAGCCGGTGGCCGTCCACAAGGGCGCCTCCAGCCCGGCTTCAATCGCCAGCCGCTTGAGCGTCCGCATGTGCCCGTTGCCGCCCGTCCCCTTGGGCGTGTATTCCATCGCCGGGTTCTGCGTGGTCTCCCACGGCGCGGCGCTGTCCATGAACTCGTTTTCGCACTGGATGCCAATGACCGGGCCGCCGTCCTTGAACAACAGCCCCTGGACTTGCCGGCCGATCTCGCGGTAGTAGCGCTCGACGTAGCAGAGGTAGCGCGGATCGTCGGAGCGCGCCTCGAACGGCTGGCCGTAGAGCCAGTCGGGCAGCCCCCCGTTGCGCGCCTCGCCGTGGCAGAACGGCCCGATCCGCAGCACCACCGGCAGGCCGTGCCGCGCGCACAGCTCCAGGAACCGCCGGATGTCGCGGTCGCCGGAAAAATCGAAGACGCCTTCGTCTTCCTCATGGTGCAGCCAGAAGAGGTAGCAGGCCAGGATCGTCACCCCGCCCGCCTTGATCTTGAGGATTTCCTCCTCCCAATAGGCGTGTGGATAGCGCGAACTGTGGAACTCGCCCATCACCGGCAGCCACGGCTTGCCGTTCCACTCCAGCCACTGGCTGTTGATGCCGAGCCGCTCGCCGCACGGGTTGGCGCCGCCCATCCGGAGCTGGCCGCGCACCACCGGCGTCGCCGCCACATTCAAGTCAAACTTGGCCAGGCTCATTGTCGAAATCCCTTAAATCCCTCACCACAAAGACACAAAGACACGAAGTCCGATCGAAGAATTTTCCCACAAATCTTATAGCCCACCAAACACCCGAAACTACACGAAAAATTTAAATTTTAGATTTTTAGCGACAATTGGAAGGTTTTATGGGTTTTGATTTGTTGTAAAAACGGTTTAGCGGCTTGATTCGTGTTGATTTGTGTGGATTCGTGGGTAAAAAGGGTTTGGATTTTTCGTGTTGTTTCGTGTGTTTCGTGGGAAAAAACGGTTCGGGTTCTTTCGTGGGCAAAAATCACTTGAGGTTGAACCACTGCCACTGGCTGGCGCCAGGGTTCGACCACAGCGCCGTGGCCTGCGCATTGTCGATGCTGGGATGCTTCAAGTCAATCTTCTCCACATGCCCATCCAGGAAAAGGCGGTTGGACTGCAAGTAGTTGGAGCCGTGCCAGCCCGGCAGCGCCGAGTCGAAGCCCGGGGTCAGGTACGCCCAGGCAAGGTCCTGCCTGTTGGCGTCGCCCATCTGGATGGTCGTCGCCGGCCGCGCCACCTGCGCCAAGGTTGGCCAGTTGCCGCCGCCGAACTCGTTCCAGCTCCCCGTCTTGCTGTCACTGGCATAGGAGATGCGGATGTTGTAAAAAAGGGAGACATAGGGGTGAGAACGCAGCCAACTGTCCGACTTGAACTTGAACCGGTCCACGTTCGGGCAGCGCAGGATCGCCAGCGCCTCCTCCTTGTTGCTCCAGTCCGCCGCCATCTTGACCAGGTACGGCGACATCAGGGTGCCATAGGACGCCGGCCACGGCCCGGCGCCGGTGACCAGGTAGTTGCCCCAGGAACGGCTGGCGGCGCCCAAGTCGCAGGAGAAGGCCGGCAGCGCCTCCCCGAAGTCGTCCGCATAAAGGACGGAGGCGACGCCGCACTGCTTCAGCCGGGCCGCGCAGGTCATCCCCTTGGCCGCCTCCTTCGCGCCTTGGAGCGCCGGGAGCAGCAGGCTGGCCAGGATTGCGATGATCGCAATCACCACCAGCAGTTCGATCAGCGTGAAGCTGGTTTTGCGGTTCATGATTTCAGCACGGATATCTTTCCCACAAATCTTTTTGCCCACGAAACACCCGAAACTACACGAAAAATTTAATTTTTCGATTTTTAGCGACAATTGGAAGGTTTTATGGGTTTTGATTTGTTGTAAAAATGGTTTGCCACTTTGTTTCGTGTGTTTCGTGGGCAAAAATGGTTCGGCGCTTTGATTCGTGTTGATTTGTGTGGATTCGTGGTAAAAAACGGTTCGGCGCTTTTTTTCGTGTTGTTTCGTGTGTTTCGTGGGAAAAAAACGGTTCGGGTTCTTTCGTGGGCTAAAAAAATCGCGGCTCCGACGGTCGGTCACACCATCCGAGCCGCGACAGCCGCGGAACGACCTTTCCCTTACGCCGGACGAGAACGGCAGGAGCCAAGGGATGCCTGGACGGCAGGTCCCCGCCCGCTCATTCACACTCGCGGTTCTGATGAAGCGCGGCGGGCGGTCTTCCGCCCTGCGAGGACTGCCTGGACGGCAGGTCCCCGCCCGCTCATTCACACTCGTGGCTCTGATGAAGCGCGGCGGGCGGTCTTCCGCCCTGCGAGGACTGCCTGGACGGCAGGTCCCCGCCCGCTCATTCACACTCGTGGCTCTGATGAAGCGCGGCGGGCGATCTTCCGCCCTGCGAGGACTGCCTGGACGGCAGGTCCCCGGCGGCGGAGCAGCCCGACCCCGCCGAGCAGCAGCAGCGCCAGGGCCGCCGGCTCGGGCACGACGGTCAAGGTGCCGGTACCGGTGAAGTGCGTGTCGTCAATGTAGGTCGCGCCGCTGCCCGTCGCGCCCCAAGTGCCGGCCGCCTGCTGCGTGTCATTGATAAACAGGCTGGCAATGGTCTCGCTGCTGCTGGCGAAGTTCAGGTTGACCTTCGAAAATCCCGTAGCCGTTTCCACCAGCCGAAGCGTCATCGCATCCAACAATGAAGTGTTGTCATTCAGTTGCAGTACCGTGTTTCTGGCGGTGGAGGTGCCATCGTTGGAGACGGTTAAATCCGCGATGTCCACCGAGCCGGTGGTCGCAACCACGAATGTTGATAAGCCGGAGGCAAGGCCCTTAACAGTCAAGGCTCCATTGGTCGCAGTGAGTGTGCCTCCGACCGTCAGACCGCCGCCGCCGGTCAGTTTGATGCCCTGGCCGCTGCCGCTGAAATTGATATTACTATTGATGATCTGGCTGCCGGTACCGGATTGCATGTTGATCGCTATGCCGCTGATGGCACTATCGATGTCGATGGCATTCCCGCTGATCGTGAAATTAGCGACGTTGGTATTGTATTGAAGCGAATTGATACGCCACGGATTGTTGATATCCACGACCGGTGTCGGGCGTGTTGAGCCGGCGAAACGCAAGTCGGCCGAGCCGTCACTCGGCGGCGCGGCGGCGACCGTTACCCAGTTCTCTTTCGTGCTCCAGTTGTCGTCGGTGCCGCCGCCATCCCAGGTAAACACATCCGCGGTCGCCGCCGGCAGCGCCAGCAGGGTGCCGAGCGCCCCCGCCACCAGCACCAGCCGAGCATTGATTGTCTTTTCCATCACTTGCCTCCTGTCTTGCTCTTGTCTCGTTTCGTGCCTCGTGCCAACTCGTGCGATCTTCCTTGCCATCTTCCTTGCTCCTTTCCTTGGTTGCGGGAATCTTTCCAGCAATTCTTGTTACCCAGAAATCTTCACAAATCCCCACAAATCTTTTAGCCCACGAAACACCCGAAACTACACGAAAAATTCAATTTTTCGATTTTTAGCGACAATTGGAAGGTTTTATGGGTTTTGATTTGTGGTAAAAACGGTTTAGCGGTTTGATTCGTGTTGATTTGTGTGGATTCGTGGGTAAAAAGGGTTTGGATTTTTCGTGTTGTTTCGTGTGTTTCGTGGGAAAAAAACGGTTCGGGTTGTTTCGTGGATTCGTGGACAAAAAGTTCTTTCAGTCGGTGACGGGGGCCAGGTTCGTGGTGGCACCAACGACCAGCCGCGGCAACACCCATTGCACCGGCTGCTCCACCGGCCGCCCCTGCACCCGCGCCAGCAGCATTTCCATGGCCTGGGCGGTGACCGCGGCATAGTCGTTTTCGATCGTCGTCAGCTTGGGGTAGCGCGCCGCGGCTTCCGCCTCGGAGCCGTAGCTGACCACGCTCAGGTCCGCCGGCGCGGCCAGCCCCTTCTCGGCGGCGGCATGGACCACCGCCCGGGCCAGCGACTCGCCGTGGCAGATGAACGCCGTCGGCCGCTCCGGCCGCGGCCGGGCCAGCAGCCCGCGCGCCCAGGCCATGGACGCCTCGGCCCGCGCGGCATCCATCTCGCCCGAAAAGAGCTGCTCCTCGTGGCGCAGGCCGAACTCGCCCGCCGCCCGCCGCAGCCCCTCCTGCCCCAGGCGGTTCTGCGAATAGCGCTCCGGCCCGCCGCCGTAGGCGAAGCGGCGGTGCCCCAGCTCCGCCAGCCAGGCGACCGCCTGGTAAACCGCCTTGTCCGCCGCCGACAACACGCAATAGGCGGCCGGCTCCTCGATGCTCACCCACGGCACATCCCCCCGCGCCGCCAGCCACTGCCGGAGCGGCTCGCCGACGTCGCCCACCAGCAGCGTGCCATCCACCAGCTTGGAGACCACTTGGTGCGGCGGAATGAAGCCGCCGCCGTCATCCATGGTGTGGTGATGGAACTCGATCTGGTAGCGGATCCCGCGGGCCGCGCATTGATCCACGAAATACCCGACCACCCGCCGCTGCACTTCACGGCGGAAGGCGGAGACGCTGTCCTGGGCGGCCACCACCACCCCCAACTGCCCGGTCTTCCGGGCCCGCAGCAACTGGGCGGCCACGCGCGGCTCATACCCCAGCCGCCGGGCCACGGCGACGACCTGCGCCCGGCGGGCCGCGCCGACCCGGCCGCGGCCATGCAGCGCGGCGGAGACGGTGGCCTGGGAGACCCCGGCCTCGCGGGCGACATCGGTGACGGTGATGGAGCGTTTGCGCCTCATGCCATTCCTGGAAAAAGCTTGGCCGTCCTGCTGATACGTATCGGCAAAGAGTACAATAGCCCGGCCCAGAACCACTGTCAAGGACTGGCCAGAAAAAAAAGTTTGGGGGGACCTGCCGGACCTGCCGTCCAGGCGCTCCTCGCAGGGCGGAAGACCTGCCGCCAAGGGGGGCACTGAGTCATTGGGTCACTGAGTCAGGAATTGCTGGCCGGCGGCAATGGCGGTTGGGGGTTCGCACGGAGGACACGGGGAACGCGGAGGCGATGGATCGAGGTTTTCCCCGTGGGCTCCGTGGGCGCCGTGCGAACCTTTCTTCCCGTGTGCCGCATCGGGGGAACAGACAAGAAAATGGGGTGGACGGGGGGACGCCGGGTGCGCGCCATCTTGCGCGGCGGGCGGCAAAAGGGCGAGCGCCACGCCCGCTGGCAGACCCCCGTCGCCTACCATGGCCGCGCCGGCCCGGATACGCGCCGAACCCGCCGTGCGGCCCGACGGCCGAGGCAAGCTCAGAGGAAATTCGTCAGCGCTGGCTCTCGGCCAAGCGGTGTTGACAAAACCTGACACGTGTGATAAATTAGGGACTTCATGAACAGGGTTTCTGCAACTTGGGCCAACTTGACGGCGGGGGTGCTGATCGCGCTTCTGGCCTGGCTGACGCCGGTTCCGACGCCGGAGCCGATGGTCGCCAGTCCTGCCGTCGAGGAGGGTTCCCTGTTCGCTTTCCCATCGTCGGAAAGTCCCAAGGAGACGTCGGCCTACGGCGCCGCCCCCGTGGCGGACTGGGGAGTTCCCCGTCTGCCGGAGGAAGGCCACCACCGCATGAGGCATCCTGACCCGTCCGCGGACGGGCGGCTCACGGTTGTGGCGCTGGCCTCCATCCGGGTGCCGGCCGGCCGCCGTCTTGACGCCGAGCGCGGCGCCTGGGTTCGCAGCCCGGTCGCCGACGGCGCTTCGTGCCCCCGGGCGCCCCCCGCCTGAGCGCACGTCGCGCCGCCCTTGCGTGAGCCGCGGTCCGGCGGCAATGATCTTCCCGGACCGCGGCCACGCCCTTTTCGCCGCCGTGTTTGCCACCCGGCACCCCTCCCCTCCCGCCGGCCTGGCCGCATTTGCGGCCAGGGGGCGGCGGCCCTGGTGTCGCCACGCCGCCACCAGGCCTTGTGCCCAGTTTTGGTGTCCGTTTCCCTTGGATTCCCCATTCCTCTTGCCAAGTAAGGAGTTCCCGCGATGAGCTACAGCTCGATCCTGTTCCAAATGGTGACGATTTTCGGCCTGACGGTCGCCATCTCCTTCGGAGTTGCCGCGCTGATGAAACTGATGTATGCCATCATGCAGGCGCTGAACAAGCGGTCCGCGCCGCCGCAGCCCTGAGCCAGCCCGGCCCCGCCGGCGCGGCTTCATCCGCTCCAACCCCTTGTCGTCCGCAAGCGAAAGAGTTCCCATGCATTACAACATCCTTGAGATTTTCCAGGGCGTCAACACCCTGTTGTCCTCCAGCCCGCTGATGCTCACGGTCCGCCTTGGCCTGATCGCCCTGGGGATGCTGCTCGTTTATCTTGGCAAGAAAGGGGTGCTGGAACCGCTCCTGATGGTTCCAATGGGGCTGGGGATGTCGGCGGTGAACGCCGCGGTGCTGTTCCTGGATCCCGAGACCGCCCGGAACGTGCTCTCGACCGTGGCGGCGCCGCCCACCCAAGTGCCCGGCACGCTGTTCGTGGCGCCGCTGGTGGAGAAGACGGAAAGCCTGATGTACCTGATGCAGGTTGACTTTTTGCAGCCGATCTACACCTTTGCCTTCAGCAACGGCCTGATCGCCTGTTTCGTGTTCATGGGGATCGGCGTGCTGCTGGATGTCGGCTACATGCTGCAGCGGCCGTTCCAGAGCATGTTCCTGGCGTTGTGCGCCGAGCTGGGGACGGTGGTCACCTACCCGATCGCCATGGCGCTTGGGATGACCAGCGGCGAGGCGGCCTCCGTCGCCATGGTCGGCGGCGCCGACGGCCCGATGGTGCTGTACACCTCGCTGA
The DNA here is from genome assembly GCA_041648735.1 of Lentisphaeria bacterium. Lineage (GTDB taxonomy): Bacteria > Verrucomicrobiota > Lentisphaeria > Oligosphaerales > CAITYL01 > JBAZOO01. The sequence continues at coordinate 28,759 of JBAZOO010000030.1, forward strand.
AGCTGGCGCCGCACCTGTTCGTGCCGATCACCGTGGTCGCCTACCTCTACTTGGGGCTGACCTATGGCGGCTACCCCTACCTGATCAAGCTGCTGGTGCCCGCCAAGCTGCGGGCCATCAAACCGGTGCCGGAGCCGGCGCCCACCGCCACCGCCGGGGAGAAGCTCGCCTTCGCGGTGATCCTCAACACCGTGCTTTGCTTCCTCTTCCCGGTGGCCGCGCCGCTGTTCATCTCCCTCTTCCTCGGCGTCGCGATCAAGGAGGCGGGGCTGACCCACTTCAGCGACTTCGTCGGCGGGCCGCTGCTTTACGGCTCGACCCTGTTCCTCGGCTTCCTGCTGGGGGTGCTCTGCGAGGCGAACACGATCCTCAGCCAGGGGGTGTGGAAGCTGCTGATCCTCGGGGTTGTCGCGCTGCTGCTTTCCGGCATCGGCGGCATCCTCGGCGGCTACGTCCTCTACTACCTCACCGGGAAGAAGTACAACCCGGTGGTGGGCATTGCCGGCGTGAGCTGCGTGCCGACCTGCGCCAAGGTGGCGCAAAAGATGGTCTCCAAGGAGAATCCGGCGGCGATCATCCTGCCGCAGGCGCTTGGGGCCTGCATCAGCGGGGTGATCACCACGGCGATCCTCTGCGGCGTCTACACGGCCGTCATCCCGCTGCTGGCGAAGTGACCCCCGCGAAGTCCGCGCCGCGGCGGCCTTGGCCGGCCGCGGCCGCCCCCCCCCGAGTTGCCGGGAGGACCGGGAAAGGAAGGGAAGACCGATGCGCATCCGCCCCTATTGGTTCAGCGGCACGGCCATCGCCCTGGCCGGCGTCGCTGTCCACCGGCTGCTGGCGCCGCTGGCCAGCGGCGCGGCCAAGTCCGCCCTGCTGCTGGCCGGGATGACGCTGGCCTTTGGCGGGCTGCTGGTGATCGTCTTCGGGTTGAACCGGAGCCACCGCCGCTGACCCGGGGCGGGCCTCAGGCCAGCTTTTCGCCGAGGAGCCGTTCGTAGAGGCGGACGTACTGGAGGGTGGTCTTCTCCAAGTTGAAGTTGGTGAACCCTTCGCGCATGATCCGGCGGATGATCCGCTCGCGGGTGGGTGGCGGCAGGCGGTGGAAGCGCATCGCCTCGCCGATGGCCCACCAGAGGGCGTCGCTGGTGAAGTCGTTGAACACGAAGCCGTTGCCGGTTTCGTTGACCGGGTCGAGGTGCTGCACCGTGTCCTTCAGGCCGCCGGTGGCGCGGACGATGGGGAGGGTGCCGTAGCGCATCCCCTCCATCTGCGGCAAGCCGCAGGGCTCGTAGAGGGAGGGCATGAGGATGAAGTCGGCCGCGGCCTTGCCCAGCTCGCTGAGGCTGTCTTCGAAGACGTGGTAGGCGATGCGGCCGTGGCTGCCGCAGGCGATGGTGCCGAAGGCGCGCTGCCCATCCGGGTCGCCGTTGCCGACGATGGCGACCTGGAGGCCGTCGCTCCAGTAATGGCTGACCAGGGCGAGGGCGATTTCGGAGAGCAGGTGCGGCCCCTTCTGGCTGAAGATGCGGTGGGGCCAGAAGAAGAGGGGGGCGTCGGCGTTGATCTCCAGCCCCAGCCGCTTCTGGAACTCCAGCTTGTTCTCGCGCTTGGCCTCCATGACGGTGTTGACGTCGAAGTTGCGCTTGAGGCCGGCGGTGGTGCGCGGATCCACGTTGCTCTTCGGGGCGTTGAGGATGCCGAAGGCGCAGCCCGCCTTGTGCTTGGCGAGCATTTCGGTGCGGAACCGCGCCGAGATCAGCTCGGGGAAATGGCCGTGGATGATCTCCAGGAGGAAGGTGGGGCTGACGGTGTTGACGAAGTTGGCGGCCTTGACGCCGCTGAGCAGGAAGTCGACGGGATCCGCGTCCCAGAAGTTGGGCATGTGGTCTGGATGCGCGTCCAAATAGAGGTCGCGCCAGAAACGGGAGACGTCGAGCCCGCAGTTCTCCAGATTGCGGAGGGTGTCCTTGTTGGTGTGGACGTTGTGGATGGTGAAGAGGGAGGGGATGCCGCGGGAATGGGCGGCGGCGGGGATCAGCCCGGTCATCCAGTCATTGCAGTGGACGAGCATCTTGCCGTGGAGCGGCATGGCCTGGTCGAAGACCTGGTTGATCACTGCCCGCTGGAAGGCCTCGGCCCGGTGCAGCGCGGAATTGGGGCCGCGCGCCTCGTACACGTCCTTGATGTAGGCGAAGGAGGAGTCCTGGACCAGGTGGATGGCGTCGGCGCCCTGGAAGACGCTCACCAGGCGGTCCAGCTCCTCGCGGCGGATCCGGGCGAAGTCGCACATCTGCTGCTCGTATTTGGGCAGGGCGATGTGGACGTCCAGGCCGAGCTTGACCATTTCGGCGACCAGCGCCGAGCTGATGTCGGCGAGGCCGCCGCCCTTGGCGTGGATGAAGTTGGCCAGGTTGCCGATGCCGCTGGGCAGCTCGGTGACTTCGGGGGTGACCAGCAGGATCCGCGGGCGCCGGGCCTTCCGCTGGATCTGGAAGCTGGGGCGGCCGAGGTTCTTGGCCTCGCAGCGGAGTTCGGTCAGCACCGTGGCATAGGCGGCGATGGCCTGGCTGATTTCGTCGCACTTTTCCGGCCGCGGGGCGGTGCTGGCGACGTCGAGGGTGCTCATGGCGGCGTAGAGGTCCGCCGCCCCGAGCTGCCGCCAAGTTTCCAGCAGCGGCTCGTCGCCAGCGCCGACCAGGGGCGTTTCGAGTTCCTGGTAGCGCTGGAAAAGGATCTGCTGGGCGCGGTTGCCCAGCCAAGTCCCCGTGTCCTGGGCGGCCCCCTTCCAGGAAGAGGTGGCCAGGTCGCCCAGGGCGGCGATGGGGAGGCGGTCGCGCTCCCGGCTGGCCACCAGCTCCCCGGCGGTCACCGGGGTGACGCCGGCCGGCGCCAGCGCCGCGGCGAACTGCTCCCACGGCTCGTCCGCGCCACTGGCGATCTCGCCGGCGCACTCGTAGGGGAAGCCCAGCACCACGTCCCCCTCAAACCGCTGCAGCCATTCCTCGAAGCGGCCGGGTTCCGGGTTGTGGGCGAGGTGGCGGGCCAGCTCCTCGCTGCGCTCCCGGTCCCGCGGCAGCACCAGCAGCCGCTTCAGCCGGTCGGTGAGCAGCCCCCCGGCCGGCGCCAGCGCCGCCAGGTCGGCCCGCCGTTCGCAGAACAGCGCCTTGAAGCCAACTTCCCCCGCGACATGGCCGATGGTGTTGTTGAAGAGCAACCCCGTGTTGCGGAAGGCGGTGGGGACGACCCCCAGCAGGTCTTCGAGCATGGCGATGTGGAGCTGGGCCTGGGCGCGGAAGGCGGTCTTGCTGGCGTCCCGGAACAGGCTTGCCAGACTGTGGTGCGAGGGCTCGGCGAGGAACTCGATGCGCCCGCTGTCGCGCGCCACCTGGGCCAGTTCCTGGAAACTGTGGAGCAGCTCCGGATGGTGCCGCCGCGCCATCTCCAGCAGCGGGCCGCTGATGCTGACGCAGGCCCGGAACGCCGGCTGGCGCTCCACCAGCCGGGCGAGCATCCGGTTCACCGGGAGGAAGCTGCGGGCCGCCACGGCCCGGAGCTGCTGCTGCTCTTCCTGGATGTCGAAGGGGGCGGCCAGCGCCGGGTTTTTCTTGAGCCGGCGCGGCTGATGGGCCGCCAGGAACAGGCAAAGGGTGGTCATGGGGATGCCCTCCTTGGGCAACGCGGCAAATTGGGAATCATCACGCTACAATGTAGCGCCGCTTGCCGCAAGTCGAAACCTCCCGCGAACGGGAAGCCTGGCATCTGAATGGGGCCGGGCGGCCGAACGGCCATGCCCACCGCGGTCAGGCGGCCGGCGGCGGGCCGGGCGGAAGCTGGCCGGCCGCAACCAGGCCCGGCTTGCCGGCGGGCGCGGCCGCCCCCCAGCCGGCCTCCAGCTCCACCGCCCGCGGGAAGAGGATGTTGCTTTCGAGGTGGAAATGCTCGTGCAAGTCCGCATCCAAGTGCCGCAGTTCGGCCATGAACGCCCGCATCTGCGGGATCGCGTCGGCGGGGGGCGTGTAGCCGTTGGTGAGGCCGCGCAGGATATGGAGCGCCGCGATGGTGTCCTCATGGTCCAGCTCCATCCGGCCAATGGCCGCCATGAAGGTGGCGCCGCGGGTCTCCGGCTTGGACATGCCGCCGCGGATGGCGCCGTCCAGCACGAGAATGGCGGGGAAGAGGATCCGCTCCTCCTTCAACTGATGGGAGATCAAGTCCTCCTCGAGGACGAGGAAGAGGTCGGCGACCTTCCGCAGCAGCGGCCCGTATTTCTCCCCATGGTGCTGGATGATCTTGACCAGGTGCAGCCGGATGCGGGGCAGCGCCCGGTGGAGGTAGCGGTGGTGCGCATCCAGGATGTGGCGGACGAGCCGGGGGAGCGGTTCGCCATGCCACCCCTGGGCCTCCGCCGCCGACGCCGCCTGGACGGCCCGCAGCTCCCGGATGAGCCGGTCAAGGTTCACCCCGTAGTCGCGGGCGGCGTCTTCCAGGGTGCCCTCGCCGCCACAGCACCATTCGATCTGGTGCAACTGGAAGACCGTCCGCGACCGCGGCACCTGGCCGGCCACTTCCCGCACCGTTGTATCGGGCTTGATGATCATCGCTCGGAAAGATCCCTCCATGGGGGGCGGCCGGCCACGGTCAGGCGCCTGCCGCCAGCGCCGGCGCCCGCCGCGGCGCCTCGCCTTGCCGCGCCTGGACAAGCAGTTCGCGGACATGCTCGCGGGCCGTGGCCGAGGCGGCCTCGGCGCCGAGCATCCGGGTCAACTCCTCTTCGCGGCCGGCGGCGTCCAGCAGCGCCATGGCGGTGTGCGTGCGCCCGTCCGCCACTTCCTTGCTGACCCGGTAATGCCGGGCCGCCGCCGCCGCGATCTGCGGCAAATGGCTGATGCAGAGCACTTGGTGGTGGCGGGCAATGGCGCACATCTCCTCGGCCACCTTGACCGCCACCCGGCCGCCGATGTTGGCGTCCACCTCGTCAAAGACCAGCACCGGCACGCGGTCGGCCTGGCTGAGGACCGTCTTGACCGCGAGCATGACCCGGGCCATCTCGCCGCTGCTGGCGATCTGGCGCAGGGACTGCATCGGCTCGCCAGGATTGGGGGCGAAGCCAAACTCGGCATGGTCGGCCCCGTCGGGCCCCGGTTCGGCCGCCGCCAGCGTCACGGCGAAGCCGCTCTGCTGGAACCCCAGCCGTTGCAGCTTGCCGGTGATCGCCTCGGCCAAGGCCATGGCGGCGGCGTGGCGGCGCTGGTGGAGCGCCGCGCAGGCGCGCTGGTGGAGCGCCGCCAGTTCGGCGCAGCGCCGCTCCTGCGCCTCCAGCCGGGCCTGGCGCTGGTCGGCGCTGTCCAGCCGCTCCCGCAGCGTTGCCGCCGTCCGCAGCACGTCGGCCAAGGTCGGGCCGTACTTGCGGCGGAGCTTCTGGAGCAGCCCCAGCCGCTCGTCGAGCCGGGCCAGCTCCGCCTCGTCCAGCTCCAGGGTGGAGGCATAGCGCTCCAAGTCGCCCCCCAGTTCCTCGACGCTGGCAATCATCTGTTCGAGCCGCTCCCGCAAGGGTGCCCCCTGTTCCGCGTCAATCGCCTCGATCGCTTCCAGCTCGCGGAGCACGAGCCGCAACGGCTCGACGGCGGCGGCCTCACCCTCGGTCAGCCCCTGCCGGGCACGGGCGGCCGATTCCAGCAGCGACCGCCGGTGGGCGGCCACCGCGTGCCGGGCCGGCAACGCCTCATCCTCCACCAGGTCGAGGCCGGCGCGCTCGATCTCCTGGAGCTGGAAGCGGCAGAACTCCGCCTCCTGGGGGGAAAGATGCTCGGCGGCCAGCCGTTCCCGCTCCACCTTCGCCGCGGCGAAGTCGCGCCAGGCATCCGCGCAGGCCGCCCGCTCCGCCGCCGCGCCGCAGAAGGCATCCAGCAATTCGAGCTGGGTGCGGGGCTGGAGCAGGGACTGGTGGTCGTGCGGCCCGTGGATGTCGACCAGGAGGTCGCCAAGCTGGCGCAGGGTTTGGAGGGTCACGGCGGCGCCGTTGATGAACGCGCGGCTGCCGGTGGCGGCGATCACCCGCCGGAGAAGCAAGGCATCCTCCTCGGCCGGCGGCAGCCCATTGTCGGCCAGGAACCGCTCCAACGTAGCCCGCTGCTCCGCCGCCGGCGCCGCCGCCAGATGCAGGGAAGCGGCGATCTCGCAGGAAGCGGCGCCCTGCCGGATCAGCCCCGGCCCCGCCCGTTCGCCGAGGAGGAGCTGGAGCGCCCCCAGGACCAGGGACTTGCCGGCGCCGGTCTCGCCCGTGACCACGTTCAGGCCGGAGCCGAACTCCACGTCAAGCCCAGCCACCACCGCCAGGTTCCGGATATGCAGAGATGCCAGCACCGCCGCTTCAGGCCTCTTGAAGTGAAAGTTGCCGCCGGGCGCCCCGCCCGCCGCCGTTTGGGATGCCGGCTATTATACTACCTCATTTGCAATTTCAATCCGCGCTCCACGCTATTTCCACCACTGCAACCCATGAGCCCAGCCCGCCCCGAAACCGGATCCCGCCGCAAGGGCGCCCCCGCCCGCCGCCGGGGTTGGCGCCTCTGGCGCGGGCTGCTGCTGGCCATCGGGGCGGCCTACCTGGCCGGCCTGGCCCTGGACCGGTGCGGCGGACCGCGCTTCACCGCCGGAACCAACGTCTGCACCCCGCCCCTGCCGCTGGCCGCCGGCGAGGCCCGCTTCCTGTTCGACCTCACGGGCACGGCGCCGGACGGCCGCCGCGTCTTCCACCAGGAAACCTTCGACGCCCTCCTGGAACTCATCGCCCGCGCCACCGACGGCGAACTGCTGCTGCTCGACCAGTTCCTCGTCAACCACTTCCGCGGCCGCACCGGCACCGGCGGCAGCCCCCACCGCGACCTCACCGGCGAGCTTGTCCAAGCGCTGCTGGCCGCCCGCCGGCACCACCCCGGCCTGGCCATCCTCTTCATCACCGACCCGCTCAACGCCAACTACGCCGACCAGTGCCCGCCCGACCTCCAGCCGTTGGCCGAGGCCGGCATCCCCGTGCTGCTCACGCCGCATGAGCTGCTGGCCGACAGCAACCACCTCTATTCCCCCTTCCACCGCCTCCTGGCCTGGCCCGCCAGCCGCTTGCCGGGCAGCGACCGGCCGCTCCTCGCCAACCCCTTCGACCCGGACCAGCCACGCCTGGGCCTCCGCGCCTTCGCCCGCCTGCTCAACTTCAAGGCCAACCACCGCAAGGTCGCCGTCCGCCTCGCCCCCGACGGCAGCGGCGAAGCCCTGGTCTCCAGCGCCAACCCGCACACCGCCAGCAGCGCCCACGGCAACTGCGCCCTCCACCTCACGGCCGGCCCGGTGGCGGCGGCCATCCTGCGCAGCGAACTCCAGCTCGCCCACACCATCCTCCTCCACCGCCCGCACCTGGCCTTCGGCACCCCCGCCAAGCTGGCCCTGCAACGCGACCTCGCCGCCCGCCTCGCCGCCCTGCCCGCCACCACCCCCACCGCCGCGGCGGAACCCGGCCGCCCCACCGCCCAGTTCGCCACCGAGGCCGCCTTCGCCACCCAACTCGAAGCGGAACTCGCCCGCGCCGGCGCCGGCGACCAAATCGCCATCCTCCAATTCTATCTCGCCGACCCCCGGCTGCTCCGCGCCCTCAAGGACGCCTGCGCCCGCGGCGCCACCGTGCGCCTGCTGCTGGACCTCAACCGCGACGCCTTCGGCCGCGCCAAGAATGGCATCCCCAACCGCGCCACCGCCCACAGCCTCCACGCCTGGGCCACGCGCACCGGCCACGACCTCCAGATCCGCTGGTTCCGCACCGCCGGCGAACAGGCCCATGCCAAAGCCATGCTGATCCGCCGCCCCGCCACCGGCCACAGCGTCCTCGCCGCCGGCTCCGCCAACTGGACCGTACGCAACCTGCGCGGCAGCAACCTCGAAGCCGGCCTGATCCTGCGCGACGTCCCGGCGGCGGCCGAGCGCTACACTACGGCCTTCACCCAACTTTGGGAAAATCCGGAAGCCACCGCTTATAGTGTGGCATACTCGGAACCGGACGCTCCGGGGGCGGCGGGACGGCTGGGGCAGAGGTTGCTCACGGCCTTCGGCAGCTTCACCGGCGCCTGCACTTATTGAAACGCCGGCAGGGACGTGCAACGGAATGGGTTGGATCGCAATCACATTGGCGGCCGCGGTCGTGGCGCTGGGCTGGATGGCCCGGCGGCTGACCATCCGCAACCAGTTCCTGCGGCTCAAGCTCCAGGCCACCCAGCGGCAATCCCGGGAGGCCACCGACTTCCTCGGCCTGTTCACCACCAGCCTGGCCACGACCAACGACTGCGAACAGGCGATGGACACCGTCGGCCATTATCTCTGCGAACAGGTGGACGCGGCGGCGGTCTGCATCTACCGCATGGTCGAGGACGGCGGCGAACAGCGGCTCCAAGGCACGGCCGTCACCGGCATGTTCCCGCCGCTCAAAGCCACCGCCCACCTCGATCTCCTGATGGCCAAGGCCAGCCACCTCAAGGAGCACGTCAAGCATGAGCAGTTCGCCCTGGGCGAGGGGCTCGTCGGCCTCGCCGCCGCCCAGCAGCGGGCCATCCTGGTGGAGGACGCGGCCGACGGCCGCTTCGACCTGCCCGCGGAGGTGAAGACGGCCATGGCCGCCCCGATGTTCTCGGAAACCCGCCTGGAAGGCGTGGTCGTGGCCGTCAATGGCCGCACCCCCAACCGCCGCTTCACCCCGGCCGACCTGCGGAACCTGGAACACCTCGCCCACCAGGCGGCCATGGCCAGCGTCCTCACCGGCATCTACGCGGAACGTTCCCGCCAGGAACGGCTCTTCCAGGAACTGGAGTTCGCCCGCCAGATCCAGCACTCCCTCCTGCCCGAGGCCATCCCCCACTTTGGCGACTACCAGCTCCACGCCGCCACCCGCCCCGCCCTCGAAGTCGGCGGCGACTTCTATGACTTCATCGCCGTCGATGAAAACCGCCTGATCATCCTCGTCGCCGACGCCAGCGGCAAGGGCGTCCCCGCCTGCATGCTGATGGCCATGTGCCAGAGCTTCGCCCGCGTCGAGGCTGAACACTTCACCATGATGGAGGAGTTCCTCCGCAACCTCAACCGCCACCTCTACCGCGACTCGGACCGCAGCCGCTTCGTCACCGTCGCCGCCCTGATGATCGACAAGGAAAACCACGTCTGCGAATACGCCCGCGCCGGCCACACCGAACTGCTGCTGCGCCTGGAAAGCGGCAAGTTCCGCGTCGTCAAGCCCAAGGGCGCCGCCATCGGCCTGCTGCCCGACGAATTCGACATCGGCTTCGACACCATCGCCTTCAGCTTCACCCCCGGCACCTCCCTGCTCGTCTTCACCGACGGCATCACCGAGGCCCTCGACGAGAACGGCACGGAGTTCGGCCTCGACCGGCTCATGCAAATCTGGACGCGCCAGGAACTGCCGGCCGCCGAGGCCGGCGAGGCCATTTTCACCGCGGTGAAGGAGTTCGCCGGCAACGCCCCGCAGGCGGACGACCAGACCGTCCTGGTCATCACCCGCCCCAGACCCGCGGCCAGCCCCGGGACCGCACCCGCCCCCACCTGACCCCGCGCACCCCCCCCGCCCACGGCAAAAGGCCTGCCCGCCCCCCATGCGCCGTTTCCTCTACTGGCTGCTGCTGCTCACCCTCCTGGTGCTGGTCGCCGCCTTCTTCACCCCCGGCCCCTTCCGCGCCGCCCTCGGCGGCGCCGGGCTGCCCTTCCTCAAGGGCACGACGGCGGCCAGCAACGCCGTCGCCAACCACCTGGAAAACCTCCGGCCAACCACCCGCGCCGAGCGGGAGCGGCTGCGCCACTACGAACGGCTCATCCTCCAACTGAACACCCAGCTCCAGCAGGCCCGCCTCGCCGCCGCCGAAAACCGGGAGCTGCGCCAATACCTGGAAATGCCCGCACCTCCCGCCTGGCGCCTGGCCGTCGCCCCCGTCATCGCCCGCGACCCCTACACCTGGAACCGCCGCTTCCGCATCGGCAAGGGCGCCCTCCATGGAATCACCCTCGGCGCCGCCGTCCTCGCCGGCAACCAGGTCATCGGCCGCATCCACGAACTCTCCGCCCGCAGCGCCGTCGTCGCCACCCTCGCCGACCCCGCCTGCAAGCTCAGCGTCCACCTCCCCGGCAGCAATGCCGTCGGCATCCTCGCCGGCCGCGCCGACCAGCACTGGCACGAGCCACCCTTCTGCCTCGTCACCTTCCTGCCACGCGACGCCGACTACCAGCCCGGCGACTACGTCCTCACCTCCGGCCTCGGCGACGCCGTGCCCGCCGGCCTCCCCGTCGGCCGGGTCATGCCCTTCCCCGACGGCGCCAGCAAGCGGATCGCCAGCGCCGCCTATGCCGAACTCCTCGTCCGCCCCGGCGCCGATTTCGCCGGCTTCCGCGATGTCGCCGTGCTCGTGCCCCTCCCCCCCCCGGCCCCCCACAGCCCCGGCCCCCCATAGCCACCTCCAAGGCCCTTTCGTGGCCGGTGGTTCAGCCAGTGTTCCAAACCAAGCCGTTGGTGTTCTCGTTCGTCCCCCGCTCCCACGAGTGGCAGGGATGGGCAAAGAAGACCTGGAGGAAGGCCTCGGCGGTCTGCCCCGAGAGGGTGCGGCCGGAGGCGTCGGGGATGGTGGCGGAGGGCATAAGCTGGGAAATATCGGGGCGTTATGGGCGGGGATGGGCGTCCACCCCCGCCATCGCTTCCGGGATTGCCGCAAAAGTGGCGCTGGCGGCGGCGACGAAGGCCCGGACGCGGCCCGCCTCCTTGCGGCCGTCGGCGCCTTCCACGCCGGTGTGCGCGTCCACCCCCGCCGGGCGCACGGCGCGGATCGCGGCGGCGACGTTCTCCGGGGTCAGGCCGCCGGCGAGGATCAGCGGCCGGCGGAGTTCGCGCGCCAGGGTGTGGCTGACCGTCCAGTCGTGGGTGCGGCCGGTGGCGCCACAGGCGCCCGTGGCGGGGTCGAAGCTGTCGGTGATGAAGGCGTCGGCGGCCGGCTCGAACGGCCGGGCGGCGGCCAGGAGCGGCGCCGGATCCGATCCCCGGACGATCAGGCTCTTGATCAGGAAGAGGTCGGGGCGCAGTCCGCGCAGCCGGGCGAACTCCGCGGCGGTGATCTCGCCGTGCGCCTGCACCGCCTTGGCCCCGAGCGCGGTTGCGAACTCCGCAATCCCGCGGCCGTCGGTCTGGTAGGTGATCAGCACCGGCACGGCGGCGGCGGGCAGGTGCCGGATCAGGGCGGCGGCGGCGGCCTCGTCCAGGTCTGGCCGGTGGTAGCCGAGCCGCAGGGGGAAGCCGAGCCAGGCCACGCCGGCGGCGAGCAGCAGTTCCGCCTCGGCCGCGTCGCTCACGCCGGCGATTTGGATCCAGGGCTGGGGGATGGCGGGGCGCATGGTGGGAGCTTCCGGCGCTATCGTCCCTTCTGCACGACGATGCGGGTGGCCAGGGTGGCGGCGGCGGCGGGGTCGAAGCGGGCCGGCTCGGGGGTGAGGCAGGAGGCACTGGCGGCGGCGAGGGCCTGGCGGAAGGCGCCCACCATGCCGGCCGGCTCCTCCAGGAGCGCCCGCCGGCCGGCGACCTGGGCCAGCAGCACGGCGGCCGCCGTGTCGCCGGCGCCAATGGGATTCAGCACCCGCTCCAGCTTCGGCAAGGTGAAATCCCATTTTTCGCCGGCCCGGAAGAGGTGGGCCTGGCCGCCGCCGGCGGTGACCGCCAGCCAGCGCACGGGGAAGGCCGCCAAGCAGTCCGCGGCCGCCCCGGCCAGATCGTCCCGTTCCATCAGCGCGCACAGTTCGGCGGCGTTGACCTTGAGCAACTCCACCCCCGCCTGCAAGGTTGGCAGCACGCCGCGGTAGCCATCGAGCAGCACGGGGATGCCGCGGTGGCGGGCGGCGCGGACGGCCTCCTCGTAGAAGGTGTCGGGCACGCCCGGCGGGAAGGTGCCGCAGAGGGCCACGCCGGCCGCCGCCGGCAGGCGGTCCATCACGGCGTGGCGCAGCCGGGTGAACTCGGTGGCCGTGACGGGTTCGGCGGGCTCGATCAGCTCGGTCATTGTCCCCGTCGCCTCGCACAGCAGCGTGTTGCAGATCCGGGTGGTGGCGCCGGTGCGCACCGTCGCGTGCGCCAGGCCGCGGGCCTCCAGGTCGGTGACCAGCCAGTCGCCGGTGGCGCCGCCCGCGAACTGGGCGACGGTGGCGGCGCGCCCCGCCTGGCGGGCGGCGGCGACGAAGTTGATCCCCTTGCCGCTGGCCTGGCTGCGGACTTCGCGGGCGCGGTTGACCTCGCCTAGGCGCAGCCTCTCGAAGAAGAAGGTCTTCTGCCAGGCGGGGTTGAGCCCAAGGGCGAGCAGGGGTGCGGCTGGATCGGGGGCGTTCATCGGCGGCGTGTCCGGCCGGCGGCGGCGCTCCTGCCGGCCCCCGGTCCCATACTGTAGACGCCGCCCCCGGGTTTGCCGCCCCCTCCAGCCCTGGTGGGCGGGGCATTCCCAGCCCCCGCATCCGCCCCCCCCATGGGCGATTTGCCTGTCCTTGGACGCACACCCCTTTTTGCGGACTCCACGCCAATGGAAGGGGTCGCGCCGGCTTGCAATGGCGGAAACCCGGGCTATCTTCTACGCCGTTGTTTGCCTTTTGGCACTTGTTGCCGAGGGGTGGGCAATGCCTTCTTGAGCGGGGGCGTAGCGCAATTGGTTAGAGCACTGCCCTGTCACGGCAGAGGTTGCGGGTTCGAGCCCCGTCGCTCCCGCCATTCCCAATCAAACCGACGCCCCGCGTCGGTTTTTTTTGTTCCACCCGCAACCGGCTCCGGCAATTGTCATGGCAGTGCGCAAAAAGAAAAAGACCGCCCTCCCCTCCCCGGCCACGGTGCCCGCCGGGGTGCCGGCCGTGACCGAGGTGACGATCGAGACCTCCGTCTCCGACCTCTCGGTGGCCGCGGCCGCCGCCGCGGCGGCCGCGGCGGACCGGGGCGGCGGCAAGCCCCAGCGGCTGCCGGTGGTGCCGCTGCGGCGGGCAGTGCTCTTCCCCTATGCCATGACGGCAATGGTCATTGACCAGCCGGAAGGCGTCCGCCTAGTCGACGAGGCCGTGGCCCGGAACCGCTTGGTCGCCATTGTCCCGGTCGATGCCCCGGATGGCACCGCCCTCGCCGCCGCCAAGCTGCCGGACGTGGCCTGCGCGGCCCGCATCGTCAAGGTGCTGCGCTTCCCCGACGACACCCTGCGCATCCTCGTCCGCGGCATCCGCCGCCTGCGGCTGCACCAGGCCGGCCCGGCCAAGCCCTATCCGGTGGCCACCTTCCTGCCGACGGCGACGCCCGACCCGGATTCGCCCGAAATCCAGGCGCTGGTCGCCAGCCTGATGCAGCAGTTCCATCAGTTGCTGGCCCTTTCCCCCACCCTGCCCGACGACCTCAAGGTGGTCATGCTCAACTTGGAGAACCGCGGGCGCCTGGCCGACTTCCTCGCCAGCAACCTCAACCTTCACTTCGCGGAGAAGCTGGAGCTGCTCCGCACCGGCGCGGTCGGCGAACGGCTGGCCAAGCTCAGCGTCCTGCTCAACCGCGAGCTGGAACTGCTCAAGCTCGGCAACGAGATCCAGAGCAAGGTGAGCAACACCTTCGGCAAAGCCCAGCGCGAGGCGTTCCTGCGCGAACAGCTCAAGACGATCCAGGAGCAGCTCGGCGAAGAGCCCGAGTCCGCCGAGATCGCCGCCCTCCGCGCGCGGCTGGCGGAAGTCCGCCTGCCCGACGAGGCCAAGGCCGCCGTCGAGCGGGAGCTGGAGCATCTCCGCAAGATGCACCCGATGCATGGCGACTACAACGTCGCCCGGACCTACGTCGAATGGCTCCTGGCCCTGCCTTGGGCCACCCTCACCGAGGATCGCCTTGACCTCGCCGCCGCCGCCCGGCTGCTGGACGCCGAGCACTACGGCCTGCGGAAGGTCAAGGACCGCATCCTCGAATTCCTCGCCGTCCGCCAACTCCGCGGCGACGCCCGCGGCTCCATCCTCTGCCTCGCCGGCCCCCCGGGCGTGGGCAAGACCTCCTTTGGCCACTCGATCGCCAAGGCCCTCGGCCGCGAATTCATCCGCGTCTCCCTGGGCGGCATCCGTGACGAAGCCGAGATCCGCGGCCACCGCCGGACCTACGTCGGCGCCCTCCCCGGCCGCATCATCCAAGGGCTCCGCCGCGCCAAGACCGCCAACCCCGTCTTCATGCTCGACGAGATCGACAAGATCGGCGCCGACTTCCGCGGCGACCCCTCCGCCGCCCTCCTCGAAGCCCTCGACCCTGCCCAGAACAGCGCCTTCTCCGACCATTACCTGGAGGTGCCATTCGACCTCTCCAAGGTCCTCTTCATCACCACCGCCAACCTGGTCGACCCGATCCTGCCCGCCTTGCGCGACCGCCTGGAAATCCTCGACCTCCCCGGCTACACCGCCCTGGAAAAACGGGAGATCGCCCGCCGCTTCCTCCTGCCGCGCCAGCTCGCCGCCAACGGCCTCGGCAAACGGCAGCTCGCCCTTCCCGACGCCACCCTCGACGCCCTCATCGGCCGCTACACCTGCGAGGCCGGCGTCCGCAACCTCGAGCGCGAACTCGGCCGCCTCTGCCGCAAGGCCGCCCGCCGCCTCGTCGAACTGCCGGAAGCCAAGCGCGCCCGCCAGCGCTTCACCATCACGGAAAAACAGCTCCCCGGCTGGCTCGGGCCGCGCCGGCTCTTCCCCGAAGCCGCCACCGCCGAACCGCTGGTCGGCATCGCCACCGGCCTGGCCTGGACCAGCGCCGGCGGCGACGTGCTCCAGATCGAGGCCACCGCCTTCCCCGGCAAAGGCACCCTCACCCTCACCGGCTCCCTCGGCGAGGTGATGAAGGAAAGCGCCCAGCTCGCCTACAGCCACCTCCGCGGCCGCCACGAGGAACTGCACATCCCCAGCGCCAAGTTCGAAAGCTGCGACTTCCATCTCCATGTCCCCGCTGGCGCCACCCCCAAGGACGGACCCTCCGCCGGCGTCACCCTGCTCACCGCCCTCGCCTCGCTGCTCACCGGCCGCCCGGTCAAGCCGTTCCTGGCCATGACCGGCGAACTGACGCTCCGGGGCCGGGTGCTGCCCGTCGGCGGGATCAAGGAGAAGGCGCTGGCCGCCGCCCGCGCCGGCGTCCGCACCCTCATCCTGCCGGTGTCGAACCGCCAGGACTTGGAGGAGATTCCGGCGGAGATCCGCGATGCGCTCCAGTTCCACTTCGTCCACGATGCGGGCGAGGTTCTGGCGCTGGCCCTGCAAGACTGAGCCCGGCGGCGCTCAACCCGGGCCCAGGTGGCGGAGCCGGCGGCCGTCCCAGGCCACCACCTGGTCCGCCACCCGCACCCGCTCCCACGCGAACTCCGCCACCAGCTCCCGCGGAGTCCGCGGCCGCGGCTCCGGCTGGAGCCCCGCCACCCAGGCGAGGACGCCGCACAGCGCCGCCGGCGTGTAGTGCTCGCGCAGCTCCGCGGCGCTGACTGAGCCATGGAACTTGGCCAGCTTGGTGCCGTGCGGCTCCAGCAGCAGCAGGTGATGGCGGTAGGCGGGGGGCGGCAGGCCAAGCAGCCGGTGGAGGGCAACCTGGGTGGCGGTGCTCGGCGCAATGTCGCGGCCGCGGACGACGCGGTTGATCCCGGCCGCCGCATCGTCCACGACCACGGCGAGCTGGTAGGCCACGGCGCCGTCGCGCCGGCGCAGCACGGGGTCGCCCATCGCCGCCGCCACCTCCTGCGACAGGTCCAGCCCCGATTCGTCCCGCAGCGCCACCTGGGCGTCGTCCAGCCGGCAGCGGAGCGGCTCCAGGCCGGCCCGCCAGCCGCCGGGCGGCAGTGGCCGGCCGCGGCAGGTGCCGGGATAGGCCCAGCCCCCGTCGGCGGCGGGCAGCCCCGCCGCCTTGAGCCGGGCCCGGCTGCACGAACAGGGATAGAGCCGCCCCTGCGCCGCCAAGCGGTCCAGCGCGGCCTCATGGCGGGCGGCGTTGTCGTGCTGCCACTCCAGCGCGTCCCAGTCCAGGCCGAACCAGGCCAGGTCGGCCAGCAGCCCCTGCCGCCATTCGTCCGTGCAGCGCTCCGGATCCAAGTCCTCCAGGCGTAGCACGAACCGCCCCCCGCGGCGGCGGACGTCGAGCCAGGCCAGCAGCCCGGCGAGCAGCGTCCCCGGATGCGCCCGGCCGGTCGGCGACGGCGCGAACCGCCCGATGGCGTCGGTGGGCTCCATTCCGCGCGGCCCGCCTTTCCCTGAGATCGGGCGTTACAGCTTGCCGATCCGCTTGAGCACGACCAGGATGTCGTTGTCGCTCTCGCCACGCTGGCGGGCGAGCTGCTTGACTTCCTGCTCCAGGTTGACTTCGAGCCGGTGGAGCTGGACGTGCTGCTCGACGGTCTTGCGCACCTTCGCCTTCACGTGCTCCTGCGAGATGCGGTTGAAGTCGTCCACCAGCTCCGCCGGCTTGCGCGAATAGAGCATGGAAACCGTCACGGAGGGCTTGCGCAGCCGCGGGTTTTCAACCACGCTGTAGATCGGCGTCACCTCTTTGCCGGTGAAGTGGTCCAGGATGTTGTAGAACGCCCGCGGGTCGCCGCCCTCGGGCACCTCCAGGAGGAAGATTGCCTCGATCGGGTTCTCCGGCGGCAGCAGCAGCGGGTTCAGGTTCTGGGCAAGCTGCCGGTCGAACGGCGCGCCGGGGTCGAACTCGAAGGTGGTGAAATGGTTGAAATAGGGTTTGGCGGTGTAGAGGTTGAAGTCCTCCACGTCGATATGGCCGTCCAGCAGCCGCAGCTCCTCGTTCTTGCGCGGAATCTCCAGGAAGGTCCGCAGGCTGGTGACCATCAGCTCGTTGAACTCCTCCTCCGCCAGCTTCGACTCGAACTTCAGCCGGTTCGAAAAGAGGATCAGGTTCCCGGTGTTGCCGCTGTCCAGCGCCTCGGACAGCGGGCCGCCGAGGAACTGGGTGGTGTTGGCGACGAACTCGGCCGGCTCCTGCTTCGCGTACGGCAGCACGAAGGCGAAACGGGTGCGGTCCGCCAAGGCCGGCTCCGCCCCCTGGCTGATCTCCTGCAGCAGGGCGGTGCAGATCCCGCAGCCAGTGCCGCCACCGGTGGAGCTGAACACCAAATTGCCGCGGATCAGCCGCAGCAGCTCCTCGCGGATCGAGAAGTAGGCATCCTGGCCGATCTGCGGGTTCTTGCGGGAACCGCGCAACTGCCCTTGGACGGAATGCCGCACCGCCAGCAGCTTGTTCCGCGCCGGCAGCTTGCCCATCTCCACTTCGGAGACGTTTACCAGCAACGCGTCCTGGTCGAGCTTGATGGCCAGCTTGCCGCCAGCCCCGCCAATGCCGATCGTCATGGTGTCAGATCCTCCAGAAACGCGGACTGCCGCGGTTGGAACTTGTGGTGGAGCACCAAGGCCTCGAGGGCCTTGGCGCCGTAGGGGGTAATATAGATATTCCGCCGGTTCCCTTCATCCTTGAGGGTGACGAAGCAGAGGGCGGCAAGGGAATCGAGGATGGCGACCACGTTCTGCTTGGTGCGCGTGATCCGGTGGAACTTGAGGTCGTCGAAGCAGTTGGTGATGTTGAACTTCACCTTCCGGTCTTCGGCCTGGGCCGCCCAGAACAGCACCAGGAAGTGGGGCTCCGCCAGCCGTTCGACCTGGGCTGGGAACAGCTCTTTCATGGTGGGTTCTGGCACGGGCTGGCGCCTTCCGTCACGGGGCCGCGGTTTCACTACACTATACTTCGATATTGCCCCCGCCGCCACCCCCGCCCGCCGCCAGCCCCGCCTAGCCCTGAATGGAGGTGCAGTAGATTGCATCAAACTTAATTGCACTATAGTATAGTTTAGTAAAATATCACCACCCCCGCCGCCGCAACCAGCCCACGCTTGTGTGAGACTTGTTTCCGGTTTTTCGACAGGCGATAACATCGGGCATGTCGGATCCATGTCCATTTCCATGGGGTTCAGGTTGGGCGTTTGGCTGGGGTTGGTTTCACCGCCGCA
>JBAZOO010000031.1:0-45316 GCA_041648735.1 Lentisphaeria bacterium
GATCCCTTTAGCCCACGAAAAACTCCGACCCTTTTTTAGCCCACGAAACACACGAAAAAAACAAAGCTTTCGTGCTGTTTCGTGTGTTTCGTGGGGAAAAGGCTGGTGTGGATTTGTGGGCCAAAAACCCTTCGTGGTGAAAGCATGAAACGCAAGTCATCATTCACGCTGATCGAGCTGCTGGTGGTGATCGCCAGCATCGCCTATCCTGGCGGCGCTGCTGCTGCCGGCCTTGCAGCGGGCCAAGGAAGCCGCGAAGACGGCGGTGTGCCTGAGCAACCAGCGGCAGGTCTGCGCCGCCATGCTGCTCTACGCCGGCGACAACGACGGCATCGTCCCGCGCGGGTATACGTCCGGGTTCAACGCCGCTGGGAGTAGCTACACCGTCCGCTATTGGTACGACTGCTTGGCCGATGGCTTCGATGGCCCCAACTATGGTGTCCTCACCGACGCGAAGAATGGCAACGGCCATTTCGATGGCGCCTATTTGCTGCTGCCCCCCCACCCGACCTGGCCCGCCCGTTTCAGGGGGTTCCTCGTGATGCCGCCCGCGCCGGACTCGATCCAGGTGTCGGAGGCGACAAGGCGGGTTTCGATGGACAACCCGGCCATGTCCGTGCCGCCGGCCATCACCTTGAGCCGGAGCTTGGCGCTGTCGACCGGACCGGTGGCGATGGTGACAAGTGTCAACGTATATCAGGACAAGACACAAGACACGATCCTTGAACGTCCAACGGCGAACGGCCAACGATCGGCCGGCCCGGCGGCGGGAAGGCCGGCGGCGGCGGGGGTGGACAAACGGGGGAAGGGCGGGTACGTTTCCTGCCGATCTCACCAGACACCGTGTTGGAGGATGAACCCCCGAAATGGCTGCCGGAACTGCCCAGCCCCAAAGCGCGCCGCCACCGGCCTTGCCGCCGCCGGGGGTGGAGCTTTGCGGACTCCGCAGACTGGATGGGCCGTTGCTGGCCATTGACGGCGTGCGCCATGCCGCCTATGGCGACTTGGTGGAGGTGCGCGGCGCGGACGGCGCGGCCCGGCTGGGGCAGGTTTTGGAAATCAGCCGCGACGCCGCCATCGTCCAGGTCTTCGCCGGCACCATTGGGCTGGCCAACGCCGCGACGCGGGTGCGGTTCCTGGGGCGCGGCCTGACGATCCCCGTCGCCCGCGAGATGCTGGGGCGGGTCTTCGACGGGCTGGGGCGGCCCAAGGACGGGCTGCCGCCGCCCGTGGCCGCCGACTGGCGCGACGTCAATGGCCTGCCGATCAACCCCTGTGCGCGGGTCTATCCGCGCGACTTCATCCAGACGGGGGTTTCGGCGATCGACCTGATGAACTCCCTGGTGCGGGGGCAGAAGCTGCCGGTCTTCTCCGGCAATGGGCTGCCGCACAACCGGCTGGTGGCGCAGATCATCCGCCAGGCACGGCTGTTGCGGGCGGAGGAGCCGTTTGCGGTCGTCTTCGGGGCGATGGGGGTGAAGGCGGACGTGGCCCGTTTTTTCATTGAGTCCTTCGAGCGCAGCGGGGTGATTGACAACGTGACGCTGTTCCTCAGCCTGGCCGACGACCCGTCGGTGGAGCGGCTGGTCACCCCGCGTTCGGCATTGACCTTCGCCGAACACCTGGCCTTCGACCTGGGGATGCACGTGCTGGTGCTGCTGACCGACATGACGAACTACTGCGAGGCCCTGCGCGAGGTCGCCACCGCGCGTTCCGAGATCCCGAGCCGCAAGGGGTATCCCGGCTATCTTTACAGCGATTTGGCGTCGTTGTACGAGCGGGCCGGGCGGGTCGAGGGGCGGGCGGGCTCGATCACCCAGATGCCGGTGCTGACCATGCCGAGCGACGACATTTCGCATCCCGTGCCGGATCTCACCGGGTTCATCACGGAGGGGCAGATCGTGCTGGACCGGGAGATGTCCCAGCGGGGCATCTATCCGCCGGTGGCGGGGCTGCCCTCGCTGTCGCGGCTGATGAAGGATGGCATCGGGGCGGGGCGGACGCGGGCGGACCATCCGCACCTGGCCGCCCAGTTGTTTGCCTGCTATTCGAAGGTGAAGGAGATCCGGGCGCTGGCCTCGGTGATCGGCGAGGAGGAGTTGAGTCCGCTGGACAAGCTCTACATGCAGTTTGGCGAGGGTTTTGAGCGCCGGCTGGTGACCCAGGGGGAGTTTGAGGAGCGCACGGTCGCGGAAAGCCTGGATCTCGGCTGGGAGCTGCTCAAGATCTTGCCGCGCAGCGAGCTGTATCGCCTGAGCGAGGAGGAGTTGGCGGCGCGGTTCGATCCGCCGCGGGCGGGCGAGGTTGGGGTGGCGGCCACCGCCGAGGCGCCGGCCGGGGGCGGCGACGCCTGGGCCGGCCTGGCGGCGGAAGCGGCGGCGGGCGGTGGGACGAAGGAGGGGTGACGCGGCCATGGCGCGGCTGAACACGGCTCCAACCAAAAGCAACCTGCAATCGCTCAAGCGCGACTTGGCGCTGGCGACGGAGGGGTTTTCGCTGCTCGACCAGAAGCGGGAGATCCTGGTGCTGGAGCTGATGCGGCTGCTGGAGCAGGTGCGCGAGGCCCGGCGCCAGCTCGAGGCCCGGCGCCAGGCGGCCTATGCGACCTTGAAGAAGGCGGCCACCGCCAATGGCTACCACCAGCTCCGGGCCACGGCGGCCGGGATCCGCTACGAGCACCGGGTGCGGGAAGGGCAGCGCATCGTTGCCGGGGTGCGGGTGCCGGACTTTGGCGTCGAGCACGGCGAGTTCCGTTCCCAGTTCGGCTTTGCCGGCACCGATTCGCTGGTTGACCGGACCATGGCCGAATTCCTGGAGCTGCTCAAGGCGGTCAGCCGCATGGCGCAGTTGGAGACGGCGGTCTGGCAGTTGGCCCGGGAGCTGAAGAAGACCCAGCGGCGGGTGAATGCCCTGGAGCAACTGTTCATTCCCGCCTACCAGGACACGCGGAAATGGATCCAGGAGACGCTTGAAGGCAAGGAGCTGGAGTCGTTTTTTGTGCTCAAGCTGCTGAAGAAGAAGCTGGCGGCGGTTGCCGAAGGCGCGGCCGGGGATTTATAGTGTTGGCCGGGGGGTGGTGCGATCCAACCCCGGGCAGGAGACGGAGCCATGGACGGGAGCCGGTTGCTCAGCAAGCTGCTGCTGGTGGTTGACGGATCGGCGGAATCCGTGGCGGCGGCGCATTATGCCGTGCGGCTGGCGACCGAGGTCGGCGGCACCTTGGAGGCGGTCTACGTCATCGACACGGCCACCATGGACTATCTCATGCAGATGCGGATTTTCGTGGCCGAGGAGCGGCAGGAGTTCGAGCGGGACCTGGAGTTGACTGGCCGGCGCTACCTCGAACTGGTGCAGACCTTGGCGAAGAAGCAGGGGCTGGAGGTGCATCTCCACCTGTTGCGGGGCGGGTTCCAGCAAGGGGTGCTGTGCCTGGCGCGGGCGATGGGTGCCGACGCCATCATCCTGGGTGGCTGGTCCGGCAGCCTGACGCGGAAGGACGTGGCGGGGATGGAGCGGCAGTTGGTGCTGGCGAATGCGGCCAGCCCGGTGATCGTCGTCCGCCAGCGGCCGGGATAGGGCGGTCAGGGCAGCAGCGCGGCCAGCTCGGGGGGCAGGGGTGAGGTGGCCAGGAACGGTTCGCCGGTGGCGGGGTGGCGGCAGGCGAGGCGGGTGGCGTGCAGGGCCTGGCGCGGGAGGCGGAGCCGCTGCCGGTCCGCCGCCGTGAGGGTGCCGGCGATGAAGCGGAGGTAGAGGCGGTCATCGGGCCCGTAGAGCTTGTCGCCGACGAGGGGGAAGCCGAGGGAGCAAAGGGTGGCGCGGATCTGGTGGCGGCGGCCGGTGCGGGGTTCGGCTTCGACGAGGCTCAGCTCCGGGGTGAGGCGGCGGCGGCGGAAACGGGTTTCCGCCCATTCGGCCGGGCCGGGGGCGGCGGGGGGCGCGTCCGGCGCGCCCGGGATGAAGCGGCGTTTTTTGCGGACTTCGCTGGCGGGGTCGGGCAGGAGCCAGCCGTTGGCTTCGCACTGTTCGGGGAATGCGCCTTCGACGACCGCGAGGTAGCGTTTTTCGACTTGGCGGCGGCTGAACTGGCGCTGCAATTCGCGGGCGGCGGCGGTGGTTTTGGCGACCAGCACCAGGCCGGAGGTTTCGCGGTCGAGGCGGTTGGCCAGGGCGAAGAAGGCGTCGGCGGGGAAGGCGTCGTGGAGGGCGGCCCACAAGGTGTGGTTGAAGAAGCGGCCGGCGGGGTGGCAGGGCAGGTTGCCCGGCTTTTCGGCGACCAGGAGGGCGGCATCCTCCCAGAGGCGGCGCCAGGCCAGGTCAACCGGGGGCTCGGTGGCGCGGAGGCCGTCGGGGATGAGGTATTCCAGCCAGTCGCCGGGGCCGGCGGGGGTGTCCGGGGCGGTGGTGGGGCGGCCATTGAGCTGGAGGCGGCCGGCGGCGAGTTCGCGCCGCCATTCCTCGGCGGTGTGGTAGGTGAAGCGGCTGGCCAGCAGGTCGAGGATGGGGCGGGGTGCGGCCCCTGGCGGCAGGCGCAGCTTGGCGGCGCGGGTCAGGCTGGCCATTTGTAGGCGGCGAGCAGGTTCAGGACCTGGGTTGGGGTGGTGGCGGCGCGCAGCTTCTCCATGCGGCGGGCGTCGTTGATGAAGTGGACGAGGCCTTGGAGGAGGGTGAGGTGGGCGGTGGGGGCGAAGGCGGGGACGGCGATGAGGAAGAAGGTGCGGCAGTTCTCCTGGGCGCCGGGGTGGAAGGGGATGCCGGGGGCGGCGGCCAAGCCGATGGTGATGCCGAGGCGGCGGACGACGGTGGAGCGGGCGTGGGGGATGGCCAGTTCCCGGCCGATCTGGGTGGTGATCTGCTCTTCCCGGCGTTCGACGTCGTCCACGAACCGCGGCAGGTTGGCCACAATGCCGGTTTCCTGCATGGGCAGCGCCAATTGCTCCAGGAGGCCCCGCCGGTTGTCAGCCTGCAGGTTGAGGAGGACGTGGGAGCGTGGCAGCAGCGTTTTGATGTCCATGGGGTGACGTGGGAAGGGGGGGGTGCCCAATGGGCTCAGGGTGAGTCGGCGTTGGCTGGGGTGAGCAGCAGGAAGCGGGCGCAGTGGGGGCAGGTCCAAGCCATTTCGCCCCGGCGCATCCGGATCAAGTCCCCCTGGTTGACGCTCAAGTGGCAGGCGGTGCAGACGCCGCCCTCCTCTTGGGCGACGCCCAGTCCGGAGCGGCGGAGCCGGTCGTAGCGGCGCAGGTGCGCCATGGGGATGCCAGCGCGCAGGCTGGCGATGTCCGCCTCGATTTGGCGGATGGCGGTGGGGGGGTGGCTGGCGCTGGCGTGGATGATCCGGGATTCGGCCAGGATCAGCTCCAGCTCCTGCAGCCGCAACAGCTCATTGACGGTAGTGCGCACGGGAAAGGGTTCCAAGTGAGACATTCCACTTTCCACAATAGCAGCGCTGGGCCGGAAAAGCAAACGCTCAGGCGGCGGGGCGCCGGGACGGCTGGGCCCGCAGGGTGAGCTTGGGGAGGGCGTGCCCCCGGACCACCTCGGCATCGATCATGCAGGCGGCCACGTCATCGCGGGAGGGGACGTCGTACATGATGTCGAGCATCAGCGATTCCAGGATGGTGCGCAGGCCGCGGGCGCCGGTGCCCTTTTCCTTGGCCTTGGCGGCCAGGGCCTCCAGCGCGTCGGGGGTGAACTTCAGCTCGACGCCTTCGATGGCCATCAGTTCCTGGTATTGCTTGAGGAGGGCGTTCTTGGGTTCGCCGAGGATGCGGACGAGGTCGGCGGCGGTCAGCTCGTGGAGGGCGGCGCAGACCGGCAACCGGCCGATGAATTCGGGGATCATCCCGTACTTGATCAGGTCCTGCGGCTCGACGTGCTGGAGGATCTTCGGGTCGTTGGCGGTGACCACCGGCGCCTCCCCCTGGTCGCCGCCGCCGAAGCCGAGCACCCGCTTGCCCAGGCGGCGGTAGACGATCTGGTCGAGGCCGACGAAGGCGCCGCCGCAGATGAAGAGGATGTTGGAGGTGTCGACTTGCAGGTATTCCTGGTGCGGATGCTTGCGGCCGCCCTGGGGGGGGACGTTGGCGATGGTGCCTTCGACGATCTTGAGCAGGGCCTGCTGCACCCCCTCGCCGGAGACGTCGCGGGTGATGGAGACGTTGTCGGTGGTGCGGGCGATCTTGTCGATTTCGTCAATGTAGACGATGCCGATCTGGGCGCGGGCGACGTCATAGTTGGCGGCCTGGACCAGGCGGAGGATGACGTTCTCCACGTCCTCCCCCACATAGCCGGCCTCGGTCAGGGGGGTGGCGTCGGTGATCGCCAGCGGCACGTCCAGCAGCTTGGCGAGGGTGCGGGCGAGCAGGGTCTTGCCCGAGCCGGTGGGGCCGAGCATCAGGATGTTGCTCTTCTCGATGTCGATCCGCCGGGCCGCTTCCGGGTGCTCGCGCTGGTACTGGATGCGCTTGTAGTGGTTGTGGACGGCCACGGCGAGGACTTTCTTGACGTGCTCCTGGCCGACCACGTACTGGTCCAGGTATTCGTTGATGGCGGCGGGCTTGGGCACCTTCAGGGGGGCTGGCTTCGCCTCCTTGCCGCGGCGGGTGTCCGCCTTGCCCGGGGCGGGAGGGGAGGGTGGCCGGGCGCCGGTGGCGCCGAGCATCTGGTTGCAGGCGGCGACGCACTCGTTGCAGATATGGATCCCCATCGGGCTGGAGATCAGTTGCGCCACTTCCTGGCGGGTCCGGCCGCAGAAGGAGCAGAACACTTCCTGGTTGTCGTCGTGGCGTCGGGCCATCGGTCGTCAGACTCCCCGCGCGCCAGCCCTGGCAGGAAGGGGTGGCGGCGCGTGTTGGGTGGTGGTTCGGGGCGGGCGGCGGCGCCGCCGCGGCTTCAGGGGGCGGCCGTGGGCTTGGCCTTGGGCTGGATCACCGCGTCCACGAGGCCATATTTCCGGGATTCCTCGGCGGACATGAAGTAGTCGCGGTCCGAATCCTTTTCGATCTGCTCCAGCGGCTGGCCGGTGTGCTTGGCGAGGATGCCGTTGAGGATGCCGCGGATGCGGAGGATTTCCTGGGCCTGGATGTGGATGTCGGCGGCGGTGCCCTCGCTGCCGCCGCTGGGCTGGTGGATCATGATCCGGGCGTTGGGCAGGGAGAAGCGCTTGCCCGGGGCGCCGGCCGCGAGCAGCACGGCCCCCATGCTGGCCGCCTGCCCCACGCAGTAGGTGCAGACGGGGCAGCTCAGCATCTGCATCGTGTCGTAGATCGCCAGGCCGGCGGTCACGGTGCCGCCGGGGCTGTTGATGTAGAGGGCGATCTCCTTGCGGGGATCTTCGGACTGGAGGAAGAGGAGCTGGGCGATGACCGAATTCGCCACCTGGTCATCCACCGGCGAGCCGAGCAGCACGATCCGGTCCTTGAGCAGCCGCGAATAGATGTCGTATGACCGCTCCCCGTGGGAGGTCTGCTCGATCACGAAGGGGACGTAGTGGTTGGCGCGGATCGTCACGGCGGTCGGGTCTCCGGAGGGGGCGTGGTGGGGGGGGTCAAGCCGGGCTGGGGGCGGCGGCCCGCGGCTGGCCGTTGAGCGTGCAGGTGGCCAGCAGGTGGTCCACCACCTTGTTCTCGCGCAGGTGTTCGTAGAGCGCGCCGAGCCGGCCGGAACTCTCCAGTTGCTGGTACATTGCCTTGGCGCTGAGGCGCTGCATCCGCGCCATCATGTCCACGGCGTTGGTCAGTTCGTCGTAGCTGACGTTGATGCCGGCCGTCTTGGCGACGGCGGCGAGCAGGTAATGGCGGCGCATCTCCTCGCGGGCGAGCCCCTTGGCCTTTTCCATGAGGGCATCCTGCTGTGCCTGGACGTCCTCCTGCTTGCGGCCGTTGCGCAGCTCCTCGTTGAAGAGGCGGACGAAGGTGTTGATCTCCTGGCGGGCGAGGACCTGGGGCGGCAGCGGGAATTCGGGGGCCTGCAGGAGCTGCGCCAGCACCTGCTTGCGCATGGCGTCGCGCCCCTGGTGTTCCGCTTCGCGCTTGAGGTGCGCGGCCACGGCGCTCTTCATGTCGGCGGCGTCCTTGTGGCCATACTGGGTGGCCAGCTCATCCGTGAGCTGGACGGTTTCCGGCTCCTGGACTTCCTTGACCTTGATGCTGTAGGTGGCCTGGCGGCCAGCGAGGGCCTTCACGAAATAATCCGCGGGGAAGGTCACTGCCAAGTGGCGCTCCTCGCCCGTGGCGGCGCCTTCCATGCCGGCGGTGGCGCCGGGGATGATCTCCGGGGCCTTCAGCAGCAGCCAGCCATCCGCATTCTCCAGCAGGTAGTTGGACTGCTCGGGGAGGGGGGTGTCGGCCGGCAGCGGTTCGGCGAGGTTGGCCTTCCAGGAGACCTTGAGCATGTCGCCGGCCTGGGCCGGCCGCTCGACCACCTGGTAGGCGGCGCGGCGCTGGACCCAGTTGCGGATGGTCGCCTCGACGTCCGCCTCGCTGACGGTGGTTTCGGCGCAGTCCACGTTGAACCGGGTGTAGTCGGGCAGGGCGATTTCCGGCTCGACGTCAAAGCTCACCGCAAAGGTGAAGGCGGCATTCTCCCGGTAGTCGAGCTTCTCCGGCTCGACCAAGCGGGGGCTGGTTTCGGGATGGATGCTCAGTTGCTTCAGCGCGGCGTCGGTCATCTGCTCCAGCAGCTCGCGGCGGGCCTCCTCCTGGAGCCGGCTGCCGAAGTGGCGGCGGACCACCGTCTCCGGGGTCTTGCCCGGGCGGAACCCGGGGATTTTGGCGTGCTTCTTGAAGCCGCCGAGGACGCCGGCAAAGCTATGGTGCACGGTTTCGGCCGGCACTTGCACGGTGAGCTTGACCTGGCACGGCTCGGGGTTTTCGCGCTGGATGCTGAGGTTCGGTTCCACAGTTGCAATCCTTCCTCAAAAATGGACGTGGCCGTTGACCCAAAACTGTGAACTGTCTACTATATCGCACCTTGTTGCGTTTTCCATGCCCCGGGGCCGGAGCCGTGCGGCGGCCGGATTTGCAAAGCGGCTGTTTTCCATTAGGTTAGAAGGTCAAGCCCAACCATCTCAGAGCAAGGGAGACCTGGGGAATGCCAACCTATGACTACAAATGCACTGCCTGCGGCCACCGCTTCGAACGGGTCCAGGCGATGAAGGACCAGCCGTTGCGGGAGTGCGACGCCTGCGGCGGCCCGGTGAAGCGGCTGATCGGTTCCGGCGCGGGGTTCATCCTCAAGGGGACCGGCTGGTACTGCACCGATTTCAAGGCCAAGGGCGCCGCCGCCCCGGCGAAGGCCGGATCGGCCCCGGCCCCGGCCCCGGCTTCCGCCACCGCCACCTGAAGCGTGGGGGCGCCGCCGCCCCGGGCGGGCGGCGGCGGGCAGGGCAAGGCGCACCGCCCAGTCCAGAAAGATGGTGGCCGGCGTTGTGGCCGGCGCGATGGAGGGTTTCCGACCATGATCAAATGTCACCAGTGCAATGCCGAGAACATGCTGGGCGCCATCTTCTGCCGCAACTGTGGCACCCGCCTGGAGATTGACAAGTTCCGGCCGGAGACGGTTGACCAGCGCCGCCGGCGGCAAGGGCGGAGCTGGGGCGGACGGCTCTATCGCCTGACGGTGTTCGCCCTGCTGCTGCTGCTGGCCGCGGGCCTCGCCGGCATCTTCCTGCCCAGCCCGAAACGGCCGGTGCCGGCGCTCGGCGCCGCGGAACTGGCCGCCGCCGAAGCGCGGTTCGATTCCTTCGCCTTGCCGCGGCGGGCCGAAGCCGCCTTGACCTTCACCTCCGCGGAGGCGACGGCGCTGGCCAACAAGCGGCTGCTCACGGACGCCGGTGCCGGCGGCCCGTTCACCGTCACGGCGGTGACGCTTGATTTCCGCACGGGGGGGCATGTGCTGGTGACGGTGGCGGGCAAGCTGCTGGGCAAGCTGCCGATGGAGAACCAGGCACTGGTGCGGCTGGAGAGCGGAGCCGGCACGCCGGCCAAGGTGACGGTGGTCAAGGTCCGCGCCGGCAAGCTGCCCATCCCCGCCTTCGCCCACTCCCTGGTGCTGCAGCGGATCGAGCCGCTGTTCGCGGGGAACGCGGCGGCGGCGGCGGTGCGGGAGAACGTCCGCGCCATTGAAGTGGAAGATGGCGAGGCCAAGGTGGTTCTGCTTTCGCTCCGGGAGCGGTTGCAGCGGCAACGCCCCGGCGGGAACTGACCGGGGCTGGCGTCGGGTGTGGGGCTGGCGGCCTGGCGCGGCATTGCCCCCGCCGGGATTGCCCTTATGGTCCACCCAAACAAGTTTAGCCGGCTTTCCCTGGAGTGAAAGAACCCTCATGCCCCGCGTCACCATGCGGCAGGTCGCCAACTTGGCGGGCACCTCGCCGACCACCGTCTCGCATGTGCTCAACCACACCCCGGGGGCCGCGGTCGCCGCGGCCACCCGCCAGCGGGTCTTGCGGGTCGCCCAGCAGCTCGGCTACCAGCGCGGCCTCCTGGCCAGCGCCATCAAGGAGCCGCTGCGGCTCATCGGCGTCGCCCTCGGGCGGCAGGGGCAGCCGGACGAAATCGATACGGACCGCATCTTCAGCGGCATCCGCGCCGAACTGCTCGACCGCAACCACTTCCCGGTGGTCCAAGCCCTGCCCGCCGGCGTCGGCGAGGCCGACAGCCCCGCGGCCGTCGCCCGCATGCTGGACCTCCACGGGCAGAAGCTGGTCAGCGGCTTCATCCTCGACAAGCAGTGCTTCAGCGACCCCTCCACCGTCCGCCTCTACGACCGCGGCGTCCCGATCGTCCTGGTCAACGGCAAGCATTCGCTGGAAGGTGGGGATGGCCAGCCCTTGCCGGCGGTGGTTTGCGACTACCTCAGCGGCGCCATCACCGGCACCCAATACCTGCTGGGACTCGGCCACCGCCGGATCGCCCTGCTCACGCGCCCCTGCCGCCGCTATCCGGAGACCTATTGGCCGTTCCTGATCCAGCGGCTCCAGGAGGGGTTCGCCGGCACCCTGGCCGCGGCCGGCGCCCCGGCCCCCGGCGAGTGGATCGCCGAGGCGGATCCGCGTGACCGCGAGGAGATCTACGCCGCCGTCCGCCGGCTCCAGGGGCGGGAGCGGCCGCCGACCGCCTGGTTCGTCACCGACGATTCGATGGCGATCATGGTGATGCACGCCTTGCAGAGCGCCGGCCTGCGGATTCCGCAGGACGCCTCCGTGCTTGGCTTTGGCGGCTGGGAGATGGGCGCGCGGCTTTCGGAGCCGCCGCTCACCACCCTCCAGGTGCCGCTGGAGGAGAACGGCCGCCAGGCGGTGCGCCTGCTGTTCAACCAGTTGCGGGAGGTGCCGCTGGCGCCGCGCCAGCGCTTCCTCCAGCCGGTGCTGCAGGTGCGCGGCTCCACCGCCGCGGCGCCGCCGGCGCCGCGCTGAGGCTTGCCCCAGGCGTCAGTTGACCACGTTTTGCGGCGTGCCGGCGAGGAAGGCGCGGAGGTTGGCGACGACGGTGGCCAGCAGCCGGCGCCGGGCCGCGTCGGTGGCCCAGGCGATGTGCGGCGTGATCACCGTGTTCCGGGCCGCGAGCAGCGGGTTGTCGGCCCGGGGCGGCTCCGTGCTGAGCACGTCGGCGCCGAAGCCGGCCAGCCGCCCCGCGTTGAGGGCGGCGGCGAGGTCGGCTTCATTCACCAGCGGGCCGCGGCCGCAGTTGAGCAGGTAGGCGGTGGGCTTCATCAGCGCCAGCGTCGCCGCGTCCACCAGCTCCTTGGTCTCGGGGGTGAGCGGGCAGTGGAGGCTGACGACGTCGCTCTCGCGGAACAAGGTTTCATGGTCAACCCAGCGCACGCCCGGCAGCTCCTTGGGTGTCCGGGAGACCGCGAGGACGGCCATGCCGAACCCCTGGGCGACGCGGGCCACCGCCTGGCCGATGGCGCCCATGCCGTAGATGCCGAAGGTGAGGCCGGCCAGCTCGACCAGGGTGCCGAGGCGGAAGGTGAAGTCGGGGCAGTGGCTCCAGCGCCCGGCCTTGACCGCGGCGTCGTGCAGGGCGGTGCGGTTGGCCAGCTCCAGCAGCAGCGCGAAGGTCGCCTGCGCCACCGACGGGGTGCTGTAGGCCGGGACGTTGGTGACGGTGATGCCGCGCTCGCGCGCCGCTTCGGTGTCGACCACGTTGTAGCCGGTGGCGAGCACGCCGACGTAGCGCAGCCCGGGGAGGCGGCCGAGGGTGGCGCGGTCAAGCACGACCTTGTTGGTGAGCACGGCGGCGGCGCCTTGGGCGCGGGCGACGGCTTCGGCGGCCGGCGTGCGCTCATGCACGGTCAGCTCCCCCAGGGCCGCCAGCGGCCCCCAGTCCAGGTCGCCGGGGTTCAAGGTGTAGCCGTCGAGCACGACAATCCGCGGGTTCATGGGGCGGGGCGTCCTTTCCTGTTCCGGGGGGGTGGGGCGGTTGCCGGCGTCGCCCGGAAGTGGTCCGGGGAGGATGGTCATCCCCCAACGATAATCAGTGGAACGGATTGCACAACCCCGGCCGGCTTCCCTTTTCCCGCCGCGGTGGCTACGTTACGGGGAGCAACCCGCAGCGCGCACCCCAGGAGAGAGCCGCGATGAGCGACGTCCGCATCCCCCTTGATGAACTGGTGCCCAGCCGCCACGCCCGCCTGGTGGCCGCCGAACCGGCGGCGGACGGCCGCGCCGTGCTCTATCGCCGGCTGGCGGACGGCACGGTGGCGGCGGAGACGGTGCCCTTCCAGCCGTGGCTGCTCACCGCCGGCGAAGAGTTGGCGGCCAAGCTCCCCGGCGTCCGCGGAGTCCGCCGGCTGGCCGGGCCGGGGGCGATGAACGTGCGCGTCCACTTCCCCGACCTGCCCGCCTACGAGGCGGCCCTGGCCTTCCTCAAGAAGGAGACCGGCCGCACTCCGTCGGCCGCCGCCGCCCCCTACCGCGTCTTCGGCGACCTGACCCAGCAGCTCCTGGCCCTGCTCCCGGCCCGCCTCTTCCGCGACCTGGCCTTCGCCGAGCTGCGCCGGCTCCAGCTCGACATCGAAACCCGCACCTCGCCGGGCTTCGACTTCCCCAATCCCGAACGCACCGGCGACGAGATCGTGATCATCGCCCTGCGCGACTCCACCGGCTGGGAACACTGCCTCGCCGCCCCGGAGCTGGACGAGGCCGGGATGCTCCGCGAACTGGTGCGCCTCATCCGCGAACGCGACCCGGACGTGGTCGAGGGGCACAACCTCTTCAACTTCGACCTGCCCTACCTCGCCGCCCGCGCCAAGCGGCACAAGGTCCGGCTCGATTTCGGCCGCGACGGCAGCCCGATGACCGCCCGCGCCAGCCGCTTCAGCGCCGGCGAACGCACCGCCAGCTTCACCCGCTTCGACATCCATGGGCGGCACGTGCTCGACACCTACCAGCTCGTCCAGCTCTACGACGCCAGCCACCGCGACCTGGAGAGCTACGGGCTGAAGGCCGTCGCCCGCCATTTCGGCGTCGCCGCCCCCGACCGCACCTATGTGGACGCCGCGGCGCTGGCGGCGGAGCTGGCCCGCGACCCGGCGCGGGTGCGCCGCTACGCCATGGACGACGTGCGCGAGACCGACGCCCTCAGCCGCATCCTCTCCCCGAGCCACTTCCACCAGGCCCAGCTCGTGCCCTTCTCCTACCAGAACTGCGTGATCCGCGGCAGCGGCATGCGGATTGACGCCCTGCTCACCGCCGGCTACCTGGCCGAAGATGCCGCCCTGCCCACGCCGCAGCCGGCGCGGCCGTTCCAGGGGGCGCTGACCGAGGCGGTGCGCGCCGGCGTCTTCCACAATGTCTGGCACGTGGACGTGGCCTCCCTCTACCCTTCGATCATTGTCGCCTCCGACCTGGCGCCGGCCGCCGACCCGCTACGGCTCTTCCCGAAAATGCTCAAGGCGCTGCGCGAGTTCCGCCTGGCCGCCAAGGCCGCGGCGAAGAAGGCCGCCGACCCGGCGCGGCGCGAGCACTTCCAGGCGCTCCAGGCGAGCTTCAAGGTCCTGATCAACTCCTTCTACGGCTATGCCGGCTTCGCCCAAGGCACCTTCAATGACTTCGACCTGGCGGAGACGGTCACCGCCCGCGGCCGCGAAATCCTCCAGGCCATGCTCGACTTCCTCGCCGGCGCCCAGGCGACGGTGATCGAGCTGGACACGGACGGCATCTACTTCGGCCCGCCCCCCGGCGTCCAGGAGCCGGAGGCCTTCCTGGCGCGGCTCCAGGCCCAGCTTCCGCCGGGGATCGATGTCGAGCTGGATGCCACCTATGCGGCGATGTTCAGCTACAAGAGCAAGAACTACGCGCTGCTCGACGCGGCGGGGGGCGTCGCCCTCACCGGCGCTGCCCTCAAGTCGCGCGGGCTCGAACCGTTCCAGCGGCGCTACATCAAGGAGCTGGCGGAGCTGCTGCTCACCGGCCGCGGCGCGGCGGCGGCGGCGCTGCACCGGCGCTATGCCGCCGCCCTGGAACGGCATGAGCTGCCGCTGGCCGACCTCGCCCAGCGCGAGGTGCTTTCCACCTCCCCCAAGGCCTACGCGGAAAAGCTGGCCAAGGGTGAGACCCGGCGCAGCGCCGCCTATGAACTCGCGCTCAAGTCGGCGCGCCCCTATGAGCAGGGGGACCAGGTGGCGTTCTACGTCACCGGCGGCAAGAAGAACGTCGCCGTCACCGACGCCGCCAAACTGCTCCAGGACGCCCAGCCCGGGGAGCGCGACGAGAACGTGCCCTACTACCTCGACAAGCTGGCGAAGCTGCACGCGAAGTTCGCCGAGTTCCTGCCCGACCCCGATGCCGGCGGCGCGCCGTTCCAGTTGGGGTGAAGAAGCCCCTGCCCGCCGGCGGCCGGCCGGGCATTACAGTACGCCCCATGCCCTTGCTTGAAGTCGCCCAGCTCCGGACCTGCTATCCCGTGCGCACCGGGCTGCTCGGCCGCGTCCGGCTGGTGCGGGCCGTGGACGGCGTCTCCTTCAGCGTCGCGCCGGGGGAGACGCTCGGGCTGGTCGGCGAAAGCGGCTGCGGCAAGAGTACCCTGGCGCGGACCCTGCTCGGGCTGGAGCCCGCCGCCGGCGGCAGCATCCGCTTTGCCGGGCAGGACGTGACCCGCGCCCGCGGCCCGGAGCTGCGCCGGCTCCGCCGGGGGATGCAGATGGTCTTCCAAGATCCCTTCGGCTCCCTCAACCCCTGCCACCGCATCGGGGTGATGCTCGACGAGGTGCTGCGCGCCAATTCCCCGGAACTGGATCGGGCCGGCCGCCGCCAGCGGAGCGACGAATTGCTGGCGCTGGTCGGCCTGGGCGTGGAGCATCGGGAGCGGTTCCCGCACCAGCTCAGCGGCGGCCAGCGGCAGCGGGTCGGCATTGCCCGGGCCTTGGCGGTGGCGCCCAAGCTGTTGCTGGCCGACGAACCGGTCTCGGCCCTGGATGTGAGCGTCCAGGCCCAGATCATCGGCCTGTTCCAGGAGCTGCAGCGCCGCCTGGGGCTGGCCTGCCTCTTCATTTCCCATGACCTGGCGGTGGTGGAGCACCTCTGCCGCCGGGTCTTGGTGATGTACTTGGGGCGGATCGTCGAGGATGCCCCCGCCGCCGAGCTGTTCCGCCAGCCGCGCCACCCTTACACGCGGGCCCTGCTCGCGGCCGTCCCCCGGCTGCCCGACGAGGCGCCGCCGGCGGCCGGCGCCGCCGGGCCGCCGCTCACGGGCGACTTGCCCTCGCCCCTGGCGCCGCCCCCCGGCTGCCGCTTCCATCCCCGCTGCCCCGGCGCCACGGAACGCTGCCGGCGGGAGAGCCCAGCGCTCCGCCCCGCCGCCGGCGGCGCTGGTGGTGGGCACGCCGTCGCCTGCCACTTCGCCTGATCGGCAAAGACGGGGCCGGCATAGAGGTCGCGGAACTCCCCCGCCGTGATCGCCAGCGTCGTGGTGCAGGTGTGGTTGAAGAGGAAAAGCCCGGCCATCAGCTCCTCGAAGTGGACTTGATAGCCGACCAGCGTCACCTGGGGATCCGCCAGGAACTCCTGCCGGATCCGCCAGCGGAAGCCGCAATAGGGGCATTCCTTGAAGGGTTTCATCATCCGGAACTCCTTGGTGGGCGGGGCGGGGCTGGGTCAGCCGAAGCAGATGCGGGCGATGCAGTCCTGGAAGCTTTCGTGCCCCTTGAGGATATCGATCTGGACGCGGAGGTAGCAGACGGGCAGGTCGCGGCGGTCGAGGTGGGGGAAGCGGACGGCGTCCTTTTCGGTGGTGAGGATCAGTTCGGCGCCGGCGGCGACGGCGGC
This sequence comes from Lentisphaeria bacterium, assembly GCA_041648735.1. GTDB lineage: Bacteria > Verrucomicrobiota > Lentisphaeria > Oligosphaerales > CAITYL01 > JBAZOO01. Next base: position 16,265 of record JBAZOO010000031.1, read on the forward strand.
ATTGTGGAAATCAATGATTTCCTGGGGGCGGAAGCGGTGGTGGTCGGCGAAGCGTTCGCAGTGGACCAGGTTGCCGCCGAGCTTGCGGAGAAATTCTTCGAACCCTTCCGGGACGGCGATGCCGGAGATGGCGGCGATGCGGCGGCCGCGGAGGGCTTCGAGGGGGCGGTGTTCGTGGGAGTAGAGGTCCACCAGGTATTGGGGGCGGTGGGTGCATTCGATGATTTCGGCGCGGGGGTTGTGCTTGGCGATGAAGGCCTTGAGGTGGCGCAGGTGGCGGCCGCCGTTGGACTTGGTGAGGAAGACGTAGTTGGCGCGGCGGAGCTGGCGGATCGGTTCGCGGAGGAGGCCGCGGGGGAGGAGGTGGTGGTTATGGAAGGGGTTGGTGCTGTCCACCAGGAGGATGTTGATGTGGGGGCGCAGCCGCAGGTACTGGAAGCCGTCGTCGAGGATGAGGGTGTCGGCGCCGAAGCGGCGGATGGCGTAGCGGCCGGACTTGACGCGGTCCTTGTCGACGAGGACGATGGCCTGCTTGACGTTGCTGGCGAGCATGTAGGGTTCGTCGCCGGCGGTGGCGGAATCGAGGAGGAGGCGGCGGCCGTCGGAGACGACCTTGGGGGGGACGTCGTGGTCGGCGCGGGTGAGGCGGTCGCGGAGCTTCTCCAGCAGCGGCTTGCTCTTGCTGCGGTAGCCACGGCTGAGGATGGCGACGCGGCGCCCCCGTTCGAGCAGGGCGCGGGCGAAGACTTCGACCACCGGGGTCTTGCCGGTGCCGCCGACGGTGAGGTTGCCGATGCTGACCACCAGGCAGCCGAGCATGCGCTGGCGGAGGAGGCGCTGGTCGAAGGCCTGCCAGCGGAGCTGGACGGCGGCGCGGTAGAGCCGCGAGAGCAGGAAGAGGGCGGCGAGGGCGGCGCGGTCGCCGCGGGTGCGGCGGCGGCCGGTGAGCAGCTCGACGACGTATTGTTCGGCTTTTTCCGCGAATTCGCGCAGGGACATGGGAGGTGGCCCGGGACTGGGGGACTGGGGGACGTAGCCGGAATTATTCACCACGCCGCCGCGAAGGGCACGAAGTCAGCGGCGGAGGGCTTCGACGGGGGAGAGGCTGGCGGCCTTCCAGGCGGGGTAGGTGCCGAAGAGGAGGCCGGTGAGCACGGCGACGGCCAGGGCGAGCAGCAGGCTGTCGGGGGCGATGACGGTTTTCATGCCGGCGGTGCGTTCGACGGCGGCGGCGATGCCGGCGCCCAAGGCGATGCCGGCGAGGCCGCCCAGGCCGGTGAGCATGACCGATTCCAGGAGGAACTGGCCGAGGATGTGGCTGCGGCGGGCGCCGAGGGCACGGAGGATGCCGATCTCGCGGGTGCGTTCGAAGATGTTGGCGAGCATGATGTTCATGATGCCGATGCCGCCGACCAGCAGGGAGATGGCGGCGATGGCGCCGGTGACGATGGTGAACATCCGGCGGGTGGCCTTTTCCTGTTCGAGCAGTTCGTAGGGGACGAGCAGTTGGCAGTCGCCCTGGTCATGGGTGACGCCGAGGTAGGCGCGGAGGCGGGCGGCGGTGTCGGGCAGGGCGGCGGTGTCGCGGACGGCGACGTAGACGGCATCGGCCTCGACCTGGACCAGGCGGTTGGTCTCCGGCGAGGTGAGGATCGTGCCGAAGAGGGCGGCGGCGGTGCGGAGGTGGAGGATGACCATGTTGTTGATCGGGCCGCCGCCAGCCATTTCGACGCTGGCCTCGCTGGCGACGACGCCGACGACGCGGAACTGCATGCCGCCGACGGAGACGGCTTCGCCGAGCGGATCGGCGGCGCCGAAGAGGCGGTCGGCGGCGGTGCGGCCGAGGACGCAGACGAGGTTCATGGCCTCGCCATCCAGGGCGCTGAGCCAGCGGCCGCGGGGGTCGGCCAGGCGGCTGCGGGTGACGTCGAGGAAGGCGGGGGTGGTGGCGGCGAGGATCAGGTCGGTGGGGCGGCCGCGGGCGTAGACGGTCTTGCGCAGGTTGCGGACGGGGACGACCTGGCGGACGTTGGCGAAGCGGGTGCGCAGGTGGATCAGGTCCCGCTCCGTGAAGCCGTAGGCGTCGAGGGCGGAGGCGGTGGCGGCGCCGGCGGTGTCCTGGCGGGCGGTGGCCAGGGGGCGGACGGCGCGGATGATCAGGTTGTCGACCCCCAGCGACTGGATGCGGCCGAGCGATTCGCGGCGGGCGCCTTCGCCGACGGCGAGCATGCCGACGACGGCGCCGACGCCGAGGACCACGCCGAGGGAGGCGAGGACGGAGCGGATGGCGCGGGTGCGCAGGCTGTGGAGGGTGACTTCGCAGGTGTGGAGGAGGTTCATGCGCGCACCACCCGGCCGTCGTGCAGTTCGATGACGCGCTGGACGGCGGTCTCATAGTCCGGGTTGTGGGTGATCATGATGATCGTGCGGGCGGCGGCGGCCAGCTCCTGGAAGATGCGGATCACCTCGCGGCCGGTCGGTTCGTCGAGGTTGCCGGTCGGTTCGTCGGCCAGGATGACCGGCGGGTCGTTGGCGAGGGCGCGGGCGATGGCGACGCGCTGGCACTGGCCGCCGGAGAGCTGGGTGGGGCGGTGGTGGAGGCGGTTGCCGAGGCCGAGGCGGGTGAGCAGTTCGCTGGCGCGGTCGCGCATGTCGCGCTTGCGGACGCCGGCGTAGCGCATGGGGATGCAGACGTTCTCGCGGATGTCGAGGTGGGGGAGGAGGTTGAAGGACTGGAAGACGATGCCGATCTTGCGGCCGCGGATGGCGGAGCGGGCGGCGTCGGTGAGGTGGGCCACATCCTGCCCTTCGAGGCGGTAGACGCCGGTGGTCGGGGGGTCGAGCAGGCCGAGGATGTTCATCAGGGTGGACTTGCCGGAGCCGGAGGCACCGATGATCGCCGTGAAGCGGCCAGCGTCGAAGTCGAGGTCGCTGGGGTGGAGGGCGTGGACGAGATGCTCTCCCGCGCCGTAGGTCCGGCTGATGCCGCGGAGCTGGATCAGGCTCATGGCGGCGCCTCCCTCAGCCTTCGCCATCCCGGGGGCGGCGCTGGAGCAGGACCGTCTCGCCTTCGTTCAGGCCAGTGGTGATTTCCACTTCGTGGTCGGAGGCGCGGCCGGTGAAGAGCTGGCGTTCCTCGGTGCCGCCGAGGGCGGTGCGGATCTGGCAATAGTGCTTGCCTTCGCGGCTGAAGACGGCCTCGACGGGGAGGAAGAGGGCGTCGCGCACGGTTTCGACGAAGATCTCGACGCGGACGGTCATGCCGGGCATGAGCCGCGGGTCGGTGCGGTCGGTGGAGATTTCGCCGCGGTAGATCTTGGGGCTGCCGGCGTCCCAGGAAACGAGGGTGGTGGCCATTTCGGCGATGCTGGTCAGGCGGCCGTGCAGTTCCAGGCCGGGGATGGCCTTGACCTGGAGGACGGCGGGGAGGCCGGTGGCGACCTTGGAGCGGTGGAACTCGGGGATGTTGATGGCGACCAGGAACTGGGTGAGTTCGGGGATGGTGCCGAGGATTTCGTTGGGCTTGAGGCTGGTGCCGACGGTGATCTCGCGGGTCTGGCGGAACTGGCCGCGGCGGGTGTCGCCGAGGGAGAGGATGCCGTCGGCGGGCGCCCGGATTTCGAGCAGCGCCATTTGCCGGCGGAGGTCGGCGAGGTCGTCGGCGAGCTTGCGCCGGCGGGTCTGGTAGCTTTCGACGGTGCGGCGGGCCTGGATGGTCTTGCCCACGGCCCTGACCAGTTCGTTCTGCAACGCGATCTGGGCGCGGGTGAGTTCCTGGAGGATCTCGCGCATCCTCTGGGCATGGTCATACTGCTTGAAGACGCGGAGGTTGTAGCGGGCGGTGTCGAGGTCGCCCTGCGCCTTCTCAAGGGCCGTGGTGGAATTTTCGACTGCCTTGGTCAGCTTGGCGAGCTGGTCGGGATCCTGCATGAACGCCTGGCTGAGGAGATCCTTGTCGTCGGTGAGCTTGCGCCGGCCGACGGCCAGGCCGTCGCTGGCCGCCTCGATGGCGCTGAGGAGCTGGCGCCGTTTCAGCGGCGCGTCCTCGCGCCCATAGCGGTCAGAGGCCTCCTCGGCCTTCTTCAGGGCGTCGCTGGCCGCCTTGAGGCTGGCCAGGTTTGCCATGCACTGCATCTGGTATTCCTGTTCGGCCAGCCCCAGGTTCTTGCCCTCGGTCTCCAGTTGCAGGAGCAGCTCGTTCTCCTTTTCCTCATACTTCTGCCGGGAGAAGCGCACGATCCAGTCGCCCTTGCGCAGATGGCTGTGGTCGGGGACGATCTCGACGACTTCGAGGCCGTAGCGGCAGTCGGCGGGGCAGCGGAGTTCGTGGTGCCGGATCGCGTCCAGCGTCCCTTCCAGGAGCAGGGTGACGGGGAACTCGCCGCGCCGCACCGTCCATTCCCGGTCGGCGGGGGTGTTCCGGGCCGTGGCCGGCGTCGCTGGGTTGTCGGCGGCGGGGACGGCGGGGGCGCGGTTGCAGCCGGCCGCAAGCGGGAGCAGGAGCAGGAGCAGGCTGGCCGCGGCGCCGGCGAGCCCGTTCGGCAGGAGATTGGCCAAACCGCTGCGCATCACGCTCATTCACCCTTGAGTTGCCGCAGGTCGCTTTCGAGGGAGGAGGGCGGTTCCGCCGTGAGCCCCTCCTGGACCTGCTCGCCATGGCGGACCATCTCCCCGGCAATGGCCGCGGGGCTGATCGTCGCCGCGTTCATCTCGCCAGGCTTGATGATGCTGGCGCGGAGGAAGATGACCAGTTGCGACTCGATCGCCTCGTCGGCGTGCGAGGTGAAGAGGAACCCCAGCACCGGCAGGCTGCCGAGCAGCGGCACGCGCCGGGCGCTGCGGCGCTTCTCCTTGCGCAGGAGGCCGCCGATCGAGACCATCTGGCCGTCCACCATGTCCAGCTCGGTGTTGGCGCTGCGCACCGCGATCAGCGGCGCCCCGGCCGAGGTGTATTCCTGGACGTTGGAGACTTCCGGCGAGACTTGCAGCCGCACCCGGCCCCCCGCGATCATCAGGGGCGCCACGCGCAGCTTGATGCCGACGCTCTTGAAGGTCGTCGAGGTGATGTTCGCGCCGCCGGTCTGGGTGCTGGACTGGATCGGCACCTCCTGGCCGGTGATGATGTTGCCCTCCGAGCCCCGGCGCAGGATCAGGTTCGGCGCCGACAGGACCTGGGCGTGCCCCTTGCTCTCCAGGAACTTGAGATAGACGCTGAGCAGCGTCTGCTGCTCCGGGTCGTAGCTCATCAGCGACGCGGCGCCGCGCATGGCCGCCGCGGGGTCGCCGCTGGGGGAGAGGAAGGCATCGGTCAGCCGGTTGACGAACCCGGTGCTGTTGGCCGGCAGCCCGGGGATCTCCTCCAGGTTGCGGAACTGCTGGAACTCGGTGTTGATCTGCTTCTCGAAGCCGGAGGTGATGGTGAACTCGACGACCCGCGCCGAGACCAGCACCTGCGGCACCTCGCGGTCGACCGCCGCCGCGATCTGCCGCAGCACCGGCAACTGGCTCTCGCGGTCAACCACCACCACCCCGTCCCCCTCAGCGCCGCAGGCCACGGTGCCGGCGGGCGAGAGGAAATCCTCCAGCGCCCGCTTGAGCGTCTCACCTTGGACAAAGCGGCAGTCATGGACAAACATGCCGGTCGGCTCCTCGCTGGCCTTGGTGAACTTGGCGGCCAGCGCCGCCATTTCGGCGATCATCGTGTCGCCCGAAGGTGGGGTTTCGCCGGCGGCCGCCGGGGCCGCCGGCTCCTGGGCGCGGCCGGCGGCAAGGGCGGGCAGCCAAGCCGCCAGCAACAGGGCGGGAAGCAGGCGTGCCGGGAAAAGTCTCATTGCAGTCCGGGGGATGGAATGGCCAGGGTTGACACGGCGGATGTACTATACCCCCATTCCGGACAAATCTCCGCCCCCGCCCGCCAAAATCGGGGCCAGGGAGTGGGGCATCGTCCAATTCCCGGGGCCACCAACCCTGGCCGCGGTGCGGCCCAAGCCGGGATTTGACTGCCGACGACCGAGGGGTGGAGACGCCGCCACCAACCGAAATGTCATGCACCCTTGGCCGGGGGGGGATGGACAAGCCCGCAAAGACCATTAAAGTACCCGCTTTTGACTGTGCCAAGCTGCCGTACAGTCGCCGCCCGAGTCCAGATTTTACCTGGCAGCCAGGATCCACCGCCATGAGCCGCAGTTTTACCGTCGCCGTCGTGGGCGCCACCGGCGCCGTTGGCATCGAGATGCTCGAAACGCTGGAGAGGCGCAACTTCCCGGTGAAGCGCCTGAAGCTCCTCGCCTCCGCCCGCTCCGTGGGCAAGGCCCTGCCCTTCAAGGGGGAGAAGCTCCCCGTCGAGGAGCTGAAGCCCGGCGTCTTCCAGGGGGTGGACATCGCCCTGTTCAGCGCCGGTGCCGCCCGCTCCAAGGAGTTCGCCCAGGACTGCGTCGCCGCCGGCGCGGTGATGGTTGACAACTCCAGCGCCTTCCGCATGGATCCGGAGGTGCCGCTGGTGGTGCCGGAAATCAATGGCGAGGACGTGAAAAAGCACAAGGGGATCATCGCCAACCCGAACTGCACGACGGCGATCACCCTGATGGCGCTCCACCCGTTGCACCGCGCCTTCGGCTGCACCCGGATTTTCGCCTCCACCTACCAGGCCGTCTCCGGCACCGGCGCCAAGGCGATCGAGGAGCTGGAGCGGCAGGTGCGCCAGTACGTGAAGGGGGAGGGGATCACCAAGGAGGTGTACCCGCACCAGATCGCCTTCAACGTCCTGCCCCACATCGACAGCTTCCTCGACAGCGGCTACACCAAGGAGGAGATGAAGCTGCAGAACGAGGGGCGCAAGATCATGCACCACCCGGCGTTCCTGGCCAGCGTCACCTGCGTCCGCGTCCCGGTCTTCCGCGCCCATTCGGTGGCGGTCAGCGCCGAGTTCGGGAAGCCGGTGACCGTCGAGGCCGCCCGCGAAGTGCTGCGCCAGGCGCCGGGGCTGGACTATGTGGACGATCCGGCCAACTACCAGTACCCGCTGCCGCTGCACTACGCCGGCAAGTACAACTGCGCCGTCGGCCGGCTCCGCCAGGACTGCGCGATGGCCAACGGCCTCTGCTTCTGGGTCTCCGGCGACCAGCTCCTCAAGGGCGCCGCCCTGAACGCCGTCCAGATCGCCGAACTGCTCTGAACCGGGGAAAATCCCGGCCGCGGTCACGGGCAGGAACGGGGGGCGTGGCCCTGGCACAGGCGCCAGTGTTTGTGGCCCCAGCGGGGCCGGAGTGTGTAGCCATGGGCTTCAGCCCGTGGATCGGCGCCCCCCCCGTTTTTTTTGCGCCCCAGCGGGGCGCGGGTATCGGCGCGGGGGACAGGCAATGGTCCAGCATCGGGCGGGCGCGCTCAGAGCAGCTCGGCGGCGACGAGGTTGTGGAAGAGCAGCCCCCGCCGGGTCGGCCGGAGGCGGCGGGGCGTCAGCTTCAGCAGCCCCTGCGCCACCAGCCGCTGGATCGCCTCCCCCCGGAGCGCCAGCGCCGCGAAGCCGCTGACGGCCTGGAACCGGGCCAGCTCCCAGCCGGCGACGGTGCGCAGGCCGAAGGCCAGGATTTCGGCCGCCCGCCGGTCGGCTGGCAGCGGATCCAGCGTGCGCGGGATGGCCGGCCGCAGCCAGGCCTCCAGGTCGGCGGGATTGCTCCAGCGCAGCTCGCCATCGAAGGAGCAGGCCGCCGGCCCGCAGCCGAGATAGGTCGCGCCGTGCCAGATTTCCAAGTTGTGCCGGCATTCCCGGCCGGGGCGGGCGAAGTTGGAGATTTCGTAGCGCCGCAGCCCGCCGGCGGCCAGTTCCGTCGCTGCGGCCTGCCACATCGCGACCGCCAGGGCGTCGGCCGTCGCCGGAGTGGCGCGGCGGGCGAGGGGGGTCTCGTCCTCGACGGTCAAGGCATAGGCCGAGAGGTGTTCCGGCCCGAGGCCGCACGCCCGGCGCAGCTCCTCGCGCCACTGGGCCAGCGTCTGCCCCGGCAGGGCATACATCAGGTCGAACCCGAGGTTGCGGACGCCGCGCCGCCGCAGTTCGGCGACCAGCTCCGGCAGCCGCTCCACCCCGCCGCGGCGGCCGATCCGCCGGCGCAGCGTGGGCGAAAAGCTTTGCACGCCGAGGCTGAAGCGGTTGACGCCGCCGGCGAGGAAGGCCTCGATCCGGGCCGGCGTCAGGCTCTCCGGGTTCGCCTCCGTGCTGAACTCGCAGTCCGGGGCGAGCTTGAACCATTTCCGGACCAGCCCCGTGAGCCGGCGGATTTCCGCCGGCGCCAGCAGCGACGGCGTCCCGCCGCCCAGGAACACCGAGCGCAGCGGCAGGAATTCCGCCGCCGTTGCGGACTCCGCAAATTCCCGCGCCAGCCGCTCCAGGTAGCGCCGGCGCATCTCCCGGCCGGCGCCGGGCAGGGAATAGAAGGCGCAATAGTCGCATTTCCGCCCCCGGCAGAAGGGGACATGGACATAGAGCGAGGCGAACGGCCGGTTCATGGCGCGAACTATAGCCGCGGGGCGGGAAAATCGCGGCGGCGGGGGGAGATTGTGGCGGCGGCGGCTATATTGTCCTTCCGGTTTCCACCGGCCGCGCCAGTGCCATCACCAACAGCCAGCAGCGAACGGGGTACGCCTTATGCAGGAATGGAAGCAAGCCTTGCTGACCCTCCAGGAGCGTGACCTGCGCCTGGCCAAGATCGCGGCGCAGCTCCGGGCCGTGCCCGTGGAAAAGGCCCAGGTGGAGGCCCAGCGGCAGCAGGCCGACCAGGCGGTCACCGCCGCCCGCGACGGCGTGCGCACCGCGGAGAAGGCGATCAAGGCGCTGGAGCTGGATGCCGAGACGCTCAAGGCCCGGATGCGCGACTTCCAGTCCAAGTCCGCCATGATCAAGAACAACGAGGAATACAAGGCGGCCCTGCACCAGATCGAGACCTGCAAAGGGCAGGTTTCGGAGCTGGAGGACCGGGAGCTGCGGGCGATGGAGGCGCTGGAGGCCGCCAAGGGCGTTTTGGCCGTGGCGGAAAAGGACGCCGCCGCCGAACGGGAGCGGGCCGTCCGGCAGCTTGCCGACCTCGACCTCCGGGCGCGGAACTGCCAGGCCGAGGCCGAGAAGATGAAGGCGGCCCGCCCGGCGCTGGTCCAGGCCGTCCCCCCCGCGGTCTTCGCCCGCTACGAACGGCTCCACACCAGCCGGGGCGGGCAAAACCCCAACTACCGGGCGTTCGTGCCGGTGCGCAACGGCATCTGCGGCGGCTGCAACATGAGCGTCACCGCCCAGGAGCGCAACGACGCGATCAAGGGGCAGTTGGTCGCCTGCGCCACCTGTGGCTGCCTGCTCTATGCCGAGGATTGACGGGGTGGAACCGGATTGGCCTGGCGAGGCGGGGCCGGCGCCGGCCATGCCCGTCTGGCATCTGACGGTCGCCTATGACGGGGGCGCCTACCACGGCTGGCAGCTCCAGCCGGACAGGCCGACCGTGCAGGGGATCCTGCGCGACCGGCTGCGGATCCTCTTCAACGCGCCGGAACTGCGGATCCAGGGCACCAGCCGCACCGACGCCGGCGTCCATGCGCTGGACCAGCAGGTGACTTTCACCCCGCCGGCCGCCGCGCCGGAGCTGACCCCGGAGCATGTTCGCCACGTGCTGAACCGTTGGCTGCCCAGGGACATCCGCGTCCTGGACTGCGAACTCCGCGAGCCGGGGTTCAACGCCCGCTTCGCCGCCGCCGGCAAGGCCTACACCTACGCCATCGCCAACAGTAACGGCATCTCCCCCTTCGAAAGCCGCTATGCCTGGGTCTACGGCAAGAGGCTGGACGTCGCCGCCATGCGGGCCGCCGCCGCCGGGCTGGAGGGGACGCATGACTTCGCCTCCTTCGCCGCCAACGCCAGGCGCGAGGCGGAAGACACCGTGCGGACGGTCTGGCGCGTCGAGCTGCTGCCGCGGGGGGATTGGCTCTTCCTCAACGTCATCGGCGAAAGCTTCCTCTACAAAATGGTGCGCGCCTTTGCCGGGTTCCTGGTGCATGTGGGGCGCGGCTCCTGCCGGCCGTCGGCGGTCCGGGAGGTGCTGGCCGCCCGCAACCGCTGCGCCGCCGCGGACTCCGCCCCGCCCCAGGGGCTCTTCCTGGCCCGCGTCTTCTGGCGGCCCGACGCCTGGCGCGACTATGTTCCCGAGCTGCCCCCGTGGCGGCCGCGGGAACCTGCCGTCCAGGCGACCCTCGCCGGGCGGGAGATGATGCCGTGAGGGGGTGCTCGGACCTGTGTCCGTACTCGGAGCCCGCGCTCCAGGTGAGGGAGGGCGTGGGTGGCTGCCGCCAGGCCCGGAACTTGCCGCCTCCCCGATGGCCCTCGCGAGCCCTTGCGGGCCCTCGACGACAATCATCCTCATCCGCCTGTCGCACAGACAAGAATGGCTGGGCCACGCGCCCGCGGCCACTCCATCATTCGCCCGCAAGTTTCTTGCCGGCCAGCAGCGCCTGGATTTGGCCGGTGAGGGTCTGCTTGATGTCGGGCGCGAAGCCGACGTGGATGGCCTGGACGGTGCCGTCGGGGCCGATCAGGACGGTCTTGGGGATGGCGGTGACCCGGTAGCGTTCGCCGACGGCGCCGTCAGGGTCGAGGAGGACTGGGCAGTCCAGTTTGAGGGTGTCCAGGAAGCCGCGGACGGTTTCCGCCGGCTCCTCCTGGTTGACGGCCCGGAAGAGCACGCCCTGGTCGCGGAACGTTGCCGCCAGTTCGGTGAGCATGGGCAGGCTGCGCTTGCAGGGGCCGCACCAGGTGGCCCAGAAGTCGAGGATGAGGATCTTGCCGCGCTGGTCGGCGAGGTTGAAGCTGCCGCCGGCGAGCTGTTCGAGCTTGAAGGTTGGCGCCGGCTTGCCGAGCAGGGCCTGGTCGGCCGCCTCGGGGGTGGGTTCCGCCGCCGGCGTTTCCGCGCCGGGTTTGAGGAGGCGGTCGAAGAGGGGGTCGTCGCGCTGGGCGTTGGCGGGCGGGGTGAAGCGGAACAGCTCCGGGGCGAGGGGCGCGTCCAGGCGCCAGTCGCTGGCGTCGAAGGTCAGGCTCAATTCCTTCGGGGTCATGAGGTTGCGCGTCGCTTCGTCGGCCGCGGCGAGCTTGGCGCGGAGGCCCTTGGCGAGATCGAAGGCGACCCGGCGCTGGAGGGGGGCGCCGTCGGCCTGGATCCAGACGTCCCAGTCGAATTCCTCCTGGGTGTAGTGGAGGCGGTGGCAGGGGACGCCGGCGATCTCTTCGCGGCCGACGTAGCGGCCGGCGGTGACGCCCTCCATGGCGCTGGTGTAGGGGTCGCGCTCGAACAGCTCCAGGCAGACGGCATGGGCCAAGGGGTCGGTGAAGAGCTTGGCGAAGAGCGGGGCCTGGATGATCTCGTCGAGCGTGGCGGGGGCGGGGCGGCGGGTGAATTTGTTGAGCTGCGGGACGAAGCCGGCGAGGTCGGTGCCGTCCACCAGCAGGTCAATGCGGCCGGGGCGGGGGTTGAGGCCGACCACTGCCAGGCGGTTCGGCGTTTCCCGGGCGAGCTGGAGGACCGTGGTCGTCTCCTGCCGCATCCAGGCGGTTTCATGCCGGCTGGTGATGGTCATCCGGAGCTGGAGGCGCTGGGCGCGCTGGAGCAGGTTGCACCAGGCGCGCATCACCTCGTCGGCCTGGGGTTCGATGGCACCCGCCGGCGGCGGCTGCGCCAGGGTGGCGGTGAGGGGGGCGAGGAGCAGGAGGAGCGTTGCAAGCCAGCGGCGCGGGTGGAGGCGGGGCATGGTAGGGTCTCCCGTGGGGGATTGGTGGTGGGCGGAAGCGAAGAGCGGCCGATGACATTTACCGTAGCCTGCCGGCGCGGCAAGTTCAATCCGGGCGCAGGATGAGGGGGCGGCGGGTGGCCTCCTCGATTTGTTGCGCCAGGCGGCGGGTGGCGGGGTAGTCCGCCGGCGGCAAACGCTGGCTGAAGCGTTCGAACTCCACGCCCAGCTCGATTTGGCCAGGGGCGTAGCGCCAGCGTTCGCGGTAGCGGAAGTGGCGGTTGCCGAGGTCGAGGTCCGGCAGCCGGCCGGGGCAGCTCCAGCCCGGGGGGAGGCGGATGGTGATCTTGCGGGTTTGCAGTTCCGTGGTGGTCCAGGCGATGGGGTGGCGGCGGGTTTCCAGGCTGAACTCGGGGAAGCTCCGTTCGCGCTCGGGGACGATGAACACCCGGAGGGGGCCGGCTTTCTGGAGATAGGCGGGGGCGGTCCAGGCGAACTCCAGGGTGAAGGGGCGGTCCAGGTCCTGGGGATCGCCAAGGGTGAGGCTTTCGAGGCGGGCGCCGGGGGCGGCGCGGCTGATGGACTGTTGCATGACCTGGCGTTGCAGCTCGGCGGGGATCTCCTTCCAGGCGCCGCGGATGCCGGCCTCCCAGCCGCCGGCGTAGCGGTTGGCCAGGCGGGCGCGCAGGGCGAGGTCGGGCTGGAGGCTGAACTCCTCGACGGTTTCCTTGGCGGCGGCCTCGCGCCCCGGCGGCAGCGGGATCGGCCCGTGCTCGCCCCGGATGAAGTTGAAGGCGGCCACGCCGTGGTCGTCGGGGCGGAAAGCGGGGTAGCGGTAGTCCTGGGCGGTGCTGTCCAGGTAGCGGTGCTGGCCGGCGAGGTGGGCGACGGTGATGGCGTGGTTGCAGCGGAGCATGGGGAAGCGGGGGGTGAAGAGGCCGGCGTCGTTGGTGCGGAGCACGGCCGGCTCCGCCGCGATGCCGGCGCAGCGCAGGAGGGTGGCGAGGAGGATGGACTTGTCGGTGCAGTCGCCGTAGCCGTTCTTGAGCGTTTCCGCGGCGGGGTGGCCGGTCCAGCCGGAGCTGAGGGAGGATTTGATGGAGATGTAGCGGATCTTCTTCTGCACCCAGTGGTAGAGGCGGGCGGCCTTTTCGTCGGCGGTGGTGGCGCCGCCGGTGATTGTCCGTGCCAGTTGCTCCAGTTCGGGGGTGGGGCGCAGCCGTTCCGCCTGCAGGCCGCCGATGAAGCTGTCGAGCCAGTGCCAATCCCGGTGGAGGGTCACATGGACGGCGGGGGCAATCTCCGCCTCGGGCGGCATTGCCGGTTCGGGGACGAGCAGCGGGACGGCGCGCCGTTCCCAGCGCCAGCCCTGGAGGCGGCTGCCGTCCGGGGCGGTTTCGTCAAGCCGCTCGGGGCACGGCCGGCCGCCCCGGGAGAGCCAGCGCCGCCAGAAGGGGCGGTCGTCTTCCGGGGTTTCCCACCAATGGAGCTTGACGCCCTCCGGGACGAGCACGTCGAAGCGGGAGAGCAGCAGCGGCACCTCCGTGGACTGGAACTGGAAGGAGCCGCTGAAGAGCCGCCAGTCCTCCAGCGCATAGGTTTCGTACTCGATCTCGTAAGCCACGAGGGCGCCGACTTCGGCGCCGGGGATGGTGGCGGTGAGCTGGCGGGCGTTGGGGTCGAAGAACTCCCCGCCGCCGGACTGGGGCCGGGAGGCCCGGACAGCGGCGGGATCCAGCTCCAGCAGGCGGCCGTCGGCGGTGAGGCAGCGGGCCTCCAGGCGGCGGATGCGGCTGCGCCCTTCGCTGAAGCCGAGCTGGAGCGTGCCCCAGCGCAGGAGGTCGTCGTCGAGGATGAGCCCGGCGAAGCGGTAGTGGTACACTTCCCGGTGGTCGGGGGTGAGGCGGCTGACGCCCCAGTCCAGCACCTGGATCCCTTTGCAGCCGGGGTTCCGGGCGGCGGCCTGGCGTGCCGCGGCGAGCCATTCCCGCATCTGCGCCCGCTGGGCTTCCGCCTGGGGCGCGGCCGCGGCCGCGGGGCCGGCGCCGCCATTGGCCTTCGGCTGGAGCCACCAGTCCTGGACGGCCTGGCGGTCGAGCGGCGCGGGCAGGCCGCCGCCGTGGAACTGGCCGGCGGCGAACTCGACGCCGGGGGCGGCGAGGGTAGTGCCGTCGCGCCGGACGAGGTGGTCCTGGCCGGCGGCGGGGGCGGGCGGCGGGGGTGCCGGCACTGCCGCCGGTGCGGCGGGGAGCGCCAGCGGCAGCAGGAGGAGGCTGAGAGCGAGGAGGTGAAGGGCGGCGTGGCGCATGGTGGGGGGGCGACCAGTCCGACGCGTCCGACGCAGGCCCAACAAAAAAGGCGCTCCGGGGAGCGCCTTTCGGGGGTGCCGGGCAGCGGCTGGCTTACTTCGCGTAGTACTTGATGTTGGTGGTGTTCAGCCAGTTGGAGCCGGAGAAGCCTTGGGCGTGGCCGTCGCCGAAGAGGACGTTGCCATACTTGCTGTGGTTGCCGGCACCGGTGCTGGTGTTGGTGCAGAGGTCAATGGCGAGGCCAGTCTCGGAGCCGCAGGAGTTTTCGGTCTCGTTGCGGCCGAGGTAGGGGTAGCTGTACTTGGTGGTGTCCGCCAGGGTGGTGCCGGTTTCGAGCGTGTCGGTGGTGCTCGGGCAGATGTAGATCTTGACCGCCTCGAGGTACTTCTCGGTGACCATGACGTTGTAGTCCGCGACGTCCGTCGCGTTCTTGGAAGTCACCGACGAGATCACGGCCCCTTTCGAACCGCGGGCGGCGGTGGCGGCGAGCGGCATGTACTCGCGGTAGTCCATGGAGTACATCTTGGTGGCCTTGCCGATCTGGGAGAGGTTGGCGACGCAGTTGATGCGCCGGGCCTTTTCCCGGGCGGCGCCGAGGGCGGGGAGCAGCATGCCGGCGAGGATGGCAATGATCGCGATCACGACCAGCAGCTCGATCAGGGTGAACTCTTTGCGCGGTGACTTCATGGGGGTGTCCTTTTGCCTCTCGTCGTCCGGCCCGGTGTGGGCCTTGGGTTTGGTGGTGGCCTTCTTTGTACTGGAGCCAAAAGCAACCGGCGAAACACCGGCTTCGAACCGCGAACGTCCTAACTGGGAAGAAATTTAGCCAGCCAAGCTCTGGCTTGCAAGCGGACTCCGCAAAAAAAAAAAATGCGGCCCGCCAGGGCGGGGTGCGCTTGTGCCGTGCCGGCGAACGGCTATGGTGAGCTCCGGAACTAGACGCGGGAGCCGGCCATGAACGAACCGAAGCTGATCAACGGGCGCGACATCTACTGGATCGGGGTCAACGACCGCGAGACCGACCTGTTCGAGGGGCTCTGGCCGCTGCCCCGCGGCGTCTCCTACAATTCCTACCTGATCGCCGACGAGAAGACGGTGCTGCTGGACACGGTGAAGGGCAACTCGGCGATCCCCTTCACGGAGAAGGTGCGCCTGGTCATCGGCGAGCGTCCCCTTGACTATCTGGTGGTCAACCACATGGAGCCCGACCACTCCGGCGCCCTGAAGCTGATGCTGGAACTGCATCCGCGGCTCCAGCTTGTCGGCAACGCCAAGACCGCCCGCTTCCTGGCCGACTTCTATGGCATCACCGAGCGGATCCAGGTGGTCGAGGACGGCGAGACGCTCCGCACCGGGCGGCACGAACTCCAGTTCCACTTCGTCCCCATGGTGCATTGGCCGGAGACCATGGTCACCCATGACCGGACCGACCGCGTCCTCTTTTCCATGGATGCCTTCGGCGGCTTCGGCGCCCTTGACGGCGGCATCTTCGACGACGAGGTGGACATTGACTACTACGAGGACGAGAGCCTGCGCTACTTCTCCAACATCGTCGGCAAATACAGCGCCATGGTGCAGAAGGCGATCCAGAAGCTGGGCGGGCTGGAGCTGGCGGTGGTCGCGCCGACGCACGGGCCGATCTGGCGCAAGGATCCGGCGCGGATCGTCGGGCTTTACGACCGCTGGAGCCGGCACGTGGCCGAACCGGGGGTGGTCATCGCCTACGGCTCCATGTACGGCAACACGGAGCGGATGATGGACGCCGTGGCCCAGGGGATCCAGGAGGCCGGCTTCGGCAAGGTCCGCATCCACAACGTCAGCCGCAGCCACCTCTCCTACATCCTCCGCGACGCCTGGCGCTTCAGCAGCGTGGTGCTGGGCAGCCCAGCCTATGACCAGGACATCTTCCCGCCCATGGAGTCGCTGCTCCGTCTGCTGGCGGCGAAGAAGCTCCGGAACCGCACCCTCGGCATCTTCGGCAACTTCGCCTGGAGCGGCGGCGCGGTGAGCCGCTTGCAGGCGTTCGCCGAAGAGGTCGCCTGGCCGCTGGCCGGGCCGGTGGTCGAGGCCAAGTGTGCCCCGAAGCCGGCGGATCTGGAGGGGTGCCGCAAGCTGGGGCGGGAGCTGGTCGGGCGCATCCGCGCCGGGGGCGGCTGAGCGCCGGGGGGGCTGGTCGGACTGGTCGGACTGGTCGGACTGGTCGGACTGGTCGGACTGGTCGGACTGGTCGGCCGGTGCCGGCCCGCCGCCCCCGGGCGGGGTTGGCGGGCGGGCGTTGGGCCTCCTCAGCCCAGGAGCCGGTTGGCGAGGTCAACGGCGGAGGCGGCGTCGGGCGAGTAGCCGTCGGCGCCGATCTCGTCGGCAAAGCTCTGGGTGAGCGGCGCGCCGCCGACCAGCACCTTGACCTGGTCGCGGACCCCGGCGGCCTTGAGGGCGTCAATGGTGGCCTTCATGTTGCCCATGGTGGTGGTGAGCAGGGCGCTCATGCCGAGGAACTGGGCCTTGTGCTCCTTGACGGCGGCGACGTACTTCTGCTCGTCCACATTCACCCCGAGGTCAACCACCTGGTAGCCGGCGCCTTCGAACATCATGCCGACCAGGTTCTTGCCGATGTCGTGGAGGTCGCCCTTGACCGTGCCGAGGATCAACGTCGCCTTGGCTTGGACTCCCTGGGCCTTGAGCAGCGGCTTGAGCAGGGTCATGCCGGTGTTCATGGCCCGGGCGGCGATGAGCACTTCGGGGACGTAGAACTCGTTGCGCTTGAAACGGTCGCCGACGACGGCCATGCCGGCGATCAGCCCGCCATCGAGGATTTGCTTGACCGGGATGCCGGCGTCAATGGCCTTCTGGACCAGTTCCTTGACCACGGGCGCCTTGCCCTTGATGACCTGTTCGGCGAGTTGGGTGAGCAGTTCCTGGGACATGGTGCAGCTTCTCCTGGGATTGGTTGGGTGGGTTGGTGGCGGCGGCTGGCCGCTCCGTCACGCTTCCCGTAATTTTACCAATTTTTCGCCGCCTGCAAGGGATTTTTCCGCAAATATTGGTATAATTTGGCAAATTTTGCGGAGGGAAAGGGGGGCGAGCTTCACCGCGGGCCGCCGCCGCCTCAGCCGCCCGCCGCGACGGCGTGGCAGGCCACCCGGTGCCCGGCCACCGCTTCGACGGCCACCGGATAGCTGGCCGGGCAGCGCTCCCGCCAGCCCGCGTCAGCCCCGGCCCCGGCGTAGCGTGGGCAGCGGGGATGGAAGTGGCAGCCCGCCGGCGGCTGCAGCGGCGAGGGCACCTCCCCTTCCAGCCGGGCCAGCGGCCGGCGCTCCTCGACCCGCGGCACGGCGTCCAGCAGCAGCCGGGTGTAGGGATGTTGCGGACTCCGCAGCACCGCCGCCGCCGGGCCGGCCTCGACGATGCGCCCCAGGTACATCACCGCCACATCGTCGGCCAGGTATTCGACCACGGCCAGGTTGTGGGTGATCAGCAGGTAGGCGAGGCCGTGGGCGGCCTGGAGGCGGGCGAGCAGGTTGAGGATCTGCGCCTGGACCGAGACGTCCAGGGCGCTGGTCGGCTCGTCCAGCACCAGGAACGCCGGCTGCAAGACCAGCGCCCGCGCCAGGCTGAGTCGCTGCCGCTGGCCGCCGGAGAACTCGTGGGGATAGCGCGGCAGGGCGGTGGCGTCGAGCCCCACTTCGGCCAGGGCGCGGACGACCCGCGCCCGCCGGCCCGCGGCGTCCAGCGCCGGCTCATGGACGCGCAGCCCCTCGCCGACAATCTCCGCGACGGTCAGCCGGGGGGAGAGGGAGGAGAAGGGATCCTGGAAGACAATCTGCATCTGCCGGCGCAGGGCGCGGAGGGCGCGCCGGTCCAAATCCGGCACGGACACGCCTTGGAACACCACCCGGCCGCGGGCTTCGCGCAGCAGCCGGAGCACGCTGAGGCCGACGGTGGTCTTGCCGCAGCCCGATTCCCCGACCAGCGCCAGGGTATGGCCCGGCCGCAGCGCCAGGGAGACGCCGTCCACGGCCTTGACGTGGGCGTGGACGCGGCCGAGCAGCCCGCGGCGCAGGGGGAACCAGGTTTGCAGCGCCTCGACCTCCAGCAGCGGCGGGGCCGTTGCGGAGTCCGCACCTGGCTTTGGGGCCGGCGGCGGCGGGGCCGTGGGCGGCGGCGGCGGTGCGGAGTCCGCAAAATGGCAGCAGGCGAGGTGGCCGTCGGGGGTGCTTTGGGACGGTGGTTCCTGTTCGGCGCAGATGGGTTGGGCGCTGGCGCAGCGGTCGCGGAAGCGGCAGCCGGCTGGGGGCACGGCGTCCGCCGACGGGACGGCGCCGGGGATGGCGGGCAGGATGGCGTCGCGGCAGGAGCCGTGGGGGAGTGAGGCGAAGAGGCCGCGGGTGTAGGGGTGGCGCATCTTCTGGAAGAGCTGCTCACGGGTGCCCTGTTCGACGATGCGGCCGGCGTACATGACGCAGACGCGGTCGGCGATCTGGTTGACGATGCCGAGGTCGTGGGTGATGAAGAGCATGGCCATGCCGGTTTCGGCCTGGAGATCCTTCATCAGGTTGAGGATCTGGGCTTGGATGGTCACGTCGAGGGCGGTGGTCGGTTCGTCGGCGATCAGCAATTCCGGGCGGCAGGCCAGGGCCATGGCGATCATCACCCGTTGGCGCATGCCGCCGGAAAGCTGGTGCGGCCAGTCGCGCAGCCGCTGTTCGGCGCCGGGAATGCCGACGCGGCGGAGGAGGCGCACCGCCTCCGCGGCGGCGGCGGCGGGCGCCAGGCCGCGGTGCTGCCGCAATGGCTCCATGAGCTGGACGCCGATGCGCAGCAAGGGGTTGAGGGAGGTCATCGGCTCCTGGAAGATCATGGCGATGCGGTCGCCGCGGATGGCGGCCATCTCCGGCTCGGGCAGGGTGAGCAAGTCGCGCCCGGCGAAGCGGATGGCGCCGGCGGGGTGGTTGGCGGTCTCCGGCAGCAGCCGGAGGATGGAGAAGGCGGTCACCGACTTGCCGCAGCCCGATTCCCCGACCAGGGCGAGGGTCTCCCCGGCGGTGATGGTGAAGGAGATGCCGTCCACCGCCCGGGCCGTGCCGCCGTCGTCGCGGCGGAAGCTCGTCTTCAGGTTGGCGATTTCCAGGAGCATGTTTTTTGGGGGGGAGTGGGATGGACGAAATGGACGGCACCAGGGACGCGGGGGCGCGGATCTGGGCGGCTTGTGCCGTGGATTTGTGGAGATTGGTGGGAAAGAACGGGTTTGTGGGTTAGCCGGCGCGTTTGGCCTGGAGCAGGGCGGCGTAGCTGGCTTCGAGGGTGGCGACCATGGTGCGCCAGTCGAAGTCGTGGCGGACGCGGGCCTGGCCGGCGGCACCGAGGCGCTGGCGCAGGGCGGGGTCGCGGATGAGCCGGACCAGGGCGGCGGCGACGGCGGCGGGGTCGCCCGGCGGCACCAGGAAGCCGGTGGCGCCCTCCGCCACCACCTCCGGCGTGCCGTCCAGCGGATGGGCGACGGCGGGGAGGCCGGCGGCGAGGGCTTGGACGACGCTCCGGGGCAGCCCCTCACGCAGGGAGAGGTGGGCGAGGATGTCCATCTGCCCGACGTAGCGCGGAATGGCGGCGGGGGGGACGAGGCCGGTGAAGCGGAAGTGCGCGGTCAGGCCGAGGCCGCGGATCTTGGCTTCGAGGCGGTCGCGCCAGAGGCCGTCGCCGACCAGGAGGAAGACGGTTTCGGGGCAGGCCTGGACGACGGCGGGGGCGGCCTCGATGAGCAGGTCGTGCCCCTTGAGTTCGAAGAGGCGCGCGATCTTGCCGACGACCACGGCCTCCGGCGGGATGCGGAGTTCGCGGCGGAGGCCGGGGTCGGGCCGGGCGGCGAGGAAGGGTTCCAGCTCCATGCCGCTGTAGACGACTTGGTAGCGGTCGCGCGGGGCGATGCCGGCGGCGACGCATTGCTCGACCATGGCCTGGGCGACGGCGTAGATCCGGTCGCAGCGGCGGGCGGCGAACTTTTCCGCCGCGATGTAGAGCGCGTTGGCCAGCCGCCCCTGGTAGGGGTGGAACGCCTGGCCGTGGACGGTGTGGACGACGACGGGGACGCCGGCGCGGCGGGCGGCGAGCCGGCCGAGGATGCCGGCCTTGGAGGAGTGGGTGTGGACGACGGCGAACTGGCGGCGGGCGAAGAGGTTGCGGAGTCCGCAATAGGCGCGGAGGTCGCGGAGCGGCGCCAGTTCGCGGCAAAGGTCGGGGATTACCACGACTTCCAGGCCTGGCAGCGGCTGTTCCTGGAGCAGCTTGCCCTCCGGCCCCTCGGTCGGGCCGGTGACCAGGACTGCCTCATGCCCGTGTTCCAGGTGGCCGCGGAGGGTGAGCAGGGTGTTCTCCTGCGCGCCGCCGACGATCATCCGGGTGATGACATGGGCGATCCGCATGCTGGTTCCAGGGGCGCCGCCGCCCGCCGGCGGTTGTGCCGGGGCGGGGCGGCGGTGGTGGGGGCGGGCCGGTCAGGCGAGGTAGGCGGCGATCTTCGTGGCGATGGCGTCGGGGGTGAAGCCGAACTTTTCGGCAAGGACTTTGGCGGGGGCGGAGGCGCCGAAGCGGTCGAGGCCGATCATCAGCCCGTGGCGGCCGGCGTAGCGTTCCCAGCCGAGGGTCAGGCCGGCTTCGACGGTGACGCGCTTGGCGCAGGCGTCGGGGAGGACGCTTTCGCGGTAGGCGGCGTCCTGGCGGTTGAACAGTTCGCAGCTTGGCATGGAGACCAGGCGGATTTTCCGGCCCTGGGCGCGGAGCTTCTCGACGGCGCGGTAGGTGGTCATGAGTTCCGAGCCGGTGGCGATGACGATGGCCTCGAAGCCGGGGTCGTCGCTGAGCACGTAGGCGCCCTTGGCGACGGCGATGTTGGCGCGGAGCGGCTCGGGGATGTTCTCGACGTTCTGGCGGGTGAGGAAGAGGCAGACCGGGCCGTGCCGGTGCTGGAGGGCGGCGGCCCAGGCGTGGGCGGCCTCGAAGGACTCGGCCGGGCGGAGGACGGTCAGGTGCGGGATCGAGCGGCACATGAGGAGCTGTTCGACCGGTTCGTGGGTGGGGCCATCCTCGCCGACGTAGAAGGAGTCGTGGGTGTAGACGAAGAGCACCTGCTGTTCCTGGAGGGCGGCCAGGCGCAGGGCGGGCTTCATGAAGTCGCTGAACACGGCGAAGGTGGCGGTGAAGGGGATGGCGCTGCCGTGGAGGGCCATGCCGATGGCGATCTGCCCCATGGCGAACTCGCGGATGCCAAAGTGGACGTTGCGGCCGGCGCGGTTCGCGGCGGTGAAGTCGCCGCCGTCCTTGAGGTGGGTCTTGGTGGAGGGGTTGAGGTCGGCGGAGCCGCCGGCGAGGGCGGGGACGAGGGCGGCGGCGCGCTGCATGATCTCGCTGCCGGACTGGCGGGTGGCGGTCTCCTTGGCGGGCACGGCCTTGAGCAGTTCGGGGAGGAGGTTGGCGGGGACGGCCTTGGTGGCCAGGGCGTCGAGCAGCGCGGCCTGGTCGGCGTGGGCCTGGCACCAGGCGGCGAGCTTGCCATTCCAGGCCTGGGCGGCGGCGGCAAGTTCGGCGCCGCGGGTGTCGAGGGCGGCGCGGAGATTGGCGGGGACGAAGAAGCTGGGGGTGGCGGGGAAGCCGAGGCACTGCTTGAGGGCGGCGAGTTCGTCGGCGCCCAGCGGTTCGCCGTGGGTGTGGTGGGTGCCGGCCTTGGTGGGGGCGCGGTGGGCGATCTGGGTCTTGCCGATGATCAGGCTGGGGGCGGTGCGGCTGGCCTTGGCCAGGGTGAGGGCGGCGTCCAGCTCCTCGATGGCGTTGCCGTTGCAGCGGAGGACGTTCCAGCCATAGGCGCGGAAGCGCAGGGCGACGTCCTCGGAGAAGGCGATGGCGGTGGCGCCCTCGATGGTGATCTGGTTGTCGTCGTAGAAGGCGATCAGGTTGTCGAGGCGGAGGTGGCCGGCGAGGGAGGCGGCTTCGGCGGTGACGCCCTCCATCATGCAGCCGTCGCCGGCGAGGGCGTAGATCCGGGGCTCCTCCAGTGCCGGGCAGCCGGTGCGGGCGGCGAGCTGCTTGGCGGCGATGGCCATGCCGACGGCGGAGGCGAAGCCGGTGCCGAGCGGGCCGGTGGTGATTTCGACGCCGGTGGTCCAGCCGTGTTCCGGATGGCCGGGGGTCTTGCTTTCCCACTGGCGGAACTGGGCCAGGTCCTCCGTGGTGAGGCCGTAGTTGAAGAGGTGGAGGAGGCTGTAGAGGAGCATGGAGCCGTGGCCGGCGGACTGGACGTAGCGGTCGCGGCCGAGCCAGTTCGGGTTGGCGGGGTCATGGCGCAGATGCTTGCCCCAGAGGACGGCGGCGAAGTCGGCGCAGCCCATGGGCATGCCGGGGTGGCCGGAGTTGGCCTTCTGCACGCCCTCGGCGGCGAGGACGCGGATGGTGTCGGCCATTGTCTGCAAGACATTGGTGTCCAGCATGATGCAAAAATCCTTCGGGGTTTGCGTGGGCAGTGGGCAGGCGGCGCGGCCCGGCGGCGGGGGGGGCGCACCGGGGAAACGGATAATGTATCCGGCCGCGGGGCGCAAGGCAAAAGGGCGGCGGGTCAGTTGTGGAGGCTGTGGATGGGGGCGGGGATGCGGCCGGCGAAGCGGATGAAGCGGGCGGACTTGCCAGGGTTGGGGACGGGGATGATGGCGGTTTCGCCGAAGAGGCCGCCCCAGACGGCGCGGTCGCCGGCCTTCTTTCCGGGGACGGGGATGAGCCGCACCGCCGTGGTCTTGCGGTTGATCATGCCGATGGCCATTTCGTCGGCGATGATCGCGGAGATGGTTTCCGGCGGGGTGTCGCCGGGGATGGCGACCATGTCGAGGCCGACGGAGCAGACGCTGGTCATGGCCTCCAGTTTTTCGAGGGAGAGTTCGCCGCGCTCGACGGCGGCGGCGAGGACGGCGTCCTCGGCGACGGGGATGAAGGCGCCGCTGAGGCCGCCGACGCTGCGGGAGGCGAAGGCGCCCCCTTTCTTGACGGCGTCGTTGAGCAGGGCGATGCAGGCGGTGGAGCCGGGGGCGCCGACGGCGTCGAGGCCGAGGATCTGGAGGATTTCGCCGATGGAGTCGCCCATCTTGGGGGTGGGGGCGAGGGAGAGGTCAACGATGCCGAACTCGATGCCGAGGCGGCGGGCGACCTCGCGGCCGACGGTCTCGCCGCAGCGGGTGACGCGGAAGCTGGTCTGCTTGATCTCCTCGGCGAGGTCGTCGAGCCCGAGATTTTCGGCGCCGGCCTGGGCGATCCGCCGTTCCAGGGCGCGGGCGACGACGCCGGGGCCGCTGACGCCGACGTTGATGACCGCCTCCCCCTCGCCGTGGCCGTGGTAGGCGCCGGCCATGAAGGGGTTGTCCTCCGGCTGGTTGGTGAAGACGACGAACTTGGCGGCGGCGAAGCCGTCCAGCGCCGCGGTGCGGGCGGCCATCTCCTTGATGATGCCGCCGAGCATGCCGACCACTTCCATGTTGATCCCGGCCTGGGTGGTGCCGACGTTGAGGGAGGCGCAGATCTTGTCGGTGGTGCTCAGCACCTCGGGGAGGCTTTCGATCAGGGCGATGTCGGCGGCGGTGTGGCTTTTGTGGACTTGGGCATTGAAGCCGCCGACGAAATCGACGCCGACCGCCTTGGCGGCGCGGTCGAGCGCCCGGGCCACCGCAATGCAGGCCTCGCGGCCGCCGCCCGCCGCCAGGTGGCTCACCGGGGTCACCGCGATCCGCTTGTTGACGATCGGGATGCCGATTTCGGTGCTGACCGCGTTGCAGGTGGCGACCAGCTTGCCGGCGAACTTGTGGATCTTGCGTTCGATCCGCGCCGCCAGCCGGTCCGGGTTTGGATGGCGGCAGTCGAGGAGGTTCAGGCCGAGGGTGATGGCGCGCACGTCCAGGTTCTCGTCCTGGACCATGCTGACGGTCTTCAAGATGTGGTCGGTGCGGATCATCGTGGGGGGGCCGTGGCTGGCGGTTTGGCGGTGACGGCGAGCTGGAAGCGGAAGCGGGCGTCGTCCTCGTACCACATGGGGAAGTTGGTGCCCCAGATGTTGTTGTGGAGATTCAGGTGGATGCCGCCGGCCAGGTTGGGGCGGCGGTTGGTGAAGTTGAGGAGGGCGGGGGCGCCGGGGGCGACGAGGGGTGCGTCGGGGGTCTCCAGGCGGAGGCCGCCGGCGGCGTCGCGGTAATCAATGGTGCCGTCAATGGCGTGGAGATGGCGGGCGCCGTCGGCCACGACCTTGAGCGGGTCGATGAGGGTTCCGAGCTTGGTGAAGCGCCACTTGCCGGCGGTGCGGGTGCGGGGGGCGAAGGTGAGCCAGGATGCCTCGGGGAGGCGGCAGGCGGCCTTGCGGAACCAGCGCAGGTCGCCGTGGATTTCGGCGGCGTTGGCGGGGAAGTGGAGGGTGAGGGTGAGGGTGGCGGGGGCGCCGAAGGATTGGACGGCGGCCTCGGGCATGGCCAGGTCGAGGAGGAGGGTGACGCCGCTGGGGTCGTCCTTCCGGGCGGCGGCGGCGAGGCGGGGGAGCCAGAACTGGCTGAGGGCGCCGGCCTGGGCGATGCCGGGCTTGGTGAAGTCGGCCAGGGCCCAGGCGGCGTTCTTGTCCAGGTCGCGCAGGTATTGTTTGGCGAAGCGGTCATAGTCCTGCTGACCGAAGGTCTGGTAGCGGTAGAGGGCGAGGGGCTGGCGGCTGCTGGCCCAGAGGCGGTTGTCCTCCTTGGCCACGAGGCGGGTGATGGCGCCGGTCCTGGGGTCGAGCCCGACCGCGAAGTTGGGGGTGTCGAGGAGGGCGGTGGGGTCGGTGATGGGGACGAAGCCGGAACGCGCCGGTTCGGCGACGGCCTGGTGCTCATGGATCGCCTTCATGCCGGCGGCGGCGAGCTGCGGAGTCCGCAGTTGGCCGGCGGCCTGCATGACCAGGCCACGCTGTTCCTGCCAGGAAGCTTCGAGCTTGCGGGCGGCGGGGGTCTGGCGCAGTTCCCGCAGTTGTTCGGCGGTGTAGCGGCTGAAGTCCTGGAGGTGCGTCTTGACGTCCAGCCCCCAGGTGTGCTCGGGGACGAGCAGGAGAGCGCGGCTCATGCCGCCCAGCTCGAGCGACTGCGGATCCATCCCCTGCGCCTCGAACTCGCGGCGGAGGCGGAGCAGGGCGCGGTATTGGGCGAGCTTCTTCGGGTCGCTGCCGGCGCCGTGGATCCAGGTGTCGCCGATCTCGTCGGTGACGACCGGCAGGCGGCCGCGGAGCTGCCAGAGCTTGGCCGCGAAGTCGTCCATCCGCGCCGCCCGGACTTCGGCGTTGGGGAAGCGGGCGCGATACTTGGCGAAGATGGCGCGGACTTCTTCGGCACTGTGGGGGCCGAGGTTGTCGTTGGTCAGTTCGATGGCCAGGGCTTCGGGCAGGCCGGGGGCCTGGACGACCTCCCCGTAGCTGCCGTGGCAGGCGACGACGACTTCGGCCTTGCCGCACTTCCAGAGGAAGAGCGGCGGCACGGCCGGCACCGTCGAGGCGGGATTGACGCCGATGTGGAGGAAGCGGACGCCGGCGGCGGCCAGGTGCGGGACCATGCCGAGGGTGTGGCCGGGGACGTCAGTCAGCTTGGCGGCGATGGTGGCGCGGCCGAAGCGGCGGTCGAGGTTCTGGGAGATGGTCAGGGCGAAGCGGAAGAGCGACTCGTCCAGCAGTTCGGTGTGGGTGGTGAAGGGGAGGGCGTGCCAGGCGACGTCGCCCGCCTCGATGGCGAGTTCGAGCTTGCGGCGCTGGATGGGGTCGCTGCGCTCGAGGCACTTGTTGACCAGCCAACTGCCGACGGTCCAGACATAGCGTTCCGGGCCGCCCGCCTGCCGCAGTTCGGCGGCGCGGTCAATTGCCTGGGGGATGAAGCGGGTCAGGTACTGTTGCTGGACGATGTTGGCGAAATCGGTGAAGCCGATGTCCAGGTGGGTCTTGAAGACCACATGCACGGTCTTGACTGCCGGTGCGGCGATTTTCTTCATGGGAACCTCCTGTGGCAAGCCACGGGGAACTGTATCGGGGATTCCCGGCAATGCAACGGCTGGCGGCCGGGCGGCCGGGAAGCGAGGTCTTCACCTGTCCATTTTCCGCACTTCTGCTTGTCCCGCGCCGGCAAAAAAATGGCGGCAACTCCAGCAGGTGGGCACCGGGGACGGGGCCCCTACTTTCCGGGCGGCGCGGCGGCGGCGGCTCTGGGGAGCCAGCGGTCGAGGGCGGCGGCGACGGCGGCGGGCTGGACCGGCTTGGCGAGGTAGTCATTCATCCCGGCCTCGATGCAGCGCTCCCGGTCGCCCTTCATGGTGTGGGCGGTCATGGCGATGATGGGCGCGATCGAGTTGATCGTGCCGGCCTCGCCGGCGCGGATGCGGCGGGTGGCCTCGAAGCCGTCCATTTCCGGCATCTGGCAATCCATGAGCACCAGGTCATAGGGAATGCACTGAAGGGCGACGAGGGCCTCCTGCCCGTTGGTGACGGCCTCGGCGCCATAGCCCAGCTTTTCCAGGATTTTGAGGGTCACGATTTGGTTGGTGGGGTTGTCTTCGGCGAGGAGGATGCGCGTCTTCTTGGGGGGCGGCGGGGCTGGCGGCGGCTGGGCGGTGGCAGCTTCTTCGGCGGCGGTGGCGGGGCGGGTGAGGAAGTCGCGCAGATGTGCCAGGCGGACTGGCTTGGTCAGGCAGCCGGCGATCCCTTCCGGCAGCAAGGTTGCCGCGTCCCCCCGTTCCAGCAAGGAGATGAGCAGGCCGAGCCGCGGGGTGGGGACGCCGGGCAGGTCGCGGAGCATGGCGGCGAAGGCGGCGCCGTCCTGCCCCGGGAGGTTGCGGGCGACCAGGACGGCCTGGAAGGGGTTGCCGGCGAGGGCGGCCTGGCGGAGCATGGGCGCGACGGCCGCGGCGTCGGCGGCTTCGGCGGCGGTGCAGCCCAGGCTGTGGAGCAGGGTGGCCAGTTGCCGGCGGCCGGCGGCGTGGGGCTCGACGAGCAGGACGTTGGCGGCCAAGGCGGCGGGCGGCTCCGCGGCGGGCGGCTCCGCGAAGCGGGCGGTGAACCAGAAGCTGGAGCCGGCACCCGGCTCGCTGACCGCGCCGATCTCGCCGCCCATCAGCTCGGCGAGCTGCTTGGAAATGGCCAGGCCGAGGCCGGTGCCGCCGTAGTTGCGGGCGGTGGCCTTGTCCGCCTGGGTGAAGGGGTTGAAGAGGTCGGGCAGCCGTTCCGGCGGGATGCCGACCCCCGTGTCCGTCACCGTGAAGCGCAGGGTGGCCTGGTGTTCGTCCTGGGCTTCGAGGCTGGCCTGGATCACGACTTCGCCGCGGTGGGTGAACTTGACGGCGTTGCTGGCCAGGTTGGTGATGATCTGGCGCAGCCGGGCGGGATCCCCGCGGAGGCGGGTTGGCACGTCCGGCTCGATCAGGCAGGCGAATTCAAGCCCTTTCCGCTGGGCGTGGGCGGCGAACATTTCGGCGGCGTTCTCCAGGCAGGCGCGGAGGTCGAAGTCGCGCGTTTCCAGTTCCAGCTTGCGCGCCTCGATCTTGGAGAAGTCCAGGATGTCGTTGATCAGCGCCAGCATCGCCTCGCCGGAGGAGTGGACGATTTCGGCGTACTGCCGTTGTTCGGCGCTGAGCGGCGTGCCCAGCAGGAGCCCGGTCATGCCGATGACGCCGTTGAGCGGGGTGCGGATTTCGTGGCTCATGTGGGCGAGGAATTCGCCCTTCGCCAAGTTCGCGGCTTCGGCTTGGGTGGCCAGCGCCGTGGCCTGTTCCTTGGCCAATGCCAGCCGCTGGTTGGCCGCCTCCAGCGCCGCCTCCGCCTGCCGGGCGGTGGTGATGTCGCGGGCCGCGGCGTAGATCCGGTTGCCGTCCAAGTGGCTGCGCCACTCGATCCAGCGGTAGCTGCCGTCGCGGGCCTGGTAACGGTTGACAAACCCCAGCACCCGCTGTTGGCTGGCGAGGTCGGCCAGCATCCGCCGGGTGGCGTCCTGGTCGTCGGGGTGGACGAACTCCAGCAGGTGCCGCCCTTCCAGCTCGTGGCTGGCGTAGCCCAGCACCTGCTCCCACTCGGGGTTGAGGCGGCGGAGCGTGCCGTCGGTGGCGGCGATGCAGAGGAGGTCGAGGCTGCGGGTGAAATAGCCTTCCAGCTCCGCCGTCTTCCCCCGGAGCGCCGCGGTGCGGGCCTGCACCTCCCGCGCCAGCAGGATTTGGCGTTCGCTCAAATGCCCGATGAACGCGGCGAAGAGGATCGTCACCACCAGGCCGGCCGCGCCCGCGGCCGGGCCGGCCTGGGGCGGGTAGGCGGCGCGGAAGGCCGGGCCGGGGTGGATGACCAGGGCATGGGTTTGCCCGGCGACGAACAGCGGCGCGGCCACCGCCGATCCGGCCTGGAGCGGGTTGTCGGCGGCCAGGGCGGCGGCCGGCGCGGCCACCGCCGGGTAGGCCCCCAGGCGGTGCGTCGGCGTGGCGGGGAGCAACAGCCATTCCACCACCGTGGGGGGCAACTTCTGGTCGGCGGGGTTCAGCACTTCCTTGAGCAGGGTTGGCAGTTGCACCGCGGCCACCGCAAAACCTTGCAGCTTGCCGGCCGCCGCTCCCGCGCCGTCCGCGAAGACTGGATAGCAAAGCAAGGTGCCGTCCGGGCCGGCGGGGCTGTTGGGCGGCAGGGTGACGGCGGCGGGGAAGCCGGTGCGCGCCGCCGCCTCCAAGGCGGTGCGGCGGTCCGGGTTGGCGGCGAGGTCAAGCCCGAGGGCGGCCTGGTTCCCGGCCAGCGGTTCGACCAGGCGCAGCGGAAGCTGGCTGGGCTGGCCACCCGCGGCGGCGGGCACGGCTGGCGCCCAGCCATAGCCCAACTTTGACAAATGGGTCTCGGGGAAAATATTTTCCCCGCACGGCCCCCATTTCCGTCGTGCGTAAAATTGGCAAATCCTTCTTTGTAGTTACTATCAATTATTTGAAAAGTCTGGCGGCC
>JBAZOO010000032.1:0-44903 GCA_041648735.1 Lentisphaeria bacterium
CTTTGCGGCGGTGAAACCAACCCCAGCCAAACGCCCAACCTGAACCCCATGGAAATGGACATGGATCCGACATGCCCGATGTTATCGCCTGTCGAAAAACCGGAAACAAGTCTCACACAAGTGTGGGCTCGGAAAGCGCCGGCGTTGGTGTCCAGCCTTTAGGCTGCGGCCCCGCCGGGGCCGCGGGAGCGTGGCACCGGCATTCGTGCCTGGCACCGGGGACGGGGCCACTACTTTCCCGTGGTGAATCATTCCGGCTAACCGGCGAAAAAAGATCGGGGCCGGGCTTGACGGCCGGCGGCAAGGGGGCTATAATAATTGTTGAATCGTGTCAGTTGACAGCGGCCGCCCCGCCCCGCCGGACGGCAACGGGAACGGCGCCGGACGGCAGCGGTTTCAGCCACCAAACGCACAAGGAGACGCACACATGCAACGAACCCTGAGAATCCTGACCACCACCCTGGGCGTCGGCCTCGCCGCCGCCACCGCCACGCCCGCCGCAACCCTGACCTGGGACGACGGCGGCGCCAGCCCGACGAACCCGGCCGACGGGTCTACCAGCCTTTGGGACACCTCGACCGCGGTCTGGAGCAACAGCAGCACGGACGCGATCTGGGTCAACGCCAACAACGACACCGCCGTGTTCGGCAACAGCAACGGAACGGCGGGCACGGTCAATCTGGGATCGGCCATCACCGCGGGCGGCATCACCTTCAACGCGGCGACCAGCGGCAACTACACCATCGCCGGCGGCACCGGGCCCTACACCCTGACCCTCGCGGGAACCACCCCGACGATCACCACGAACGTGGATGCGACCATCAGCGCCAATCTCGCGGGCAGCAATGGCTTTGTGAAAACGGGTGACGGCAAGCTGACCTTGAGCGGGACAAACAATGTCACCTTGACCGGCGGCATGAGGCTCACCGCGGGAACGGTTGCTTTCGCCGCCAACACAAATGTGGCCGCGGGAACCATCACTATGGATGGCGGCACCTTGCAGTTCATTGGCACTGGTGGATACAACGCCGTGAACCGCGCCATAACCTTGACCACGGCCGGTGGAACCTTGGATGACTCCGCCGCAACGACTAATGATTATATCAGGTATTCTGGAGCTATAAGTTATTCCGGATCAGGGCCGCGCACGCTGACGTTCACGGGCACAGGCACGAAGGGCAGCTCTATTGACGGGGTTCTTTCGGACGGGACGGGCGGCGCGACCTCCGTGGTCAAAAATGGGACCGGAAACTGGAGCCTCTCCGGTGCAAATTCCTCCTACACGGGCAGCACCACCATCAATACGGGCGTTCTGCGAACATTGGCTACGAATGCCATTTCACCAACCAGCACGGTTTATATCGCGAAAGTTGGAACATTGAGTCTAAACGCTGACCAAACCATCGCGAACCTGCAGGATGGAGCCGGCGGTGGCGGAACGCTCACGCGGTTATACGACGGAACGAGTGTGCTGACCGTCCAATCGGGTTTGTTCAGCGGCGTGATTAAGGACGCGAACGTCTCCAGGTTAATCGCCCTGACCAAGAGCACCGGCGGCACGCTGACCCTCTCCGGCCTCAACACCTACACCGGCGCGACGACCGTCACCGGCGGCACGCTGGCGATCTCGGCCGGCAACATCAACGGCACCAGCGGCATCACCATCAATGGCGGCGAGTTGAAGTACAACTCCGCCACCGCGCTGACCAAGGCGATCACCTTCACCAGCGGCAAGATCAGCGGCACCGGCGCGATCAACACCGCGGTCACCGTCGGCACGGGCGCGACCCTCGCTCCCGGCAACAGCCCCGGCAGCCAGACCTACAGCTCCCTGGCCTGGACCACCGGCGGCGCCTACCAGTGGGAGACCAACAGCAAGACCGGCACGGCCGGCACGGACTGGGATTTGCTCAATGTCACCGGTGCGCTCGACATCAGCGGCCTGGACGGCTCCAACAAGTTCACCATTGACATCACCGGCCTGGCCGGCGTGGGCGATGCCCCGGCCGCGTCCACGACGTGGACGATCCTGGACTACGACTCGCTGACCGGCACGTTCAGCGCCGAGATGTTCACCCTGGCCCCGACCGGGTTCAACGGCACCTGGAACAGCGCCAACTGGAGCATCGGCAACAACACCAGCAACGGCTCCCTGGAACTGACGTACGTCCCCGAGCCGGCTGGCCTGGCGCTGCTGCTCGTCGGCGCGGTCGGGCTGCTCCGCCGCCGGCGGGCGTGACACACCCCAAGAGGAAGCCCCAGCCAGGGCGCCAGCCCTGGCGGGGGAACCTGCCGTCCAGGGGAGTCACGGAGTCATTGGGTCACTGAGTCAGGAATTGCTGGCCGGCGGCGATGGCGATGGCGGCTGTGGCACCGGGGACAGTGCCACTTACCTTGCCGCCACCGTCATGGGTCTCATGACTCCCACGGGACTGATCAGGCCCATCCGCCTGATCATCAAGTGCCGCGCCGCGGCGCCGTGGGCCAAAGGATTGGCGGGGGAATCGGTGGCTCGGCTTCGTGGCAATTCGTGGCCAATCTTTCGCGTCTTCATGCTGAATCATTCAGTCCAATCGCCAACACCCAACGGCCAACCGCCGCGAAAGGCATGACATGAAACGTCGGCTCCTGCTTCCCGTCCTATGCGTGCTTGCCCTTATGGATTTTCCTTCGTACAGCCAAAACGCCAGCGCTTCCGCCCAGCCGGCGCCGCCGCCCGCGGCACTGAGCCCCGCCGCGCAACCGGAAAGCCGGCTCGCGCCGGCCGTCATCCGGCGCGGCGCGGATCACAAGGGGATGCAGCCTTGCCGGGTCAAGGTCGGCGACAAGGTCTATGACTTTGCCCAGTTGCTGAAGCTCACCCCCGCGGAGACAAATGGCGCGGCCGTGCAAGTCCTGGTGGATTTTGAGTTCAAACACCCCGGGCTTTTGACCGACCTGAAGGAACTGGAGTTCATCAAGCAAAAGATTGCCGCCAAGGAAGAGCCCTGGGCGACCGCCTTCGAGCAGATGAAAAAATCGCGCTACGCGGCTCCGGACTACCTGAAGAAAATGGCCGTGCCGCCGGTGGTCATCTCCTGCGATTTCTCGGGCCGGAACGATCGCGGCTCGATCCAGGAAATGCGGGACGCGAACGCCGCCTACACCCAGGCCCTGATGTGGTATTTCACCGGCGACGCCGCCTATGCGGAGAATGCCGCCGGCATCCTGGAGACCTACGCCCGGACCGTC
The DNA here is from genome assembly GCA_041648735.1 of Lentisphaeria bacterium. Lineage (GTDB taxonomy): Bacteria > Verrucomicrobiota > Lentisphaeria > Oligosphaerales > CAITYL01 > JBAZOO01. Next base: position 3,232 of record JBAZOO010000032.1, read on the forward strand.
ACCGCGCACGAAGGGAAAAACTGGTATCTCGAAGTTGCGTGGGCCGGGGCGATTTTCCCGCTCTCGGCGGAATTGCTGCGGGCGACCTATCCGGAGTGGAAGGGGCATCGCCTCGTGGGCAAATGGTTCAATGACGTTTTCCTCCCGCCTTTGCATAACCGCGTCGCGTTTGGGAACCGGGAGTTTGCCGGCGTCACGGCCCTGGCGGCGATCGGGATCTACAATGACGACCGGGCGGCTTTCCATGAGGCCATGCAGCACTGGATGAACTACATCCCGGCCTATCATTATCTTTCCGAGGACGGCCCGGCGCCTTATCTGCCGGACTACTGGACGCCGGAGGTCACCCCCGCCGATGAGTTTCTGCTTGCGCTCAATGCCGCGACGTTCCCGAAGGATTGGACACCGTGGATCAAGCTTGCGGGCGAAAATTGGAACCCCAACAAGCGGCGCGGGAAATTCGGGGATGACATCACGCACATGCGGGCGGCGGTGGCCCAGCGGAATCCGGGCATCGTCTGGAGCGGCGCGCCCGGCACCTACCTGCCCGGGTATACCGCGGAAACGGCGCGGGATTTTGCCCATGTCGAGCAGAGTTTCGCCTCGGAGATCAATGCCGCCGAGATGGCCTGGCACCAGGGCGTTGATGTCTATGCGCCGCAGGCGAAAAGGCTTACGGCCTTCATGGAGACCCAGGCCGCGCTTCGCCTGGGCGAGCCGCCACCGGCGACGATGACCGCCAGGCTGGTGCCCTATGGCTTGGTGGCGACCTGGGAAATCGCCTACAACCATTATGCCAACCGAATGGGCCTGCCGCTCCCCAACACGCTCAAGATCATTGAAATCCTCCGGCTGGCCGGCGTGGAGGGGATCAAGCCCGTCCGGCCCAAGGAAGCCGGCCGCGACCCGGCGAATCCGCGCCTCTGGAAATACCCGCCGCCCATTCCGTCGCTTTATGCCTCGGAAATTGGCGGGGCTGTCGGCTGGCTCTCCAGTTGGGAAACCCTGACCCACGGGGATTTGGACAAGCCCCGGGTTGAATAACCAATGTTCAAGAAATGTTTCTGCTCAATTGCCTTTCGCGGCGAACCGCTGGAAGCCATCATTCCCAAGCTGGCCGCCATCGGCTATGACGGGATTGAAGTCTGGGGGAACCATCTGGGCGGCCGCAGTGACGCGGACGTGCTCGCCCTCCGGAAGCTGGCGACCGAGAACCGGCTTGACATCGAGGTGCTTTCCCCCTATTTCTGGCTGACCCGCGACCTTCCCGAGCTGGAGGCGCAATCGCTCGCCACGGCGGCGCGGTTCGTCCATCTGGCCACGCTTCTCGGCGCCCCGAAAATCCGCACCTTCGTGGATGCCGGCCCTGACGGGATCGGCTCCGCCGCCGCCACGCCCGCGCACTGGAACCGGGCAGTCGGGCACCTGAAGACCATCACCGCCATGGCGCCCGGGATCCTCTTTGCCATGGAGACGCATGCGCACACCCTGGCCGACACGCCCGCATCCACGCTACGTCTGCTCGACCGGGTCGGGGCACCCAACCTGAAGGTGCTTTATCAACCGGAGGCAAGCCACACGATCGAAAATTACCGGCGGCTGCGGCCGCACGTCGTCCACCTGCATCTTCAGAACACCGGGGCTAACGGCGGCCCTGGCTATCTCGAAGAGGGGCTGGTGGACTTCCCCGGCCTGTTCCGGGAACTGGCCGCCGACGGCTATGCCGCCTCGCTTTCGGTGGAGTATTGCTGGCCGGGCGTGACCTGGACGCGGGCGCAATCCGCGTACGCCTACCTGATGGCAAAATCGGCAATGGGGGCAGCATGAAAATCTTGATCACGGGCGCGGCGGGTTTTTTGGGGAAAGGGCTGGTCGTCCCCTTTGAGCAGCATGGCCAGGCGCTGCGCCTGATGGATGTGGTGCCGTTCACGAGCCCGCATGAGGTGGTGGTGGGCGACGTGGCGGACGCCGCCGCCGTCGGGAAGGCCGTGGCCGGCGTGGACGGCATCGTCATCGCCCACATGGCGCCGCGGGGCGAAAACAACGCCAACTACAGCACGCCGGAGATGGCGTTCAACATCAACGTCAAGGGCACGGCCAACCTGTTCCACGCCGCGCGGTGGCATGGCGTCAAGAAAGTTGTGGTCATTTCCAGCACCTCGGCGATCAAGGATCACCGGCGGGACGTGATGCCGCATGACCTTCCCATCCGTGCCGGCGACGGCTATTACGGCCTGAGCAAGGCCTGTCAGGAGGTCATTGCCGAACAGTTCGCCAGGGAGCACGGGCTGCAGGTGGCCTGCCTGCGGGTGGGCCATATCCTGGACGGCGACCGGAACGTGGACAAGTACGGCCAGGCCATTGCGGAGCGCAACATCCTCGACACCGACCGGCGCGACATCGGCGAGGTCGCGCGGCTCTGCCTGGAATGCCCCGACCTGACCTTTGAGACCTTCAACGTCATGAGCGTGCCGGAAGCCATGGCGGCATGGGACGTGAACTACACCTGCACCCGGCTTAACTGGAAGCCGGCGCACGACTTCAGTTGGCTGCCACTTGGGGCGTCCCCTGGGACGCCTGAGAAGAAATCTCGGGATCCATAATTGTTGTCGATAGGAGAAGCGATCCATGCGGAAACCGAATCCCAATCGCCCAGGAACGGGCGGCGGCGGCCGGGTAATGGAGCTGGGGTTCAACCCCAGTTGTGTCCGGCGGCAAAAAGCCGCCTTCACCTTGATCGAACTCCTGGTCGTGATTGCGATCATCGCGATCCTGGCGTCACTCCTGCTTCCGGCCCTGAAGAACGCCCGGGGCATGGCGCACAAGATCTCCTGCGTGAACAACCTGAAGCAGACCGCCTATGCCTGCCAGTTGTATGTCATGGACTTCGATCGCTATCCGACCGCCAACTATTATGCCGACACGACCGATGGGGGCATGAAGAACCGCTGGTGGCGGGTCCTCGGCCCCTACATGAGTTCGAGCTGGCCTTCGGATCTGGACAACGCGGCTGACAAGCTCCAGGCCAGTGCCCTCCCCTCCTGGGGCTGCCCCGGCACCTCTTCAAACCGGCTCGCCATGAACTTCGTGCATTATGGGATGAATGGCTGGTTCGATCCCAATGCGGGCATGAATGGCAATGTCTATTGCATCCCCCCGGCGATGGTCAAGAAAAATGTCATCCTGTTCGGCGACCGGATCCTGGACGGGACCGGCTGGAGCGGCGTCATCACGAGTTATGACGCCAACCAGTATTCCCCGGATCCCCGCCATTTCAACAGCGCCAATTTCGCCTTTGTGGACTGCCATTGCGAAACCCTCAAGTATCCCGAATACTACAACTTTGCCAAATACTGGGATTACCGCTGAGGATAATTCAATGCCCCGGGTCACGGCTGGGGCCGGCCACGGTGGCCACGGTGGCCGCCACCGGCCGGCAAGGGCGCCCGGCGGGCCCGGGCCTGTTCGTGGCGCCAGAGCTGCCAGCCATTGACCAGGTTGTGCCAGATCACGTAGAAGGTCGGGCCGAGGGCGACGGCGGGGCTGAGGAAAGTCAGGCAGACCCAGATGACGAGCACGGTGTTCTTCTGCCCCAGCGCCTGCCCCGCCTCCAGCCCAAACGGCCGCCCCCCGACCCGATGGCCGATGGCGAAGTTGGCCAGGCAAATGGCCAGCGCCAGCCCGGCGCTTTCGGCCAGCAGCAGCCGCGGCAGTTCCGGATGGGTGATGACGAACTGCGTCGCCCGGGCACTGATCAGCACCAGCGCCAGGCACCAGAGATGGAAGGAGAGCGGCTGCCAGCGGCGGGCGCGCACGGCGAGCCGCGGCCGCCAGCGGCGCAGGAACTGGGCCGCCGCCAAAGGGAGGAAGACGACGAGGCCGATGTTGAGCAGGAGGTGGCCGGAGGCGCCGAGGAACCCGCCGTCCGCCGCCGGGGCAAGCAGCGGCAGCAGCAGCGGCAGCAGGCAGGCCAGGCCAAGGCTGGTCAGGAAGAGGTAGGCGGTGACGAACCCCACGTTGCCCCCAAGCAGGCCGGTGACCACCGGCGCCGCCGTGGCCGTCGGCATCAGCGCGATCATCAGCCCCGCCAGCGCCAGGGTCCCGTTGAGGTTGCGCAGCAGTCCGTAGACGGCGACCGCAAGCAGCCCCTGGGCCAGGAGCAGCGTCAGGTGCCGGCGGCGGAACATGCTCCGCCGCAAGGTCAGCCGCAGGAAGGTCAGGAACAGCATGGCGACCAGCAGCCCCTGGATCCCGGCCGCCAGGCCGTGCAGCCAGCGGTGCGCCAGCGCGCCGGTGAGCAGCGACGCCAGCAGCAGCGCGGTTTTGCGGAAGGCTTTCATGGAAACGGCAAGTATAACGGGACGGCGGCCGCTTTGCCAGCCTTGCGGCGGCCCTGCCGGCGGCGCTATGTTATCGCTCCGCCGGCCGGCCACGGCTGCCGCGGCGCGGGCGAACGGTTGAATGACGCGGGATCCGGTGCCCCCCACCGGGCCGGGGACGACTTGTGAAGTACAGCTACACCATCCGGATTGCACCGGGCATCGAATACGAGGCGGTGGCCGACGCGGCGCTGCCGCTGGCGCCGGGCACGCGGGTCATCGTCCAGTGCGAACGCTACGAGGACTGCGGCACGGTGCGGACTCCGCGCGGCCCGGAGCCGGCCGACGAAGAGGCCATGCTCAAGGCGGCGCTCACCCCGGAGAAGGGGCGGCCGATCCAGGGGAATGGGACGCCCGTGGTGCTGCGCATCGCCACGCCCCACGACCTCCAGCAGGTGGCGGAGAACGCCGAGCGCGCCGCCGCCATGGAGGCCACCGTCCAGGGCAAGGTCCACGAACACCATTTGGCGATGAAGCTCGTCAGCCGCCACTATGTCTTCGACCGCAACCTGCTGGTGATCCAGTTCGCCGCCGACGGCCGCGTTGATTTCCGCGAACTGCTGCGCGACCTCTCCCGCACCCTCCGCCTGCGCGTGGAACTGCGCCAGATCGGGGTGCGGGACGAGACCGCCGCCTTCGGCGGCTTCGGCTGCTGCGGCCAGCCGCTTTGCTGCAGCCGCTTCCTCCACGACTTCCACAGCATCAATGTCAAGCTCGCCAAGGAACAGGGGCTCTCCCTCAATCCCGCCAACATCTCCGGCGCCTGCGGCCGCCTCAAGTGCTGCCTGCGCTACGAGGCGGAAGGCTACCGCGACCTCCGCGCCCGCCTGCCGCGCCCCGGCACCGTCGTCGAGACGCCCGAGGGGCGCGGCCGGGTAGTCGAGCTGCTGCCGCTCAAGCAGGCGGTGAAGGTCAGCCTCGCCCCCGCGGCGGGCGGCGAGGGCGGCTCGCGCCTCGTCGAACTGCCAGCCACCGACTTGCGCGAAATCCCGGCCGCCCCCGGCCCGGATGCGGCCGGCCGCGATTGAGCCCGCCGCTCACAGCCGGCGGAGCCATTCCCCGGCGGCGGCGTCGCTGGGCATCCGCCAGTCGCTCCGCGGCGAGAGGCAGAGCGAGCCGACCTTGGGGCCGTCGGGCAGGCAGGAGCGCTTGAACTGGTGGCGGAAGAAGCGGGTCAGGAAAAGTTCCAGCCAGTTGTGGATGGTTTCCGCCCAGTGCCGGCCGGCGAAGGCGAGCCCGGCCAGCCATTGGATCTTGGCCGGCGGCGCGCCGCGGCGGACCAGGTGGTAGAGGAAGAAGTCGTGCAGTTCGTAGGGGCCGACGACCGCCTCGGTGTGCTGGACGATGTTGCCGGCGGCGTCGGGCGGCAGCAGTTCCGGGGAGATCGGCGTGGCCAGGATGTCGCGCAGCGTCGCGGCGGCCTTGGCGGCAAGCTTGTGGTCGGCGACCCATTCCAGCAGATGCCGCACCAGCGTCTTGGGCACGCCGGCATTGACCGCGTACATCGACATGTGGTCGCCGTTGTAGGTACACCAGCCGAGGGCGAGTTCGGAGAGGTCGCCGGTGCCGACCACCAGGCCGTTGACCATGTTGGCGCGGTTCATCAAAAGCTGGGTGCGCTCGCGGGCCTGGGTGTTCTCGTAGGCGATGTCGCCGGTGACGCCGTCGTGGCGGAGGTCGGCCAAGTGCTGGCGGCAGGCGGCGGTGATGTCGATCGTCTCCAGCCCCAGCCCCAGGTGGCGGCAGAGGTCATGGACGTTCTTCAGGGTGCGTTTCGTGGTGCCGAACCCCGGCAGGGTCAGGCAGTGGATGCCCGTCTTCGGCAGCCCCGCGCGCCGGAAGGCCTCGCCGATCACCAGCAAGGCCAGGGTCGAATCCAGCCCGCCGGAGACGCCGACCACCACGGCGCGGCAGCCACTGTGATGCAGCCGCGTGGCCAGGCCGGAACTTTGGATGGCGAAAATCTCTTCGCAGCGAGCATCGCGTTCCGCCGGATTGCCGGGCACGAACGGATAGGGATCAACCGGACGGCACAGCTCCGCGGGCGGCGCGGCTTCCAGGGCCGCGACGAAGCCGATGCGGCGGAAGGTGGGCCCCGGCGGCGCGGTGCGGCCGGCGGCACTCTCGCCGAACGCCTGGTTCTGCCGCCGTTCGTGCTCCAGGAAGCCCAGGTCCAGGTCGGCCGCCGTCAGGTGCGGAGTCCGCAAGAAGCGTTCGCCCGCCGCCAGCACCTGGCCGTTCTCGGCGATCAGGCAGTGGCCGCCAAACACCAGGTCGGTGGAGGATTCGCCGGGGCCGGAACTGGCATAGACGTAGGCGGCCAGGCAGCGGGCCGCCTGCTGGGCCACGAGCTGCCGGCGGTAGTCGGCCTTGCCCACCAGCTCGTTGCTGGCCGAGAGGTTGCACAGGACCGTCGCCCCCGCCAGGGCCTGGAAGGTGCTGGGCGGCAACGGCGCCCACAGATCCTCGCAGATCTCCACGCCGACCGTCAGCTCCGGCGCGTTCTCCGCCTGGAACAGCAGGTCAACCCCGAACGGCGCCTCCACCCCGGCCAGCCGGATGCTGCCGCCCCGGCAATCGGCGCCGGAGGAGAACCAGCGCATTTCGTAGAACTCGTGGTAGTTCGGCAGATGGACCTTCGGCACCACCCCCAGGAGCCGGCCCCGCTGGCAGGCCGCCGCCGCGTTGAACAGCCGGCCAGCGGCGCGGACGGGCAGGCCGACGACGAACAGCGGCGCCAGCGGCCCCGTGGCCGCCAGGAACGCCGCCAGCCCGGCCTCCGCCGCCGCCAGCAAGGTTTCCTGGTGGAACAGGTCGGCGCAGGTGTAGCCGGTGAGCGCCAATTCGGGGAACACCACCAAGTCGGCCCCGGCGGCCGCGCCCTCCCTGGCCAAGTCGGCCAAGGCCTGGGTGTTGCCGGTGACATCCCCCGGACGGCACGGCGGCACGGCGGCGGCGGCTCTCAACAGACCGAAGGGACGATGCATGGCTGGAACCCTCTTGGCGGCCGCCCCCCGGCACGGGCCAGGCGGACGGCGGGACGGATGCGGCGGGCGGACAACCGTACTATACGCCGCCGCTTCAGCGCAGCCCCACCGCGTCGTAGACCTGGGCGAGCGTCCGCGCCGCCACGGCGCGGGCCCGTTCGGCGCCGGCCGCCAGGGCCGCGGCGATCCGCTCGGGCTGCGCCAGCAGCTCCGCGCGCCGGGCCCGGGCTTCGGCGAAATAGCCCCAGCACTTCTCGAACAGCATCTGCTTCACCTGTCCGTAGCCCAGGCCGCCGGCCAGGTAGCGCTGGCGCAGCTCCGCCACCTCCGGCGCCGCCGCCATCAGCTTGTACAGCGCGAAAAGGTTGCAGGTGTCGGGGTTCTTCGGCGCCTCCACCGGCGTCGAGTCGGTCTTGATTGACATGAACTTCTTGCGCAGCGCCTTCTCCTCGCCGAAGATCTCGATCGTGTTGTGGTAGCTCTTCGACATCTTCTGCCCGTCCAGCCCGGGAATGACGGCGACCTCCTCGCGGATCAACGGCTCGGGGACGGCCAGCAGCTTGCCGTACTGGTTGTTGAAGCGGACCGCCAGGTCGCGGGCCACCTCCAGGTGCTGCTTCTGGTCCTTCCCCACCGGCACCCCCCAGGCCTGGTAGAGCAGGATGTCCGCCGCCATCAGCACGGGGTAGGAAAAAAGTCCGTGGTTGGGCGCAAACCCCTTGGCCAGCTTGTCCTTGTAGCTGTGGCAGCGCTCCAGCAGCCCCACCGGCGCCAGGCAGCTCAGCACCCAGGTCAGCTCCTGCACCTGCGGCACGTCCGACTGCCGGAAGACGGCGACCCGCGCCGGATCCAGCCCGCAGGCGAGGAAGTCAAGGGCGACCTCACGCACCCGCGCCCGCAGCAGCGCCGGCTCCGGAAGCTGGGTCAGGGCATGGTAGTCGGCAATGAAATAGAAGCATTCATGGGTCTCTTGCAGCTCGATGGCCGGCTTCATCATCCCGAAATAGTTGCCGAGGTGCAGCGTGCCCGACGGCTGGATGCCGGAGAGGATGCGCCGCGGGCCGCCGCTGGTCTGCTCGCTCATGTGCAGTCAATCCTTCGCTGGTGGAAAGGCCAAGCCGGTACTATAACGCCGCCCCGCGCCCCCCTGGCGCCCGCGGTGGCCCGCCGGCCATCTCGGCCATGACTGTCCATGCCAGCCCATGATCCCGTGGGGACAAGGAGAAAAGCCAAATTGCCTGTCCCCAAGCGCGGCGGCCGTCAGCGCACCTTGCCCGGAGGGATGCCCATGACCCGCTTGAAGACGCGGGAGAAATAGAAGACATCCCGGAAGCCGGTCCGCTGGGCGGCCGCCTTCAGGGTGAGCCCTTCGTTGAGGATGAGGTGGTGGGCCTTGAGCACCCGTTCGCGGCGGATGAGCTGGGTGGGGGGAATCCCCAGTTCCCGGCGGAAAAGGGCGTTGATGTATTGGGGGGTGAGGGCGAAAGCGCGGGCCAGCGCCTGGCGCGACAGCGGCTCGTGGAGGTGGGCACGGATGTACTGGAGCATCCGGTCCAGGCGCGGGGAGGGGGAGAGGGTGCCGGCGGCCGCGCCACCCTGCCATTGTTCCGCCAGACGCAGCCAGATGGCCCGGGCCAGCGTCTGCGCCAGCGGGGCGCGGTTGCGGCCGTAGCCGGAATGCGCGGTGGCGCCGCCGCGGAAGAGTTCGGGGAGCAGCGGATCGTCGCCGGCGTGGGTCAGCAATTGCGGTTCGGGCGCCAGCCGGTAGTCGCCATTCCCCCAACTGAGGCCGGGCAGCAGGTCGCAATGGAGGCAACTGATGACGCCGCCGGCCCCGAGCTGGCGGACGACATGTTCGCGGTTGGGCCGGAGGCAGAGGACGTCGCCGGGCCGCGCCAGCACCGGGGGCGTCCCCGGTTCGGCATAGCTGAATTCCCCGGCGAGAACCAGGATCAGCTCCAGGTCGGGGATGGTCCGTGGCCCCCAGGCGACGTTGGGGATGGGGGCGAAATGGTTGAAGTGGCGGACCTGCGGCTGGATCTCGGCGGGGGTGATGAATTTCATGGCTGCCGTTACGATTGTGCAAAAGAATGGCGTCTTCCATCCATTGCTGACTATAATCCGCCATGCTATCTTTATTTACATTTGTCGGTCCTTCCCCAGTTTTGGCAATGGTTCGCCGGCGGAAGCCAACTTGGAGCGAGAGAATGATGACCTACCGCGAACGTGTCCAGCGCTGCCTGCATTACGAGTCCTATGACCGGTTGCCGGTGGTGCATTTCGGGTTTTGGCCGGAGACGTTGCAGAAGTGGGCGGCGGAGGGGCACATCACCCCGGCGGAGGCCGAAGGGTGGGGGGACGGGAACGAGTTCGACTTCGCCATCGGCCGCAAGCTGGGGTTCGACAGCAACTGGAGCGTCTGCTTTGGCGGGAACAGCGGGCTGTTGCCGGGGTTTGAGCCGCTGGTGCTGGAAAGGCTGCCGAACGGCGACAAGAAGGTGCGCAACGGCGACGGCGTCGTCGTTTTGCAGAACGATGCGGCCGGCTCGATCCCCGCCGAGATCGAGCATCTGCTGGTGGACCGCAAGAGCTGGGAGGAGCATTATCTCCCCCGGGTGCAATACTCCCCCACGCGCATTGACTGGGCGGCGCTGGAGAAGCTGAAGGGGGCGGCGGCGCAGCGGGAAATGCCGCTGGGGATTTACTGCGGCAGCCTGTTCGGGATGCTGCGCAACTGGGTGGGGGTGGTCGGCGCCTCCTACATCTATGCCGATGACGAAGCGCTGTTCGACGAGATGATCAACGCGGTGGGGGAATTGAGCTTCCGGGTGGCCCAGGAGACGCTGGCGACGGGGGTGCGCTTCGACTTCGCCCATTTCTGGGAGGACATCTGCTTCAAGAACGGGCCGCTGATCAGTCCGGCGGTGTTCCGGGAAAAGGTGGGGCCGCACTACCGGCGGATCACCGGGCTGCTGAAGGATCATGGCATTGACATTGTCTCGGTGGACTGCGACGGCTGCATTGACGCGCTGCTGCCGGTCTGGCTGGAGAACGGGGTCAACACCATGTTCCCGATCGAAGTCGGCACCTGGAACGCGAGCATTGCGCCGTGGCGGGCGAAGTATGGGCGGCAGGTGCGGGGCGTGGGGGGGATGAACAAGGTGGTCTTTGCGCACGACTTCACGGCGGTGGACGCCGAGGTCGAACGGCTGAAGCCGCTGGTGGCGCTGGGCGGGTTCATCCCCTGCCCCGACCATCGGATTGCGCCGGACGCCAAGTGGGAAGTCGTCCGCCATTATTGCGAGCGGATGCGGGCGACCTTCGGCTGAGCGCGCCGGGCCCCCTTTTTCGGCGGCGGGCTTGATTTTTGCCGGGAAACGGGTGACATGCGCCTTCCCGGCCACTCCGCCCCGCCCCCTGAACCCAGCCCCCAACCTCGCCGTGACCAGCCCCATGCGCCCGCCCGCCATCGCCAGCCAAGACCTGGTTTTCGAGTACCATGGAGGTGCCGTGGTCGCTGCGGCCGCCGCGCCGGGGCTGAACCGCGGCGCGGCAAACCGGCGAGCCAAGGTCAGGCCTTGACGGCGAGCAGCTCGACGTCGAAGACCAAAGTGGCGTTGGGGCCGATGGCCTGGCCGGCGCCGCGTTCGCCATAGGCCAGTTGCGGCGGAACGAAGAAGCGCGCCTTGCCGCCCACTTGCATGAGCTGCAGCCCCTCGGTCCAGCCGGGGATGACGCCATTGAGCGGGAAGGTGGCCGGCTCGCCGCGGGCGACCGAGCTGTCGAACACGGTGCTGTCAAGCAGGCGGCCCGTGTAGTGGACGGTCACTTCGTCGCTGGCGCTGGGCTGGATGCCGCTGCCCGCTTCGAGAGTCTGGTACTGGAGGCCGCTGGCGGTGACCTGGACGTCGGGCTTGCCCTGGTTCTCGGCCAGGAACGCCTGCCCTTCCTGGAGGTTGCGCGCCGCCTGGTCGCCATGGGCTTTCGCCGCCTGCTGCTGCAGCGTCTGTTGGAACGCCTGCATCACGGCCTGGAATTCCTCGCGCCCAAGGGCGGGCTGGGTGCCGGCGAAGATGTCCGCCGCGCCTTGGCTGAAGGCCTCGAAGTCAACCTTGAGCGGCAGCCGGCGGAGGTTGGTGCCGATGTCGAGGCCGAGGCAGTAGCTGGTCTTGCGTTCCGCGGTGTCGAGGGGGATGGACATGGGGGGGATCCTGTCGGGTCGGGCGGGAGTGGCTTCGGGACCGCCGCGACGGTCAGGAGGGGACCATCCGGGAACGGCGGCCGGCGAAAGGTGGCAACCATAGAGCCGGAACGCGGCTTGTCAAGGGCTCTCGCCCCAGCGGTGTTGACAAAACCTGACACGGGTGGCAAACCAAGGACTTCATGCCCCGGGTTTCTGCAACTTGGGCCAACCTGGCGGCGGGGGTGCCGATCGCGCTTCTGGCCTGGCTGACGCCGGTTCCGACACCGGAGCCGATGGTCAACAGTCCCGCCGTCGAGGAGGGTTCCCGGCGCAGACCGCCCAAGGCGACCTTAGCCCAAGGTGCGGCGGAGGGTGGCCCGGCGGCCGGGGAGCTGGCTGACGACGTGGCGGAGTTCCAGCCCGAGCAGGGCGCCAAGCACCTTGGAGGCGGCTTCGTTGAGGCCGGCCACCAAGTCGTCAATGGCCGTTTCGCCCCGGGGCCGGAGCCAGTCGACGATGCGCCGCTCCAGCTCGCTGAAGGGCATGCCGGCAAAGGGATCCGGTTCGGTCTCCGGCGCACCGCCGGCGGCGGCGCGTGGGGCGGGGGCGGCGGAACCCGAAGCCGCCCGTTGCGGAGTCCGCAGCTCGGCCTGGAAGCCGGGCAGGGCCAGCAGTTCGTCCAGGACGTCGCTGAACGATTCCACGAGGCGGGCGCCGTCCTTGAGCAGGGCGTGGCAGCCGCGGGCCTGCGGGTTGTCCACCCGGCCGGGCACGGCGAAGACGGCGCGCCCCTGCTCCAGCGCCTGGCCGGCGGTGATCAGCGAGCCGCTTTGCAGGCCGGCCTCGACGACGACGGTGCCGAGGGTCATGCCGGCGATGAGCCGGTTGCGCATCGGAAAGGTCCCCTTGTCGGCCGGATAGGCCATGGGGAATTCGGAGACCAGGGCGCCGCCCTCCTCGACCAGGCGCCGGGCGAGGTTCAAGTTCTCCTGCGGATAGATTCGGCCGAGGCCGCTGCCAAGGACGGCGACGGTGCAGCCATGGGCGTTGACCACGGCCTGGTGCGCGACCGTGTCGATGCCGCGGGCCAGGCCGGAGACGACGCTCCAGCCGGCCTGGGCCGCCGCGGTGGCCAGGGTTTCGGCCATGAGGCAGCCATAGGGGGTGGTGTGGCGGGAGCCGACGATGGCGAGGGAGCGGTCGAGGCGGTCGAGCGCCCCTTCCGGGCCGCGGACGTAGAGGCAGAGCGGCGGGTCGTGGATTTCGGTGAGGCGGCGCGGATACTCGGCGTCCTGCCGGGTCAGGATGCGCACCCCGGCGCGCTCCGCCAGCCCCAGTTCGCGCTGGAGGTCAACCGTCTTTTCCCAGCCGGCAATGGTCCGCGCCAAGACCTCGCCGATGCCGGGCACGGCCGTCAGTTCACCGGCGCTGGCCCGGAGGATGGCGGCCGGCTCGCCGAAGCCCATCAGGAGGCGGGTGACGCGGGCGGGGCCGATCCCCGGCAGGCAGTTGAGGATGATGGTCGCTTCATGGTTGTCCACAGCGCCCTCCAATCGCTTGCAGGATCCGCGCCGGGTCGGCGTCGGCGACGACTTCAACCTGGCCGATCGCCCGCGGCAGCAGCAGCCGCGGCCGGCCGCCAACCGTTTTCTTGTCGTGCCCGATGGCGGCGAGGATGGCTTCGGGCTGGAAGCGGCCCGGCGGCGGGCGGACGGGCAGGCCGAGCCGTTCGAGCAGTGCGTCCTGGCGCCGGGGCAGTTCCGGGGCGGCCAGGCCAAGGAGCACCGCCAAGTCCGCCGCCATCCCCATGCCGATGGCGACGGCTTCGCCATGGTTCAGCTCCGCAAAGCCGCCGAGCGCCTCCACGGCATGGCCGAAGGTGTGGCCGTAGTTGAGCAGCATCCGGCGGCCGCCCTCCTTTTCGTCCGCCAGCACGACCTCCGCCTTGAGTTCGCAGCAGCGGGCGATGATCGCCTCCAGCATGGGGATCTCCGCCTGGAGCGCGGGCAGCGTGGTTTGTTCCAGCCGGGCGAAGAGCGCGGCGTCGAGGATCACGCCGTATTTGACGATTTCGGCGAGGCCGCAGCGCCATTCGCGGTCGGGCAGGGTGGCGAGGGTGCGGAGATCGCACCAGACGAGCCGGGGCTGGTGGAAGGCGCCGACCAGGTTTTTGCCCTCGGGCAGATCCACGCCGGTCTTGCCGCCGACGGAGCTGTCGACCATGGCCAGGAGCGTGGTGGGCACCTGGATGAACTCGATGCCGCGCATGTAGCAGGCGGCGAAGAAGCCGGCCAGGTCGCCGACCACGCCGCCGCCGAGGGCGACGGCCAGGCAGCGGCGGTCGAGGCCGAGGCGGACGGCGGCGCGCCAGAGGCTGGCCATGGTCTCCAGCGTCTTGGAGGCCTCGCCGGCGGGGATCACGAGCGGGTCGGTGAGGGTGGCGCCGGCGCCTTCCAGGAGTGCCTTGAGGGGGCGGGCGTGGAGGGGGGCGACCTGGCTGTCGGTGAGGACGCAGCAGCGCCGCCCCCGCACCAAGGCGGCCAGGCCGGCGCGGGCGGCGGCAGCGGTGTCGGGGCCGGTGCCGATGTGGATGGCATAGGCGCGGCCGGGGAGGTTGACGTGGACAGTGCGCATGGCTGACTTTCCAGGTTCGGGTGGTGGCATGGGGGATGCACCTGCCCACAATATACGCATATTTGTTAGCCCTTGCAAGTCCGGCTGGCCACCAACCCCTTTTTTGCGGAGTCCGCAAATCCGGCGACGCTCGCGGCCGGCCCCAAACCCCGCGCCGGCGCCCGGATGATGCGCGGCCGCGCTTGCCGGAAATCAGGGTCCAGGGGCGGCGGGCGGCGGCGCGCTGCCAAGCTGCGCCTCGGCCGCGGGAGCCGGCGGGGGCGGCAGGAGCTGGTGCTGGGCGATGGCGGCGGCCAGCCAGGTGGCGAGGTTCTCCGCGCCGGCGGCGTTGTGGCGGTGCCAGTCGTGCATCCACTTGTGGGCGCTCTTGTGGCCGCCGACCACGAATTGGCGGGCGGTGTCGGCCACGGGGATGCCGGCCTGCTCGGCCAAGTGCCGGCTGTGGGCCAGCCCCTGGTTGTAGGCCGCTTCCTGGAGGGTGATCCAGGCGGCCAGCTCCGGATGCGCGGCCGCCAGGTCCTGCGGCAGCAGCGGGGTGCCGGTCCAGAAGAGCAGGCGGGCGGCGGGCAGTTCCGCGCGCAGCCGCTGGATCAAGGTGGCGGCGGCTTCCTGGAGTTCGCCGGCGGGGCGGAGCGGCTGGAGGGTTTCGGCCGCGATCCAACTGTCGGCCTGGACAAAGGAGAAGATGACGAGGTGCGGCGCGAAGGGGGTCACGTCGCGCGCCAGCCGGACCAGGGCCTGGGCGCTGGTGCAGTGGGGGATGCCGGCGTTGACCACGGCCAGCCGGCGGCCAGCGGCGAGAGGGGCGAGCTTCGCCGCCAGCAGGGTGGGCCAGGCTTCGGCGGGATTGGCGGCGGACCAGGTCTGGCCGTCGCCGAAACAGGCGATCCGCAGGTCGGCGGCCTCGGCGGCGCGGATCGTCTCCGGGGTGAAATGCGGCGGCAGGTTGGCAATGGCCGGGTCGGCGTTCCAGCGGCCATGGTGCGGAATCCGCACCACCGCGTGGTCCGGCCGCTTGATGTGCGGCATCGTCTGCACCTGCTCGGCCATGAACTTGACGCATTTGGGGCAGGTGTCGGGCAGGGTGGAGGCGCCCTGGTGGGCGAGAAGCTGTTCGTAGGAGGAGCACTTGAACTCCGCGCCGCACTTGCCGCAGGCGACCTGGAGGGGGGCATGGCCGTTGAGGAAGCGGTCGCAGTCGGGGCAGCGGCGGCCGCCGGGCTCGGGGCGGCCGGCGAGGCGGTCGCGGACCTGGTCGGCGGGGCTGTAGCTCCAGCTCCCCTGGCAACCAGGGACGGTGCAGGGCATGGGCTTGGGGGCGGTCTTGCGGATGGCCTCGACGCAGGCGGGGCAGAGATGGGGAACCGGCTGGGTGCGGCCGGCGGCGCGGTCCTGGAGCTGCTGCGTGCGGGTGTAGAGCCAAGTGCCGGGACAGCCCTTGTGGCGGCAGGGCATGGGGGTGTCCTGAAGGGCATGGAACGCCTTGAAGCATTCCGGGCACATGCGGGGCATGACCGGGTCGCTGGCGCTGGCGCTGAGCAGGTGTTCAAGCTGGGCGTAGGGGGAGAAGCTCCAAGTGCCCTTGCAGCCCCGGACGCGGCAGGGGATTTCGGCTGGCTGCAAGGCGGCGGCCTTGTCGAGGCAGGAGTGGCAGAGGCGGTGCGGCGGCTCTTCGAGCTGGCGGCCGGTGGCCAGCCATTCGAGCTGCTGGTAGCGGTTCCAGGCCCAGGTATGGGTGCAGCCCCTGATGCGGCAGGGCATCGGCTTGTCCTGGAGGGCCTGGAAGCGGCGGAAGCAGTCGGGGCAGAAGCGGGCCGGGGGCGGCGCGGCAGGGGCGGCGCGGCTCTGCTCCTCGCGCGTCCAGAGCCAAGTGCCCTTGCAGCCTTTGATGCGGCAGGGGACCGGCTTGTCCTGGAGCTGGTTGCGGCGGACGCGGCAGCCCTCGCAATGGTTGGGCGGCGGGTTCTTGCGCCCCTGGATGCGGGCTTCAAGCTGCTGCATCCGGCTCCAGGCCCACGTCCCCGGACAGGCCGGGGTGGCGCAGGGCATCGGCTTGTCCGCCAGCTCCCGCCAGATGGCGTAGCAACGATCGCACATCCCCTTGGGGCGATCCGGTTCGCCGCCGGGGCCGCCAGCGGCCAGCATGTTCTGGCAGCCGCGGACGGTGCAGGCCAGCGGTTGGTCGGGGAACAGGTCGCCAAGAGTGCCAAGACTTCGTGCCACGGGAAGGGGTTCCGTCTTCAACTTCATGCGGTTGCGGGCGGCGGGGGCGGATGCGGGGGCCGCCTCAGAACCAGGACTTCCGCTGCTTGGCCGAGGAGGTCATGGCGCCGAAGAGGGTGTCCATCATCTCCTGGAGGACAATGCCGGTGCCGTTGGCCACGGCGGTGAGCGGGTCGTCGGCCACGGTCACCGGCAGGCCGGTCTCCTCGGAGAGCAGGCGGTCCAGGCCGCGGATGAGTGAGCCGCCGCCGGCGAGGACGATGCCATGGTCGATGAGGTCGGAGGCGAGTTCGGGCGGGCAGCGTTCGAGGGTGCCGCGGACGACCTCGACGATCTTGGTGATCGGCTCCATGAGCGCGTCGCGGATCTCCTGGGAGGTGATGGTGACGGTCTTGGGGAGGCCGCCCATCAGGTCGCGCCCCTTGACATCCAGGGACAGCTCCGATTCCAGCTTGTAGGCGCTGCCGACCTCGATCTTGATCTGTTCGGCGGTGCGTTCGCCGATCATCAGGCTGTAGGCGCGCTTCAAGTACTGGATGATGGCCATGTCCATGGCGTCGCCGCCATTCTTGATGCTGCGGCTTTCGACGATGCCGCCCAGGGAGATGATGGCCACCTCGGTGGTGCCGCCGCCGATGTCAACGATCATGTTGCCGGTCGGCTCCTGCACGGGGATGCCGACGCCGATGGCCGCGGCCATCGGCTCCTCGATCAAATGGACGAAGCGGGCGCCGGCCCGCAGGGCGCTCTCCTTGACCGCCCGCGTCTCCACCTCGGTGATGCCGGAAGGGACGGCGATCAGCACGCGCGGACGCATGAACTTGCTGCGCCGCCGCACCTTCTGGATGAAGTGCCGCAGCATCTCCTCGGTGATCTCGAAGTCGGCGATCACCCCGTCCTTCATCGGCCGCACGGCCCGGATGTTGCCGGGGGTGCGGCCGAGCATGCGCTTGGCCTCCGTGCCCACCGCCAGCACCCGGTTGGTGTCGACCTGCACCGCCACCACCGAAGGCTCGCGGAGCATGATCCCCTTGTCCCGGACATAGACCAGCGAGTTGGCCGTCCCCAAGTCGATGCCGATGTCATTGGAGAAAAAGGAGAGGCATTGTTGGATGATGTTCACCGGAGGCCGTCTCCACCAGCTCCCCGCCACTCCAGGGACGGCGGGCAGGAAAGGGATCAGTCAAGCCACAAAATGCCATAACATAACATGCAGGCGGCAAAAAGTGCATGGCCGGAGGCGCAAGGCTCCCCATTCCGCTTTCGCACGGTATACTTCAACCGCCGCCGCCATCCCAGCATCCCACCCCACCGCCGCCGGCCCCACCCATGCTCGCCCCCTGGCACCACCTCGTCGCCCAACTGCCGTTCGACTGGGCCCAGTTCGAGTTCATGCGCCATGCGCTGCTCACCGTCCTGCTCGCCGCCCCCCTCTTCGCCCTGCTCGGCGGCATGGTGCTCAGCCAGCAGATGGCCTTCTTCTCGGACGCGGTCGGGCATTCGGCCCTGACCGGCATCGCCCTCGGCATCCTCCTCGGCCTGGGCGACCCCGGCTGGAGCATGGCCGGCTTCGCGGTGCTCCTGGCCCTGGCCGTCACCGCCCTCCGCCGCTGGAGCGCCGCCTCGACCGACACCGTGGTCGGCCTGGTCATGGCCGGCGCCGTCGCCCTCGGCTTGGTGCTGCTCTCCCGGGGCGGCGGCTTCAACAAGTACACCCAATACCTGATCGGCGACATCCTCACCGTCGCCCCGGCGGACATCGCCCGGCTGGCTGGCCTGCTCCTGGCCATCCTCGGCTTCTGGGCCGGCGCCTTCAACCGCCTCCACCTGGCCAGCCTCAACCGCGCCCTCGCCCAAAGCCGGGGCGTC
The DNA here is from genome assembly GCA_041648735.1 of Lentisphaeria bacterium. Lineage (GTDB taxonomy): Bacteria > Verrucomicrobiota > Lentisphaeria > Oligosphaerales > CAITYL01 > JBAZOO01. Next base: position 21,507 of record JBAZOO010000032.1, read on the forward strand.
CCCGTCTGGGGGCTGGAATGCGGCTTCGCCGTCCTCACCGCCCTGGCCGTGGCCCTCACCATCCCCTGGGTCGGCCTGCTGGTGGTCAACTCCCTGCTCATCCTGCCCGCCGCCGCCGCCCGCAACGTCGCCCGCGGCACCGTCGCCTGCCATTGGCTGGCGATCGGCTTCAGCCTCGCCGCCGGCGTGGCCGGCCTGGTCACCTCCTACTACACCGCCACCGCCACCGGCGCCACCATCGTCCTCTTCGCCATGGGGCTCTTCCTGCTCACCCTGCCCGGCCGCCGCCGCCGGACATGACGCCCCGCCCCGGCCCGATCCGGAAAGCGCTCACCCCCCCGCCGTCGCCTCCCGCCGCCGCCGGCGGAAGAACGCCTGGAGCATGGCCAGGCACTCCGCCGCCAGAACCCCGCCCGTGACCTCGACGGCATGGAGCATCCCCGGAAAGGCGGTGATGTCGAGGACGCTGCCCGCCGCGCCGCAGCGCGGATCGGCGCAGCCGTAGACCAGCCGCCCCAGCCGGCTGTTGACCATCGCCCCCGCGCACATCGCGCACGGCTCCTTGGTCACGTACAAGGTCGCCCCGGTGAGGCGCCAGTCGCCCAGCGCCGCCGCCGCCTGGGTCAACGCAACCATCTCGGCGTGGGCCGTCCCATCCTTGAGCATCTCGACCTGGTTCCAGGCCCGGGAGACCACCCGGCCGCCGGCCACCACCACCGCGCCCACGGGCACCTCGCCGGCGGCGGCGGCCCGCTCCGCCAGCCGCAACGCCAGCCGCATCGCCGCCTCGTCCGTCAGCGCCTCCCGGATTGCCGTCCCCTGTCCTGCCGCCGTCATGCCATCACCCAACAACCTTTCCCTGTGCGACGCACCGGGAATGTATGCCCCTTTCCGGGAAAGGGAAGCCCGGCCGGCAGCGCCGCCCAAACATGCAAGCATCTTTTTGCCTTTTTCAGTCTGGCCGCCCGCCTGCTGCTCATCCTCCCCCTGCTAATCGGCGCCGCCTGGTGCGCCCATGACCTGCTGCCGTCCCGGCGCCGGCCGGCCCGCGCCCCGGCGCACCGCCGTTGAAACGCCGAGCTGGGGCTCGGCGCTCCCAGGTGATGGAATGCCTGTGGCCGGCAAATGAATGGCCGGGGCTCAGTCCAGCTCGAAGGCGACTTCGACCTCAAGCTGGCTGGCGGCGATGTTGAACTGGCGCGGCGAACTCCGCAGCTTTTGCAGCGCCGCGATGAGTTGGCGGACGCTGGCGTCCATCGCGCCGACGCCGGAGGCGCGGGCGACGCTGGCGACCTTGACCGTGCCGTCATTGAGGATCACCAGGCGCACGAGGACCCGGGGGGTGGCGCCGCCGACTTCGGCCCGGCTCGGCTCGCGCCAGCGGCTGTCCAGCTCGGCCTTCAGGGCGCTGAAGAACTCCGCCGCGGCATCGCTGGAGACCGCGGCGGCGGCGCCGCTGGCGAACCGGGGGGTGACCACCGGGTTGGGGACGCCGGCCATCAGCCGCTCTTTGATGTCGTTGGCGTTGATCTTGGGGGGTGCCCCCGGCTTCAGCGCCGCCAGCGTCGGCTTCGCCGGCTTCCGCAGGCTCCGGCGCATCTCTTTTATCCGTTCCGCGCGCCGTTCCGCGGCCGTGGGCTGGGGCGGTGGCGGCGGCTCCGGCTTCCTCTTTTCCGGCGGCTTGATTGCCGGCTTGTCGGTCGGGGCCGGCGGCTTCGGCGGCGGGGCCGGCGGCTTCTCGACCGCCGTCACGGCCGGCTTGGGCGGAGTTGGCGGCGGCGGCGGCGGCGGCGGGGCTTCGCCGATCTCCGGCTCGTCGGGCAGGGGTTCGACTTTGGGGGGCGGCTCCGGCTTGTCCTGCTCCGCCTGGCGCGATTCCCGCTCCAGTTGCTTGAGCTGGGCCGGGGAGACCAGGGAGACGCTGACCGGCGGCGGCTTGACCGGCTGCAGGCTCTGCCACCAGCCCGCCAGCCAGAAGAGCCCGAGGAAGAGGGCGTGCAGCAGCACTGCGGTGAGCCGCACGGCTGGCCGCGGCGTGTCCAGGCGCTCATGGGCGGTGGTCAGGGTGGCGATCATGGCAGGGGGGGGAAGGCGGCTACAAATCTTCGGCTTCGGTCACCAGGGAGACGCTTTTGACGCCGGCTTTGTTCACGGCCTTGAGCAACTCGATCACCTGCCCGTAGTCGCGCCCTTGGTCGGCCCGGACAAGGACGACGAGTTCGGGGGTGCGCTCCACCAGCAGCCGCAGCGCCCGTTCGAGGTCGGGCAGCGCGGTCTCCTGCTTGTCGAAGATGATGCGGCCCTTGGCGTTGAGGGTGACGATCCGGCTCTTGTCGGCATCGAGCGGCTTGGCGTTCATCCGCGGCGGAGTCACGTCGGTGCCGTATTCCAGCACCGGCGCCGTGATCAGGAAGACGATCAGCAGCAGGAACGAAATGTCCATGAAGGAGGTGAGCTGGACGTCCGTGACCAGTTTCAGCTTGGTTTTGTAGCGGCGGCGCACGGGATTGCCCTCGGATGGGTCAGCGGCCTGGCAGGAAGCGCAGGCTGAAGAGCAGTTCGTCGGTGAAGTCGTCGAGGTCGCTGGTGACCCGGTGCATCTTGGTGACCAGGGAGTTGTAGCCGATGGCGGCGGGAATGGCGACAACCAGGCCGGCGACGGTGGTGAGCAGGGCGCCGCTGACGCCCGGCGCCAGGGCGGCGATGTCGGGCTTCCCCTTCTCGGCCAAGGCGCAGAAGGCGACCATGATGCCCCAGACGGTGCCGAGCAGGCCGAGCATGGGGCTGACGCTGATGGTGGTGCCGAGGACCGGCAGGCGGTGCTCCAGGTCGGCGTTGATCCGGCCGTTGGTGCGTTCCATGGCGTTGCGGATCTTGTCCAGCTCGACTTCGCTGAGGCTCCGCGGCAGGCGGCGCTCCCGGCAGCAGAGGTCGAGGGTGCGGCTGTCCAGCTCCAGCAGTTCGATGAGGCTGTTCATGGCGGCGCGGTAGCTCTCGGCGGGGGGGCCGGCGAGCTTGTCGTCCTGGTGCAGCAGCTCCAGCGGGCCGCGGGCGGCGTGGTACTTGTCGAGGAAGGCGTCCACCTCGGCCCGGGCGCGGCGGACGACGATCCACTTCTCCAGCATCAGGATCCAGGCGTAGATCGAGATCAGGAAGAGCAGGACGACGATCCCGCGGCCAACGAAGTCGGAGGTTTCGAAGGCATAGAGGGCGACGTTGCTCGCCAGGGGGAGGGGGAGGCTCATGGACCGCTTTCTTTCGTGCGCCCCGCCGCCGGAACCCGGGCTGGCCGCCTCATGCGCCGCCCCGGCCCGCGGGCGGGGCCTGGTTCCGGCAAAGCCGGGATTGACATACTATAACCTGAAATGTCCGCCCCGCGGCCGGGAAAGTGGTGGCACCATCCCCGGTGCCGTTCCCCCCTGCGCAACGGCCCCGCTCATGCCAATATTTAACAGTGCGTAAATCCGGGCACCCGGCGGACGCCCATGCTCCGTCCCGCCCTTGCCCCGGAGATCTACCGCCCACGCCAGCCCGCAACTCGCGTCCCACGTGACTTCGTGGTGAAGGCTCGAATCGTTGGATCCGGGGAATCCATCCCGGCGGCGCCCCCCCCCGGGGCCAGCTTGAGTGACGGAGTATAGTACCCTTCCGCCATTTCCCCTCCCCCCCCCAGGACGCCGCCGCCCACCATGAAGCAGCCACCGCAGACCATCCTCGTCCTCGACTTCGGGTCGCAATACACCCAGCTCATCGCCCGGCGCATCCGCGAGGCGCATGTCTACTCGGAGATTGTTGACTCGGCGATTTCCGTCGAGGCGATCCGCAAGCACAACCCGGCGGGCCTGATCCTCAGCGGCGGCCCGGCCAGCGTCCACCAGCCCGGCGCGCCCAGCGTCGATCCGCGCATCTTCGAGCTGGGGCTGCCGATCCTCGGCATCTGCTACGGCCTCCAGCTCATGGCCAAGCTGCTGGGCGGCGAGGTGAAGCGGGCGGGCTCGCGCGAATACGGCGCCGCGACGCTCACCGCCGACACCGCCAACCCGCTGTTCGCCGGCATTCCGGCGGAGTCCGGCGTCTGGATGAGCCATGCCGACGAGGTGGTCAAGCTGCCCCGCGGCTTCCAGCCCATCGCCGAAAGCGGGCGCGTCCCCAACACCGCGGTCTGGAACGGGAAGAAGCGCTTCTGGGGGGTGCAGTTCCACCCCGAGGTCGTCCACACGAAACATGGCAAGCGGATGCTGCGCAACTTCGTCCGCGGCATCTGCGGCTGCCAGGCGAAATGGACGCCGCGCGCCTATGTCGCGCAGGCCGTCGAGACGATCCGCAACCAGGTCGGCGACGCCCAGGTGGTCTGCGGCCTCAGCGGCGGCGTCGACTCCGCCGTGGCCGCCCTGCTCATCCACAAGGCGATCGGCGACCGGCTGACCTGCATCTTCGTGGACAACGGGCTGCTGCGCTGGCGCGAGGCGGACAAGCTGATGGAAGTCTTCGCGAAGAAGCTGCGGGTGCGGGTGAAGAAGGTGGATGCCGCCGACCACTTCCTCGACTGCCTGGCCGGCGTCACCGAGCCCGAGCGCAAGCGCAAGGTGATCGGCCACGAGTTCATCACCGTCTTCAAGCAGGCCGCGAAAGGAATCCCCAACGCCCACTACCTGGCCCAGGGCACGCTCTATCCCGACGTCATCGAAAGCTCCGGCATCGGCAAGCACGCCGAGGTGATCAAGAGCCACCACAACGTCGGCGGCCTGCCCAAGGAACTCGGCTTCAAGCTGGTCGAACCGCTGCGGATGCTGTTCAAGGACGAAGTCCGCGCCCTCGGCAAGGAGCTGGGGATGGACGAGGAGATGATCTGGCGCCAGCCATTCCCCGGCCCCGGCCTCGCGGTGCGCTGCCTGGGGGAGATCACCCGCGCCAAGCTCGACATCCTGCGCGAGGCCGACCGGATTGTCGGCGAGGAGATCAAGAAGGCCGGCTGGTACCGCCGCGTCTGGCAGAGCTTCGCGGTGCTGCTGCCGATCCAGAGCGTCGGCGTCCAGGGAGACGGCCGGAGCTACGACTTCACCTGCGTGATCCGCGCCGTCCACAGCTCGGACGGCATGACCGCCGACTGGGTGCCGCTGCCGCACGCGCTGCTGGCCCGGATCTCGACCCGGATCACCAACGAGGTGAAGGGGATCAACCGCGTCGCCTACGACATCACCTCCAAGCCTCCCTCCACCATCGAGTGGGAATGACGGGAAGGCCGCACCGGCATTCCGGCCCGTGACCCGGCGTTTTCGCCGAAGGGGGCGCTCAGCGCTCCAGCGGATGGGTCTCCCGCCAAATCTCGTCCCGCAGCCGGGCCGCCTCCTCGTAGGCCTCCCGCCGCACAGCCGCGGCCATCTGCCGGCGCAGGAGCGAGAGGCGGTTGGCCGGCGGCGGCTGGTCGCTGCCGGCGAGACCATCGCCGTCGCCATCCCCGTCTTCCCCGGCATCCACCCCGTCATTGACCAGGATTCCGCACTCGTCGGCGATCCCATCCTCGACCAGGATCGGCGCATGGAAGCGGATGGCCAGGGCGAGGCCATCGCTCGGCCGGCAGTCCATGGTGAAGTTGGCGTCGGGGTGGCGCAGGAAGAGGGTCGCCAGGTAGCTTCCCAGGTCCGGGCGGTGGATCTCGACGCGGAGCAAGCGGCACTCGAGCACGTCCAGCAGATGTTTCAGCAGGTCGTGGGTCAAGGGGCGTGGCGGGCGGATCTTGTTCAGCGGCAAGGCGATCCCGTAGGCTTCGGGAATCCCGGTGAACAACGGCACGGAACGGGGATCACCCTTCAGCTTCAGGATCACCACAAACCCCTCGTTGGACAGGGTAATGTGGCTGATGTCGGCTTCCATCATGGCCGCATCCTCCCGTGCTTGGATGGCGGAACCTGGGACATGCCTAAACCGTGAGACCCCTTGGCCAAGGGCCGGTTCCAGCCGGCACCGGCGCTATAGTATGGCCTCATGCCCCCCACCCCGAACCCCGAATCCGCCCCGATCCGGCTGCTGATCCTCGGCTTGGGCGTCAGCGGCCTGGCCGCCGCCGAACTGGGCGCCTCCCTTGGCCTGGCCACCGCCGTGCTCGACGCCGCCGACTCCCCCGCCCTCGGGGAGCGGGCCGAGCGGCTGCGCGAACGCGGCGTCAGCGTCCATCTCGCCTGGGGGCGCGACCAGTGGCCGGGGCCGCCGCCCGAACTGGCCGTGGTCAGCCCGGGGATCCCGCCCAGCAGCGTCCTTGGGCGGTTGGCCGCCGCCCTGCCCTGCCCGGTCATCAGCGAGCTGGAGTTCGGCTTCCGCCATCTCCGCTGCCCGGCCCTGGCCATCACCGGCACCAACGGCAAGACGACCTGCACCGAGCTGCTCACCGCCTGCCTGGCGGAGGCCGGCCTCCGGGCCGTGGCCGCCGGCAACATCGGCTACCCGCTGGCCGAGGCGGCCCGCCGCTCCGCCGACCTCGATTGGGCCGTGGTCGAGGTCAGCTCCTTTCAACTGGAAACGGCCGACCGCTTCGCCCCCCGGGCCGCCGCCGTGCTGAACATCACCCCCGACCATCTGGACCGCTATGCCGGCATGGGCACCTACGCAGCCGCCAAGGCCCGCATCCTGCGCCACCTCGCCCGGGCCGAGCAGGCGATCCTCCGCACCGAGCTGCTGGAATTGCCGGAAATCCGCGCCGCCCTGCCCGGCGCCGGCTCGCGGCCGACCCTGTTCCAGCTCGCCCCGCCCAGCGGCGGCCCCGGCCCGGCCCCCGACTATTACGTCGCCGCCGATGGCTGGCTCTGCCGCCGCGGCGAACGGCTGCTGCACCGGGACGCGCTCAAGCTCAAGGGCGGCCACAACCTCGAAAACGTCCTCGCCGTCAGCGCCCTGGCCGAACAGGCCGGCGTGCCCTTCGCCGCCATCCGGCCGGCCCTCGAACGCTTCGCCCCCAGCGCCCACCGCCTGGAGCTGGTGGCCGTCAAAAATGGAGTGCGCTACATCAACGACTCCAAGGCGACCAACCCGGATGCCCTCCAGCGCGCCCTCGAAGCGGTGGGGCCGGAAACCCGCGGCCGCGTCCTGCTCATTGCCGGCGGCCTGGACAAGGGGCTCGAGTTCTCCACCCTCCGCCCCCTGCTCGCCCGCCAGGTCAAGCAGGTGGCGCTCATCGGCAAATGCCGGGAGGCACTGGCGCAGCAATGGCGGGACATTGTATATTGCAAGGAGTTTTCGTCGTTGGCCGCCGCGGTCGAGGACGCCGTGGAGAATGCCGGGGCCGGCGACACCGTGCTCCTGTCCCCCGGCTGCGCCAGCATGGACATGTTCGTGAATTACGCCGATCGTGGGAACCAGTTCCGCGAGCTTGTGAAGAGGAGATTGGGAGAATGATCAGCATCCGTTCCAAAACCGTCATGGCCCTCGGCGTAGCCAGCCTGCTCCTGGCCGCCGGCTGCCGGAGTTCGAAACCGCAGGATCCCGGCCTGCTCGGCCCCCGCCAATTGGTGCCGCCCCCCGCCGTGCCCGCGCCGGCCGAAACCCCGGAACTCACCCCGCCGGCCCCCACCACCCCCGAACTCACCGCCAAGGAAGCCGCCGCCCTGGAACAGGGGCTGGCCAAGCCATCGAAGCCGGTCGCCCCGCCCGCGGTCAAGCCGCTGACCTACACGGTCAAGCCAGGCGACACCCTCTCCCGCATCGCCACCATCCATGGCGTCAGCGTCGCCGAACTCGCCGCCTTCAACAAGATGACGGCGAAGGCGGTGCTGCGCGTTGGCCGCACCCTGCAAATCCCGCCGGGCGGCAAGTACGACGCCAAGGCCGCCGCCCGCATCCCCCGGCTGAAGAAGGTCGCGGCCAGCGCGGTGCCCAAGCCCAAGGCGCCAACGGCACCCGCCGCCGCCGCCGCCCCGGAAAAGCCGGCGGCCGCCGGCCCGGCCGCCGCCCCCACCCCCGGCGAGAAATACAAGGTGCAGCCGGGTGACAGCCTCTGGCTGATCGCCAAGAAGCACAGTGTCCATGCCGCCGACATCCGGACCTTGAACAACCTCAAGAGCGACAGCCTGCAAGTCGGCCAGGAACTGCTCCTCCCAGCCGCCACCGGCGCGCCCGCCGCCCCGGCAACGCCGGAGATCGCGGCCCCGCCGGCCCCCGGCGCGGCCGCCGCGCCGCCGGCCGAAGTGGCCGCCCCTCCAGCCGCCACCGCCGCCGCCATCCCCAGCGACAAGACGATGGATGCCTCGGTGTTCGAGAATGAGACGCTGGAAACCATCGCCCCGATGTACGGCACCACGGTCGAAGCCATCCTGCGGCTGAACCCGCAGATCAAGGGCAACGCCGACCTCAAGCCGGGCGTCACCATCCTGAAGGTGCCGATGGCCCCGGCGCCCTGAACGGACGCCCCCGATCCAGAATCCCCCACCCACCACAAGGAGAACCCCGGCTTGGGGTTCTCCTTATTCGTTCTCCATATGGGCAACCGCCGCACCGTCACCCTCCGCCAATACCTCCGGGGCTGGCTGCAACTGCTCCGCCTCCCGAACCTGCTGACCGTGCCCGGCGATCCGCTGGCCGGCGCCGCCCTCCACGCCCTCGCCTGTGGCCAGCCACCGGAGCCGGCACGGCTGGGGCTGGGCGTCCTCGCCGCCTTCGGCTTCTACTGCGGCGGCCTGCTGCTGAACGACCTGGTGGACCTGCCCATCGACACCATCTTGCGTCCTGAACGCCCCCTGCCGCACCAGACGGTGCCGGTGGAGCAGGCCGCCCTCGCCATGATCCTCGCCTTCGGCGGCGCCCTCGGGGCCGCCTTCAGCCTCGGCTTCCACGCCGGCGCGACCGGCCTGGCGCTCCTCGCCTGCATCTTCGCCTACACCCTGGTCGGCAAGCCGCTCGGCGGCGCCGCGGCCGCCCTTTCCATGGGCTTGTGCCGCGGCCTCAGCGTCATGCTGCTGGCACCGGTCGCTGGCTGGGGTTCCTGGCCGGCGTGGCTGGCCGTCGCGGTGACGCTCTACGTGGCCGGCCTGACCGCCGTCTCGCTGAAGGAGAACCGGAGCGCCCACGTGGGTGGCCTGGCCTGGCTGCCCCTTGCGGGCGCCGCCTTGCACGGAGCCGTTTTCGCCATGGTGGCGTTCGCCCATGCGGTCAGCCTCTGGCTGCCGGGGGTCGCCGCCGCCCTGGCCATCCTCACGTTGGCGGTGGCGTTGCTGGCCGACGCCAGCCGCCGCCTGCACGGCCAAGGGCCGCGGAGTCCGCAAGAGACCCGCCGCGGCGTCGCCCGCTTCATCCATCTCCTGCCGCTGCTGCAAAGCTGGCCGCTGCTGCTGGAACCGTCCCTGGCCGGCCTCGGGCTGCTGATTGCCCTGGGCGCGCCCCTGGCGATGGCCGCCGGCCGGCGCTATGCGGGGAGCTGAAGCTGGAACAGCTCGGCGGCGTTGCGCCAGGCCACCCGTTCCCGTTCAGCGGGGGTGAGCGGCAGGGCCTGGAAGCGGGCCACGGCGGCGCCCAGGTCGTCCCAAGGCGTGTCGCTGGCGAACAGGACGCGTTCCGCCCCATGCCGGCGGACCATGGCCGCCAGCCGCTCGGCCGGCAGCTCGCCGGTGAAGGAAAGATCCAGCCAGACGGGGCTGCCGAGCAGCTCCCGCTCCACCTCGTCCCACATCCGCCAGCCGCCGAAGTGGGCGGCCACCAGGCGCAGACGCGGCCAGCGCTCCCGCAAGCGGCGGAAATCGGCCGGCCGGGTGCGCCAGGGCGGCGGGAAGCCAAGGTCGGCGCCGGCGTGGAGCAGCACCGGCAGCTTGAGGGTGGCGCAGCTCTCCCAGACCGGCTCCAGCCGGGGATCGTCCAAGGCAAACCCCTGGTATTCGGGATGCAGCTTGATGCCAGGCAGCCCCAGTTGCTTGACCCTGCGGAGTTCGCCGCCGAGGCCGGGCGTGTCGGGATGGACCGTGCCGAGGCTGAACACGGGGAAGCGGTTGGCGCGCGCCGCCCAATTGTTGATCGCCAGCGTCTGCTCCGGCTTGGTGGCGATTGGGCAGTTCAGCGCGGCCATGACCCCCGCCTGGGCCAACTGCCGCTCCAGCGCCGCCCGCGTGCCGTCGCCCGCCGGCCGCAGGCCGCAGCGCGCCGCCAGGGCCGGCACCGCCGTGGCGGCGACCGCGTCGGGGAAGACATGGACATGGCAGTCGATCAAGCGCATCCCAGGAAGCGGGCGGCGCGGCGGAGGAACTCGCGCCGGCGGGGGTAGGCGGCGGCCGGAAGATCCTTGGCCGCTTCCGCCAGCCGTTCGCGCTGGGCTTTCCCCAGTTCCTTGGGCACTTCGACGACCATCCGCACCAGCAGGTCGCCGCGCCCCTGGCCCCGGGGGGAAGGCACCCCCTTGCCGCGGAGGCGGAAAGTCGTCCCCGTCTGGGTTCCGGCGGGAATGGTGATCTCGGCGGCCCCGGCCAGCGTCGGGATCTCCACCGTGCCGCCCAGGGCGGCGGTCAGCATCGGCAGCGGATAGTCAATGCCCAGGTCATCCCCCTCCCGCTTGAACAGGTCGTGCTCGCGGACATGGAGGACGACATAGAGGTCGCCGCGGCGGCCGTTGCGCCGCCCCGCCTCCCCTTCGCCCGCGAGGCGCATCCGCGTGCCGGTGTCGACCCCGGCGGGAATGCGGACCTGCAGCCTCTTCACCCGCTCGACAATCCCTTCGCCGCGGCACTGGCGGCAGGGCTTCTCGACCACCTCGCCTTGGCCGCCGCACTGCGGGCAGCGTTGGCGGATGTGGAAGAACCCTTGCGAAACCGTCACCTGGCCGGAACCGCCGCACTGCGGGCAGCGCCGGCGGGAGCTGCCCGGCTCGCAACCGCTGCCCTGGCAATGCTCGCAGGCTTCGGCGCGGGGGATTTCGATCTCCTTCTCCGCCCCGAACACCGCCTCCTCGAAATCGATCTGCAAGTCGTAGCGCAGGTCGGCGCCGGACACGTCCGCGGCCTCCCGGCCGCCGCCGCCGAAGAAGCTGTCGAAGATGCCGCCGCCGAAGACCTGGCTGAAAATGTCGTACGGATCCATTCCGGGGCCGGCGCCGGCGGGGCCGCGCCGGCGGGTGTAGGCGTCGTGGCCGAACTGGTCGTACTGCTGCCGCTTCGGCGGGTCGCTCAGCACCTCGTAGGCGGCGGAGAGTTCCTTGAACTTCTCCTCGGCTTCCTTGTTGCCGGGATTCTTGTCCGGATGGTATTTCAGCGCCTGCTTGCGGTACGCCTTCTTGATCTCCTCCGGCGACGCGTTCCGGGGCACCCCGAGCAGTTCATAGAAATCGGCAGCCATCTGGCGTCCCCCCGTCAAGAGTGTTGCGGCGCGGCGGCCCCGGCAGCCGGACCGCTGCTGACCACGACCATCGCCGGCCGGAGCAGCGTCTCGCCGCACCGGTAGCCGGCCTTCCATTGGCGCAGCACCGTGCCGGCGGGCAGCTCCGCCGACGGCTCCTCAGTCACCGCCTCGTGCTGGCGCGGATCAAACGGCTGCCCCTCGACCACCAGCGGCTCGATCCCGAGCCCGCCCAGCACCCCCTTGAACTGCTGGTGGATCATGGTGAACCCCTGCTTGACCACGGCCGGGTCGGCACCCTTGTCGAACTGCTCCTGGGCCATCTGGAAATGGTCCATGACCGCCAGGAACTCGCGGGCGACGGCCAGCCGCTCCTGGATTCGGATCTCCTGCAAGTCCCGCTGCATCCGCTTGCGGTAGTTGTCGAAGTCGGCGCGGGCACGCAAATACTTCTCCGTCAGGTCGGCCACCTGCGCCCGCAATTCCGCCATGGGGTCGGGCGGCGGCGCGCCGGCGGCGGGGGTGGGCGGCGCGGCGGCGGCGGCCTCTTCCGGCACCGGCAAGTCGGTGGGGACCGGCATGGTTTCGGCGGCGGGCGGCGGGGGCTGTTCGTTCGGCTTCATCATCTAACCATCCTGAAAATCAACAATCACTGGAATGAATCGAGGCGATGCGGGGCTGGGGGAGGGGGCGCGGTGCGCCCGCCGATCCGCCGCCCCGGCGGACGGCGGGGCGAGGGGCGGAGCGGCCCGTACGGCCCCAGGCGCCAAAGGAATCATAATGTGGCCGGCCGCCGCCGATTTGCCACCGCGCCGCCAGAAAAGCGGCAAGGGCGGCTCACCCCTGGACCACCATGGCGAGGATCCGAATGCCAACGAGGCCGAGCGCCACCGCCAAGCCGCGGATGATCCATCTTCCATGTATCCGGCTGGAAAGCCACGCCCCCGCCTGCGCCCCGAACAGGACACCCACCCCGAGGAGGGCCGTCTGCCAGGCCGAATCCCGGGAAAAGGAGCCGCTCGCGACATGGACGATGGTTCCCACCAACGCCATGATGGCCAGGATGAAGTGCGAGGTGGCCGTCGCAATGTGGACCGGGAAGTCCAGGAGCCGCACCAGGGCTGGGACATGGATGATCCCGCCCCCGATGCCGAGCAGGCTGGAGAGGTAGCCGACAACCACGCTCAGCCCCATCCCCAGCTTGAGGTCATAGGAATAAGCGTGGGCGGTGCCGTCCCGCTCCACGACCGTCCGGATGGAATGCCCTTTCCGCCGGGCTTCGGCGAGATCCCGCGTGTCGTTATTCCGGTGGAACATCAGATAGGCCGCCGCGAGGATCATCACGACGCCAAAGACGCCATTGAACTCCCGGCGCGGGATGTAGTTCGTGCTCAAGGCACCGGCAATCGCGCCAGGAATGGTGGCGGCGGCGAAGAGCCAGCCAGACTTGTAGTCAATGCGCCGCATCCTGGCGTAGGCCCATGAGCCTGACAAGGCGTTGCAGAAGACCACGGCCAAGGAGATGCTGGTGATGGTTTCCGGATTCTGCCGCGGCTCCAGAAGCAGCAGGACGGGAACCAGGACGAAGCCGCCACCGGCGCCGATCAGCGTCCCCAGAGCCCCCACCCCAAAGCCCAACGCGACAAGCCATGGCTGGTGATCCAACATCGGCCGCTTCGCCTTTCCATCCCGCCATTGCCTGGATGGCTTTGCGCTGCCACCCCTCAACAGCCTCCTTCGCCGGCAGCGCGGCAGGGGAATGACGGAAGGGGTAATATATTCTAAACTCCCCCCGCCGCCATGGCGGAAGCTTTGTCCGCCACGCCGGGGCCGCCCGGCCGGGTGTAAAACGGCGCGGCAGTGGTAAACTATGGGGCCGGCAACGGTTGCGGAGTCCGCGGCCCCGCCGGCCGCCAAAGGAACGGAACCCCTCCATGCCCCACGAATTCGTCATTTCCATCATGGCCCGGGACCGGGTCGGCATCGTCGCCGACGTCACCGGGGCGCTGCGCGAGCTGGGCGGCAACCTGGCTGACCTGAGCCAGACCGTGCTCGGCGGCTACTTCACCATGATCTGCATCGTCGCCCTGCCCGCCACCGTCACGGCGGCGGAAGTGCGCCGGCGGCTGCGGGCGATCCAGCCGGGAGCGCCCTGGGAGGTGGGGATCCGCCCCTACCGCCCGCCACGGAAGCGCCGCCCGGGCGGCGCGCCGGGGAGCCGCTACGTCATCACCGCCTCGGGGCCCGACAAGACCGGCCTGGTCGCCACCCTCTCCGGCTTCCTCCGGGAAAAGGGGATCAACATCGAGGATCTGGCGACCCTGGTCCGGGACGAAGTCTACTGGATGGTCCTGACCGTGCGGCTGCCAGCCGGCAGCGACGTCGGCGCCCTCAAACGCGAACTGCACGCAATGATGGCGGGCGTCGGCGTCCGCTGCGAACTGATGCACCAGTCCATTTTCGATGCCACCAACGAGGTTTGACGCCGGTGGCTGCGCCCGGCACTTATGGCTGAGGATCCTCCAGCGCTGTGGATTTGCGCCGCCTACGGCGCGGCGGTGGTCGTGCTGCTGGCCTTGTCGGCCGCCTTTTCCGCCGCCGAGACCGCCCTGTTCTCGCTGGCGCCGACCCAGGTCCGCCGGCTTTCCCGCCGGCCGGCCGGCCGGGCCGACCGGGCCGTGGTGGCGCTGCTCAAGGATCCCTCCGGGCTGTTGACCACCGTGCTGGTCGGCAACAACCTCGTGAACATCCTGCTGGCAAGTGTCGTGGCCGCTTTTTGCCGGCAGTTCCTGCGGGGGCATGGCATCCTCGCCGCCATTGCCGTCAGCTCGCTGCTGCTGATCCTGTTCGGGGAAGTCCTCCCGAAGACCGTGGCGGCGCAGGCGAGCCTGCCGCTGGCCCGGATGCTGGCCATTCCCCTGCACGGGCTGAGCCGGGCGTGCCGGCCCATCCGCTGGCTGCTGCACTCCCTCCTGAGCCTGGCCTGCCGCGCCACCGGCCGCCGGCAGCCGCCGGAGTGGGGGCTGATCTCGCGCGAGAAGATTGCCGCCATGCTCGCCCACGGCCACGAGGCGGGGGCCACCTCCGCCCACGCCCGCGAACTGGCCGAGAATATCCTCCGCCTGCCCCTGGTCACCGCCCGCGAGCTGGCCGTCCCCCGCACCGAGGTCAAGGGCGCCCCCGACTCCCTGACGCTCGCCGAGGCCTTCGACCTCGCCTGCCGCTGCCGCCATTCGCGCCTGCCGGTCTACCATGGGAACCTGGACCAGATCTGGGGGTTCATCCAGTTGGCGGAACTCCCCCGCTGGCGGAACCAGCCCGAAGCCCGGCTCCGCCTGCGCACCTTCCGCCCCCGCCACCCCGGCGCCGCCGGCGGCGGCCAACCGGGCAGCCCCGTGCAGCCCGTGCTGGTGATCCCGGAGCAGGCCCGGGTCGAAACCCTGCTGGAGGAGCTGCGCCGCCGCGCCATCGGCATGGCCGTCATCGTTGATGAATTCGGCGGCACCGCCGGCATCCTCACCGACCAGGACATCCGCGGCGAAATCCTCGGCAAGCTGGCGCCCGGCAACGCGCCGCTCCACCAGGTCGAGGGGGAACTGCTGCTGGCCGACGGCCAGGCCTCCCTCCGCGACTTGCGCCGCGAACTCAACCTGCGCCTGCCCGACACCGACGCCGACACCGTTGGCGGCCTGATCATGGCCAACCTGGGCCGCCTGCCGCGGGCGGGCGACGCCGTGGAGGTCGCCGGCCACCGGCTCACCGTGATCAAGATGGCGGGCCGCCGCGTCGGCGCGGCCCGCATCCAGTTCCTGGCCGGCACCGCCCCCTGGCGCCACCCCCACCCCCCCCAGCGCCCGGCCAGCACGGCGGGAGGTGCGCCCTGAACCCCGCCGCCGCCTTCTTGCTGCTGGGCATCCTGATGCTCCTTTCCGCCTTCTTTTCGGGGGCGGAAGTCGCCATGTTCTCCGCCGACCGCCTCCTGCTGCGCACCCTTGCCCGCCAGGGGCGCCGGGCCGCGCACCATGCCACCGCCTTGATCCGCCGCCCCGAATGGCTGCTGGGCATCGTCCTGGTGGGCAACAACCTGGTCAACACCAGCATCGCCACCCTCTCCGACAGCCTCGTCGCCCGGACCGTCCCGGCCGGCCTGGAAAGCCTCGCCAACGCCCTGGTCGCCACCCCGGCCATCCTCCTGCTCGGGGAGTTCCTGCCCAAGGCCCTGGCCCGTGCCCACGCCGATCGGCTGGCCCTGGCGGCCGCCCTGCCCCTGCGGCTGGCCGGCGGCCTCCTCTGGCCACTGGTCGCCGCCGTCTCCGCGCTGGGCCAGCGGCTGGCCAGCTTGGTCGCCAGCCGACGGCAAACCGCCGGGGCCGCCGCCCACGCCGAACCCCCTTCCATCCACGAGGAACTCAGCCTGCTCGCCGAAATGGCCACCGAACAGGGGACGCTGCCCCGCCACACCGGCCGCATGCTCCAGCGCTTCTTCGCCGTCGAAAAACGGCCCGTCGCCGAACTCCTCCACGGCGTCGCCCGCCCACCCCTGCTCCCCGCCACCGCCACCTTGGCCGACGTCGAACAGGCCGCCGCCGCCAGCGGCGCCACCCAATTCCCCGTCTGGGAAGGGGCGCCGGAGCGGATCATCGGCATGGTCACCCTCCCGGAACTGCTCTATGCCGCCGGCACCGCCGCCGCCCCCGGCCTGCCGATCCGGCCCTACGTGAACCGCGAGCTGCTGGAAATCGCCGCCCGCGAACCGTTCGGCAGCCTGCTCCAGCAACTCCATTACCGCAAGAACCCGGCCATCCTCCTCCGCGCCGCCGACGGCAGCGTGCGCGGCATCGTCAGCCTCCCCGACCTCTTCGACGCCATGCTGCAACAAGCCCTGCCCACCCATCCCCCCCACCCCACCCCCACCGGCGGCGCCCCGGAAGAGCGATGACCCCCCTCCCCGACCACGCCCGCTACGAAAACCGCGCCCGCCTGCTCAAGGCCATGGCCCACCCGACGCGCCTCTTCATCCTCGACCAGCTCGCCGGCGGCGAACGCTGCGTCTGCGAACTCACCGCCCGGATCGGCGCCGACATCTCCACCGTCTCCAAGCACCTCGCCCTCCTCCGCCGCGCCGGCCTGGTCGCCAGCCGCAAGGATGGGCTCCAAGTCTTCTACCGCCTCCGCGCCACCTGCCTCAGCCCCTTCTTCGACTGCCTCGAAACCATGCGCCAGGACGGCGCCCCCTGCTGCCCCGGGATACGGCCGCGCCGGCCCGGCCGGCAATTCCCCGGCGCCGCGGGTTGAAGCCGGGAGGAGCGGAGTTACATTAGCCGCCCATTGCTTTTCCAAGTCGGGACGTAGCGCAGCCTGGTTAGCGCGTTTGTCTGGGGGACAAAAGGTCGCGGGTTCGAATCCCGCCGTCCCGACCATCCTCCCCCCCCCATCCCCGCCACCGCTTCGGCCGGGATGATTTTTGGCGCTGCCGCGGCTTGCGTGGGGGACACCGGGTGTGAACTTGGCTGCGGCCATTGACGCCGGGTCTATCTTGGCTATATTTCAAGCCGTGATACCCAGGAGGTCGACATGCCCCCCAAGAAACCGCGAACGGACTCGGAACCGAGGGCTCGGCTGATCCACATCCGGCTGAAGCCCGAGACGCACAAACGCCTGCGGATCAGGGCGGCGGAAGAGGATGTCAGCATTCAGGACTGGGTGGCGGCACTGATTGAGACCGGTCTGAGCGCCCCGAACCCCACCGGGTCGGCAAGAGCGGGAAGATGAGAATAACTTGTCGGGCGACCCAGAACGGTGCCGACAAGACAAGATATGATACTACGATGACCAGAACTGGTACTGCTATACAGCTTCCGCTCTTCTCCGGGTGGCAAGGCCACACGCGCGAGCCCGTCGCTGGCGATGTGTACGCGCGGGACGCCGTCTGCATCCACTTCGACCGGGCAGAAAACCTGTACGCGCAGTGGCCCAGCCCCACGTGCATAGTCTCCGACGGACCGTACGGCGTGAGCGGCTTCCCCGGAGACGAACACCAGCCGCACTCCCTCGGCGAATGGTACGAACCGCATATCAGGGCATGGAGCCAGTTCGCAACGCCGGAGACTACCCTTTGGTTCTGGTGTACGGAGGTCGGCTGGGCCACTGTGCATCCGACTCTGGTTTCCAACGGCTGGGAGTACCGGTGCTGTAACATATGGGACAAGGGGCTCAGTCACGTCGCTGGGAACGCCAATACCCAGACACTGAGGATGTTCCCGGTTGTAACGGAAGTCTGTGTGCACTACGTGAAGGCCGCGACGTTCAGCTCCAGCGGCCGAGTCCTCAGCATGCAGGAGTGGCTTCGACATGAATGGCGGCGCACTGGGCTACCGTTCAGACTTGCGAACGAGGCCTGTGGAGTCCGAAATGCCGCTACGCGGAAGTACCTTACAGGCGACCACTTGTGGTACTATCCCCCTCCTGACGCCTTTGGGAAACTGGCAGACTTCGCCAACAAGCACGGCGACCCCGGGGGCAAGCCTTTTTTCAGCATTGATGGTGAATCACCGATCTCTGTCCACCAGTGGGCCAAGATGCGAGCCAAGTTCGCATGCGAAGTCGGAATCACCAATGTTTGGCGCGAGCCGCAGGTCAATGGATCAGAACGAATCCAAGGCAACCGGAATGGAATGAAGTACAAGTTCAGTAGTCTTCACGGAAGCCAGAAGCCCCTTAAGTTCATCGAACGCACCATTCGAGCATCAACTGACACGGGGGATGTCGTTTGGGAACCTTTCGGCGGCCTTTGTCCTGGTGCCGTGGTCTCACATGACCTTGGACGGGAGTATCGCGGTGCTGAGATTATCCCAGAATTCTACAAAGCAGCAGTTGAAAGGCTTGCCACATCATGACGAACAAGAATACGCCCATGGCGCCTGCCAAGTCATTGCCAGGACCGGACGATGAACACTACCAGCTCTATCGGGATGTGCGCGAGGCGATCTCCTCCTTGCCAGTGTATTTCCGAACTGAGACGCACATTTCCGGTATCATGGCGACCGATCTTCATACACTCAATACAGTGCTGGGTGCCACGATTGAGGAGCAGGTTGTTCGTACCCTCAACCTGATCCGGAACACGTGGGATTCGGACGAGAAGTACGCTCTGTACTCTTTTGTGAGGCAGGCCCAGACGTTCCCCGACGTGCTTCTCCGAAAGACCTCCACAGATGAAGTCCTCCTGGGAATTGAACTCAAGGGGTGGTATCTGTTGGCGAAAGAAGCGGAGCCAAGTCTACGATTTCAAGCCACCGCAGCCGCATGCGCGAAGCACGATCTGATCGTCGTCGTGCCCTGGGTCTTGGGCAACGTCATCAGTGGCTCGCCAATCCTCTTTGAGCCGTTCGTCGAATCAGCCAGATATGCCGCCGAATACAGAAACTATCACTGGCAATCTGTACGCAGGACCAGTCTGGATACTGGCATTGAAGTTCCGACGGGGGTCTGTCCATATCCGGCAAAGGCCGACCAGATTCTGGACAAGCCGCACTCCGACGGAGGGGGGAACTTCGGCCGTCTGGCTCGCACCGGCATGATGAACTCGTATATGAGCAAGCTCAATGAGGTGCAGCTTTGCGGCATCAAGACGACATACTGGCGCGAGTTTCTCAAGGCGTTCCAAGAGAGCACAACCGACGAGAAGGCCCGGGTGGCTCTTGAGCGTTTGAGAGCCCGTGTCCAGGAATCAACCGATATTCCGTCTCCGAAGGCCCAAGCGGCACTCGCTATCGTCGCGGAACTCGAGCGCCTCCTCGACATCACGCCATGATACTCAACCATTGGCAGATGTAGGTGTCGTCTGACGAAGCTCGGTCATGGACCGGGAGGAAAGAACGAACCGCCAAGGAACACCATGACGACGACACGACGAGCGAAGCCCGCCAGACCGGCGGCAAAGGCGATCCAGTTCAAGGTCCAGTTGCGCTATATCCGGCCGCCGATCTGGCGGCGGGTGGTTCTGCCCGACAATGCGACCCTCGGCGATTTGCACCAAGTCATCCAGGCGGCAATGGGCTGGCGTGATTGCCACATGCACAGCTTCCGCATCAGCGGCGCTTACTACACCGGCAGGGATGCCGCTGAGATGGAAGAGATGGACATGGAGAACGAGGAGCGCGTGCCGCTGGCCGAGGTCGTGTCGCGCGCGAAGCAGAAGTTCATTTACGAATACGACTTCGGCGACAGTTGGGAACACGAGATCGTCGTCGAGAAATCCCTGCCACTCGATCCCGCCGCGAAGTACCCCGTTTGCCTGGGTGGCGCGCGCGCCTGTCCTCCGGAAGACTGCGGCAGTTTCCCTGGTTACATCGGCATCGTGGAGGCCTTGACCGCGAAGAGACCGACGCGGGATCAGAAAGAACTCCTCGAATGGGTCGGCGAGGACTACGACCCCGAACGCTTCGATCTCGACGCGGTCAACCGCCGCCTGGGTTAACAAAGCCGCCGCTGCGAGGTCGATGCGTCACGCCGACCGCCTGACGAGGCGGTCGACTTCCAGGAAGACCGGCTCGACGGGGCCGAGGAACGGGCTGGCGAACGGCGCGATGGCGAGGGCGGGTTGGAAGTCCGTGGCGGTGCCCCGACCATCCTTCCCCCGCCAGCCCCGCCCCCGCTTCGGCCGGGATGATTTTTGGCGCTGCCGCGGCTTGCGTGGGGGACAGTGCGGCGAGCATCGCCGCCTTCCCATTCCGGCGGAGCCGGTTCCTGGGGCGTTGTCCGGGAGCGCGCTTCCAGCGCGGAACCCAAGGCGGCGATCCTCGCCGCACTCCAAGGCGCGCCGACGGCGCGCGAAAGGGGCGAAGGGAACAGCCAAGGTGAATTCATTCCCCGCGTTCTTTTCGGGCGGGAGGTTTTAAACTTCCCCCCAATTCCTTTAAAAAACCCGGACGCTTGCTATATTTGCTTACAAAGCTGCCGAGGCTTTGAACAATGGATGCTAGAAACTTTAAATGCCCGAAGGCCGGAAGGGTCGTCAAAACCGCGACCGGCTACACGGCCTTCATCCCGGCACCGCTGCCGCCCAAGCTGGTGTATGATGGCGAACTGGTGCTGCGGCTGTCCACGGCGGACACGGCGCTCAGCGAGCTGTCGGGAGTGGGACGGCTCCTGCCCAACCCGAATCTGCTGATCTCGCCGCTGGTCCGCCGGGAAGCTGTGCTGTCCTCGCGCATCGAGGGCACGCGGGCGACCTTGAGCGACGTGCTGCTGGACGAGGCGGCGGCCCCGGGCGGCGGGAGCCGGGAGGCGGATTTGCGGGAGGTCCGGAACTACGTTGTGGCCTTGGAATACGGCGTGGCGCGCCTTGGTGCGCTCCCGCTCTCGCTGCGGCTGGTCTGTGAGCTGCATGCCAAGCTGATGGCCGGCGTGCGCGGCAACCACGCCACGCCGGGTGAGTTCCGGCGTTCCCAGAACTGGATTGGGCCGGCGGGAAGCTCCCCGGAGTCGGCGCCGTACGTCCCACCGCCGCCGGAGGAGTTGATGGCATGCCTCGGGCAATGGGAGCTGTTCCTGCATGAGCGCGAGCGGCTGCCCGTGCTCATCCAATGTGCCTTGATGCATGAGCAGTTCGAGGCCATCCATCCGTTCCTGGACGGCAACGGGCGCATTGGCCGCCTGCTGGTCACGCTGTTCCTGATGGAGCGCGGGCGGCTGCGGCAACCGCTGCTCTACCTCTCCGATTTCATCGAGGCGCATCGGCTGGACTATTACGACCTCCTGCAACGGGTGCGGACGCACGGCGACTGGAACGCCTGGCTGCGCTTCTTCCTGACCGGCGTTGCGGAGATCGCGGAGGATGCCGCCCGCCGCGCCACCCGCCTGTTGGAGCTGCGGGAGCAATGGCGGCGCCAGTTTGCCGGCAAGGCCTACGTGGCCGCGCTCCTGGACCAGCTTTTCGTCAATCCTTACATCACGGTGGCGACGGCGGCGGCGACGCTGAAATCCAGCACGCCGACGGCAAGCCGGGCGCTGGGCCTGCTGGAAGCGGCCGGCATCCTGCGCGAGATCAGCGGGCGCAAGTGGGGGCGCATCTGGCTGGCCGGAACCATCCTTGGGGCGATCCAGGAACAGTCCGCGTGACCCACCCCTGGGATCGCCAAGCCACAGGTCGACGCTTTTTGGGGCCGGCGTGCCGGCCTCTGGAGTTTGGCAAAAGTTCATGCCTGATGATCGTCCCCGTCCCCGTCTCCGGCCCCCGCGGCCCGCCGTCCATAGGGCAATCGGGCCAACCAGAGAGTGCCGGCGACTCGCAATAGCTCGCGCCTGACCCTCGGCGTTCGCAAGCCCGGCCGCCGGCCGGCGCGGGTGGCGCATTTTTTTTGGGCGCATCCGGCTTGACCTGCATCAAAACCGCTGTATTTTCCCGGGAGTGCATCTTGTGAGGATGATGACCCGGCATGGCTAGTTACGCGGAAATTGCGGAGACGATTCAGGCCCGGATCGGCCACGGCGACTACCGGCTGCGGCGGTTCCCCTCCGGCAAGCGCCTCGCCGCCGAACTCGGGGTCAACCCCCGCACGGTCGAACGGGCGATGAGCCACCTGCTGGACAGCGGCATCCTGCGGCGGTCGAAGACGGGCAAGTACGAAATCAGTGCCACCCAAACGGCGGCGGGGCTGCATGTGGCGCTGCTCGTGCCGGCCTTCCCGTCGTTTCACACGATGTTGCTGCACCAGGTGCTTGACCGGCTGGCGACCGCCCGGGGCTGGAAATTGCGGCTGGCAAGCTACATCCATTTCCGCGACCCGGTGGTGGCGGCCACCCTGCGCGGCTTCGACGCCACCTTCTTCTTCCCCGGCGCAACCGACGATGCCGCTGACCGTGGGGCGGGCGCCGAACTCCTGCCCGCCTGGCTCGTGAAGCAGATCGAGGAGGCCGGGCGCCCCATCGTCATGCATGGCATGGACAGCTCCACCCTCGGCATCCCCTGCATCTACAACGCGTCGGCGTCCGGAGTGCGGAAACTGCTGGATGTGCTGCTGCCGGCCGGCCACCGGAAGGTTGCCTGCGTCAACGCCCAGCCACGGGGGGCGATCATCCGCGACCGCATTGACCAATGGCGCCTGTGGACGCAGCTCCATGGGATCGCGGGGAAACTGTTTGATGCGCCGACGGCGCCGTTCGGCTCGGCGATGCACCAGGCGCGGCGGAGCTTGGGCGCGGCCATCGGGCGCGGCGAACTGGAGGCCACCACGGCGATCTTCTGCACGACCGGCGCGACCGCCCTCGGCGTCATGCGCGCCCTGGCCGACCATGGCCTTGAGCCGGGCCGCGACATTGCGGTCTGCGCCACCGACGACCACGCCGGCGAAGCGCCCTTCCTGCGGCCATCCCTGACCTGCCTCCAGGATCCGGACATCGCCCCCTACCTCGAGGTCTGCCTCGACTGGATGGCGCGCCCTGGCAGCGAGTGGATCGGGCCGCGGTGCATCCACCCGGCCGAGATGCCGCTCTTCGTCGGCGAATCAACGGCGCTCTACCGAAACAAGGGAACCTGACCGGAAGAATGACTCACGCGAAGCCACGAAGCCACGAAGTCCGGACGAAGTTCATCTTCTCATGAATAGATCAGGCTAAGAAGCAAGGCCGCCACCAAGGAAAAAAGAAGGAGACGACGATGAACGGAAAGCTGACCACAACAGGAGAACGCACGATGGGAACGAAACGCTTAATGTCCCAAATCCTCCTTGGGGCCGCCGCCCTGCTGGGGGCGAATTCCCCGGCCTGGGCCGCATCCTTGACGTGGGATCCCGGCCTGACGCCCGTCACGCCAAGCGGCGGCAACGGCACGTGGGATCTCAGCACCACGGCCAACTGGTCCAATGGCGTCAGCGACGTTCAATGGACCGACGCCAGCACCGGCGGCACGGACGCCGCGGTCTTCGGCGGCTCCGCCGGCACGGTCACCCTGAACTCGAACCTCAGCGCCCGGGGCTTGCAGTTCTCGACCACCGGCTACTCGGTCACGGGCAGCGGCACGTTGACCCTGGGCGCTGGAGGCATTGATGCGACCAGCCTCACCAGCGGCACGACCACGCTCGGGTTCAGCAA